>JAYRJZ010000024.1:0-57915 GCA_041906015.1 Roseomonas sp.
CGATCGCCTGCCGCCGGGCCGGCGCGAGGCGATCGATGCCTGGCTCGCCACCCATCCCGAGGAGGCGGCCCTGCTGCGTGCCATGGCCGCGGAGCGCGATGCGCTGCGCGCCGCGCTGCGGCCGCGCTTCGTACAGGAGGTTCCCGCCACGCTGCGTATCGCGACGCTGATCGACGCCCGGCGCCGCGCGTGGCGCCGGCGCCTGGGCGGCATCGCGGCCGGCCTGGCCTGCCTCGCCCTCGGCGGCGCGCTCGGCTGGTCGGCCCGCGGGTTGCGGCCGGAAGCGGCGCCCGTGCCCCTCGCGCAGCCGGCGCTGCGGCCAATGGTGCGCGAGGCACTGGCCGCGCATCACGTCTTCGCCGTCGATCTGCGACGCCCCGTCGAGATCGCCGCGGCGGAGGAGACGCAGCTCCTGCGCTGGCTCTCGAACCGTCTCGGTCGGCCGCTGCGGCCACCGGAGCTCGCTCCCCTCGGCTATAGGCTGATCGGCGGGCGCCTGCTGCCCGGCGTGACCGGGCAGCCCGCGGCGCAGCTCATGTACGAGGATGCGGGCGGGCAACGCCTGTCGGTCTATCTGCGCGTGGACGAAGGCGGGGCGCTCGGCACCGAGTTCCGCTTCGCCGGGGATGCGCGCCAGGGGCTCTCGGCTTTCTGGTGGGTCGATCGGGGCTTCGGCTATGCGGTGGCCGCCGAGGGGCTCGACCGCGCGGAGTTGCTGCGCGCGGCGGAGCTCGTCCATCGCCAGACCATGCTGCCGGCCCACGAGGGAGCGGGGCTGTAGCGGCGGCGCGGAATATCCGCTGCACCGCGGCGTATCACCCTCGCACCCCGGCCCTCGTGCCGCGCGTCCGATGAGGCTCGGGGAGCCCGGCGCACACCCACGACGCAGCCGGCCATCGCGCCACCACAGAACGGAGACCTTGATGACGCACCCGAATGCCGGCCCCGGCCATCGCCTTCGCCTGCTGTCCCGCCGCGCGCTGCTGATCGCGGCCGCGGCCACGCCGGCTCTCGCACAGGCCCAGGCGGCGAACCCGATCCGCTGCTTCGGCCCGGGCGGTCCGGCACCGGCCATGCGCGTCGCCGCCGAGGCGTTCCGCGCCGCGGAGGGCACGCCGGTCGAGATCATCGCCGGGCCGACGCCGCAATGGGCCGGGCGCATCGCCGCGGAGGCGGACATGGTCTTCTCCGGCGCCGAATACATGATGGATGAGTTCGTCGAACGCTTCCGCGATGCGCTGGATCCGGCGACGCGGAAGACGCTCTATCTCCGTCCCTCCGCGCTGCTGGTGCGGCCGGGCAATCCGCGCCGCTATGCGGGGCTGCGCGACCTGCTCTCGCGCCCGCCGGCGGAAGCGCGGATCCTTGCCACCGGCGGTGCTGGCCAGGCGGCGCTCTACGAGGACATCGCGGGCCGCACGGGCGATATCGCCCTGCTGCGCGCGATGCGCGAACGCATCGTGCAGGTCGCGCCGAACACCGGCGCCGCGCAGCAGGAATGGCGCAGCAAGCCCGATGCCTATGACGTCTGGCTGGTGTGGAACCACTGGCAGATCGCCGCGCCGGAGCACGCCGCCCTGGTCGAGATCGAAGAGCCCTTCCGCATCTGGCGTTCCGCGGGGTCGGTGCTGGCGCGCCGCGGAGCGCAGCGCCCGGAAGTGCACCGCTTCGAGGCCTTCCTGGCCGGCGAGCAGGGCCGCGCCGCCTTCCAGCGCTTCGGCTGGCGTAGCTGATCCGGACCACGCCGGGTCGGCCCCACCGCGATCCCTGTTGGCGACAGCCGCCGCATCCGGGTCGTGGAGAGCAGGAGCGGCGGCGTGGACATGGCGGATCGCCGGATCTGCCGAAAGCACGTCCGTTGCGTTGCTGAGGACAGTTCATCGGTCCTGAAGCTGGACGGCCGGGATGATCGCCATGCTCATCGATGCCAGCTTCGATCGGGCCCCGGATTCACATGCCGCTCTTGTGTTCGGTCGAGGAGGCAATGACTGCTAGAATGAGCGATGATTACAATTCGAAGCCTCCCGGTCCTGCTTCTCGTCGGATGGCGGCACACGAGTGGCACGCCGATCGGACAGCTTGCCGTCAAGACGCTTGCCGGCATCGCGGTGGCGTTCGGTCTCCTGCGGATGCTGGGGCTCGGATAGAAATGTCGATTGCCCCTGTCTGCACGGACAACGCCTGATGGCGGTTCCGATCGCGTCGGTCGACATCATCAGCCACCGGCGCAGCGCCATGCCATCCGCTGATCCTGATGTCGTGCCACCGCTCCCGCCTGTGCCGCAGCCACGAGCATCGTGGCCTGGCGCTGCCATCGTCGCCGTCTGATCGTACGCAGCGGCACGTTGAGCGCATTCGTGCCGGAAGCCGTGTGGCCCGTCACGCACCGGCCGCCCGCATCGACGTCGAACCGCTCATGCCGTGTCCGGATTCTCGATGCGATCCGCACGAACGATGCGTCGTCGCGAACCGCCGCCCCCCCTTCTGCCTCTCCTGTGCAGGAGGTCCGGCGCGGCAGAACCGTCCGGCATCGACATCCGGTGGCGCGGCTGGAGAACAGGGCGTCGGAGGCAGGCGTCCGCCTATGCGCTTCCTGTCGCGGGAAGCCGCCGCACACATGCCGTTCATGAGTGGAAACAGCATCAGCGCGCCAGGATGACTCCCGGCGCACCGTTGCTGTCAGCGGATCTTCGCGGCGCCGTGCATCGACGGCGCGCTTCCGTCAGGCCAGCTTCAAATTGCCGGCCGATACCTTGCCCTGCTGGCCCTGCTGGATCTCGTATTCCAGCTTCTGCCCCTCCTTGGGGCTTTCGATGCCGGCGCGCTCGACATCGGAGACGTGCAGGAAGATGTCCTTCGAGCCGTCATTGGGCTGGATGAAGCCGTAGCCCTTTGTCGCATTGAACCATTTCACGGTGCCGATCGGCATGGGAGTGTCCTCACAACAAGACGCCGCTGCGCAACATCGCGCAACGGATCAAGCTTCGCGGGGGAAAGGAACACGCCTCGGGGCTCGATCGTGAGCAGGGAGGGAGGGATTCACCGGACGAATTTGACGACAGGGCACATGGTGCGGCGGGAGACGCTGCACAACCTCGATCGCAACAATCTCACCTCAGCCCCCGTCTCCCGCGAGAGCGACTCAGCCGAAGCACGCGAGGCACCGGGGCGTTCGCGCGGAGCATCTCGCCAGCGATTGCCGCGGCGGCTGCGAGCATGACGAGGGTTCCCGTCAGCGAGGCACGGTGCGGGACGCCGCCATCCTTCCCGACCTGGCAAGTTCCCAGGCCAAGGACGAGCCACCACCGCAACGCGCGTCGTCGCCAGGAAGCACGCCGGCCGCAGCCTGGTGTCCCGATTCCGAAATCCTGCGGACTTCGTTCTCGCGCCACCAGCCATTGTCTTCAGTGGCCTGCCGATCCGCGACCTTCGTCGGACTTCACGGGCAGGACACTAGGACAGCACTTCATCCGTGAAGACATTGAACCCCGAAAGCGTACAGGGACCGAAGGTCGTCGCAATGGCCACGTCGGTGGCATCTCGGCCGCGCGCCAGCAGGATCCGCCCGATGCGCGGCGTGTTGTTGCGGGCGTCGAAGGTGTGCCAGCGATCGTCGAGGTAGACCTCGAACCAGGCTGCGAAATCCATCGGGCCATAGGGTGGCGGTACGCCGATATCGCCCAGATAGCCGGTGCAGTAGCGCGCCGGGATGTTCACGCACCGGCACAGCGTGACGGCGAGATGCGCGTAGTCGCGGCAGACGCCTCGTCGCTCCACAAAGGCCTCCGAGGCCGTCCGCGTGGCGCGCGCATGCTCGTAGCCGAAGGCGATGCGGTCATGCACGTAGTCGCAGATCGCCTGCACCCTGTCCCACCCGGTCGGTCCCTGGCCGAACAGCGACCAGGCGATGTCCGACAGGCGATCCGTGTCGCAATAGCGGCTGCCGAGCAGGTAGATCAGCATCTCGTCCGGCAGCTCCTCCACAGGGCGCTGCCACGCGGCGCGGACGACGGCATCCGGTGCGCCCGAATCCTCGATGAGCAGCCGCGTCGAGATCACCTGGCGCCCGGCCGGTGCGACGATGCGCGTGCACACATTCCCGAAGCTGTCGCTGTAGTTCCAGGCCGCGACGGGTGGGTCGAACCAGACCTGATGGGGGCCGACGAGGTCCGAGGCCCGGGAAGGATGCGGTGTGACCGCGAGCAGCATCGGCGTGGGCTGCGGGCAATCATAGACGATCTGGCAGCCGGCGCTGATGCGCATGGGAAACTCCTTGTCGAATGAGCCGCCGCGACGCGCGCCGGATGAGCTGGACCACGGCAGGCTCAACGCCCGCCATGGTTACGGCTCGATGGCCGTGACGCTGACATCGACCGTCATGCCGAGATTGTCGGATGGGAACCCCGTCCAGGTCCCGTGGAGCGGCACGATCTGCCGATGGTCGCGGGCAACGGCGACCCGGATCAGGTCACGGTTGCCGATGATGCCGTTGGTCGGATCGAGCTCCACCCAGCCGGCGCCGGGCACATAGACCCTGAGCCAGGCATGCGTCGCGCCGCCGCCGATCCGGCCGCCGCGCTCCGGAACGTAGATGTAGCCCGAGACGAAGCGTGCCGCGAGACCGAGCGCGCGAAGCGCCTCGATCAGGAAGACCGCGAAGTCGCGACAGGTGCCGCTCCCGAGGCGGAGCGTCAGCAGCGGCTCCTGCACGCCCCTTTCGGAGCGGGCGATGTAGGCGAAGCGCTGCCGGACGCCATGGGTCAGCCCCTCCAGCAGCTCGCGCGTGCCGGTCGGCCCGTCGCGCCTGAGGAACTGGCGCGCCCAGCGTTCGAGCTCATGGTCCGGGTCGGCGTATTGCCGCTCGATGGACCGGGCCAGGTCCGGCATGTCCTCGACATCGTAGGAAAAGGGGTAGGTCTCGGCATCGGGCTCGATCGGATAGTCGAGCGCATTCACCGGCGCGTGGTCGAGCCGCACGCTGCTGTCGAAGCGCAGCTCCCGCGCGCGCCCCGAAAAGCGCGCGATGCCGACGCTGTTGCCGAACACGTCATGGAGCCAGCGGATCTCCGACGGCTCCGGCGTGATCTCCAGCGTCGCTTCGATCAGCCTCTGATCGTGCCCCTCGCGCGGTCGGAACATCATCCGGTGCTCGCCGAAGGCGACCGGCTGCCGGTATCGATAGGTCGTCACGTGATGAACACCGAGGACTGGCATCGCGTCCCTTCAGGGGTTGGGCCGCAACCGCACGCGCAATCCCGCGGGTCAGCTTCGGATGGTGGGTCGTGCGGCCCTTCGCCGGCAGGCGGCGCCCCCTGGCCGCACCCCCGACGGGCCATGGCAGCAGGAGAGCCGGTTCGAGCCGGGCCCGGCATCACCTTTTAGATGGGCCGTGCAGGTCGCATGCACAACCCGCCATCGGCAGGACCATAGGGGCCATCCGCCTGCATGACGAGGCAGCGCCCAAGTTGGCGATCTTCCTGATCATCCAGCCGGAGCAGGCCATCAGGACCGCCCCCACGAGCGACGATGGGTTGTGCTTGGCAAGGACGGCCGGTTCATCACGCTCAGCCGCGCCACCCAACAATCCCCGTATCGGCTGATACCGCGAATGGATTGGCTTTGCCTTCCGCCTCACCGCTAGAGCAGATCCCGATCGGGTGAGGATACTCGCCAAAGCAACGAGCCAGAGACGTTGCCGTGAGCCAGGGCGAACGGGAACGGCTCCGGGACGTACCGGCGAGCGGCCACGGCGCCTGCAACGGAGAGGAAACCGAGAATGAGTGCGAACGTCGAGGCATCCCCACGCCTTGCCCATCCCAAGCGCGCTGTCTTCAGCTCCGATGCCCTCTCCGGACGTGTCGCCCTGATCACCGGCGGCAGCAGCGGCATCGGCCTCGGCATCGCGGAGGCCTTCGCCGAACTCGGCGCCACCGTCGTCATCACGGGCCGCAAGCCTGAGAAGCTGGAAGAAGCCGAACGTCGCCTGGAAGCCACCGGCGCCCGCCGGCTCGCCATCGCCGCCGATGTGCGCGACTACGCCGCAACGCGCGCCGTGATCGACCGTACCGTGGCGGAATTCGGCGCGCTCGACGTGCTGATCAACAACGCCGCCGGCAATTTCAACTGTCCCTTCGAGGAGATGACGCCCAATGGCTGGCGCGCCGTGGTGGATATCGACCTCAACGGCACCTTCAATTTCTGCCACAACGCCTTCCAGGCGCTGAAGGCCTCCCGCTACGGCGGGCGCATCATCAACATCTCCCTCGCCCAGGTGGAATCCGGCTGGCCCGGCGCCGCGCACGCCGCCTCGGCCAAGGCCGGCGTCACCGCCCTCACCCGTTCCCTGGCGGTGGAGTGGGGGCTGCACGGCATCCGTGTGAACAACGTGTTGCCCGGCCCCATCGAGGGCACGGAAGGGCTGCGCAAGCTCTATGAGGCACGCGGCGAGGCGGAGAAGGAGCTCGGCCGCATGGCGATCGGCCATTTCGGCGAGACGGACGACATCGCCATGGCCTGCGCCTTCCTCGCCTCCCCGGCCGGCGACTTCGTCACCGGCTGCGACATGGCGGTGGATGGCGGCCGCGCCCTCAAGCGCTCCTGGACCTGAGGCCATGGACGGTCATGTCACCCCTGCCGCCGAACGCGGTCTTTACCCCGCCGCCGCGCTGCGGCCGCTGCTCGACCCTGCCTCCGTCGCCATCCTTGGCGCCTCGCCGCGGCCCGGTTCCTTCGGCGGCAATGTGCTGGCCAACCTGGTGCGGCACTACAAGGGCGGCATTCTGCCCATCAACCCGAACTACAACGAGATCGCCGGTCTGCCCTGTTACGGCACGCTGCGCGACCTGCCCCGGCGTCCCGACTGCCTGGGCGTCGCCGTGCCCGCCCCGCAGGTGGAGCCGTTGCTGCGCGAAGCGGCGGCGCTCGGCGTGCCCGGCGCCATCATCTTCTCCTCGGGCTTCGCCGAGACCGGCACACCCGAAGGGAGCGCCATGCAGGCGCGGCTGACGGCGGTGGCGGCGGAGACCGGGCTGCGCATCATGGGGCCCAATTGCACCGGCATCGTCGCCACGCGATCGGGCGCCGCCTGCAACATCCTGCCCAGCGTCAGGGAGCTCCCGCTGGTGCCGGGCGGGATCGCGCTGGTCGGCCAGTCCGGCGCGCTCGGCTATGTGGTGTTCCAGGCGATGCATCGCGGGGTCGGCTTCTCCCGCCTGATCTCCACCGGCAATTCCTGCGACGTGGACATCGCGGACCTCATCGCCTTCCTGGTGGAGGACCCCGAGACCACCGCCATCGCCTGCCTGTTCGAGAGCGTGCCCTCCGGACCGCGCCTGCTGGCAGCGCTGGAGAAGGCCTTCCGCGCCGGCAAGCCGGTGATCGCCTGCAAGATCGGCGTGACCCAGGCCGGCGGGCGCGCCGCGCTCTCGCATTCCGGCATGCTGTCCGGCGATGCCGCCACCTACGATGCCGTCTTCGAGCGCACCGGCGTCATCCAGGTGGACGCCTTCGAGGGGCTGCTGGAGACGGCGGTGTTCTTCTCCCGCGCCGGGCGGCCGCAGACCCAGGGCATCGGCATCCTCTCGGGTTCGGGCGGTTCCGTCGTCATGGCGGCCGACAAGGCCGAGAAGCACGGCATTCCCATGCCGCCGCCAGGCGAGACCACCCAGGACGCGCTGCGCCAGCGCCTGCCGGGCTTCGCCACCATCGCGAACCCGGCCGACATCACGGCGGAATCCATCCGTGACGAGGCGCTCTACGGCGAATGCGTGGAGATCTTCGCGCGTGACCCCGCCTTCGCCAGCGTGGCGGTGCTGATGCCCTCCGCCCATGGTGCACCGGCCATCACCCGCGCCGAGGGCCTGAGCCGGCTGGCGGGGAAGCTGGACCGGCCGCTCACCCTGGTCTGGATGAATGAGTGGTACGAGGGCGTCGGCTCCGCCGTCTATGATGCGAGCCAAACCCTTTCGGTGTTCCGCTCGCTCGACCGCTGCATGAACGCCTACCGGCTGTGGTTCCACCATGACCGGCTCCGCGCCGTGCTGGAGGCACGACAGCCCCATGCGCCGGAGGCCGCCCTGCCGGCGGCGCGGCGCCTGCTCGCCGCCCATGCGCCAGGCTCTGCGCTGACCGAGCGGGATTCCAAATCCCTGCTGGCCCTCTACGGCGTTCCCGTCGCAGCGGACCGGCTCTGCACTTCTGCTGATGAAGCGGTCGCCGCGGCGCGGGAGATCGGCTTTCCCGTGGTCGCCAAGGTGGAAGCGGCGGCGATCCACCACAAATCCGATATCGGCGGCGTGGTGCTGAACCTGCGCGACGCGGATGCCGTCGCCGCGGCCTACGTGGCGATACGCCAGGCCACGGCAAAGGAGCCCAGCGTCGCGGGCGTCACCATCCAGCCCATGGTGCCGACGGGGGTGGAGATGCTGGTGGGCGCGCGGCGCGACCCGCAATTCGGCCCGCTCGTGGTCTTCGGCTTCGGCGGCACGCTGGTGGAAGTGATGGGCGACGTGGCGGTGCGCCTCGCCCCCGTCTCGCCCGCCGAGGTGCGGCTGGCGCTGGAAGGCTTGCGCATGCGCAAGGTGCTGGATGGCGCGCGCGGCAACCCGCCCTGCGATATCGATGCCTATTGCGACCTGGTCGCCCGCATCTCCCGCCTCGTCGCCGATCTCGGGGAGGAGGTCGCGGAAATCGATGTGAACCCGGTGATCCTCGGCCCGAAGGGCGGGATCGCCGTGGACGCGCTGGTCGTGTGCGGACGCTGAGACATAAGGGAGGAAGAAACAATGCCCATCACCGTCACCCTGCCGCGCCGCACCGTGCTGGCGGCCGCGGGTCTGGTCGCCACGCCGCGCCTCGTCCGCGCGCAGGCCTGGCCCGATCGCGGGTTGCGCATCATCGTGCCTTTCCCGCCAGGCGGCGCCATCGATGCCATGAGCAGGCTGATCGCGCCGGCCCTCGAGCGTGCGCTGGGGCAGCCCGTGGTGGTGGAGAACCGCTCCGGTGCCGGCGGGCTGGTGGGCACGGAGGCCGCGGCCCAGTCGCGGGACGGTCATACGCTGCTGATGACGGCGCTGACCCATGTGGTGCTGGCAACGCTGAACCAGCGCCTGCCCTATGATCCATGGAATGACTTCACCGCCGTCTCCCCGGTGGGAACGGTGGCGAACATCCTCGTGGTGCCCAGCGCCTCACCCCATCGCAGCGTGCAGGACCTCGTCACCGCCGCCCGCGCCGCGCCGCGCCAGCTCACCTACGGGTCGGCCGGCTCCGGCACCTCGCTCCATCTCTGCGCCGCGCTCTTCTGCGCGCGCGCCGGGGTGGAGATGACGCATGTGCCCTACCGCGGCTCCGGCCCCGCCGTCACCGACCTCGTGGCGGGGCGGCTGGACTCCATGTTCGACAGCGCCACCTCGGTGGCGCCACACCTGGCCGCCGGCAAGCTGCGGGCGCTGGCCACCGTCACCTCGGCGCGCAGCGCGCTCCAGCCGGAACTGCCGACGATGGCCGAGGCGGGCGTCGCCGATTGCGCTGTCGACTGGTGGTATGGGCTGCTCGCGCCCACCGGGCTGCCTGCGGAGGGGCGACGCAAGGTGGATCAGGCGGTGCAGGAGGCGCTGCGCCAGCCAACGCTGCGCGAGCGCTTCACCGCCATCCGCTGCGAGCCCATGCAGGGCAACGCCGACAGCCTGGCCACCCAGATCGCGCGCGACCGCGAAAGCTGGACCCGCATCGTCAGCCAGATCGGCAGTCAGCTTCAGTAGCGGCTTCGGCCGCGCAGATGCGCCTGAACGCGGCGAGGACGGCAGAAGGATCGTCACGCCGGTACGCGGCATAGAGACGGGTGGTGGGCAGCGTCCCTTCCCCGGCGAGCGGCCGGTAGACGAGATCGCGCAGTTGCATCTGGCTGAGGGAGGCCGCGACCAGCGTGACGCCGATATCAAGCGCGGCGAGCGCGGCGGCGGATTGCATGTCGTCCGCCTCCTGCGCGACGCGCGGGCTGAAGCCGGCCTGCTGGCAGTGATGGATGATCTGGTCGGCGATGCTGGGCGAGGACTGGCCGCGGTAGAGGATGAAGCCCTGGCCGGCCAGATCGGCCAGACGGATGGCGGCGCGCGCAGCCAGCGGATTCTCCCGGCCGAGCGCGACCAGGAGGGGTTCCTCCAGCACCAGGTCATGGGCGAGTTCCTCGTCCTCGGTGAGGGAGCGGACGAAGGCGATGGCGACGCGGCGTTCCTTCACCGCCTGGATTTGCGCGCCCTTGGGTGCCTGGTGGAGTTCCACGGCAACGCTCGGATAACGTGCGCGGAAGGCACGAAGGACGCGCGGCAGGATACCGAAGATCGCCGAACCCGTGGCACTGACGGCGAGATGCCCGGTCTCGCCGGCTGCGGCGCGTCGTGCCGCCTCCGCCGCCTGCCCCACGCGGCGCAGTACCGGTCGGATTTCATGCAGAAAGGCTCGGCCGGCATCGGTAAGGCTGACACGCTGCGCGTTGCGGGTGAACAGATCGACACCCAACTCCTCCTCCAGGAGCCGGATCTGACGGCTGAGTGGAGGTTGAGAGCGGTGGAGGCGCTCCGCAGCGCGCCCGAAGTGGAGCTCCTCAGCCAGAACAACGAAGTACTCGATCTGGTTGAGCTTCATTCACTCCATCTTCAGCATTCTGGCGGGGCGGTGACAAGATCCGCCACAGGCGCCATCCGATGGATGGGTGAGAGGATTTCATCCCCGGTGCACGCGTTGCCGCATCGCCTCCATGCCGTAGGCGGCGGTCGTGTCCCAATGCGTGGTGCAGGAGCGATGCTCCTTGGCGGATTGGGACACGATCATCATCGGCCGCCAACCGCCTGGTGAAGCTCCCGTATCGGAAGCTCGGAAAGCAGCCAGTTCGCGGTGCGCAGATCCTGCCCGGACGCCGCGCCGAGCAGCGTCAACGCGCCCGAAACCGCCGGGGTCGGGACCCCGGCAACGGCACCCATCGCCTCGAGGAATGCCAGCCCGAAGGGCATGTCCTCCTCCACATAGCGATGGGACAGCGTGATCGGCCCGCTCGGCCCGAGCCCGCGCGCCTGCATCGCCGCCACCATCTCGGCGAGCGGCCCGAGCGGCACATGGTAGGACAAATGGTAATGCGTCTCGATCGAACGCACCGCCACGCCGAAGGCTGCGGCAATGGCCATCCGCTCCGCATCCAGCGCCCGGCACATCGCCGCCCCGCTTTCCGTGAAGCAGCCAAAGAGCGGCCAGACCTCCCCCCTGTCGATGCGCGAGAGGTTGGTCATCACCTGCGCCGCATGGGCGATGGGGTTGATGTTCGACAGCGCGCTCGCCACCACCCCGCCCTCGGCAAGATCGAAGCGGTCGCCGAACAGCGCGGCGCAGACCCCGAGCGCCGCCTGTGGATCGGCCGACGGCAGCGGGGCGACGTCGAAGCGCGCGCGAATGGTGCCGATACGCACCACCTCCGGCGCGATGACCGATCCGGTGGCGAGCGTCGTGCCCCAGGCGACGACGGCGCAGCCTGCCGGCACGCGCTGCGCCAGCCACAGCGGTGCGAGCGAGAGAGCGCCGCCGAAGATGACGGTCATGCCCGGTTGCACCGCGTCGGCCAGCGCCGGCAGCACATCGCGATAGGCCGTGCCGGGAATGGCGAGCACCACCGCATCCGCCCCCCGGATCGCGGCGATGCCTTCCGCCGAGACGAAGGGCAGTTCCGCTTCCAATGCGCCTTGGAAGCGCAGCAGGCGCCGCCGTTCCGCTGCCGTCCCGCGCGGGCGCACCAGCCGAACCGCATGCCCCTGCCCGGCCGCGACCGCCGCCGTGGCACAGCCGACCGGACCCGTTCCGAGAATCGCGACCTGCATGGATCAGTTCATCCTGATGTTGCGGACACGAATGACCTCGGCCCAGCGCGCATTCTCCTCGCGCACATGGGCGGCGAGCGCGTCCGGCCCGCCCGCCAGCACCGAGATGCCGCGCATCGCCATATCCTCACGGAAGCCCGGCCGGTCGAAGACGCCGTTCGCCGCGACGGTCAGTCGCGCGATCACCGGCTCCGGCGTCGCCTTCGGCACGAAGAGCGCATAGGAGGTGACGGTGACGTAGTGCGGCACGCCCGCCTCGGCGACGGTGGGCAGGTCCGGCAGGCTCGGGAAGCGGCGCGACCCGGTGGTCGCGATCATCGCGACCGTCCCGCCATCGGCGAGCGGCTTCGCGACGGTCGGGTCGAGGAAGGCGATATCCACCTCCCCCGCCGCCAGGGCCTGCGCCGCCGGCCCGCCGCCACGATAGGGCACATGCGTCATGCGCACCCCGGTCAGCGCCAGCAGCAGTTCCGCCGCGAGATGGCTGGTCACCCCGATCCCGCCGCTGCCGAAGGTCAGAGCATCGGGCCGCGCCCGCGCCGCATCGAGCAGCGCCGCCACGCTGGCCGGCCCGCCGCGCTTCACGCAGAGCACGAGCGGCGTTTCCGCGAGCAGCGAGACGGGCGCGAAGACCGCGTCATGCTCGTAGGGCAGCGATGGCAGCAGATGCGGGGCGATGGCGAAGGTGGAATTCGTGGCCATCAGCACGGTGTAGCCATCCGCCGGCGAGCGCGCGACCGAGGCATGGCCGATCGTCCCGCTCGCGCCGGGGCGATTGTCGACGATCAGCGGCTGGCCCAGCGCCTCACCCATCGGCACCGAGATGAGCCGCGCGAGGACATCCGTGCTGCCGCCGGGCGCCCAGGGCACGACGAACCGCACGGGACGGTCGGGGAAGCTCTGCGCGCGGGCCTGGGCAGCCAGCGTGACGAGAGAGGCGCCCAACAGGACGCGGCGGGACAGGTCAGCCATCGTTGCGGATCCCGTATTCGCGGACGAGCGCGCCGAACTGCTGCGCTTCCTGTTCCATCAATGTCCGAAGCGCCTCGGGCGAGGAGGCCGCGATCTCCGCACCGAGCGTGCCGAGGCGTTCCCGCACCGTCGCGTCGGCGAGCGCCTTGCGTGCCTCCGCATTCAGCCGGGCGACGACATCCGCGGGCGTCCCACGTGGGGCGAGCAGCGCGGACCAGGAGAAGGCCGCATAGCCCGACAGATTGCCGGCCTCAGCGATCGTGGGCACATCGGGCCGGCCGGCGTAGCGTTCCGGGCCGCCGAAGGCGAGGAGCCGCAGCCGCCCTTCCTCCACATGCTGACGCACCGCCGCATAGGTATCGAGCGTGAAGGCGACCCGCCCCGCGATCAGATCGGCATGCGCGGCCGCGCTGCCGCGATAGGGCACATGCACCATCTGCAGCCCCGCGCGGCGCACGAACCATTCGAGGAAGACATGGACGTTGCTGCCCGCGCCCGGCGAGGCATAGGCGTAGTCGCCCGGCTTCGCGCGGATCGTCGCGATCAGTTCCGGCACGGTGTTCACCCCCAATGCGGGCGACGCCACAAGCACGAGCTGCGTACGCGCGACCAGCATCACCGGCGCGAAATCCGCAACCGGATCGAAGGGCAGGTTCGGCAGCACCGCCTTGTTGATGACGTGGGAGCTGACGACCATGGCGAGCGTATGCCCGTCCGGCGCGGCACGCGCGACGACCTCGGCCCCCAGCACGCCATTGGCACCGGTGCGGTTCTCGATCACCACGGGCTGGCCGAGGCCCGCCTGCATGACGGGCGCCATCAGCCGCGCGGTGATGTCGGCACCCCCGCCCGCCGCATAGGGCACGACGATCGTGATGCCGCGCGTGGGGAAGCCCTGGGCGCTGGCGGCAAAGGGCAGCGCCGCGCCCGGCAGGGCGAGCAGCGCGCGGCGGCGGAACGGCGTCATCGTCGGAACTCCCGTCAATGCGCCGGCCCACGATCGGGCGCGGCGAGGTTCAGGCGGACCATCTCGGCGAGGATCTGGACGATGGACATCGAGGTCTCGCCCACCATGCCGTCCACCAGGAAGCGCGTGGTGCAGTAGCGCGCCTCCCACCCGCCGGCATCGAGGCAGGCGCGGATGATCCGCCCTTCCATCTCCGGCGTCTGCAGCAGCTCCGGATCGCGCATCAGGAAGGCGAGCATCGCGGCGAGCCCCGTGCAACCCCAGTTGGACACCGAGGCCGGCAGCAGGATGTCGGTCGCGACCGTGGTGCAGGCCCCGCCATGCGGGTGCGGCGAGCGGTTGCGCCCATAGGGGTGGAAGTCGGAGAGGAAGTCGAAGATGCGGCCGAAGCCCACCTCGTTGCCATTGTCGCCGATGCCGATGCTGAGCACGCCAGCCTCGGCGCAGGCGGCGAAGAGCGGCGCGAGATCGACCGCCGTGTCCGGCCGGTAGCCGGTGGAATACTGGACGACGCCGTTTTCGTTCGGGCCGAGGCGTTCGACCGCGATGATGGCCGCGGGCTTCAGCCGCGCCACCAGGTCGCGCGCCCAGACGGCGACCTCCTCCTGCCGCGTCGGGGCATCGAAGCGCGCGGCGCCGAAGCGGCGACTCTTCACCAGGTCCCAGTCGCGCACCATGATGCCGGCGGCCTCGGAGGACGCGACGACAGGGGGTGCGTGATGCGCTTCCTGCACGAAGACCGGGACCGCCTTGGGGCCCCAGAACAGCGCGCGGGCGAGCGTCGCGACGCCAGGCGGGCCGTCGCTTTCCCCGTTCGGCATCTCGGGCGGGTAGCCCGCACCGCAGACCAGCAGCACCGGGTCGCCGGGTTTGATCGCGGCGATCAGCGCCTCCCCTGCGCGGGCAGTCAAGGGCCGGCCGCCGCCTTCGGTGCGGGCGGCATCGTAGATGCGGCCGATGATGCCGTGATTCATGGCGCGGTTGCGGAGTTCGACGGTGATCAGGCGGTCGATGGCGTCGCCGATGATGTCGGGCATCGTGGTCCTCATGCAGTCGCCGCATTGTTCTTGCTGACGAAGCCCCGCGTCCAATAGGTTCGGCGACTGCACACATACGATTTCCGGATAAGAGGCGGCGATGGAACGATGGCTGAACCCACGCCAGCTCCAGGCCTTCCGCAGCCTGATGCGCGAAGGCACCGCCACCGCGGCCGCCGAACGCATCGGCCGGTCCCAGCCCGCCGTCAGCCGCCTGATCGCGGAGCTGGAGGCCGAACTCGGCCTCGCGCTGTTCGAACGCCGCGGCCGCGCCCTCGTGCCGAACGAAGCCGCCCGGCTGCTGCTGCATGAAGTGGAACGCCATCAAGCCTCGGCCGAACGGCTGCGCGACGCGGCGCGCGGGCTGCGCGAATTCCGTGCCGGGCGGCTGCACATCGCCGCCATGCCGGCACTCACCGCCGGGTTCCTAGCACCGGTGATGCGGCGCTTCCTTGCCGCCCGGCCCGATGTGTCAGTGGTCGTCGATTCCGCCTCCTCGGCCGAGATCTGCCAGGCCGTCGCCGCGCGGCAGACCGATCTCGGCCTTGCGACGCCGCCCGGGCCGCTACCCGGCGTCGCAATCCTCCCACTGCCCGCCACGGACATCGTCTGCGCCTGCCCCAAGGACCATCCGTTCGCGCGGCGACGGGAAGTGACGCCCGCCGATCTGCAAGACGTGGATTTCGTGCTGCTCGGCGGCACCAGCCCCCTGCGCCAGGCGATCGAGGCGATGTTCGCGACGCAGGCGGTGCGACCGCGCGTACGGCTCGAAGTGCTGTATTCGGCGACGGCGCTCGCCTATGTCGGAGAGGGGCTCGGGGTCGCGCTGGTCGATGCCTTCGCGGCCCATGCGCCGCGACCGGGCGTGGCGTTGCGGCGCTTTACGCCCCCCATCCGCTTCACCTTCGCGGCGCTGACGCCGGAGCAGGCGCCGGGCGGAGCGCTGGCGGCACTCTTCGCGGGGCACCTCGCTGAGGCGGTGCGCGGCATACGCAGGCCGTCCCGCAGCGCGCCATGATCGCCGTGGAGATGCGATCCAGGGGGGCAACCGGGCTGAGCCGGTGCGACCGGTGCCGTTGGGCGCCGGGAGCCGCCCCGGGATGGCACGCCACTTGCTTCATCGCCGACCATGCAAGACGCGACCGAGGAATGCGCCATGGTCGGCCGGTCGCCCCCGCGCCGGCTCGGGGAACAATGGTCATCCCTGTTCGAGATCGAGCTCGACGCCGATTCGGCGCGTCCCATCTTCCAGCAGATCTACCTGGCATTTCGGGAAGCGATCGTCGCCCGCCGCCTCGCCGCCGGCTCGCGGCTGCCCTCGACCCGCCAGCTCGCAACGCGGATCGGCGTCTCCCGCACTTCCGTGCTGTCGGCCTATGAGCAACTCCTGGCCGAAGGCTACGTCACCGGCCAGGCCGGCTCGGGCACCTTCGTCGCCGAGGATGCCGCCCCTTCCATGCAGGTCGCGCCGACGGCTCAGCCGGCCGGCCGGGCGAACCCCGCCCTCTCCCGCATCGGCCAGCGCTACGCGCATTTCGCCTCGGGGCTGGAGCTGCCGCCCAACCTGCCCTTCGCGGCGGGTTGCTGCTCGATCGACGCCCAGTCCATCGAGGCGTTGCGCCGCACCGGCATGGAAGTGATGCAGAAATTCGACCCGGCCGCCCTGCATTATGGCGACCCGAGCGGACAGAGCGCGCTGCGCGATGAGGTCGCCAAATATCTGCGCGTCGCCCGTGCCGTCCGCTGCGAGCCCGAGCAGGTGCTGATCCTCTCCGGCGCGCAACAGGCGATCGACCTGACCATCCGCGTTCTGCTCGACCCCGGCGACGCCGTCTGGGTCGAGGATCCGGGATACCTGCCGACGCGGGAGGCACTCTCGACCTTGGGCGCGCGGCTGGTGCCGGTGCCGGTCGATCATGACGGGCTCGACGTGGAGGCCGGCTGCCGCGCCGCGCCGGGCGCCCGCGCGGTCTACATCACGCCGTCCCACCAGTATCCCACCGGTGCGGTGATGAGCATCCAGCGGCGACTTGAGTTGCTGGACTGGGCGAGCGCCACCGGCGCCTGGATCGTGGAGGACGATTACGACAGCGAGTTCCGCTATGTCGGCCGCCCCCTGGCCTCTCTGCAGGGCCTCGATCGCGGCGAGACGGTCATCTATGTCGGCACCCTCAGCAAGATGCTGTTCCCCGGTGCCCGGCTGGGCTTCGCCGTGGTGCCGCCTTCGCTCGTCGATGTCTTCCGCGGCGCCCGGTTCCTCACCGACCGCCACCCCTCAACCCCGCAGCAGGCCGTGGTCAGCGGCTTCATGCGCCGCGGCTTCCTGACCAGCCATGTCCAGCGCATGCGCCAGCGCTACCGCCTGGCGCGCAACGCGGTGGTCGAAGCGATCCAGCGCCAGATGGGCGACCTGGTGGAGGTGGAGGTGCCGGAGGTCGGCATCCAGCTCACCATGCATTTCCGGGGGACGGTCGACGATGTCGCGGTGGCCGCCGAAGCGGCGCGGCGTGGCCTGGTGGTGAAGGCGGTCAGCCCGCACTACATCGCCGCGCCGCCCCGGAGCGGGCTGGTGCTCGGCTTCTCCGGCTTCGATGAACATCGGCTGCGCACCGCGGTGGCGGAACTCGCCCGCGTGACGCGGACGGTCATCGCCCGCGCGGCGCCGCCTCACCTCTCGGCGTAGCGGGTGACATAGAGCTTCCGCATCGTCTCCAGCACCCGCCAGGTGCCGGCGAAGCCCGGTTCGATCGCGAAGGCAGTACCCGGGCCCAACAGCATCGTCTCGCCATCAGCCGGGGTGAGTTCCAGCCGGCCGGACAGCATGTGAAAGAACTCCTGATGGAGGAAGCGGAAGCGCCATGCCCCCGGCGTCGCTTCCCACAGGCCGGAGGCGAGTTGCACACCACCTTCCTCCCGATGGTGGTAGCGGAAGTTGCGCACCTCGGGCGGCCCGTCCAGCACGGTGAAGCCGCGCGGATGGGCGGTCAGGAACGCGCCCGTGGGCTCGGCCGGAAATCGGGTGAAGAAGGGCATCTGCATACGGTGCGGGGCTCCCGGTTGGTGGCGGGAGCTTAGCGGCGCCGGCCCGGGCGCCGGCAACCGCGAACGCAACTGGTCTTGTCGCTGGCAGGCAAGTGGTCCTTCCGCCGTGGGGGCGGCGGCTGAAAGCATCCAGGACAATCCCGCGATGGAGCCTCGCAGCATGATCCGACGCCGCCCCTTCCTGTCTGCCGTCGCCGCACTGTCGGCCGCCGGGGTCGCCAGCCCGGCCCTGGCGCAGCCCGCGGCCACCCGGACGTTGCGTCTGGTGCCGCAGGCGGGGCTGACGATCCTCGACCCCATCTTCACCACCGCCGCGGGAACGCAGAACCACGGCTATGCGGTGTTCGACACGCTCTACGGCCTGAACGCGAAGTTCGAGCCGCTGCCCCAGATGGCGGCCGGCCACACCGTGTCGCAGGATGGCCTGACCTGGGAGATCACCCTGCGCGACGGGCTGAAGTTCCACGATGGAACGCCGGTACGCGCGGTGGACTGCATCGCCAGCCTCAAGCGCTGGGGCGCGCGGGATGCGCTGGGGCAGATGCTGATCGCGGCGGTCAACGAATGGCAGGCGAAGGGCGACAAGACCTTCGCCATCCGGCTCAAGCAGCGCTTTCCACTGATGCTGTACGCGCTGGCCAAGCCGGCCACCAACGTGCCCTTCATCATGCCGGAGCGGCTGGCGAATATCAGCCCGACCACGCAGATCACCGAAATGGTCGGTTCCGGCCCCTATCGCTTCGTCGCCGATGAATTCATGGCCGGGCAGCGCGCCGTCTATGCGCGCTTCGCCGATTACGTGCCGCGGCAGGAAGCGCCGGAACGCACCTCGGGCGGCAAGGTGGTGCATTTCGACCGCTTCGAATGGAAGGCGATCCCCGACAGCGCCACGGCCTTGGCCGCGCTGCGCCAGGGCGAGGTGGATTGGTGGGAACAGGCGCTGGCCGACACCGTGCCGCTGCTGCGCCGCGCCAGCGGCATCACCATCGGCGGCGGCGACCCGAATGGCTATGTCGGCCTGATCCGATTCAACAGCCTGCAGGCCCCGTTCAACAACGCCAAGCTGCGCCTCGCCGTGCTGACGGCGGTGCGGCAGCAGGACTACATGACGGCGATCACCAATGACGATCCGTCCTCCTACACGCTGTGCCATTCCTTCCTGCCCTGTGGCACGCCCTATGGCACGCCGCCGGCGAACAACCGTTTCTCCGACAATCCCTCGATCGAGGCGGCGCGGAAGCTGGTGCAGGAGAGCGGCTACAACGGCGAGAAAGTGGTCATCATCAACCCGGCCGACTTCCCGACGATCCGGCCGATGGGGCAGATCACCGCGAATCTGCTGCAGCAGCTCGGCATGAATGTGGAGCTGGCGGAAACCGACTGGGGCACGGTGCTGCAGCGCCGCTCCAGCCGCGAGCCGGCCGAGCGTGGCGGCTGGAGCATCTTCCACACCTGGTGGCAGGCGATCGGCATCACCACGCCGGCGACGAGCGGCTATGTCCGCGGCCAGGGCGAAGCCGGCTGGTTCGGCTGGTATGGCAGCGAGCCGGTCGAGCGGCTGACCGCGCAATGGCTGTCCGCCGAGACGGAAGCCCAGCGTGTGCAGCTTGCCGACCAGATCCAGCAGATCGTGGCGATCGACGCGCCGGCGGTGCCGCTCGGCGTGTTCCGCATCCCCACCGCCTATCGCAGCAACCTGACCGGGTTGGTGGAGGGCTGCGCGCCCTTCGGTTGGAACATCCGGCGCGGCTGACGGGCCGGGGGTGGCAGGCGATGGAAGTGGTCCTGTCACCCCCGCCGGAATGGTCCTTTTTGCTCGACCACTTTGACCGCTCCATGGCGTCGTCCAGCACAGGGTCGACGCCATGCCAGCCAGCCTTACCGCCTTCATCCCGTTCGTCACCCAGCGCCTCAGGGGAGCATGATGGACGGCGCGCCTCCCCTGCCGCCCTCGCTGACCGAGGCCGAGATCCTCGGCGTCCACCATTGGACCGACCGGCTGTTCAGCTTCACCTGCGCGCGCGAGCCGTCGCTGCGCTTCGAGAGCGGCCAGTTCCTGATGCTCGGCCTGCGGGTTGGCGGCAAACCGCTGCTGCGCGCCTACAGCATCGCCAGCGCCGCCTGGCAGGAGCAGCTTGAATTCTTCAGCATCAAGGTCGCCGACGGCCCGCTGACCTCGCGGCTCCAATCCATCCGGCCGGGCGAGCGCATCATCCTCGGACGCAAGCCGACGGGAACGCTGCTGGCGGGCAATCTGCTGCCCGGCCGGCGGCTCTACCTCCTGTCCACCGGCACCGGCCTCGCACCCTTCCTCAGCCTGGTGAAGGACCCGGCGGTGCTCGAGGGATTCGAAACGGTGGTGGTCACGCATGGTTGCCGCCATCAAGCCGACTTCGCCTATCGGGACTGGCTGTCACGCGGCATCCTGGAGGACGAGTTCCTCGGCGAATTCGCGCGCGACCGGCTGCGCTACGTGCCGCACGCCACGCGTGACGACACCCCCATCCGCGGGCGCATCACCGACCTGATCCACAATGGCGGGCTGGCCGCGCATCTCGGCATGCCGGAGCTCTCACCGGCCGAGGACCGCGTCATGATCTGCGGCAGCGAGGCCATGCTCGCCGACCTCAAGGCGATGCTGGAAATGCGAGGCTTCACCGAGGGCAGCAACGCCGCCCCTGGCCACTACGTGGTCGAGAAGGCTTTCGCCGAGCGCTGATGCCAACTGGTCCTCTCCGCCCCGCCCGAGTGGCTCTTCCATCGGGCGGGCGCCGCGACGGACGGTGTCGGGGGCCGCCTGCGCTGCGACGACGGCCGCACGCCGGCGCGGGCGCCGTCCGGTCGCCGGGTGCGCGTGCCGCGGCGTCGCACATGCCCAGGACTGGTTATGCGCGCGTCGCCCGGATTTCCGGCGTGACCAGATTTGGGGATGGCGGCGCCCGACGCGGCTGCCTATGGGACCGTGCGGGCGACGGCGGCCGAGACTGCCGGCGTTCCGTTGAACTGGAGATGCCGGGTGTCCGCGACGTCCCTCACCGCCGCGTTGCATGGCCGCGCGGCGCGTCTGCGATCGGCCGGTGCCGCCGGGTTGCCCGCGCTGCTGTTCGGCCTGAGGCTCTGGGCGTCGGTGTGCCTTGCGCTCTACCTCGCCTTCTGGCTGCAACTGGAAAATGCGGCCTGGGCCGCCACCACGGCCGGGCTGGTCTGCCAGCCGCATCTCGGGGCATCACTGCGCAAGGGGCGGTTCCGCCTGATCGGCACGGTGGTCGGGGGCGCCTCCGCCGTGCTGCTGACCGTGTGTTTTCCGCAGGACCGCATCGGCTTCCTGCTCGGCCTCGCCCTGTGGGGGGCGGGATGCGCGATCGTCGCGACGCTGCTGCGCAATTTCGCGGCCTATGGCGCGGCCCTGTCGGGCTACACGGCGGCGGTCATCGCGGCCGATATCCTGGGCGCAACCGGCGGCGCGGATGGGCGGGCCGCCGAATTCGCCCTGGCGCGAACCAGTGAGATCGGCCTCGGCATCGTCTGCGCCGGCGTGGTGCTGGCAGGGACGGATCTCGGCGGCGCGCGGCAGCGCATCGCGGCGCTCCTCGACGGTCTCATCTCGCAGGTTGCGGGGGGCTTCGTCGCCGGGTTGCAGCCGGGTGCCTCCGGCGCGGCGGCAAGCCAGCCGGTGCGGCGCGAGCTGATCCGCCAGGTCGCGGCCCTGGACCCGCCGATGGACGAGGCCATCGGCGAAAGCTCCGGCCGGCGCCGCGGCGCGGCCTTGCCGACGACGGTGATGGGCGGCCTGTTCGCCATGCTGGCGCATTGGCGCACCGTGGCGACGCATCTCGCGGCCCTGCCCGAGGCAGCGGCGCGGCGGGAAGCGGATGCGATCCTCGGCAGCATCCCGCCGGAGCTCGGTACCATCATGCAGCGCGGCGCGCCCGGGCAATGGTCGGCGCGGCCGGCCGTGCTGCTGGCGCAGAGTGCGGCCGCGGCGAAGGCGCTTGCCGCCCACCCGGCGGAGACGCCGTCCCGGCGGCTGATGCTGGACCGCACCGCGGGCTTCCTGCGCGGGCTGACCCGGGCGCTGCGCGGCCTGGCGCTGTGGAGTGACGATGCCGGGCGGGTGCCTGTGCCGGACCGCGCCGTGCGGTTCCCGGTGCCCGACTGGTATCCGGCCTTCCACAACGGCGTCCGGGCCTTCCTCGCCATCGCGGTGGCCATCGTCTTCTGGGTGCTCTCCGCCTGGCCGAGCGGTGCCGTGGCCCTGATCTGGGTCATGGTGCCGGTCACCCTGTTCGGGTCGCTCGCCGACCGTGCCTATCCCAGCGCGGTGAGCATGACGACGGGCTTCATGCTCGCCATCGTGCTGGCCGGGCTGGTGACGTTCGTGGTGCTGCCGCGGCTGGACGGGTTCCTTGAGCTCGCCCTCGCGATGGGCCTGGTGCTGGTCCCGGTCGGCGCGCTGGCGGCGCTGCCCTGGTCCCGCGCGGCGGTGTTCAGCGGGGCCGCGGTCGGCATCACGCCGATCATCAATCCGTCCAACCAGATGACCTACGACGCGGCGCAGTTCTTCAACGGCGCCATCGCGACGGTGCTCGGCCTGGGCTTCGGGGCGCTGTGGTTCCTGCTGATGCCCCCGTTGTCGGCGCAACGGCGCACGCAACGCCTGCTGGACCTGACGGCGCGTGACCTGCGGCGCCTGGCGGCACGGCCGGCGCGATGGACGCCGGAGGCCTGGGAAGGGCGCGTCGAGGCGCGCCTCGCGGTGCTGCCGGATGAGGCGGAACCGGCGCAGCGGGGCCGCCTGCTGGCGGCGCTGACGCTCGGGGCGGAGTTGATCCGGCTGCACGGGATGGCGGGGATGCCCGATATCGGACCCGGCCTGCGACGTCTGTTCGCCGCGCTCGCCCGGGGTGATGTCGGGGCGGCGCTGGCGGAGCAGGACGTCTTCGCCTCGACCGACGTGCCGACCGCCGAGGCGCTGCTGCGCGTTCGCGGCAGCCTGCTGGCGGTGCGGGAGGCGCTTGCCGCCCACCCCGACAGCCTCGACACAGGGGGTGGGGCATGAGGTTCGCCGAGATCAGCCTCGACGGCGTCTACATCGCGCCGATCGTGCCGATGCTGCTGGCGGCCTGGATCGTCACGACGATCGCGCGCCGTCTCGCCGACCGCTGGGGCCTGCTGCGCCATGTCTGGCATCCGGCGCTCTTTGTCTTCGCCGCCTATGTGATCGTTCTGTGGGGCATCATGGTCATTGTCGCAGAGGGAGGCTTCCATGTCGGAGGCTGAACAGCCCGCCCATCGCCGGCGGGTGCTGCCGGTTCTCATCACCCTGGCGACGGTGGCGGTCGCGGTCGTGCTCGGCTGGTCGATGTGGGGGCTCTACATGGAAGGGCCCTGGACCCGCGACGGCACGGTGCGCGCCTATGTCGTGACCGTGGCGCCGGAGGTCGAAGGCCGCATCGTCGCGCTGCCCGTCGTCGACAACCAGCTCGTGCGGCAGGGCGATCCGCTGATGACGATCGATCCCACCAACTACCGCATCGCGGTGTCGCTGGCGCAGGCGGCAGTGCAGCAGGCGCAGGCGAATGCCGGGAATGCGGAGCGCGAGGCGCGGCGCCGCCAGGAACTCACCACCATCGCCGTCTCGGCGGAGGAGCAGCAGACCTATTGGGCGACCGCCCAGGCTGCGCAGGCGCGGCTGCTCGAGGCGCAGGCAAATCTCCAGCAGGCCCAGGCGAACCTCGAACGGACGGAGATCCGCTCGCCGGTGAATGGCTGGGTGACCAACCTCGCGGCGCGGCTGGGCGACTACGCGACCGTCGGGCAGAGCCGCATCTCCGTCATCGATGAGGATTCCTTTTGGGTCGATGGGTATTTCCGGGAGACGGTCGTGCACAGGCTGCGCGAAGGCGATCCCGCGACGGTGCGGCTGATGGGCTACGCGCCGCTACTGCGCGGGCATGTCGTCAGCATCGCGCGCGGTATCGGCGTCGCGAATGCGCAGCCCAATCAGCAGGGGCTGGCGACGGTCAACCCGATCTTCACCTGGGTGCGCCTGGCGCAGCGGATCCCCGTGCGGGTGCATATCGACCAGATGCCGGATGGGGTGCGGCTCGTGGCTGGGATGACGGCCACGGTGCAGGTCGAGCCGGGGCAGCGCGCGCCCCTGGCGGCGGTGCCCTCGGCGGCAGCACCGTCCGCGGCGCAGGCCGGGCGGTGACGGCGGGGATGGCCAGGATCGCTCGGCCATGGCTCCCGATCCCTGCACCGAGCCACTGCGGAACTGGCGGCCGTGGGTGAACTGGAAGGTGGTCTGTGACGAGGCGGGGCAGAGCCTCATCACGGATCAGGCGCCCCTGGTCGCTGAAGAAGCAGAGTGTCCCGATTAGCGGAGGCTAGGGTCGTCCAGAATGGCGAGAACGGCGTGCAGGATTCGCACGGCTCGCTGGTGCCCGGCTTCGTGCGCGCTGGCGAGCGCGCCTTCCAGGGCCGGCGTCACCGCGGTCAAGTAGCCGACAGGCAGCGCCGCCTCGCAGCGCTGCGCGAATGCGGCGGCTCGGCCAGGCATTGGCCCGAGGGGCGGTGCGAAGGTTGTGGAAGCTTCGCTCATGGCAAGCATCCTGTTCATTGCGGAATTGATCTCCGCCACTAGCGTTAGTTTTCTGCCCTCGCGTGTTGCAATGACTATGCACTCTCCCTCTGGTTGTATCCTCCCATCACGACAGCTAGTCATTTGATGTTATGGGATTTCTGTTGACGATCGCGGATCGCGTTGACGTATAATTCACGAGCCCTGCGATCGCCTGACGATCGGCAACGCGCTTTTCGCGGGCTTTTTTCGTCGCTCTCATGACCGAGAGGGTATGTGCCGCTGCCTCGGCGCCGACCGTTCTTTGAACTGAGTAGCGGAGCCAATGTTGGCTTGGAGGACTTTGATGACGGGACGCGCCGTTGCCCAAGCGGTCGAACAAGCTGTCCGTGACCAGCTTGCCGCCACCGATCAGCCGCTCGCGGCTCTCCAGGCGATCGCGGAGGAGTTGTTTTCGGCGCTAGAGAACGTCGCTGCGGCGGCTGCGAGCCAACAGGAAGCTGAAGCGCTCGCCCTTGTGCATCACGAATTTTACGAAGCCTTCGCGAGGGTATGGGAAGAATACGGCGCCAGCGATGCGCTGCCGTCGACCCACGGAGTAATCCCTGAAGGGCATTGGCTGGCAGCTTGGGCAGCGCGGGCGGCCGGGACCGCGAAACCCGCCGGTGCGTTCGGCGAGAATGGGACAGGACCGCATTAGCTAGTCGTTCTCGGTCCAAGCCTCGCGACCCTTCGCGACAGCGGGTCAGGCACGCCAGCCATCAGCCTGGTTCGGATAATGAGGGAGAAGACGCGCGGTAGAATCTGCGCCACTGCGCGCCCCGGAGATCGGCCCCCAGGACGATGGCCCGCAAGCGCCGACGGCAGCGCCTGAGAGCATAGCGATGTGCTCGCCCACGGGTTTCTAACGCTCAGCCAGCCAGATCCGAACGCTTCCCCGGGTTCCGCATTGCCGGCACCGCAGCGGCCCGCGACGGACAGCCATTGGCCGGCCTCAGCCGCCAACGGTGCCGAGGTGTCCATGGAGACAGCAGAGGCAGTTGGCGTCCGTGCCCCCGTCGTCATCGTCCCTCCGCGCGAAGCAGCGTTGCCGCCGCGATATCGTCCAGCATCGGAAACGGCAGGCTGGGATGCAGGCCGATCGCCGGATCCCGCACGGCCCGGCGAGCGGTGTGCGCATCCCTGATGCGTGATATCCGGCCGCGCCGCGCGGGCGCGGCACAGGCCGTCCGGATCCGTGAGGGCGGCCTCGATCCCGTCGCCCGTCCCGTCGGGACGGCGGCGCGAAAGGCCGGTGAGGCGCCAGGACGGATCGGCGCGCGCGGCATCCATCACGCGGGATGCCGCGGCACCGCTCGCACCGGCCACGAGAAGGCCCGTCGCCGCCATGCCCTGCTCCCCTGCCGCTTGCGCGTCAGGCGAGACGAACGAGGCCGCCTGTCACCCCTCAGCGCCAGCCGAGCGCGGGGGCCACCTGCGTCAGGATGCCCTCGATGACATGGGCGCAGTAGTCGACGCCGAGCTGGTTCGGGATGGTCAGCAGCAGCGTGTCAGCCTCGGCGATCGCCCCATCCTCGCGCAGCTGGCGCACCAACGCCTCAGGCTCGGCCGCATAGCCGCGGCCGAAGATGGCGCGCGTCTTCTCGTCGATGAAGCCGACCTGGTCCTCCTCCTTGCCGCCGCGGCCGAAATAGGCGCGGTCGCGATCATCCAGCAGCGGGAAGATGGAACGGCTGACCGACACGCGCGGCGTGCGCGTGTGTCCCGCCTCCTTCCAGGCCTCGCGATAGAGGCGGATCTGCTTGGCCTGCTGGATGTGGAAGGGCTCGCCGGTCTCGTCGTCCTTCAGCGTGGAGCTCTGCAGGTTCATCCCGCGCTGCGCCGCCCACACGGCTGTCGCGTTCGACCCCGACCCCCACCAGATGCGCTCGCGCAGCCCCTCGGCATGTGGCTCGACGCGCAGCAGACCCGGCGGGTTGGGGAACATCGGACGCGGACTGGGCTTGGCGAAGCCCTCGCCCTTCAGCACCTCGAGGAACACCTCGGCATGGCGGCGGCCCATATCGGCATCGCTCTCGCCCTCGGCCGGCGCATAGCCGAAATGACGCCAGCCATCGATCACCTGCTCGGGCGAGCCGCGGCTCAGCCCAAGCTGCAGTCGCCCGCCGCTGATCAGGTCAGCCGCGCCGGCATCCTCGGCCATGTAGAGCGGGTTCTCGTAGCGCATGTCGATTACGGCAGTGCCGAGCTCGATCGTCTTCGTCTTCGCCCCCATGGCAGCGAGCAGAGGAAAGGGCGAGGCAAGCTGCCGCGCGAAGTGATGGACGCGGACATAGGCACCATCCGCGCCGAGTTCCTCCGCCGCGACGGCGAGGTCGATGGATTGCAGCAGGGCATCGGCCGCCGAGCGCGTGCCGGATTGCGGCGACGGGGACCAATGGCCAAAGGAGAGAAAGCCGATCTTCTTCATGACGAACCTGATCCAGTGGTCGGGCGTGATCGCCCGCGTTGGGTCGTCATATGCCGTGCGCGGCACGGGCAACCCAATCACCGGGACCGATGATGGTCATCGGGCATATCGAAGGGCGCCTTGCCCCTTCGTGCTCCCCCCATCCAAGGCCTTTCGGCCGAAGAGCGCCATTGACGTTGCGCGGCAAGGTCGATGGAAGCCCATGGCGGGGAGAGGATTGGAGAGCGGCAGCGGCCCAACCCGCCCCACCGCAGCACGTCGTCCCCATTCGGGGACAGGCACGCCCCCCCCGCGTAGAAAGGCCCTCCGCGGGGCCCTGCTGCCAGCGGCAGCGCCGTTACCGGCCTCGAAGGCCGCTTTGCCGGCAGCATCGATGGCCGCGCCCCAGGTATCTGGCCCAGCGCCCTCCGCCGCGGTGAGCAGCGGGATTCGTTCCCCCATTCGGCGGCGAGAGGTTCGGTTGCGGGGGCGAAGCGCCCGCGCGGACCCGATCGAGGGGTTGCTGAGACCAGCCACCATCGAGCTGGGGCTTGCCGCAGAGGCAAGGTCCATTCGTGGGTGATCATGCTTCCCGCCCAGGACGGTGCGAAAGGCAACGCAGAGGTCGGTACGCAGAGCACGGCTTCGACGATCCCGAGAGCAGATCCCGATCAGGTGGAATCACCTGATCGGCTGAAGATGCTCGCAGAAACAAAGGGCTGGAGACGTTGCCGTGAGCCAGGGCGAACGGGAACGGCTCTGGCGGCAAACTTCCCCTATCCCGGGCGCAGCCAATCGTTGCGGATCAGCAACTCGGCGCCCTATCGTGTACGAACGAGCAACGAATTCGCGGCGTGAATCTGCTTGCCGGGACGACAGACCCGGATGCGCGGCGATAGGCCGGCCAGAACAGTAACTTCAACGCTCGTGCTGGCTGCAGGGTGGACATCAGGCGAGGACGGCAAGGAAGGATATCGGAATGGCGAACGATGCAGGTGCCAATGCCACCCGGATCGGCTTGGCCGACGCCATTGCGAGCCTGCGGGCAGAACTCAGCCGCGCGCGCGTCGATGCGAAGGGTCAGGATATCAGCTTCGGCGTGGACAAGATCGAGGTCGAGCTGGCGCTGGAATTCGGCACAACGCGCGAGGCCGGCGGAGGGCTGAAGCTGTTCTCCTTCCTCGATCTGAGTGGCAAGGCGGGCGACAGCGCCAAGACCGGACACAAGGTGAAGCTGTTGCTGAGCGTCAACAGCGAAGGGACGCCGACGGCTCCGCTACGCATCTCCGACAATGATGGTCCGGGGCCGGTGCAGCGCCCCGCACCCTGATCGGGCCGTGAACGCGACGGTTACCGGACGGCCGGGTAACTGGGTCTTCGCCGACCTGGTGCAGATCCGCGGCGACAGCTTCGGCTCGGGCCTGCTCGTGGCACCAGGGCTGGTGCTGACGGCACTGCACTGCGTCGCCGACCCGGACCGAGGCTGGGCGCCGCGCGGCACCATCGAGGTCTATCTCCTGCGCGAACTGGACGGCGACCCGCCCCTGGAGCGCGGCTGGCCGGCACGCATCGTGTGGCGCGCGCCGCCCGTCGCGGGCCGCGCGCCGCCGGACCTCGCCCTGCTCGGGCTCGACGGACCGGAGGATGGCAGGCCGCTGCCGCGGCCGACCCGGCCAGGCCGACTGCGCTGGGGCGAGGCCGGCATCATGCCGGTGCCTGCCTCGGCGCTCGGCTTCCCGAAGGTGACGACCGGACCGGTACTGCCCGGCGGACGGGAGGAAGGCGCCTTCCCCGGCAGCGTCAATCTGTTCTCGAAATCGCGCGACGCGCTGCTCTTCGCCTCGACGCTCATTCCGGCGCAGGCGGACTGGCAGCAATGGCGGGGCCTGTCGGGTGGTCCGCTATTCTGCGGCGACACGCTGGTCGGCGTCATGCGCGGCGTCGAATCTCGCTTCCTGCAGGACCGCACCCTGGAAGCCGAGCCGCTGTCGCTGAACGACCCGCAGCATGGCGACCTTGCCCGACGGCTCGATGCGATCGAACAGGGCGAGGCCGCCGCGGCCGAGGCCGCCGCAATCGCCGCCGCGGCGCGTCAGGCCGCGTTGGCCGAGGAGATGAAGGACCTGTTCGGCTACGTCTACCTGATCGACCGGGACCGCGAGACGCGCGATGCCAATCTCGCCATCGGCAGCCATGTCGGTCGGCGCCCGGTCGAGCTGCTGATCAGCGGCCATCCCGCCGATCTGTGCGACGAGTTCTTCCTTCGCCTCTGGCGCGACCACCTTCCGCCGCGCCGGAAGGAGGAAAGCGGTGCCGAGCCGCCCACCACCATCCCCTGGCCCAACCGCTCCGGCGGCACGGCCGCCGCCGCGCGGGACCTTGCCTATGAGGCGATGAGCCGGCTCGGGCTGGAGAGCTGGTCCTACGACCTCGCAACGCTCGGTGCGATGCTGGCCGGGCAGGAGCGACCCGGCTGGATCGCATTGCGGCTGCCCGAGGCGCCGCAACCGGAGGATCTCGCCCTCCTCGCGGAATGGCGGGCGGTCTGGGCCTCGCTTGCCGTGCCGGCCGGCCAGCCGCTCGGCTATGCGCTGCTGTTCACCGCGCGGCCCGACCCGCCCGCCGCGCTGCTGCTGGATGACGGCGCGCTGCAGCTCGGCCAGGCCCGCGTGCGGCTGCGCCCGGTCACCATCGGAGAGGTGCGGGCCTGGCACGAGCAACTGCGGCGCCGCTGCGATCGGCCGGGCATGGCGTCGCCGCTCCCGAGCAAGGCGTTCCGCTTCGCCGAATACCTCGCGGAACAAGGGCGCGCGGAACTCACGCTGCATGAGATCCGCGCGCTGGTTGCCGGCACGCGCAGCGCCGCGGCGGCGGCCGAATGGGAGCAAACCGCATGACCGGGAAGATGGATCGACATGCCCGCAGCCCCTAGCGGCCCCCGGCGCGACCCTGTGCTCGGCGGCATTCCGCTGCACTATGTCGGCCGTGCCGGCAACCAACGCCGCAGCGAGCCCCTGCCCCTGCCGGTGCGCATCGCGCTCGACATTCCCGGGCTCTACGACCCCGATGAGGGGCTGATCGCCGCCACCAACGTCGCGCTGACGCTGCGCATGCCGCTGCTGCTGACGGGGCGCCCCGGCACCGGCAAGACCGAGCTGGCGCGCAGCCTCGCCGCCATGCTGCACGGCGCGGCCAATCGCTGGTTCTTCGAGGTGACGGTCACCTCGGGTGCCGACAAGAGCGACCTGCTCTATCGCTTCGACGAGCTCGCAAGGCTGCGCGACGCCTATGAGGCACGCAATGCCGGCCCGGATACGCGGCGGCCGCGGGGCGAGGCGCGCTACCTGTCGCTGCGCGGCCTCGGCGCGGCGATCGTCTGCGCCGGGGCGCCCCAGGATCCGCTGGAGCCGCTGGTCCCGGCGCGTGGCCTGCCGCCGGGCGTCGCCTCGCTGGGCGACCTGCTCGCCGTCGAGGGCACCGACGGGGCGGCGCTCGCGGATTCCTTCCTGCCGCCCGGCGCGCAACCCCCTGTCGTGCTGATCGACGAGATCGACAAGGCGCCGCGCGAATTGCCCAACGACCTGCTGACCGAAATCGACCGCATGCGCTTCGCCATCCCGGAACTCGGGCTGCGCGTCACGCTGCGCGACCCCACGCGCTGGCCCGTCGTGGTCATGACCAGCAATGGCGAGCGTCCGCTGCCGGACGCCTTCCTGCGCCGCTGCGTCTGCTACGAGGTGCAGGTGCCGCGCGGCGAGCGGCTGATGGAGATCGTCGCCGCCAAGCTCGGTGCGCTTCAGTTGCTGGACCGCCCGGAGACGATGGCCGGCGAGGTGGTCGCCTTCGTCGAGCTGCTGCACGACAGCCCGTCGATCGAGGAGAACGAGAAGCCGGGCACCGCGCGCGTCCTCGATTTCGCCGTGCTGCTCGCCGATCCCGCGCGCTTCGGCGGACGTCCGATGGCCGCGCTGGACGACATGCAGCGCCGCGCCGCCCTTGCCGCGCTCCTGCCGAGCGCCGACGCCCAGCGCCGCGCCCTCGCGCTGTGGCAGGACTGGCAGCCGGGCCGGCGCGCGGCCAAGAGCTGAACCGGAGGGGAGGTGGCGGTGACGGAGGTCGACGCCGCGCTGAACGGGGATGGCGGGCAGCGCCTCGCCGCGCTGCGCGCGGCGCATCCCGCGGTCGGTGACCTCGCCCAGCTGGTCGAGTTGCTCGAGCGCCGCGACCGGCTCGCCATCGGCACCGATCGGGCGCAGCACGCCGCTGCCCTGCTGGAACGCCTGGCCCAACGGGGCATCAGGCTGGATACGCCCGAGGCAGCGCTGCTCTGGCTTGCCCCGGTGCTGTGCGTCACGGCCCGCGATCGCGTCGCCCTGGCCCATCGGCTGCGCCCGGCCGGGCCGATCGATGCCAGCCCTGCCGATGAGGCAGCAGCGCTGCCGACGCTGCCCGGCGAGCGGGCCGAGGCGGCCGCCATCCCCGGCCGCCGGCGTGGGCTCCTGGGCGTGGCTCTGCTGGCCGCAGTGCTGGTCGGCCTTCTCGCCACCGGCTTCGCACTGGGCGGCAGCGGTGGGACAGCGGGACCGGAGGCGGCCGGCGGCGTGTCGCCGACCGTCCTCTTCGTGGCCGCCATCACCATGATCGCCACGGGTCTCGGCCTGCTGGTCCGGCGCGCCCTGTCGCTCGGGGCCGCGCCGGCCGGCACGCCGCCCAACCCCCTGCCCCGTGGCCGCGGCCTCGACTGGTTCGATGGCGGCGCCCTCTACGGTCCGCTGCGGCTCATGGGGCGGGCACGCCGCCCGCGCAGCCGCCGGCTGGACCTGCCCGGCACCATCGCCGAGACCGTGCGTCGGGCCGGCTGGCCGAGCCTCGTCCTGGGCGGGCGGGCACGTGTGCCCGAGCATCTGGTGCTGGTGCAGCTCGCCGCCGCCGACGACCCGCAACGCATCGCCGCCGCCGCCTTGCTCGACCGGCTGCGGGCCGCCGGGCTGCGCGTGAGCGCCTTCACCTTCCAGGCCGCGCCGGACTGGCTCCGCGCCTTCGCGGGGGGGCCGGAGACCGCGATGGCACGGGTCGCTGCGATGCATGCCGGGGCACGGCTGCTGGTCGTCTCGGATGGCGGGCCGCTCTGGAACCCGATGACCGGCCGCGCGCTGGCCGATCCGCGCTTCGCAGGCTTCGCGCTGCGCGTGCTGGTCACGCCGCGCCCGCGGACGACTTGGAGCCGGTGCGAGGCTGCGCTCGACCGTGGCGGATGGCGTCTCGCGGAGCTCTCCACCGCGGGCATCGCCGAACTCGGCCGTTGGCTGTCCGGTCCGCGCGAGCCGCTGCCGTTGCTGCTGCCCACGCCGTCGGCGGCCGACCTCGCCGAGCTGCTCGGCCGCGACGAACGCCTCCTGGCGGAGGATGCCCCCGATCCGGCGCTGCGCACGCGGCTGCTGCAACGGCTCGCGGCCTTCCTCGATCCCGATCCGCTGGCCCCGCCCGCGGCGATGAATCTTCTGCGCGTGCTCGCCTTCGGCGCCCGGCTGCCGCCCGGCACGGTGGAGCGCGTCGCGGGCCATTGCACGTTGCTCGACGGGCCGACGCCCGACGAGGAGGGGCTGCGCCGGCTGCTGCGGCTGCCATGGCTCGTGCGGGGCCGCATGCCGATCTGGCTGCGCGAGGACCTGCTGCGCGCCCTGCCCGAAACGCTCCGCGCACAGGGCCGCCAGGCGTGGCTGTTGCATCTCGCGGATCGCGATCCCGCCGCCGGCCTGCCGCGCCACGACCCGGACGGGCGACTGGTGCAGGAGGCCCGTCGCGTGCTGGCACGCCCCAGCCCGCTCGCGGATGCCCTGATGCGGCGGGAACTCGGCCTCGATGGCGTGGTGGCGCGGCGCGGCGGTGCTTGGATCAGCTCGGTGGTCAGCCTGCTCGCGCTGCTGCTGCTTCCGCTCGCCTCCCTTTTCGAACAGGAGATCCAGAACGCCATCGCCGCGCTGCAACGCTGGGTCTTCGCGCCGCTGCCGCTGACGGTATCACCGCAGCTGGATGGGCTGGTCGCGACCGGCGTCGCGCTGCTCGGCCTCGTGCCCGCCCTGCCGCGCTGGGCCCGGCGCGGGATCGATGCCGTCGTGCTGTACCTGGCGGCCGGCGTGGCGTTTCGCGCCGACGGCACCGCCTATGGGGCGGGGCTGGACGCGACGGTCGTCTCGCCGATCGCCTGGCCCCTCGCCCTGCTGGCGCTGACGATCCGCGGCTGGGCGTGGTGCGCGCCGCCGGCCGGCGCGCCGCCGCCACAGTGGCGGCCGGTGCCCGGCGATCCCTGGGCCATGATGCTGGTGTTGACGCTCGCCTGGCCACTGACCTCCCAGCTATCCGACCTGCTGGATCCGGCCAGGGTCCGGTCGCCATGGCCGGGGCTCGGGACCGCGGTGGCGATCACCCTCGTGGCCATGGCGCTGCTGTCGCGGCATCTCGGTGAGACGCCGGTGGCCACGCGGCTGGGGGGGCGGATCGCCGCGCTGACCTGCGGCATCGCGGCATTGTGGCAGATCGGATTCGAACTGCTGGCGATCCAGCCGAAGCCTGCCAACGTCGAACTCATCGCCCTGGCCGGCCTCGTCGCCGGCATCGCCGCCATCATCGCGCTCCGGCCGCTTGGGCATCCATCCTGGCCGCGCGTGGTGATCGCCGCGATCCTCTATCCGACGCTCAGTCTGCTGCTCCGGCCCCTGATGGTCGAGACATGGCTCGCCTATCTCCAGGTCATTCCGCCGCTGCTGGTCGCGGTCACGGTGCTGTTCGCGCGCCGCGCCGGGGGAATGCGGCTGCCCGCCGCGCTGACGGTGCTGGCCCTCGCCGCAGGGCTGCGGCTGCTGGTCAGCCTGTTGTCGCCCCCCGAGAACGTCACGACGGCGCTGCTGGCCGTCGAGCTGTTCTTTCTCTGGCCCATGCTGCGCGCCCTGCGGCCCGATCTGGCGGCGGCGCCGGATGGGCTGTGGCGGCGCAGCCTGGCTTTCCTGCCCTGCTGGATCGGCATTGCCGGCTTCGGTCTATCCACCTTCGGCGCGATGCCGACGCTCGCCATCCCGGTCGCGGCCTGGCTGGCGAGCCGGTACGGCGTGCGGGCCCTGCCAGTCATCGCTATCATGGCGCTGCTGCCCATGGCCCTGCGCTGGCGCGGGACGTTCGGCATCGGGGTCACGCTGGGCGGCGGGCTGGGCGCCGCGCTGGCGGCGCTGCTGGTCGCCGGCTTCGTCTGCGATCGCGGATTTCGGGAGGGCTGCCTCGCCGCCACCAGGCTGAAGGGCTGGCAGGTCGCGGGGCTCGCGGTCTTGCCGCTGACCTATGCGAGCCCCCAATTCATGGGCCTGGATTTCTGGAGCAACCCATACCCCCTGGTGCTGACTATCGCGGCGCTGATCGGGCTGTCGCGCGTGCCGATGCGCGCATCGTTGCTGGCGCTGGTCAGCAGCATCTTGGCCGGCGCGGCGGTGTTCATGCTGATCGGCCTGCCGCCGACGCCGGGCATTGGCACGGTGCTCCACGCGATGCGCAACCTGCCCGGCGACCTCGTCTCGGCGCTCTTCGCATTCGGCCTCTTCCGGACGCTGCGGGACGGCGCGGTTCCGGCAGCCGACGTGGTCTCGGCGCCCGGCGCCTGGCTGCTGCGGTGGGCGGTCACATCGCCCGTGCTACTGGCTGCGGTCATGGCCCTGGTGATCTGGCCCTTCAGCGCCACGCTGACCTTGCCCGCCCTCCCTTTCCAATGGCAGGCGCGCGGGATGACGCTGGATCCCTTCGTGACCTCGCAATTCCTTATGCTGACGGTGTTCGTCGCGGCGGCGGCAGGAATGGGCGGCAGGCCGCATGATCCGCGGCTGCGTCTGCTGCCCGCGCTGCGCGTACCGTCGGTGATGCGGCTGCCGGGCCTGACGATCCCCGCGCTGCCGGCCGTCGGTATTGCCGCGCTGATCTTGTCCCTGCTGCCGTCGCTGCCCGTCGAACTCGGCCCGGTGAGGCTGGTATTCTTCGGCGGCTCGGTGGGCGGGTTGCTCACGTCCGGCGTCACGCTGTGGGCGTTCCATCGCCTCGGGGCCGGATTGGCCGACTTGCTGCGAGCGCCACCCCCGCCGATGGCTGGGCTCCCCCTGCCCGTCTTTGACCGCTGGCCAACGCGCGTCGGCCTTGCCTGCGCGATTGTCGGTCCCGCGGCATGGGGAGCGCTGTTGGCGATACCGGCGTTGTGGCCGATCGCCGATGTCCCGGCCATCACCGAACCAGCCAATACGTCCGCCGACCGCGCGACCAACACACGCCCGATTTCGGAGGGAGATCGCTCGCTGCCAGTGCAACAGCGGCTCCAACCCGAGAAATGAGGCCGGCTGTGACCTTCCAGCGGGAACTCAGCGCCCGATGGCCGCCGGCTATGCGGCTAGAGCAGATCCCGATCAGGTGGAATCACCTGATCGGGTGAAGATGCTCGCGAAAACAAAGGGCTAGAGACGTTGCCGTGAGCCAGGGCGAACGGGCACGGCTCTAGTGATGCTTGCACCAGCCTGCCGCCATCTGGATACCCGGCCGGCATGGCCACCTAATCCCGCCGGCGGCAGAAGGCTGCCGCCGAAGCCGAAGCGGCGCAGTGTGTCGAGGAACAGGCTGCCGCGCGCACAGCGGCGATCCAGGAGGAGGCCGCTCGCCGTCGCGACATGAATCGGGCCTGGACGCGCGCACGGTCGACCGGGCGAGGCGCGAGACGCATCAGGAATACTCGTGGCGGCCCGGTGAGGCCGGCCCCGAGCGTTCTCCGAACCCCGGTGCGGCAATGGGGGCGCCGTCTCCTTAGCCCGCAGCCGTCGCGGCGGTGAGGCCAAAGACGTCGCGATCCGGATCCTCGAAGCCGAGCAGCCAGCGCTGGAACATCTGCGCGGCGATGACGCTGAAGGTGATGCCGTTGCCGCCGAAGCCGAGTACGGCAAAGCAGCGTCCCAACCCCGGCACTGGGCCAATGGCAGGCAGGGAGGTGGCACTCGCCCCGAAGCAGCCAGTCCAGGCGAAGTCCGGCTCCGTGTCTACCCCGGGCAGCAGCGCCGCGAGCTTGCGCCGCAGCGTCGCGATCTTGCGCGGGATCAGCCGGTCGCGGGTTGCCTCATCGGCAAACTCGGCGTCCTCGCCGCCGATCAGGATGCGGTGATCGACGGTCGTGCGGAGATAGAGGTAGGGGTCCGCCGCTTCCCACACCAAGCAGCGGGAGGGCCAAAGCCGCCGCTTCTGCGGCCGCGTCGCCATCGCCCAGGTTGAGATGACGCGATAGCCCGATGGCCGAAGCATCGGCGCCAGCTCATAGCCCGTGGCGAGGGCGAGGTGCCGTGCCCTGACAGTCGCGCCGCCCTCCAGCGTGAGCGACACGCCGCGATCCGACGTGTCGATGCCTGTGACAGCGGCCGGCGCGACGAGCCGCGCACCACGGGTGAGGGCTGTGCGCCAGAGGCCACGGGTGAGCTTGACCGGATCGACCTCCGCCGCGCCGGCGGACCAGATCGCGCCGGGGCGATCGATGCCGGTCAGTGCCCGCAGCTCGTACCGCGGGATGTAGCGGGAGCGCAGGCCGATGCGGGCACGTTCCCCGGCCTCCTGCCGCAGCCCGGCATCGTCGAGGATGTTGCCCGGCAGATAGGCGACATCGCGTTCGCGGAAGGCGCAGCGCAGCCCGAGATCGGCGATACGCCCACGCAGCGCGTCGACCGCTGCCGCCGAGCGCCACCAGGCGCGCGCCGCGCGTTCCCGCCCGATGCGGCGAAGGAGATGCGTCAGCGGCAGGTCCAGTTCGAATTGCAGCAGGGCGGTGCTGGCGGCGGTCGAGCCAAGGGCGAAGCCGCGCCGGTCCAGGACGACGACTGAGTGCCCGGCGGTGAGTGCAGCGTCGGTGAGCAGCGCGCCCGATATGCCGCCGCCGATGATGGCAACATCAGCGGAGAGCCGGCCGTCCGGGGCTTCACCAAGGCCATCCCGCGCGCCCCGGGGAAGCCAGAGGGGGGTTCCGGTGCGCAGGTTGCGCGGTTTCGTCGCCGAAGTGCCCCACATGGCCGATTTCCCTCGCTGCCAGGGAGAGCAACGTCCCGCGATGTAGGAATGTTGCATCGACGCGACCCGCCGATATCACGCTCCGCCGCAGATTGTCGTTCATGCGGAAGAGCCTCACCGCCGCGGTGTTGTCAGTGATCGCAGGCGGCACCGGCGCCATGGCGGATTGCTTTACCTGTCCGCCTAATCGGCCGCTCCGCCGACAAGCACGCTCCTGCGCCGAGGCCTGTTTCCTGCTCGTGCGATGCGGCTTCCAGGGTCCCGACAGGGACCGGGACGGCATTCCCGGCGGGCGGGCGTGGTCCGGTCGGTTCGCCGCCCGCACCTGACCGGCGATCTCGGCACCTGCACCCTGGCCCGCGCCTCACGCCGCGGGCACGAGCGTCTCCGCCGCCAACAGGGCCTGCGTCACGGCATGGCGCGGATTGTCGAGAACCGCCGCGCTATCCCCCCGTTCCACGATCCGCCCCTCCGCCATCACGCCGACCTGCCCCCCGAGATACCGCGCGACGCCGAGGTCATGGGTGATGAACAGCAGGGCGAGCCGGCGCTCCCGCCGCAACCGTTGCAGCAGCTCCAGCACCTGCCCCTGCACGCTGGCATCGAGCGCCGAAAGCACCTCGTCGCACACCAGCACGGCGGGTTCCGCCAGCAGCGCGCGCGCGATGGCCACGCGCTGCCTCTGTCCGCCGGACAGCGCATGCGGGTGGCGGTCGAGATGCTCGGCGGCCAGCCCCACCTCCGCCAGCGCGGCGCCGGCCCGCGCGCGCCATGCCGCGCGCGGCACGCCCGCCGTCATCAGCGGCTCCGCCAGGGCCTGCATCACCGTCAGCCGCGGATTCAGCGAGGAATAGGGGTTCTGGAACACCATCTGGATGCGGCGGGACAGCGGATCGCGCCGCGCCGCCAGGCCCGGCGGCAGCGCCCGGCCCGTCACTTCCACTCGCCCGGCCGGCCGCGCCGCCAGCCCCATCAGCGCCCGCGCGACGCTGCTCTTGCCGCTGCCGGATGCGCCCAGCAGGCAGAACGCCTCGCCCCGCGCGAGCGTCAGGTCCACGCCTTCCACCACGCGGCGCGGCGCGGCGAAGGCGCCCTGGCCGGGATAGGCGACGGCGAGCCCCTCCACCCGCAGCACGACCTCTTCCCCGCCGGTCGCCGCGCGCGCCTCTCCGGCCAGGCGCGAGCGCGCGGCCACCAGTTCCTGCGTATAGGGATGGGACGGCGCCCGCAGCACCTGGCCGACCGGCCCGATCTCGAGCAGCCGGCCATGCCGCATCACCCCGACCTGCTGCGACACCGAGGCCACGACGCCCAGGTCGTGCGAGATGAACAGCATCGCCAGCCCGCGATCGGCGACCAGCCGGCGCAGCAGCGCCAGGATCTGCGCCTGCACGGCGGTGTCGAGCGCGGTGGTGGGCTCGTCCGCCAGCAGCAGCTCGGGGTCGCCGGCCAGCGCCATCGCGATCACCACGCGCTGCTGCTGCCCGCCGGAGAGCTGGTGGGGGCGGCGCCCCGGATGCAGCGCGGCATCCAGCCCCACCTCCCGGAACAGGCGGTCGCAGCGCGCCCGCAGGGCCGCCTGCGGCTCGGCATGGTGCTGGCGCAGCGCCTCCATTACCTGGGCGCCGGCGGTCATGAAGGGGTTGAGGCTCGCCATCGGATCCTGGAAGACCATGGCGATGCGCCGGCCGCGCAGGGTGCGCCAGCCGCGCTCGGCCAGCCCGGTCAGACGCTGGCCGGCGAAATCCGCGCGGCCGCCGGTCACCGCGATGCCCTCCGGCAGCAGGCCGGCCAGCGCCAGCGCGGTCAGCGACTTGCCGCTGCCGGATTCACCCACGAGGCCCAGCACCTCGCCCGGCGCGATGGCGAAGCTCACGGCATCGACCAGGCGGCGTTCGCCCGCCGCGACGGTCAGCCCGGTAACGGCCAGCAGGGTCATGATGTCAGCCTCGGATCGGCCAGGCGCCGCAGCGCGTCGGCGCCCGCATTGATCGCCACCACGCCCACCGCCAGCACCAGTACCACCGCCTGCACCACCGGCAGGTCGCGGCCATGCACCGCGTTCAGCACGAGGCTGCCGAGGCCCGGCAAGCCGAACAGCGCCTCCATCGTCATGGTGCCGCCGATCAGCCCGGCCAGCGTGACGGAGGACAGCGCGAGCAGCACCGGCAGCGCCGCCGGCAGCACATGGGCCAGCGCGATCCGCACCGGGTGCAGCCCCTTGGCGCGGGCGGTACGCACATGCGGCGCCGCCATCGCCTCACGCAGTTCCTCGAGCAGCGGCTTGGCGAGCTGGCCGGCGATGTCGAGCCCGAGGATCACCACCGGCACCGGCAGGTTGCCGATCACCGGCAGCCAGCCGAGCCAGAGCGAGAAGATCAGGATCGCGCCCATCCCGGCCACGAAGGTGGGCATGGCGATGGACCAGAGGTTGATGGCCTCGACCAGCCCCGGCAGCACCGAGCGCGGCAGCAGCACCGCACCGATCGCCAGCGCCATCGCCAGCACCAGCCCCAGCGCGAAGGCCATGGCCGCGAAGCCGAGCGTGACGGGCAGCGCCGTTGCCACCATCTCCGCCACCGGCCGGCCGAAGCGCAGCGACTGCCCGAACTCGCCGGCCGACAACGCGCCGGCCCAATGGCCGAACTGCCGCAGCAGGCCGCCATCCAGGCCGAGCTCGGCGCGCAGCGCGGCCTGCTGGGCGGCGTTCAGGTCGCCCTGCGCCGCCATCACGTCCACCACGTCGCCCGGCACCGTGCGCAGCAGCAGGAAGACGACGATGGCGATGGCGGCGACCAGCCCCACCGCGCGCAGCAGCGCACCGCCGATCACGAGGGCACCCTTCATGCCCGGCCCCCGCGGCGCAGGGGGTCGGCGCGGCGGCGCGCCATCTCGCCCAGCAGGGACAGGCCCAGGGTCAGGGCGGACAGCGCCAGCATGGGCGCCAGCACCGCATGCGGCGCATCCTCCACGAAGCCGCTGGCATCGGCGATCATGCGGCCCCAACTCGGCCGTTCCGGCGAGACGCCGAGGCCAAGGAAGGACAGCACCGATTCCGTGACGATGCAGCGCGGCAGCACGATGGCCGACAGCGTGATCAGCGGGCCGAGCAGGTTGGGCAGCACATGCCGCCCCAGCACGGCCAGCCGCCCGAGGCCGAAGACGCGCGCAGCGGCGACGTAGTCGCTCGCCATCTCCCGCGCATGGGCGGTGCGGACCACCTCGGCGAACAACGGCGCATAGGCCAGCCCGAGCGCGAGCGTGACCGGCCAGACGCCGTTGCCGAGCACCACGGCGGTCAGCAGCGCCAGCAGCGTGCCGGGCAGCACGCGCAACAGGTCGAAGGCGGCATAGGCCGCGCCGGCCACGACGCCGCCGAGCGTCAGCGCCAGCATGCCGATGCCGGCGCCGAGGCCGCCGGCCAGCAGCGTGCCGCCGATGCCCGTCGGCAGCGTCAGCCAGGTGCCGGCGGCAAGCCGCGCCAGCACGTCGCGCCCCAGATGGTCGGTGCCGAGCGGATGCTCGGCATCCGGCGGCATGTTGAGCGTGAGGAGATCCTGCTCCATCGGGTCGGGCATGCCCGGCAACAGGCCGACCAGCCCGGGCAGCAGCGCGAGCCCCACCAGCAGCAGGGCGGCGGCCAGCCGCGGCGGCAACCGGCGGCGGACGGGCTGTGCGGGCACCGGCGCCCCGGCTGCCGCCGCGGAGGCCGCTCCGTCCATCAGGCGCGCGCCCGCAGCCGCGTGCCGGCCAGCCCGCCGCTCGCCCAGTGGCAGGACCAGGTGAAGCCCGGCTCCCAGCCCTCGACCTCGGCGCGGTTCACGATCAGCGACTGCTCGTGGCCGAGCACCACGAAGTAGTACTTCTCCATCACGCGCCGGAAGGCGGCCAGGTAGCCGGCCTTGCGGCGCGCCTCGTCGGGCTCGGCGACGGCGCGGTTGATCAGCGCGTCGAGCTCGGGGTCCTGGATGCCGCCCCATAGCACCGGGTTCGGCCCGTCGCTCATCAACCGCACATAGCGCAGGAAGATGTCGGCGCGCGGGCCGCTCTCGAACAACGCGAGATCCCAGTCGTACTGGCCCAGGCGGCGCTGCGCGCCGACATCGTCCAGCGCCACGTGGTTCACCTCGAAGCCAAGGCGCTTGATCATCTGGATGATGACCTGCGGATAGGCGCCCTGCCAGGAGATCACCTCGAGCCGGCGCGCGGCCGGGTTCACCCCCGCCTCGCGCAGCAGGGCGCGGGCGCGGTCGAGGTCCGGGCGGGCATGGGCGTCGGCGTCATGCGTCGCCTGGTCGAAATAGACATGGCCCGGAATGACCATCTGGTTGGTGACGATGGCGTCCTGCCCGGCCACGAAATTCATCACCGCGCGCTTGTCGATGGCATAGGCGATGGCCTGGCGCACGCGGATGTCGTCGAAGGGCGCGCGCGGGCTGCGGTTGTTGAAGGAGGTGAAGTACCAGGTCGTGTCCTTGATCGGCTGCACGCGCAGCGACGGGTCGCGCTGCAGCGGCCGCAGCTTGTCGCGGGTGACGGAGGCGACGTGCAGGTCGCCCGCGCGCAGCGCCAGCGCGTGGTCGGCCTCGTCGCGCAGGTCGAACTCGACCGCGGCGAGATAGGGGCGATCCGTCTGCCAGTACCCCGCGAAGGCCGGGGCGCGGAAGCGGACCTTGGGCTGCCACTCGCCGAAGGTGAAGGGCCCGGTGCCGATCGGCAGGCTGATGGTGTCGTCCCAGCCCGGCGATTTCGGCGAGAGGATCCACATCTCGGACAGCAGGTTGGGCAGCGGCGCATAGGGCTCGCGCAGGCGGATCACCACGGTGCGGGCATCCGTCGCCTCGAAGCCCTCGGCCTGGCGCATGGCACTGGTCAGCCAGCCGCCGCGGATCTTCGCCTTCACGCGCTCGAGGTTGGCGACCACGTCGGCCGCAGTCATCGGGTCGTCGTTGTGGAAACGCACGCCTTCGCGCAGGCGCAGCGTGTAGGTGCGGCCATCGGCGGAGATGTCGATCGCCTCGGCGAGAAAAGGTTCCACCGCGCCATTCGCTGCGATGCTGGTCAGCCCTTCGACATAGGCCTGCTGCACACCGATCGCGCCGGTGTGGCGGTGTGGGTCGGAGGTATCGAGGCCGAGCGTGGCGTATTTCAGCACGCCGCTGCGCGGCATGTCCGCGGCGCGGGCGGCGGCGAGGCCGAAAGGTAGGCCGAGGGCGCCGCCCAGGGCAGCGCGGCGCGAGAGGGAAAGGGTCATGTCACGGGCTCCAGGCAGGTGTCACGGGTGGTGCAGGGCCCGGCCGTCGCAGCCCGCATCCGCCAGGCCCAGATGGGCGAGGATGGTGGGGGCAAGGTCGACGACCGAGCTCGGAAGACCGGAGACGGCGCCAAGCGCGAAGCCTGGGCCTTCGATGAGCAGGAACGGCATCTGCTCATGGACGCCGAGCCCGCCGTGCTGGCCGCAGCCGAGGCGGTCGGGCTTGCCCTGCGCGGGTTTCGCCGCGGCGGCGCGGCCGGGAATGCCGTAGGCGTTGGGCTCGCTGTCCGCCCGCATCGACACGGCGCAGAGCAGCCCGCCCACCGGTGCCTGGCCGATGGCGGCGAGGTCCGCGCCGGCGACGACCCGCCCGACCCAGGGCTGGTCCGCGAGGAAGCGCAGCACTGCGCCGGAGTCCCCGCGGTCTTCCGCGAGGTAGATCAGCGCGGCGGTGCCGTTGGACACGGCGAGCAGGCTGTCGTCCGCCGCGTCGCGCTTCAGCCCGGCACCGACCAGGGCGGCGTCGATGTCCACCACCTCGCTCACCGTCTGGTGGCCGTGGTCGGAACAGGCGATGAGCAGGATGTCCTCGCCCGCCGCGCGGCGGGCCGCGACGGCACGTCGCACCGTGCCGAAGCAGGCATCGGCGCCGCGCACGGCGGCCATCGCCGCGGGCGAGCCGAGCGGATGTTCGTGCTGGGCGTGGTCGGGCTCGCCGAGCCACAGCACGCCGAGCGCGGCCTCGCCGGCCAGCGCCTGGTCGAGGAAGCGTCGTGTCAGCCGCGTGTCGCCATCGGTATCGAGGGTGATGTCAGCGACGGCCTCGGCGCCGTCGAGCCGGCGCAGGCCGGGCGCGAAGGAACAGGCGCGGTGGAAGACCCAACCATGGCCGTCCGGGTCATGCGCCCGCGCGGCCCCGGGCGAGACGTTGCTGAACACCATCGCCACCCGCCCCGCCTCGGACAGGCGCTGGGCGAGGGTGGGCATGCGCAGCGTGCGGCCGGCAACGGCGCGCCAATGGTCCATGAAGTCCGGGCGGCCGACATCGTGGCCGATCAGGCGGCCATCCTCGATCAACGCGACGGCATTGCCCTGCAGCCCGTGCTTCGCCGGGAAGCAGCCCGTGGCGAAGCTGGCCGAGACCACGCGCGTCGCGGAGGGGAAGACCGAGCGGTGCGCGGGGAAGCCCGTCGCGGCCGCGGCGAAGGCGTGCAGCTCTGGCGTGGTCTCCGGGCCCAGCAGGTCGCGCCGGAGCCCGTCCAGCACGACGACGACGGCCCGCCTCACGATCGCACCCCGTTCAGCGCGGCGTCGAAGATGTCGAAGTTGCGGAGTGCCGGGTGCGCCCGCAGCCATTCGGGCGAGAGCGGTTCGGAAAGCAGGAAGGGCACGGGCTGCTCGGCGGTGCCGCCATGCGAGCGCAGCCGCTCTCCGGCGAGCTGCGACAGGTCGTGTTCCGCCGCGCGCGCGCCGAGCGCCACGCCGGGGGCGGCGATGACCGTCACGTCGCCTTCCATCTCTGGCGCCAGGCCGAAGCGTTCGCAGGCCTCGGCGCCGGAAAGGGCGAGCGCGATGCCCTCGAGGCCCGCCAGCCGAGCCAGGATCGCGGCCACGGAGGGGCGGTTCGCGCCGGGCAGCACATGCACGCGGACGAAGCCGCCCAGGGCGCCGTGGTGGCGCACGAAGGGGTCGGTGATCGGGCAGATCACGCGGGTGGCGCCGGGGCCGAACGCCGCGTCCAGGATGTCGCCGACGAAGACCACGTTGGGGCTGCCATCGGGCTTCGCCATGTCGTGCATGCCGTGGTCGGCCGTCGCCGCGACGAGGCAGCCGAGATCGAGCAGCGTGGCGATGCGCCCGTCCAGCGCGCGCATGAAGGCGCGGGCCTCCTCCTGGTCCGGCGCCCAGCGGTGCTGCACATAGTCCGACAGCGACAGGTAGAGCAGCCTCGCCCGTCCCTCGCGCAGCAGCGCGATGCCGGCATCCAGCACGAACAGCGAGAGATCGGCGGAATACTGGTCCGGCTGCGGGCGGCCGACCTTCGCTTCCAGGTCGCCGATGCCGTGGGTCGCTTCCGTGGCGTCCCGGGCATTCTGCGCAGAGATGGCGATGCCGCAGGGGCCGATCGGCAGGCCCTTGGCCAGCGCCCTGCGGAGCTTGTCCTTGGCGGTGACCATCGCGACCGGCACCCCGGCCCCGGCCATGGCCGCGAGGATGGTCGGCGCGCGCAGCTCCTCGTCGCCGGTGACCATCACCGTCTCGCCGGTGAGGCGGTCGAGGTAGAAATTGCCGGAGACGCCATGCACGGCCGGCAGCGTGCCGGTCACCAGGGAGACGTTGTTCGGGTTGGTGAAGCTCGGCATGGCCGACAGCGCCTGGCCGGCGAAGCCCTCGTCGCGCAGGCGGGCGAAGGTGGGCAGCTCGCCGCGGGCATGGCCCTCCGCCAGGTAGTCCGGATCGCAGCCATCCAGGCACAGCACCGCCACCGGACACCGGGGCAGCGCGTAGCGCCGGTCGTTGACCAGGACCTCTTGCATCGGAACCTCTCGCTTCTCGGCGCCGGCTATAGGGCCTAGGTTTGCGGAGGCGTGAGCGACTTCGCCGCCGCCTTTCGGGGCGCCGATTTCCGAGCGTCACACGATCGCAACCGTATCTGCATGAAGGCGTCACGATGATCCGCGGGCCGCGCGAGAGACTCCCGCCGCTGCGCATGCTCGTGGCCTTCGAGGCGCTGGCGCGGCTTGGCAACCGCGCCGCCGCGGCGGCAGAGCTGAACGTCACGCTGGGCGCCATCGGCAAGCAGCTCCGCGCGCTGGAGCAGTGGCTCGGCACGCCGCTCTTCGAGGAGGATGCGCGCGACCCGCCCATGACGGTGGCCGGCCGGCGGCTCGCGCAAGCCGTGACGGCCGGGATGGAAACCATCCAGATCGGCATCGCGGAGATTGCCGGTCCCGGTGCTCCGGTGGAGCTCCTGCTCCTGGCGCCGACCAGCCTGGCCATGCGCTGGCTGATGCCTCTCCTGCCGCGGCTGGAGCAGGCGCTGCCCGAGCTGAGGATGCGCATCCAGGCCACGCATACCGGCGAGGACTGGCTGGCACGGCCGCACGATGCCGCCATCCGGCGGGACGGGTTCCTGCCACCGGGATACCGCTCGGAACCCCTGTTCCGCGAAGACCTGGCGGCGTTCGCGGCACCGGAACTGCTCGACCGATGCGCCCCGGGCACGGTGCCGGACGGCCTGCCGTTGCTCGAGAGCAATACGAGGCTGGGCGAGCTGGACCGGTGGCTGGCGGCGGCGGGGGTGACGAAGCTCGGCCTGCCGCGCCAAGCCTTCGGGCATTTCTACATCACCTATGAGGCGGCGCTGGCCGGGCGTGGCCTGGTGGTCGCGCCGCTCCTGGTGGCGGCCGCGGATGTGGCAGCCGGGCGTCTCGCGGTCGTGCGCCCGGAGGTGATCGTGCGGGGCGTGCAGGTCTCACTGATCTCCCGCGAGCACAATGCGTCGGCGGCCAGCCTGAGGGACGTCGCAGCGCGGCTGCGGGAAGAAGCCGGCCGGGCCTTCGGCCCCGGCGGCCTGGGGCGAGCGGTGGCTGGCGGCGACGGGGCTTGAAGGTCATCGCCTCGCGCGCGGGACGATGGGGGCGTCATCTGCGCCGTCTGCCGCGCCTCCGTGCCCGGCGCTGCCGACCGCTGTGCGATGGCTCGACGCTGTGTGCTTCGACCGCAGCGCAAGCGATACGACCAGCGGCGGGATGGTCCGCGCTGCGCCCCTGTTCGCCGGCATCCCGCCACTCTTCACGCCGAACGACCTTCTCCAGTGCCGCGCCATACTGGGATGCGCGACTGTCGAAGGTCTGAGCGTCGCCATGCATGCCGAAGTCGAATTTCGCGCGCGGCTTCAGCAGCGGGTTCATGGACGGGATCGTGTCGTCGGGAACGACCTTGGCGCTTCGGCGCTTCCGGCCGGCGCTTCGGATGACTATGATCGGCGCTGTCGAACCGATCAGGAAGGGGGAAGCAGGTGCTGCGCCATCGCTCCCATAACCGCACTCGCGGACCTGTCTTCGCCCCGCGCTTCACCTCGCGGGGCTGACCGGGAACGCATCGTCGTCTCATCCGTCAGCCTTTCCGGCGCGCTTGCCGCGCTTTCCTGACCTGATGAGACTGCCATGTCCCTGATCGCTCTCAACGGCGTTTCGCTGATCCGTACTGCGTCCCTGTTCAACGGGCTCGATCTTTCCATCGCCAAGGGCAACCGCCTTGGTCTCGTCGCCGCGAACGGTCGCGGCAAGTCCTCGCTCCTGCGCATCCTGGCGAACGAGGAAGACCCGACGATGGGAACCGTTCGCCGCATGCGGGGCCTGGTCGCCGCGCTCGCCCCGCAGGACCCGCCTGAGCGCCTCCTGTCCCTGACCTTCCAGGAGGCTGTGCGCGATGCACTCGGCCCCGAGGCCGCGGAAACAGAGGACTGGCGCGTCGATGTCCTGCTCGACGATCTCGCCGTGGACGGAGCCTTACGGCAGCGGCCCGTCCGCGCCCTCTCCGGTGGGTGGCAGCGGACGATGCTCCTGGCGAGGGCCGTCGTGACGGAGCCGGATCTCCTCCTGCTTGACGAGCCCACGAACCATCTCGACATCGCGCGGATCGGGGTGCTGCAGCGATTTCTCGCTGCCCTGCCACGGGACTGCGCAGTCGTCACGGCGAGCCATGACCGCGCCTTCCTAGACGACACGACCAACCGCACCCTGTTCCTGCGCCCGGAAGACAGCGTGGATTTCGCGCTGCCCTATGCGCAAGCGCGACGGGCGCTCGACGAACGTGACGCGGCCAGGGACAGGCACTTCGCGAACGACATGCGGAAGGTCCGGGCGCTCCGACAGCAGGCGACGAAGCTCAGGAACATCGGCATCAACTCGGGGTCCGATCTGCTGGTGGTCAAGACCAGGCAGCTTTCCGAGCGCGCCGACAAGCTGGAGGAAGAGGCCCGGCCCGCCCACAGGGAGCAATCAGCCGGGACGATCCGCCTGGCCAACAGCGGCAGCCATGCCAAGGCGCTGGTGACGATCAAGGCCGCGGTGATCGCGGCGCCGGACGGCAGACCGTTGTTCCGCAGCGGGCGATTCTGGATCGAGAACGGAGATCGCGTCGCTCTGCTCGGTGCGAATGGTGCCGGCAAGTCGCGCCTGATCGAACGGCTGCGGGCGGCGTTCGCGCACCCGGACCCGGATATTCGACGAGCGGCGAGCCTGAAGCTTGGCTACTCCGATCAAGCGCTGTCGCAGCTCGAGGCCTTTCCGTCGCCGTGGGAGGCGGTCAAGCGATCGGGCAATCTGGCCGACCATCCGGCGCGGTCCCTGCTGGCGGGAGCGAGCATTGCCGTCGAGGCCCAGAACGCCCCGGTTTCGCGCCTCTCGGGGGGCCAGCGGGCGCGGCTTGCCATGCTGCTCCTGCGACTGGCCGAACCGAACTTCTACCTGCTGGACGAGCCGACCAACCATCTCGATATCGAAGGACAGGACATGCTGGAGAAGGAGCTGATCAAGCAGCGCGCAGCCTGCCTTCTGGTCAGCCATGACCGCGCCTTTGTCCGGGCCGTCGCGACACGCTTCTGGATGATTGACGATGGAAAGCTCGTCGAGGTTGATGCCCCTGATCCGATCTTCGACAGTCTGATGGCTGGTTGATCTGTCGATCTGCCTTCGTGCGGCCGCGCAGGCGCCGAGGCGCTTGCGCTAAGCCTCCGCCATCTGGACACCCGCGCCGCCTTGGTACAGTTCGTCGGCCATTTATTCGAGACGGAGCAGCCTGGTCGCATCGACCGATGTCTGCGCGACGGCCTCGCCGTCGGCGATCGCCCGCGTCGCGATCGCAACCTCCGAAAGCCTGTTGCGCATGCCCCCAAAATGACCTGACGAAGCCAAATTGCGTTCGTCGCCGCAGAGGGCGCGTAGGCAAGGCACCGATTGCCATGAGAGAGTGCCAATAGCGGCATACAATCCAGCAGGAAGTGATCCCGAGCCGTGCATGAGGTTGCGGCGATGCCTCCCCCGGCGATCACCCGAGCAGGCTCGCTTTTCTGGGCCAAGGCGCGCCCGCTGCCGGGCAGTCATGCGACATTTCATCCCATCGTCGGACACGCGCTGGACGTAGCGGCGGCGGGGACCTGCCTCGAGCGCAGGTCGGGCAGCGGCTTGCCGCGATCAACCGAGGCCTTCCTGATCGCCCTGCACGACATCGGCAAGTTCTCGCGGGCGTTCCAGGCCAAGGCGCCGTCCGTCTGGCCCGAAGCCACGCTCGGCCCATTCCCCGGTGCGCTGCACGATCCGGGACACGACACGACAGGCTTCGCGCTACTGATGGACGACCCCGCAATCGCCAAGGCCATCGCGCCGGTCTTCGAGGGCTGGCTCCACGGACAGATCGCGCCCATCCTGCGCGCCATCACCGGTCATCACGGCCACCCGCCGCATGAAGCTGCGCCGCCGCCGGAGAAGACCATCGGCAAGCCGTCGCGACAGGCGGCACTCGCCTTCGTGCGCGACCTGATCGCACTGTTCCGGCCGGAGCCCCTGGCGACGGCGCTGTCGTGCGACGCGGCGCTGCCCTGGCGCCTCGCGGGGCTGACGGCGCTCGCGGACTGGATCGGGTCGTCGCAGCGCCACTTTCCCTATGCGCGGGCGGAGGATGTCGTCGATCCGCAGCGCTACTGGGAGGAGACCGCCCTGCCCTGCGCGCGGCGTGCGATCGCGGCGTCGGGCCTGGCTCCTGCCGCCGCCGCGCCCTTCATCGGGGCCGCGCGCCTGCTCCCGGGCATCGCGACGCTGTCGCCACTGCAGGATCTCGCCGCCACCATGGCGCTGCCGACTGGCCCCGTGCTCGCCATCCTCGAGGACGCGACCGGCGCGGGAAAGACGGAGGCCGCGCTGATCCTCGCCCATCGCCTCATGGCCGGGGGGCGGGCGGAGGGCATCTTCCTCGGCCTGCCCACCATGGCGACGGCGAATGCGATGTATCGCCGCATGGGGGCGAGCTACCGGCGCCTCTTCGCTGAGGGAACGAGGCCGTCGCTCGCGCTCGCCCATGGCCGTGCAGACCTGGATGAGAGCTTCACGCGTTCCATCCTCGCCGATGCCGCCGAGGACGATGCTGCCCCGGCCGCAATGCATGCGGCCGACGAGCCCGCCGGCGCCCAATGCGCCGCCTGGCTGGCAGCGGACCGGCGCCAGGCGTTGCTGGCGCAGGTCGGGGTCGGGACGATCGACCAGGCGCTGCTCGCCGTGCTGCCGGTGCGCCACGCGCCGCTGCGGCAGCGCGCGCTGACGGGCAAGGTGCTGGTGGTCGACGAGGCGCATGCCTTCGACCCCTACATGCGTGAGGAAGTCGTGCGGCTGCTGCGCTTCCACGCCGCGCTGGGCGGGTCGGCGATCGTGCTGTCCGCCACGCTGCCGCTGCCGCTGCGGCTGCGGCAGGCGCTGGCGGATGCATGGCGGGCCGGGCTGGGCGAGGCATCGCAGCCGGTGGCGGCGGAGGGCTATCCGCTGGCGACCATCGTATCCGGCGCAGGCGTGCAGGAAACCGCCGTGGCGCCGCGCGCCACGACGATCCGTCGCGTCGCCGTCACGCGACTGTCGGGCGCCGAGGACGCCGTTGCGCGCATCCGGGCCGCGCGGGATGCCGGGGCGGCGGTGGCCTGGGTGCGCAACACTGTGGACGATGCCATCGCCGCCTGCGACGCGCTGCGCGCGGCCGGGCTGGACCCGATGCTGTTCCACGCCCGCTTCGCCATGGCCGACCGGCTCCGTATCGAGGACGCGGTGCTGGCGCGCTTCGGCCGCGACAGCGCCGACCGGCGCGGCGTGCTGGTGGCGACGCAGGTAGTCGAACAGAGTCTCGACCTCGATTTCGATCTGATGGTCACGGATCTTGCGCCGGTCGATCTGCTGATCCAGCGCGCGGGCCGGCTGTGGCGGCATGAGCGCGGTGACCGCCCAATCCCGGGACCGGAACTGCTGCTGCTGTCGCCTGATCCGGTGGCCGAGCCGGGTCCGGATTGGCTCGCTGGACATCGCGGCACCGAGGCGGTGTATCGCGACCCCGCACTGCTGTGGCGCGGGGCGCGGGCGTTGCTCGCCACGGGCTGCATCGAGGCCCCCGGCGGGTTGCGCGCGCTGATCGAAGCGGCCGCGGAAGGCGAGGAACCGGAAGGGCTGCGCGCGGCGGCTTCGCGCGCGGAGGGCAAGCGCTTCGCGGATGCGGCTACGGCGCGGCAGAACCTGCTCTCGATCGAGGGCGGCTACGCCGAGGCGGCCGGGCTGTGGGCGTCCGAAGAACGCACGCCGACGCGGCTCGAGGATCGCCCGCAGGTGACGCTGCGTCTGGCACGGCTGCGCGATGGCGTCGTGGTGCCCTATGCCGAGGATGCGGATGAAGACCGGGCCTGGGCACTGTCGGAAGTCTCGGCGGCCGAGCACCGGATCGGGGCGGTGACGGTGCCGCCGGAACTGGCCGCGGCGGCGGATGCGGCGCGGGCGCGATGGGGGCGATGGGAGCGGGAGTCGCCACGGGTGAAGCTGGTCATTCTTGGCGCGGATGCGCCGGAACGCTGGCGGCCGATGTCGGGCGACGCCTATCGATACGATGAGCGGCTTGGACTCTGCTGGACTCGCGTTGAAAGGGCAGATTGATCCGCATTTACTTGGATTGGAGCGCCTGCTTCTGGCATCTGGCGCAATCTTCAATCTCAACACGCCAATCATCGCCGAGTCAATTATTATCAATTGTTTAAGAAATATTGCATCATTGACGGTGCGCTGCGTAGGCTGTCTCCCCGATCACGATAGGATGATCGCGAAAAATCAACGTCCGGGCGATGACATCAACCGCTTTCAATATCCTGACCGCCGCATGGCTGCCGGCCCGCCGCCTCTCCGGCGCCGTCGAGATCATCCGCCCCGCCCGGATCACCGACGGTGTTGATGGCGACGACCCCATCATCGCGATCGACTGGCCGCGCCCCGACTTCAGCATCGCTACGCTGGAACTGCTGATCGGCCTGCTCGCCCTGGCCGCCCCGCCGCGCGACCTGCCCGACTGGCTCTCCGCCTGGCACAAGCCGCCCTCGCCCGACGCGCTCGACGCCACCTTCGCCCCCTTCGCGCACGCCTTCGACCTGGACGGGCCGGGGCCGCGCTTCCTCCAGGATATGGAAGAGCTCAAGGCCGATCCCGAGCCGGTCGAGAGCTTGCTGATCGAGGCCCCCGGCGCCAGCACCAAGGCCAAGAACACCGACCTGCTGGTCAAGCGCGACCGCGCGCAGGCCTTCTCCCGCGCCAGCGCGGCCATCGCGTTGTTCACGCTGCAATCCTGGGCGCCCGCGGGTGGCGCGGGCATCCGCACCGGGCTGCGCGGCGGCGGGCCGCTGGTCACGCTGGTGCGGCCGGAGCGGCCCTCGCTGTGGCATCTGCTCTGGGCCAACACGCCCTGCGGCGAGGCGCCGGCGATGCAAGACCTGCCCCGCATCCTGCCTTGGCTGGCGCCCACCATTACCTCGGAAGGCGCGCAGACCGTGACGCCGGAGGCGCAGGCGCATCCGCTGCAAGCCTTCTGGGGCATGCCGCGGCGCATCCGGCTGGATTTCGCAACGCGGGACGCCCCGCGCCCCTGCGACCTGACCGGCGCGCCCGATCCGGTACAGGTCACGGGCTGGCGGCAGCGGCCGCGCGGCACGAACTACGCCGCCTGGGGCAAGGTCCATCCGCTGACGCCGCACTACCAGACGAAGCCCGGCGCGGAGTGGCTGCCCGTCCATCCGCAGCCCGGCGGCATCGGATACCGCCACTGGCTTGGCCTGGTGGTCGAGGACGCGCAGCGCGCGCCCGCCGCCGCCATCACCGCCTGGCGGCGCGACCGCCGCCGCGATGCGGGGGAAGGCGTCCATGCGCGGCTGCTCGCCGCCGGCTACGACATGGACAACATGAAGGCCCGTGCCTTCGTCGAGAGCGAGATGCCGCTGCCCGGCGGCGCGGCCGAGGATCAGGACCGCCTCGACGCCCTGGCCGGCGCGCTGGTGCGCGCGGCGGATACCGCCGCGGGGCTGCTGCGCAACGCCGTCCGCCACGCGCTGTTCAGCCCCGGCGCGAAGGTGAAGCTCGATGCCGAGGGCCTCGCCAGCCTGCGCGAACGCCTCTGGGCGCAGACCGAGCAGCCCTTCTTCGACGCGCTGCGCAGCGCCGCCGACCGTCCCGGCGAGGACAGCGGCGAGGAGCCCGAACGCACCGCCTGGGCGACGCTGCTGCACCGCCGCGCCATGTCGCTGTTCGACGAGGCAGCACCGCTCGACCCCGAAGCGGGCGCCGCCGCCCCGCGCATCGCCGATGCCAGGCGCGCGCTGAACTTCGCGCTGCTCGGCTTCGGCAAGATGGGCAAGGCCTTCTTCGGTACGCTCGCCCTGTCCGAGCCGCAACGGCGGGAGAACGCCGCATGACCTACAGCCTGCAACACGCCGTCGATGCCGCCGCCGCTTGGTGGCACGGGCTGCAACCCGACCTCGAGACGCATCGACCCGGCGACCGTGCCTCCCTCGCGAGGCTGCGTCGCTGCGCGACGGTGGCCGAGGCCATGACCGAACCCGCCGCCATCGCCCTGTTCCGCCGCATCGGCGCGACCCGAGCGGACGACCTGCCGCACATTGCGACTCTGGCCGCCGTGCTGGCCCATGTCCGCGAGGATGTGCCGGAAGGCCGCGTCGCACGCCGCCTCGGCCCCGACGACCCGGATGCGCCGGAGACTGCGCGCATGTCGGCCCTGCGCTTCCGCCGCCTGCTGGAAGCCGCGCCGGGTGACGAGCAACTGACGGCCTTCCGCCGCATGGTGGCGCTGGCCGGCGGCAGCCTGCCGCTGCGTGACCTCGCCCGCTCACTGCTGGACTGGGATGACGAGCGCCGCCGACGCTGGATCTACGACTACTGGAATGCCGGGCAGCCCATCGCGGCGCCCACCGCCGAGGAGCCCGCCGCATGACCCGTTTCCTGCAACTGCATCTGCTGACCTTCTTCCCGCCGGCCAATCTCAACCGCGACGACACCGGCCGGCCCAAGACCGCGGTGGTGGGCGGGGCGACGCGGCTGCGCCTGTCCTCCCAGGCGCTGAAGCGCGCCTGGCGGGGGTCGGAGGTGTTCCGCACCGCGCTGGCCGGCCACATGGGCGCGCGCACGCAGCGCCTCGGCGACGAGATCCGCAATCACCTGTTGGCGCGCGGCGTGGCGGAAGCCCAGGCGGTGAAGATCGCGCGCGACATCGCCCCGGTCTTCGGCAAGGTGAAGCCGGAGAAGGATGCGCATCCGACCCGCACCGAACAGCTCGCCTTCATCGCGCCGGAGGAACAGCAGGCGGCCTTCGCGCTCGCCGATCGCCTCGCGGCGGGGGAGACGGTCGAGGTGAAACCGGAGCAGATCCTCACCCGCAGCGACAGCGCGGCGGACATCGCCCTGTTCGGCCGCATGCTGGCCGACGCGCCGGACTTCAACCGCGAGGCAGCCGCGCAGGTCGCGCATGCCATCACCACGCATCGCGTGAGCGTCGAGGATGATTACTACACCGCCGTCGATGACCTGAAGACGCCGTCCGAGGATGCGGGAGCGGGCTTCGTGGGCGAGGCGGCCTTCGGGTCCGGCGTGTTCTACCTCTACATCTGCGTCGATACGGCGCTGCTGGTGAAGAACCTCGGCGGCGATGCGGCGCTGGCCGGCACCGCGCTCGCCGCGCTGGCCGAGGCTGCGGCGACGGCCGCACCACGCGGCAAGCAGAACAGCTTCGCCGCGCATGGCCGCGCGCATTTCATCCTCGCCGAGCGCGGCGACCGGCAACCGCGCACGCTGGCCGGCGCCTTCGCAAAACCCGTGGAGGGCGGCGATCTCGTCGCATGTTCGGTTACCGCCCTGAAGAAATTCCGCGCCGACATCGACGCCGCCTATGAGCAGACCCCCGACGCCTCGGTCGAGATGCAGATCGGCGTCGGCGGCCGCCTGGCGGACATCGTCGCCTTCTGCCGTGGTTGAGGTCCTGACCTTCGCCCTCGTCGCGCCCATGGCGAGTTTCGGCGACGTGACGGTGGGCGAGCGGCGGTCGGGCTGGGACCGGCCGGCGCGCTCGGCGGTGCTCGGGCTGATCGGCGCCTGCCTCGGCATCGAGCGCGCCGATGCGGAGGCGCAGGCGGCACTTGCCGAAGGATACGGCGTCGCGCTGCTGTGCCGCGCGCCGGGACGGCTGCTGGCCGACTACCACACGGCGCAGGTGCCGCCCACGCGGCGCGGACGGCGCTTCGCCACGCGGGCGGAGGAGCTCGACGCCCCCGATCTCGCCACGGTACTGACGCGACGGGACTACCGCCTGGGTGCCTGGCATCTCGGCGCCGTCACGGCCCGGAGCGGGGCGCGCTGGGCGCTGGCGGACCTCGCCGCGGCGATGGAGCGGCCAGTCTTCACGCCCTATCTCGGGCGCAAATCCTGCCCGCTGGGGCTGCCGCTCGGACCGGTAGTCGCCGACGCAACGGATGTCGTCGCAGCACTCGAACAGCGCCATGCCGAAGGGCGCGAGTCGCGCTTCGCGGTGCGGCTGAAGCTGGAGGAGGCGGCGCTGCGCATCGTGCTCGATGCCGATCTGGTCGCCGCGGACGACCCGCGCCACCGCCGTACCGAATGGCGGCGCGATGCGCCGCTGTCGCGTGCCCGCTGGCAGTTCGGGCTGCGGGCGGAGGCGGTGCTCGAATGACGCTGTTCCTGTCCCGCATCACGTTGCGGCGCGACGGTTCGGCCGCTGCCCTGGCGCGGCTGCTGGTGCCCGAGGGCGGCGCGGCACCGCGCAGCGCCGCCGGGCATAACCTGCTCTGGAGCCTGTTCGCCGACAGCCCCGACCGGACGCGCGACTTCCTGTGGCGTGAGGAAGCGCCGGGCCGCTTCCTGACACTGTCGGCGCGCGAGCCCGTGGACGGACACGACCTGTTCCGCGTCGAACCGAAGCCCTTCGAGCCCGCCTTGCGGGCCGGCGACCGGCTGAGCTTCGCGCTGCGCGCCAACCCGGTGGTGGCGGTGCCCGGCGCGCGGGGCGAACGCGGCAAGCGTGCCGATGTGGTGATGCAGAAGCTGCACGCCATCCCGCCCGGTCAACGCGCCCAGGCGCGCGAGACGATCATTCCGGAGGCCGGCCGCGCTTGGCTCGTGAAGCAGGGCGAGAAGCATGGCTTCGCGCCGGAGGACGAGGTCGGCGTCGATGGCTACGAGACGGTGCGCCTGCCGCGCCCCGGCGCGCGACCGGTGCAGTACGGCGTGCTGGAGTTGGACGGCGTGCTGGTGGTGCGCGATCCCGCCGCCTTCCTCGCCCAGCTTGCCATCGGCTTCGGGCGGGCGCGGGCCTTCGGCTGCGGGCTGATGCTGATCCGGCGGGCACCGTGAGCGGACGGGCGCTGCCCGGCCTGCCGCCGCCGCGCCCCATCCCGATCCGCGAGCGCATCTCGATCCTGTTCATCGAGAAGACTCGGCTCGACGTGCTCGACGGCGCCTTCGTGCTGGTGGATGACGCCGGCATCCGCACGCATATCCCAGTGGGCGGCGTCGCGTGCCTGATGCTGGAGCCCGGTACGCGGGTCAGCCACGCCGCGGTGGCGCTGGCAGCCCGTGCCGGCACGCTGCTGATCTGGGTGGGCGAGGCCGGGGTGCGGCTCTACGCCGCCGGGCAACCCGGCGGGGCGCGGTCGGATCGGCTGCTCTACCAGGCGAAGCTGGCACTCGACGATGAGGCGCGGCTGCGTGTCGTCCGCAAGATGTATGCGCTGCGCTTCGGCGAGGAGCCGCCGCAACGGCGATCCATCGACCAGCTCCGCGGCATCGAGGGCGTGCGCGTGCGCGAGCTCTACAAGGCGATGGCGCAGCGGGTCGGGCTGCGCTGGGAAGGGCGGCGTTACGATCCGGATGCCTGGGACGGTGCCGATGTGGTCAATCGCTGCCTGTCGGCGGCGACGGCGGCGCTGTACGGCGTGACGGAGGCGGCGGTGCTCGCTGCCGGCTACGCGCCGGCGATCGGCTTCCTGCACAGCGGCAAGCCGCAGAGCTTCGTCTATGACATCGCCGACATCCTGAAATTCGAGACGGTGGTGCCGGAGGCGTTTCGCGTCGCCGCGGCGGCGGAGAACGGGCGGCCGCTCGATGGGCGCGCGGTGGTCGATCCGGTGGCCGAGGTGCGCCGCCGCTGCCGCGATGCCTTCCGCCGCAGCGACGTGCTGGCGCGGCTGATCCCGTTGATCGAGGAGGTGCTCGCGGCCGGCGGACTGCCGGTGCCGGAGGCGCCGGAGGAGGCCATGCCGATCGCCATCCCACCGGCCGAGGGCGGGGGCGATGCTGGTCATCGTGGTTGAGAATGCCCCGCCGCGGCTGCGGGGGCGGCTCGCGGTCTGGCTGCTGGAGGTGCGCGCGGGGGTCTATGTCGGGAACTACGGGCGGCGCGTGCGGGAGATGATCTGGAGCCAGGTGACAGCGTATATCGAGGACGGCAATGCGGTGATCGCCTGGGCCGCGCCGGACGAGGCCGGGTTCCAGTTCGACACCTGCGGGAAGAACCGGCGCGTGCCGGTGGACATGGACGGGCTGCGGATGGTGGCGTTTGGGCCGGAGGCGGCTTTGCCGGCAGAGCCAGGGCCGATGGCGGCGGGGTATCGGCGCCGCGGTCGCTGACCGCGCTGGAACAGGCGTTCCAGGCGGTGAGGTCGTTGACAGGTGAATCAGGACGCTAAATCAATGCTCTGCAGGAAGAGCGTTCCCCGCAGGCGCGGGGATGAACCGGCGGCGGTCGGGGTGCGGTGATTCCAGGCAGCGCGTTCCCCGCAGGCGCGGGGATGAACCGATGGTGCGACCGCCGAACTGAACAGCACCGCCGCGTTCCCCGCAGGCGCGGGGATGAACCGGCGTATATTCATCGTGGGAGCCCTCCCGCTTCGCGTTCCCCGCAGGCGCGGGGATGAACCGTAGGGCTGCCAGTTCAGCCATTCTCCGGCCGGGCGTTCCCCGCAGGCGCGGGGATGAACCGTCGCGGCCGAGCGTTGGATGGCGATCCTGAATGCGTTCCCCGCAGGCGCGGGGATGAACCGATCGACCGCGCCGCCGCTGACGTTCCAGAACAGCGTTCCCCGCAGGCGCGGGGATGAACCGACGTTGGCGCCGGTTTCGTCCATCCGATAGACGCGTTCCCCGCAGGCGCGGGGATGAACCGTTGTCGTAGGCGCCGACATTGAATCGCGCGCCGCGTTCCCCGCAGGCGCGGGGATGAACCGCGCGAGTTCCGCGCGGAGTTGCGTGATGCGCTGCGTTCCCCGCAGGCGCGGGGATGAACCGCGTCGGGTTGATCGTGGGGATGGTGACGGCGGGCGTTCCCCGCAGGCGCGGGGATGAACCGCGCCCCGGACCCGAGCAGCAGCATCGGGTCAAGCGTTCCCCGCAGGCGCGGGGATGAACCGCTCTCCATGCTGGATCGCTGGGCGTTGCGAACGCGTTCCCCGCAGGCGCGGGGATGAACCGGCACGGACCCCGCCGCCCAGCACCGCGCCGCCGCGTTCCCCGCAGGCGCGGGGATGAACCGGCCACGAAGACCATCACCGTCACCGGCCCCGCGCGTTCCCCGCAGGCGCGGGGAT
>JAYRJZ010000025.1:0-57815 GCA_041906015.1 Roseomonas sp.
GCCGGCGCCGTCGCGACGACGGCGCCATTGCCGGCCCGAGATCAGGGCGCCGTCACGGGCTGTCGCTCAAGTTCCGTGACGCGCGCCCGCAGCGCGGCGAGTTCCGTCCGCATCGCAGCGATCTGCTCGCCCACGGGATCGTCCTCAGGGTGGGTGATGCCGTAGCCGACGGTCGGCTCCGCGCAGATCGAGCCTGTCGGCGGTCGCGCCGGGATGCCGACCACGGTGCAATTCGGCGCGACGTCCTTTGTCACCACGGCATTCGCGCCGATGCGCGCACCGTCGCCGATGGTGATAGGCCCCAGAACCTGCGCACCGGCGCCGATCGCCACGGCATTGCCGATGGTCGGATGCCGCTTGCCGGGCTGGCCTGACAACCCGCCCAGCGTGACGCCATGATAGATCAATACATCATTACCGATTTCGGCGGTTTCCCCGATCACCACGCCCATGCCGTGGTCGATGAAGAGCCGCCGGCCGATCCGCGCACCGGGATGGATCTCGATTCCTGTCAGGAAGCGGCCGATATGGGAAACGAAGCGCGCCAAGCCGTGCAGCCCCGTCCGCCACAGCGCATGCGCCATGCGGTGCCACAGCACCGCGTGCAGTCCCGCATAGCAGAGGATCGCCTCCGGCCATGAAGGCCGCGCCGGGTCGCGGCTGCGGATGGTACGGGCGAGCTCGATCACTTCCATGGATGCCCCCTCAGGCGAGCCAAGGCGGCACGGGCAGGCCCTTGCCGCGCAGGAACTCCGGATTGAACAGCTTGGACTGGTAGCGCGCGCCGCCATCGCACAGCAGCGTCACGATGCGGTGACCGGGCCCGAGTGCCTTCGCGATCTTGATCGCCGCGGCGACGTTCACGCCGGCCGACCCGCCGATCGAGATGCCTTCATGGATCTGCAAGTCAAAGACCTGTTCCAGCGCTTCCTCATCCGTCACCTGCACGGCGTCGTCGATCAGCGCTCGGTCGGGTTCGAGGTTGCCAGGAACGCGCGCAGCCTGACCGATGCCCTCGGTGATGGAATTGCCCTCGGCCTTCAACGTGCCGGTCTTCACCCAGGAATAGAGCGCGCTGCCCATCGGGTCGGCGAGGACGATGCGGACGCCCGGCTTCCGCGCCTTCAGCGCCCGCGCGACACCGGCCAACGAGCCGCCCGTCCCACAGGAACAGGTGAAGGCGTCGATCTGACCGCCGGTCTGGGTCCAGATCTCGGGTCCCGTGGTCGCCTCATGCGCCGCGCGGTTCGCCGTATTGTCGAACTGGTTGGCGTGGACGGCACCGAGTTCCTCGGCGAGGCGCCGGCTGAAATGCACGTAGTTGCCGGGATCGGAATAGGGCTTGGCCGGCACCAGGCGCAGATCCGCACCGATCATGCGCAGGAAGTCGATCTTCTCGCGGCTCTGGGTCTCGGGGATGACGATGATGCTGCGATAGCCTCGCGCATTGGCAACCAGGGTGATGCCGATGCCGGTGTTGCCCGCCGTCCCTTCCACGATCGTGCCGGACTTGCCCGGGGTGAGTAGTCCGCGCTTCTCGGCATCGAGGATGATGCCGAGCCCCGCCCGGTCCTTCACCGAGCCACCCGGGTTCATGAACTCCGCCTTGCCAAGGATATCGCAACCCGTCGATTCGCTGGCCCGCCGCAGGCGGATCAGGGGGGTATTGCCGACGGCACCCTCGAAGCCCTCCACGATGCCGGAGGCCGCTGGCGGGATTGCGTCCATGATGAAGGCGTTCCTTGCTCTTTATGGAATGATGGTCGGGTGCCTTGGACGGGGCGGCAAGAGGCAGGAAATCCTTTCTCCTGAATGGTTTGACAGCAGAAACTCTTGGCACCGAGCGGCGCATCCGGGCGAAACCATCCACAGCGCTTGACCTATCGGGGCGCGATACTAGAACATAAAGAGAACATCAACGGCCCCTCCCCTAGCCGCCATGTCCGCTCCTCTACTCGACCGCCCCGCCCTGATCTCCGCTCTCCGTGCCCGCATCGCGCGCATGGAACGCGCCGGCGCGGCCGAGGCCCTGGCAGCGCGCGGCGAGGATGCCGTGCCGCTGGCACCCGCCATCGATGCCGCCCTGCCCTGGGGCGGCCTGCCCCGCGCCGCGCTGCATGAGGTGCTGACCGCCGAGCCGGGCGCCGCGGCCGGATTCGCCGCCCTGGCGCTGGCCCGGGCGGGCGGCACGGTGCTGTGGATCGCCCCGGACCCCGATGCCTGGCCCCCGGGCATGGCCCGTTTCGGGCTGTCGCCCGCGCAACTCGTGCTGGTGCGGGCCACGCGGGAACAGGATGCGCTCTGGGCGATGGAAGAGACGCTGCGCTGCCCGGCAGTCGGCGCCGCGCTGTTGATGGTGCCAGGGGAACTGGACCTGACTGCCGCGCGCCGGCTGCAACTGGCGGCCGAGGCCGGGGGTGTGCTCGGCCTGCTGCTGCGACCGGACGAGGATGGCGCCGCTCCGACCGCAGCCCTGACACGCTGGCGGGTGGGAGCGACGGCCTCGGAGAGCACGGTGTCGCATGCGCTGGGGGATCCGGCCTGGTCGCTGGAATTGCTGCGCTGCCGTGGCGGCCGCCCCGCACGCTGGCAGGCGGCCTGGCATGGCGATCAACTCGTCACCGAGGAAGGTACGGCGCGGGCGGCGCCGACGCGCAGGCGCGCATGAAGCGCCGCTTCTGCCGCCCCCCGCGCCTGGAGATGCCTTCGCTTTTCCCTGCGGGGTCCGGGGAAGCTGTCGCCGTCCCGGCAGAATCCCATCCCCCCTCGGACCGTCGCGTCCTGGCGCTCCTCTTCCCCCGCCTGCCGGTCGAGCGGCTGCGTCGTCCCGGTCCGGTCGCCGTCTGGGCCGCACATGGATCGCGGCGGATCGTGGTGTCGCTCAGCCACGAAGCCGAAGCGGCAGGGCTGGAAATCGGCCAGGCGCTGGCCGATGCACAGGCCATCCTGCCCGAGGTGACGCTGTTCCCGGCGGATCCCGCCGCCGATGCGGCCGTGCTGGAGCGGTTGGCGCTCTGGGCCCTGCGCTTCACGCCGCTGGTGGGGATGGTCGGCACGGATGGGCTGCTGCTCGACATCACCGGGGTCGAGCATCTGTTCGGCGGCGAGGCTGCCCTGCGCACAATGGCGCTGGACCGGCTGGCGCGCATGGACCTGACAATGGTCGCTGCCGTGGCGGGGCATGCCGGGACGGCGCTGGCATTGGTGCGGGCCGGATGGAGCGGGCTGGTGCGAGCGGGTGAAGAGGAAATGGCCGTCGCGCCCTTGTCGCTCGTCGCGCTGAACCTGGAAGCGCCACTGGTGGCTGTGCTGCATGGGCTTGGCCTGCGGGATGTCGGCAGCCTGATGGCCCAACCGCGGCCAGCGCTGGTGCGGCGCTTTGGTCCGGCCCTGGCGCGGGCGCTGGATGAGGCGACAGGTCGCATCGCACGTCCGATCACGCCCATCCGCCCGCCGCCGGAGATGGCCGCGGCGCGCGACTTCGCCGATCCGGTGGTGACACGGGAGGGTATCGAAGCGGCACTCGACGCCTTGCTGGCGGATCTGAGCCGGACACTGCGGGAAGCCGGACGCGGCGCGCGGCGGATGCTGTTGCGTGCCCATCGCGTGGATGGCGACGTCCAGGAGGTGGCGATCGGTACGGGCCTGGCGACGCGCGATCCGAAGCATCTTGCGCGACTGTTCCACGAGAAGCTGGAACGCCTGGCACCGGAATGCGGCTTCGAACGGATTGCCCTGGAAGCCCCGCGCACGGACCCCCTGACCGGCATGCAGGACGGGTTGGGAACAGCAGGGCGCGAAGGGCAGCAGGCAGCGTTGGCGCAATTGCTCGACCGGCTGTCCCTCCGCCTGCCGGTATGGCGCCTGACGCCGCGGGCGAGCCACTGGCCGGAACGGGCCATGGCGCGGATCAGTGCCTTCGAGACGGCACCGGTGCCGGATGGCTGGGCGCCGCGGCCGCGGCCGGTGCGATTGCTGCGACGTCCCCCGATCCTGCAGGTGATGGCGCAGGTGCCGGATGGACCGCCCTTCCGCCTGCTCCTGCGCCGCACTTGGCATCGCGTGCTGCGCGCCGAGGAAGCAGAGCGCATCGAACCCGAATGGTGGCGCGACAGCCCGGGCCGGCTGCCGCGCGACTATTACCGGGTGGAACTGGACTCCGGTGCGCGGCTCTGGGTCTGCCGGGCCGGCCCCATGGGGGTAGAGGCACGCTGGGTGCTGCATGGGCATCTGCCGTGACCGTCTTCGCGGAGCTGGGCGCGCTGACGAATTTCTCCTTCCTGGAGGGGGCCTCGCACCCGCATGAACTGGTGGCGACGGCGAAATCACTCGGCCATGCGGCGATCGGGATAGCGGACCGCAATTCCTTCGCGGGCGTGGTGCGGGCGCATGTCGCAGCAAAGCTGGAAGGACTGCCTTTCATCCCCGGCGTACGGCTGTGCCTGAACGACGGATTCGAATACCTGGCCTGGCCGACGGATCGCCTCGCCTGGGGACGACTGGCGCGACTGCTTTCGGCAGGGCGGATGAGCGCGCCGAAGGGCGAATGCCATATAGACCGGGCGGCGCTGCTGGCCCATGCGCAGGGCAGCGTCATGGCGATGATCGCGCCCGAGGATATCGGCACGGCTGCCGCAGCGCGACTGCGGGCCGATGCGGCGGCGCTGCAACCCCACCTTGCCTTGCCGCTGTTCTGCGCGGTGGCGCATCGCCATCGCGGCGACGATCGCCTGCGGCGGGACAGGCTGTCACAGATCGGCATCCCGCTGCTGGCTTCCGGCGGCGTGCGATATCACGCGCCAGTGCGGCGGCGGTTAGCCGATGTGCTCACCGCGATCAGGCTGCGCGTCACGGTCGATACGCTGGGCTTTGCCGCGGAAGCGAATGCCGAAGCGCATCTGAAGTCGGCGGCCGAAATGCTGCGCTTGTTCCACAGCCATGCGGAAGCGGTGACGAACACGCAGCGTGTGATCGACGCCTGTCATTTCAGCCTCGATCAACTCCGCTACGAATATCCGAAGGAGATTCTCGACAGCGGCCGCACCGCGCAGGAAACGCTGGAAGCGCGCATCGAGGAAGCGTTGGCCAGGCGCTGGCCAAGCGGCCCCACGGCGAAGCTACAGCGCCTGCTGGGTGAAGAACTCGCCCTGATCGCGCAGCTCAATTACGCCCCCTACTTCCTCACGGTGCACGAGATCATCCGCTTCGCGGAGAAGAAGGAGATCCTTTTCCAGGGGCGCGGCTCGGCGGCGAATTCGGCGGTGTGCTACGTGCTCGGCATCACTGCGGCGGATGTCGATGCGCATGACCTGCTCTTCGCCCGCTTCCTCTCGACCGCGCGCAACGAACCGCCCGACATCGACGTGGATTTCGAGCACGAGCGCCGCGAGGAAGTGATCCAGCACATCTACGAGCGTTATGGTCGCGACCGGGCCGCGCTCTGCGCCACCCTCGCCCGCTACCGGCCGCGCAGCGCGATCCGCGAGGTCGGCAAGGCGCTCGGCCTGACGGAGGATATCACCGCCGGCCTTGCCAAGGCGGTATGGGGTCCACGCGGGGATCGCGGCATGGCCGAGGTCGCCGCCGAACAGGGGCTGGATCCGGGAGGTGACCCACGCCTCGCCATGGCATTGGAACTCGCGCAGGAGATCCAGGATTTCCCACGCCATCTCTCCACCCATGTCGGCGGTTTCGTCATCACGGAAGGTCCGCTGGTCGAACTCGCCGTGGTGTCCAATGCAGCGATGGAGGACCGCACGACCCTTGAATGGGACAAGGACGATGTGGAAGCGCTCGGCATCCTGAAGGTGGATGTGCTTGGCCTCGGCATGCTCACCTGCCTGCGGCGCGGCTTCGACCTGATCGCGCAGCATCGCGGGAAACGGATCGGGCTGCCGGACCTGAAGCCGACGGACCCGCGCGTCTACGACATGCTGTGCAAAGCAGATGCGATCGGCGTCTTCCAGGTGGAAAGCCGCGCGCAGATGAACATGTTGCCACGGCTGAAGCCGAAGCGGTTCTACGACCTGGTGGTGGAGGTCGCGATCGTTCGCCCGGGTCCGATCCAGGGTGACATGGTGCATCCTTATCTGCGACGCCGCGACGGGCTGGAACCCGAGGACATCCCAGGCCCACCCGACAATCCGAACGAGCTCCGGGAAATCCTCAAGGAGACCCACGGCGTACCGCTGTTCCAGGAACAGGCCATGAAGATCGCCATCGTCGCGGCAGGCTTCTCCCCGACCGAGGCCGATGCGCTGCGCCGTTCCATGGCCAGCTTCCGCAACAGGGGCACTGTCGGCGGCTTCGAGGAGAAATTCATCGAAGGCATGACCAGTCGCGGCTACCAGCGGGATTTCGCCGAACGCTGCTTCAAACAGATCAAAGGCTTCGGCGACTACGGCTTCCCGGAAAGCCACGCCATGTCCTTCGCCCTGCTGGTCTATGCCAGCGCCTGGGTGAAGTGCCACCATCCCGCGATCTTTGCCTGCGCCCTGCTGAACAGCCAGCCCATGGGCTTCTATGCACCGGCGCAGATTGTGCGCGACGCGCAGGCGCATCGCGTCGCCGTGCAGCCAGCCGATGTCACCGCCAGCCATTGGGACTGCACGCTGGAACCCGACCCTCGTAGTGCCGAGGGCCTGGCGCTGCGGCTCGGTCTGCGCCTCGTCACGGGACTGGGTGCAGAAGACGCCGAACGCATCGCCGAAGCGCGGGCAGCAGCCCCCTTCACCTCCGTCGCCGACCTAACGCAACGGGCGCGCCTCAGCCGGACAGCGCTAGAGGCACTGGCGACGGCGGATGCCTTCCGTGGTCTCGGCCGCGACCGGCGCACCGCCCTGTGGGACGCCGCTGCCCTGTCCGGCCCTGCACCGCCGCTGGCGGCGGCCGAAGGCCGGGAAGCCGACCCTTGCCTGCCGCGCGCGACAGCGGGTGAGCAGACAGTGCTCGATTATGCCGGCACGGGCCTGACGCTGCGCGCCCATCCACTGAAGCTGCTGCGTCCGCAACTCGATGCGCTTGGCTTGGCTGATAGCCGCGTCCTCGGACGGTCTCCCCAGGGTCGCCGCCTCCGCCTCCCCGGCCTGGTCCTGGTGCGCCAGCGACCCGGCAGCGCCAATGGCGTCGTCTTCTTCACGATCGAGGATGAGTACGGCATCGCCAACCTGGTCATGTATCCCGACATCGCGGAACGCTTCCGCGCGGCAGTCGTTGCCTCGCGACTGGTCGTCGCGGAAGGGACAGTGGAACGGCATGACGCCGCCGAGGTGCCGATCATCCATTTGCTGATCCGCCGCCTCAACGATCGTTCGGACCTGCTGGACGGGCTGCATCGTCTGGATGATGCCCGCTGGAACGGCGCGATGGCCCGCGCGGATGAGGTGCGTCACCCGGATTACCGCCGTGACACACCCCCAAGGCTGCGCCTGCCCCCCAGCCGGGATTTCCACTGACGCAGAGAGTTATTGCGACTCATTCTCATCTTCGATATCCTGGCTGAATGCAGCGAGAGGATTCTGCATGGCCACCAGCGGACTTCCGGACTGGCCGTGGGCCGGCACGGCGGCGGACGACCTGCCGTCGCAGGAGAAACTGGTGCTCGACGCGATCCGCGCCTGGTACGCTGCCGCCCGTGCTGGTGCCCCGCCCCTGCCCGCCGCGGCCCTCATCCTGACGACGGAGGATGCCGGGCCGGCGGCCCCTTCCCTCGACGCCCTGCTGCGCGCCGCGCCCATCGCCGCCGGCTGCCCATTCTGCCTGCGTGTGACGCCGCAGGAAGCCGCCCTGCTGCTGGCCTGCGCCCTTGCCCAACGCGGCCCGCGCAGCGAGGCGCTCGCCGCCCTGCTTCGCTTCTTACCCCTACAGGCCGCCTATGCCGCCATGCCGGCGGCGATCCACTTCGGCTGTGCGCTGCGCCGCGCCGGCCAATTACTGCGTCATCCGATCAGGGAGGCGATGCGCTCCCGTCCAGCGGCGCGAGGGTGACGATCTCCGTTCCCTCCTCCACGCTGTCGCCGGCGGCGCAGCCGATGTGGGCCACGATGCCCTCCGCCGGCGCGGCGATGCGTAGTTCGGTCTTCATCGCCTCGAGGATCGCCACAAGCTGACCGCGCGCGACGCGATCTCCCACGCCGACCAGGACCTGCACCACGCGCCCCGGAATCGGTGCCGAGAGACGCCCTTCCGCCGCGGCTTCTCCACCTCGCGGCGCATAGGGGTCGAGGAGATGCAGCGCGTAATCCTCCCCCGCGAAGCGCAGGCTGATGACGCCCGCATCGAGCGTGCACATTACCCCATGCCAGACACCATCGAGCGCGGCACGCAGACCGATCGAGAGGTCCGCCGCGATCTGGATCGGCGGCGCTTCATCAACGAAGGCCCGCCTGACGCCGCGGCGATCGCGGATCAGAATCCGGTACGTCCGGACTTCATCCCGCAGCAGCAGCAGATCCTCGGCCTCGCCAAAAAGACGGAAGCCCTGGCACCGCCCCCAGGGTGACTGATCCGGGTCATCCGCCTGCAACCGGGCCAGGTAGACGGCGGCGAAAGCAGCCAAGGCGGCGACCGGCGCCTCCCGCGGTGGCGGCATCAGCGCATCGGCATGACGCCCGAGGAAGCCCGTGTCGAGGTCACCACCCCGCATCGCCGGATGCGCCACCAAGCGGCGGAGGAAGGCCAGATTGGTCGTCAGCCCGCCAAGTTGCGTGCCGTCCAGCGCCCGCAACAACCGATCGAAGGCACTGTCACGGTCGGAGCCGCACGCGATCACCTTCGCGATCATCGGATCGTAGTGCGGTGTGACGGCGTCGCCCGCCCGCACACCTGTATCGATGCGCAGATCGGCCGATGCGCCGGGCGGGACGAAACGCCGCAGCGTACCGACCGACGGCCGGAAATCCTGCGCCGGATCCTCGGCATAGAGCCGCACCTCGACCGCATGCCCCATGGGCTCGGGCGGCCAATGATCGGGCAAGGCCTCGCCGCTCGCGACGCGCAACTGCCATTCGACGAGGTCGAGACCCGTGATCATCTCGGTGACCGGATGCTCAACCTGAAGACGCGTATTCATCTCCATGAAGAAGGCGTCCTCGCCTTCCACAATGAACTCGACCGTGCCTGCATTCACATAGCCGACGGCCGTCGCGGCCGCGACGGCCGCGTCGTGCAGACGCCTCCGCAGGCCGGGCGAGAGGTCCGGTGCCGGCGCCTCCTCCAGTACCTTCTGGTGGCGCCGCTGCACCGAGCAATCCCGCGTGTGCAGATGCACCGTACGGCCATGGTGATCGCCGAAGACCTGCACCTCCACATGCCGCGGCTTCTGCAGATAGCGCTCCAACAGGACACGGTCGTCGCCAAACGCGGCCCGGGCCTCTCTCTGCGCGCCGGCCAACTCGTCGAGAAAGTCCGCCGCGCTGAGCACGGGCCGCATGCCCTTGCCGCCGCCGCCCGCACTGGCCTTGATCAGCACCGGGAAACCGATGCGGCCGGCTTCGGCCGCCAGCCGATCCTCCGATTGGTCCTCGCCGTGATAACCGGGCACAACCGGCACGCCGGCGGCGACCATCAGTGCCTTGGACTCGGCCTTGCTGCCCATCGCGCGAATGGCAGCGGCCGATGGTCCGATGAAGACCATACCGGCAGCGGCGCAGGCCTCGGCGAAATCCGCGTTCTCCGAGAGGAAGCCATAGCCCGGATGGATGGCGTCGGCGCCTGCCGCGCGCGCGACCTCGATGATGCGGTCGCCACGCAGATAGGAATCACGCGCCGGCGCCGGACCGATCGGATGGGCCTCGTCTGCCAGGGTGACGTGAAGCGCGTTGGCGTCGGCCTCGCTGAACACGGCGATGCAGCGTATGCCCATGCGCCGTGCGGTCCGCATGATGCGGCACGCGATCTCGCCGCGATTGGCGATAAGAAGGCTTCGGAACATCACATGCGGAACACGCCGAAGCGTGTCTCCTCGATCGGCGCATTCAGCGCGGCGGCCATGGCCAGGCCCAGCACGTCGCGCGTGTCGGCCGGATCAATGATGCCGTCATCCCAGAGCCGCGCTGTCGCATAGAGCGGGTCGCCCTCGCGTTCGTACTTGTCCCGGATGGGGGTCTTGAAGGCCTCCTCCGCTCCCGCGCTCCAACTCTCGCCGCGGGCTTCGATGTTGTCGCGCCGCAGCGTGGCCAACACGCTCGCCGCCTGCTCGCCGCCCATGACCGAGATTCGCGAATTCGGCCAGGTGAAGAGAAGGCGGGGCGAATAGGCCCGCCCGCACATGCCGTAGTTGCCGGCGCCGAAGGAACCGCCCGTGATGACCGTGAATTTCGGTACGTTGGCGCAGGCGACCGCGGTGACAAGCTTCGCGCCGTCCTTCGCGATCCCGCCGGCTTCGTATTTCCGCCCGACCATGAAACCGGCGATGTTCTGCAGGAAGAGCAGCGGGATGCCACGCTGGCAGCAGAGCTCGACGAAATGCGCGCCCTTCTGCGCGGATTCCGAGAAGAGTATCCCGTTATTGGCCAGGATGCCGACCGGCATGCCCCAGATCCGTGCGAATCCGCAGACGAGCGTCGTGCCATAGCGGTGCTTGAACTCGTCCAGTTCGGAGCCATCCACGATGCGGGCGATGATCTCGCGCGCCTCGACCGGCGTCCGAAGGTCGGGCGGGACGATGCCGTGCAACTCCGCCGGATCGTAACGTGGCGGCTGCACGGCGCCCCGGTCGATCTTTGCGCGCGATCCGCTGCCGAGCGCTGCCACAATCCGCCGCACGATCCCCAGCGCATGCATGTCATCCGCCGCGAAATGATCCGCGACGCCGGACAGTCGGGTGTGCACATCGGCACCGCCGAGGTCCTCCGCGCTCACCACTTCTCCGGTCGCCGCCTTCACCAGCGGCGGGCCGGCGAGGAAGATGGTTCCCTGTTCCCGCACGATCACTGACTCGTCGCACATCGCGGGCACGTAGGCGCCACCCGCGGTGCATGACCCCATCACCGAGGCAATCTGTGGAATGCCCGCAGCCGATAGTCGCGCCTGATTATAGAAGATGCGGCCGAAATGGTCGCGATCGGGGAAGATCTCGTCCTGGTTGGGAAGGTTGGCCCCGCCGGAATCGACGAGGTAGATGCAGGGCAGCCGGTTCTGCGCCGCGATCTCCTGCGCGCGAAGATGCTTCTTCACCGTGATCGGGTAGTAGGTGCCCCCTTTCACCGTCGCGTCATTGGCGACGATGACACATTCGCGCCCCGAGACGCGCCCAATGCCGGTGATCATTCCCGCGCCCGGCACCTCACCACCATACATGCCGTGCGCGGCGAGCGGCGACAGCTCGAGAAAAGGCGCGCCGCTGTCGAGCAGCCTCTCCACGCGTTGCCGCGGCAGAAGCTTGCCGCGGGCGATGTGCCTGTCCCGCGCTGCCGGCGGCCCGCCGGCGGCTGCGGCGGCCATGTGTTCCGTCAAGGCCCCCAACAGCCTGCGCATCGTCGCCGCATGAGCCCGAAAGGCCTCGGAACGCGTATCGACCGATGAAGAGAGAAGATGGCTCACGCCGTTTCCTTGAACAGTTCGCGCCCGATCAGCATGCGCCGTATCTCGCTGGTGCCGGCACCGATCTCGTACAGCTTCGCGTCCCGCAACAGCCGGCCCGTCGCATTGTCGTTGATATAGCCATTGCCACCCAGGATCTGGATCGCATCGAGTGCTGCCCTGGTTGCCGCTTCGGCCGTGAAGAGGATCGCTCCGGCGGCATCCTTGCGCGTGGTCTTCCCCTGGTCGCAGGCCCGCGCCACGGCATAGACATAGGCGCGGCAGGCGCTCAGCGTCGTGTACATATCAGCGAGCTTGGCCTGGATGAGCTGAAACTCGCCGATCGGCTGGCCGAACTGCCGGCGTTCATGGACATAGGGAACGACGAGATCGAGGCACGCCTGCAGGATGCCGAGGGGACCAGCCGCCAGCACCGCACGCTCATAGTCCAGACCCGACATCAGCACCCGAACGCCGCCGCCGAGCTCGCCGAGCACATTCTCCGCCGGCACCTCGCAGTCCTCGAAGACCAGTTCGCTCGTCGGCGAGCCGCGCATACCAAGCTTGTCGAGCTTCTGCGCCGGACGAAAGCCCTTGAAATCCCGCTCGACGATGAAGGCGGTGATGCCCTTCGGGCCGGCCTCGAGGTCCGTCTTGGCATAGACCACCATCGTCTCGGCGTAGTGCGCGTTGGTGATCCACATCTTCGTGCCGTTCAGCACATAGCGATCCCCACGTCTGTCGGCGCGCAGACGCATCGAAACGACATCGCTGCCTGCGCCAGGCTCGCTCATCGCAAGCGCGCCCAGATGCTCACCGGAAATCAGCCGCGGCAGGTAGCGCTGCTTCTGTTCCTCGGTCCCGCAGCGCCGGATCTGGTTCACGCAAAGATTCGAATGCGCCCCATAGGACAGTCCGACCGAGGCCGAGGCCCGACTGACTTCCTCCATTGCCACGCAATGGGCGAGGTAGCCCATGTTCGACCCGCCGTACTCCTCCTCGACCGTGATGCCGTGCAGGCCAAGCGCACCCATCTCTGGCCAGAGGTGCCGGGGAAACTCGTCCGTGCGGTCGATCTCGGCGGCAATCGGCGCGATCCTCTCGGCGGAGAAGGATCGTACCGTGTCGCGCAGCATGTCCACCTCGTCACCGAGGTTGAAGTCGAGCGATGGAATCTGGTTCAGGGACATCGGTTACCTCAGCCTGCGTTGCCCGCGTTGTGCGGTAACGACACGGGCGCGTCCGTGCTGAACTGAAGGACAGGAGCCACGCCGTCCGGACATTCAGACCACAAGGCGTTCTCCGTCACAGCCATCGTTTCCGCCGCTTGTAGGATTTCAGGTTACGGAAGGATTTCCGGTCGGCGCCATGGCCGCCGAGGTAGAACTCCTTGACGTCTTCATTTTCCGCCAACGCCGCCGCCTCGCCATCCAGCACCACCTTCCCCTGCTCCATGACATAGCCATAGGAGGCGACCGAGAGTGCCATGCGCGCATTCTGCTCGACCAACAGGATGGTGATGCCGAGATCGCGGTTGAGGCGCCGGATGATGCCAAAGACCTCCTTCACCAACAGCGGCGACAGGCCCATCGACGGCTCGTCCATCAGGATCAGTCTCGGTCGCGCCATGAGGGCGCGCCCAATCGCCAGCATCTGCTGCTCGCCACCCGACAGATAGCCGGCAAGGCCGGTGCGCTCGCGCAGACGAGGAAAGTAGTCGAAGACCATCTCTATGTCGCGCTTCACCCCGCTGTCGCGCCGCGTGAAGGCGCCGAGACGCAGGTTCTCCAGGCAGGTCATGTCGGCGACGATGCGCCGCCCTTCCATCACCTGGAAGATCCCCCGGCGCACGATGCCGTGGGGCTCGACACCGTCGATGCGCTCGCCCTCCAGCAGGATCTCTCCGCGCGTGACCTCTCCCTCCTCCGAGCGGAGCAGACCCGATATGGCCTTGAGCGTCGTGGACTTGCCCGCGCCATTGGCTCCGAGCAGCGCGACGATCTCCCCCTTCGGCACCGACAGCGACAGGCCCCGCAGCACGAGTATCACATCGTTGTAGACGACCTCGATGTTCTTCACTTCGAGGAGAAGCGGCGCGGCAGTCACCTCCCGCACCGTATTCGCCGACGCGCCGCCTTCGATCATCACCAGCCAAGCCAGTCGGCGCGGCGCGGCAGATTGATGGTCGCGACGGGCTGCAGCGCCATCGTGCCGGCGGCCATCAATTCCTGCACGCTGCCTTGGGCTGTGTTGCCGTTGACCTGCGCACGATAGAGCGCGACCCGCATCGTGCCGCGATGGTCCTGGGCGGTGAAGGTCGACGGCTCGCAGACGCCATCGAAGCCACGCGGTACCCAGTCGCGTCGCGCATAGAAGCCGTCTCGAATGCGTTCGCCGGTGATCTGGCCGCCACCCTCCGAGGCCGTCTCCATGGCCTCGACCATCAGCATCGCCGCACATGCACCGGCCAGGTAGTGCACCGGGCGATAAGCATTGCCGCCCTGATCCGAGACGCGGCTGATCGCGCGCATCGTCTCCATACCCGGTGCCGTGCCACCCCACACCGCCGCGGTCCGCACGGGGAAAACGATGCCGTTGGCCGCGGTTCCGGCCGCCTTCATGGCGTTCTCATCCATGCCCCAGACATTGCCGAGGAACTGCACCTGCACCCCGACCGTCTGGCAGGCACGCAGCACCGAGATGTTCGACCCTGCCGTATTGCCAAGATAGGCATAGTTCGCGCCCTGGTTCTTCAGCGTCAGGCATTGCGCGGTGTAGTCGCCGGGCGTCAGGGCGAACTGGATCGCCGGCAGCACCTCGAAGCCGAGCTCGCGCGCGAGGGCCTCGCCAGCTTCCTTCGGGCTGTTCGGATAGGGATGATTGGCACCCATATGAACATAGCGCGGCCGGGCCTGCTGCCCGCGTGCCCGCCAATCCTCGGCAGCCCACCGCAGCATCCCGCGCAGCGCGTCGGAATAGGACGGGCCATAGAAGAAGTTGAAAGGGGCGGGTTCCACTCCCTGCCGGCGCGAGGTGCCGCCGGCATCTGTCAGGGCCGCGGAGTAGGAGGCGGAGATATAGGGGATACGATCGCGCGTGACGAAGCGGACCAGCGCTTCGGTGTCGGCGGTGCCCCAGCCCTGGATGGCGACAACGCGCTCGCGCTGGGCCCAGGATTGGTACTGGCTGACCGCACGTGGGGCCTGGTAGCCATAGTCGAAGCTCGACACGGCCAGGCGCCGCCCGGCCACGCCACCGCGGGTCGCATTGACCCAGGCGAGGGTATCAGCGACCCCCTGCCCGTAGGGCACGCCGACATCCGAGGTGGCACCGGAATTGTCCATCAGATGACCGACCGGGATCGGCGCCTGCGCGAACGCGGGCGCTCCGACCAGCAAGGCGCCGGCAAGCAGGGAAAGCGGAAGCCTCATGGCAATTATCCTCCTTGGACCAAGCGGGCCGTTGACCGACCTCAATGCGAGAAGGGGTAGAGTTTCCAGTATGCCTTGATCAAGCGCCATCGATGCGCAAGCCCATCGGGCTCGAAGATCAGGAAGAGAATGATGGCCGCGCCGATCGCCATCTCCCGCAGGAAGGAGATCGAGGCTCCGAGACGCAGCGCGCGGTCGATGGCGCCACCAGCCAGCAGGTCGGCGCCGGACTGCACCAGTTCCGGCAGCAGCACCATGAAGGCCGCACCCATCAGGCTCCCCATGATGGAGCCCAGCCCGCCGATGATCACCATGGCGAGGAACTGGATCGAATAGAGGATGTTGAAGGCCTCGACGCTGACAAAAAGCAGGTAGTGGGCATAGAGCGCCCCGCCGATGCCGGCGTAAAAGGCGGCGATGCCGAACGACAGCGTGCGGTAGTAGGCGAGGTTGATTCCGATCATCTCGGCCGACAGGTAGTGGTCCCGCACCGCCACCAGGGCGCGTCCGTCGCGCGTGCGCATGAGGTTCGCCGCGGCGACGAGGAGCACTACCAGATGAGCGAGGACCACATAGAAATAGGTCTCCTCGCGGTCGAAGCGCAGACCGAACAGCGCGTAGGGTTCCGTGACACGGCCGGCGACCCCGCCCGAGAACCAGCGCGACCTGGCGAAGAAATCCTCGAGGATGAACTGCGCGGCGAGTGTCGCGATGGCCAGATACAGACCCTTCAGCCGCGCCGCCGGCGCGCCGAAGACAAGTCCAACGACGGCCGTCATCAGCCCCGCGCCCCAGATCGCCAGGGGAACGGGCACATGGTATTCGACGAGCAATGCCGAAGCGAAGGCCCCGAAACCGAAAAAGGCCGCATGGCCGATGGATATCTGGCCGGTGAAGCCGACCAGGATGTTCAGCCCCAGTGCCGCGATGGCGCTGTAGCCGATGGCAATCAGCAGGCCGAGTTCATACCGCCCGAGCAGAAGCGGCGCACCGCACAACAGTACCAATCCCGTCACCATCGCAAGGCGCGATCGGAGCGTCGGAAAGATCGTAGTGTCGGCGCGGTAGCTGGTCCGGAAATCTCCCGCCGGGGTCATCGTGGCCATGGCGCGGTCAGACCCGTTCGATGTTGCGCGTGCCGAAGAGGCCGTAGGGCTTGACCAGCAGGATCAGGATCAGCGCGTAGAAGGGCGCGATCTGATACATGTTGCCCCAGTTCAGCCATTCGGCATCGACGTATTGTGCGAGGTTCTCCAGCACACCGACGATCAGCCCCCCCAGGACAGCGCCGACAATCGAATCCAGCCCGCCCAGAATAACCGCGGGAAACACCTTGATGCCGTAGAAGGACAGCGCCGAGGAAACGCCATTCACCACGCCCACCACCACCCCGGCAACCGCCGAGACGACTGCCGAGATGGCCCATGACATGGCGAAGACCCGTGGCACGGAAACGCCGAGTGACTGCGCCACCTGCTGGTCGAAGGCCGTCGCCCGCATCGCAAGACCATGCTTCGAATAGGTGAAGAACCACCAGAAGCCGAGCATGATCAGCGCCGAGACGCCGAGGCTCGCGAGATAGACGGACTGGACCTCCAATCCCAGGACGCGCACGCGCTCAACGGCGAAGATCGGGGGGTAGGGCTGGGCGAAAACGCCGAAGATCCACTTCATCAATGCCTGGAAGAAGATCGACAACCCGACAGTGGCCATGATGACGCTGATCACCGGCTCGCCGATCAGCGGCCGCAGCACGATCACCTGCAGCAGCATGCCGAAGGCCGTCATGAAGGCGAGCGTGACGAGGAAGCCCGCCCAGAACGGGATCGGCCAGGTCGTCAGCAGCCACCAGCACACCCAGGCGCCGACCAGCAGGAACTCGCCCTGGGCGAAGTTCACCACCTGCGACGCCTTGTAGATCAACACGAAGGACATCGCGACGACCCCGTAGAGCGCGCCCACGATCAGCCCATTCAGCACGAGCTGAAAGAGCAGGGTGGCATCCATTCAGGCTGCCTCCGCTTCTGCCGGCATCATTCGCGCCACCTTGAGAACCGTGCGGATCCGCTGCTTCGTGCCATCCTGGAAGGTGATGGTCGTATCGATCGGGATGGCGTCCTGGCCGCCGTAGATCGCCTCGATGATGTCGCCGTATTTTTGGTTGATGACGCCGCGGCGGACCTTGCGCGTGCGGGTCAGCTCGTCGTCATCCGCATCGAGTTCCTTGTAGAGCAGCAGGAAGTCGCGGATGCGCTGCGACGGCGGCAGGGTGGCATTCACCTTATCCACCTCCTCGCGGATCTTCCCGAGCACCTCGGGGCGTGCAGAAAGGTCGGAATAGGTGGTGAAGGCAATGCGATTGCGCTCCGCCCACTTGCCGACGATGGGGAAGCGAATGCAGATGATCGCTGCGAGATGCGGCCGCTGATCGCCCAGGATCACCGCCTCGGCGACGAAGGGGCTGAATTTCAGCTTGTTCTCGATGTATTGCGGCGAGAAGCGGCTGCCACTGCTCGTCGTCGCGATATCGCGGATGCGGTCGATGACGACAAGCTGCCCTGCAGCGTTGAAGTACCCCGCATCGCCTGTATGCAGCCAGCCGCTGCGCAGGTCCGGCGTCTCCTCGATACCGAGGTAGCCTGAGAACATGTTGGGATGGCGCGTGACGATCTCGCCAACGCCATTGGCATCCGGCGCGTCGATACGCAATTCGATGTCGGGCCCGAAGGGAACGCCGACCGTGTCGAAATCCACGTCGCCAGGCCGATGCAGCGTATAGGCGCCGAGCAGTTCCGTCTGGCCGTAGAGCTGGCGGAGCGGCACGCCCATCGCCTGGAAGAAGCGGAAGGTCTCGGGGCCGAGTGCCGCGCCGCCCGTGGCCGCCGATCGCAATCGGGTGAACCCCAGCCGGTCACGCAGCGCGCGGAACAGCAGCGCATCCGCGACCTTCGAACGCCCCCCGGCATCAAGCGCAGCGAGGCCCATGCGCATCCCGGCCTCGAAGGCACGCTGCTTGAAGGGAGAGGCATCCATCACCCGCGCCCGCACCTCCGCCGCGATGCCTTCCCAGACGCGCGGGGCAAAGAGCACGAAGCTCGGCGCTATCTCTCGGAAATCGGCCATCATCGTCTCGGGCTCCTCGACGAAATTGACCTTCATCCGCGCGATCAGGCCCCAGCCCAGGACGTAGATCTGCTCCATGATCCAGGGCAGCGGCAGGACTGAGACATATTCGTCATCAGGGCCTTTTGGATCGACCGCGAGATAGGCTTCACAATGCCGGATCAGCGCCTGCCCGGTAAGTTGCGCGAGCTTCGGCCGCGCCGTCGTGCCGGATGTCGTGCAGAGGATCGCGACATCCTCGCCACGCGTCGCATCGACCAAGGCATCCCAGGCCGTGGGATCGGAGGCCGCGACCTCGGCGCCGCGCCGCAGCACATCCTCCATGGACAGCAGCCGCGGATCCGTGTGCTTGCGCATCCCGCGCGGGTCGCAGAAGACGATGTGACGCAGGCTGGGCAACTGGTCGGAGACGTTGAGCAGCTTGTCCACCTGCTCCTCATCCTCGGCGATCACCGCGATCGCGCCGCTGAAGGAGAGGAGATAGGCGACCTCCTCATCAAGCGCGTCGCGATAGATGCCGAGCGAGCGGGCCCGGAGCGCGTGAGCGGCGATCTCTCCCATGACCCAGTCCGGCCGGTTGTCCCCGATCAGGCCCACGACGTCGTCGGCTCCCACGCCGATCGCGCGGAGGCCGAGCGTCATCCCGCATGTCCGGGCCGCCACATCGGCCCAGTTCAGCGCACGCCAGATGCCGAACTTCTTCTCGCGCATCGCGATCTCGGCGCCATGGGCGCGGGCATTGCGGCGCAGCAGACGCGGCAGGGTCTCGTCGGCGCGGCTCATGCCGTGACCGCCTCGTCTTCGATGGCATCCTCAGCCTCACCGAGGTAGGCGCGGCGCACATGCGGATCGGCAAGCACCGTCTCCGGCGTCCCTTCGGCGATCTTCCGGCCGAAATCGAGCACCATGACCCGGTGACTGATGTCCATCACCACGCCCATGTCGTGCTCGATCATCAGCACGGTCATGCCCCATTCTTCGTTGAGCTCCATGATGAAGCGGGCCATGTCCTCCTTCTCCTCGAGGTTCATGCCCGCCATCGGCTCGTCCAGCAGGATCAACTGCGGCTTCAAGGCGACGGCGCGCGCCAGCTCGACCCGCTTGCGCAAGCCATAGGACAACGTTCCGGCCGTCGCCTTGCGGATGTGCTGGATCTCCAGGAAATCGATGATCTCCTCGACCTCACGCCGGTGCGCGAGTTCCTCGCGCTGCGCCCCGCCGATCCAGTAGACCATGCCGCGCAGGAAGCCGGCGCCGAGCAGGTGGTGCCGGCCGACCATGATGTTGTCGAGCACGCTCATGTGCCCGAACAGCGCCAGGTTCTGGAAGGTCCGGCCGATACCGAGCGCCGCCCGGCGGTTCGGCCGCAGGCCCGTGACGTCCCGCCCTTCGAACAGGATACGCCCCTCGGTCGGGCGATAGCGGCCCGAGATGCAGTTGACCATCGAGGTCTTCCCCGCACCGTTGGGCCCGATGATGGAGAATATCTCCCCTCGCTCGATGGCGAAGGAAACCTCGGTCAGCGCCCTGACCCCGCCGAAGCGCAGGCTGACCCTGTCGGCCTCGAGGACAGCCGGAACCCCAGCCACCTTGACGCGCCCTCCCATTTTCGTTCTGGGCGCAGGTTAGGTGTGCGGATGCCGGCCGTGCAACACCGACGAGCGGAGCTACCCCCGCAGGGCGATGGCCAGCGGCGGATCGTCCGTCGCCAGCAGATCGACGCCGAGGCTCAGCATGCGACGGATCGACGCCTCGTGATTCGCTCCCCAGACCGAGATCCCGGTGCCGGCGGCTCGCAGCGCCGCGCAGGACTCCGCATCGATCAGCGACTCATGCACCCCGATCTCGGCGAAGCCATAGGCCTTGGCGACCGCAATGGTGCCCGTCAGGCCAAGCGAGTGCCATGTCTTGCGCTCGAGCAACCAGGAGACGCCGGCCAGGCCGCCCGCCGCCATCGCCTGAGCCATGGTGGGCGCATCGAAGCCGATGATCCAGCTCCGCTGCCGCAGCCCCGCACGATCAAGCTCGCCCAGCACCCGCGCGACCAGGCCCGGATACGGCCTCCCATCAGCATCCTCCTTGATCTCCACCCGCGGGGAGACCGGGGAATCGCGGAAAAGAGCGAGCATCTCGGCCAGACGCGGCACTGTTTCCCCGGCGCCGCCCTTCAACCGCACCTTGGCGAGCTCCGCAGCCGCGAGAGCAGCAACCCGGCCAGCGCCGTCCGTCGTCCTGTCGAGGGTGGCGTCATGGATGACGATGGCTTCGCCGTCGGCCGAGGCATGGACGTCGCATTCGGCCTGTTCCAAGGCCAGGCGGGCGGTCGCCCGGAAGGCAACCAAGCCGTTCTCCGGCCACAGAAAGGCACCGCCACGGTGGCTGGCGATGGCACAGGATGGCGATGTCATGGTGGGCTGCCGTATGCTCGGTCCCCCGAACGGGCCATCCGCGCGGGTGGAATGTGGTTCTTTGGCAGAAAATGTGACACCCTTCGCCCGGAAATGGCAAATTTCGCAAAGAGCTGCGCGCTCAGGAGGCAGATTTGTTGAGATCAGCGCTGAGACGGGCGGCTCTGCTTCTTTTCCTACCCATCCTCACCCTGTTTCCTGCATCTCCCGGGGTCGCACAACCGGCGACGCCGCAGGAGCCGGTGCGTCTGAAGATCGTCGGTGGCCTTGCCGATGTGAGCCAATATCTCCGCTATGAAGAGCCCTTCTGGCGGCAACATCTCGCCGAAGTGTCTCAGGGCCGGATCCAGGCTGAAATCTCGCCCTTCGACCGTAGCGGCATCCGGGCCCAGGAGATGCTCGCGCTGATGCGGCTCGGCGTCGTGCCCTTTGGCACTGCCCTCCTCGCTGTCGTGAGCAATGAGGAGCCCGAGTTCAACGCGGTCGATCTGCCCGCGGTGAACCCGGACATGGACACGCTACGACGTACCGTGGCGGCCTATCGCCCGCATCTCGAGGAACTGCTCGCCGAGCGCTATGATGTCGAACTGCTCGCGATCTACACCTACCCGGCCCAGGTCATCTTCTGCCGCGACCGTTTCTCGGGCCTGTCGGATCTCACCGGGCGGCGGATCCGCACCTCATCGGTCGGTCAATCCGAGATGTTCGCCGCGTTGGGCGCGATACCCGTTGTGATCCCCTTCGGCGAGACGCTGGCGGCGGTTCGTTCGGGTGTGGTCGAATGCGCCGTCACCGGAACGCTCTCCGCGAATGCCATCGGCCTGCATGAACTGACCCCCTACATGCACAGCATGGCGATCACCTGGGGCCTGTCGGTCTTTGGCGCCAATCGCACGGTCTGGAATGGCCTGCCCGAATCGGCCCGCACCCTGATCCGCCATGAGATCGGCATTCTCGAGAAGCAGATCTGGGATGCCGTCGAATCCGAGACGGTCGATGGCTTCGCCTGCAATGCCGGGCTGCCGAGCTGCGTGAACGGGCGCCGGGGCCAAGTGACGGTCGTGCCCGTCTCGGCTGCCGACCAGGACCGGCGCCTTCGGCTGCTGACGGAAACGGTCCTTCCGGGCTGGGTCCGGCGCTGCGGCGAACCCTGCGTCGAAGCCTGGAACAGCCGGCTCGCGCCGGAAGTCGGCGTGACGGCCCGCCTCGACTGATCAATGCAGAATACCCTGTTCCTCCGACGGGCGATTTTCTGCGGCGCCATCCTGTTGCTGCTCGCGCAAACGGCGGTGACGCTGATGATCATCGGCCGCGCGCGCGAGGCGCAGGTCCGAGCAGCGGAAGACTCCGTCGAACGAATCAGCCTTGCGACGGAGACCTCCATCAATCGGGCCTTCGTGCAGGTCGACGCCACGCTCGCGGGGTTGCCGGCCATATTGTCCTACTTCGCCCAGAATGGGCAGCTGGACATCGCGGTCGTGAACCGGGTCCTGCGCCAGCTCATCAACCAGAACTTCACCTACCGCGACGTGTTGCTGCTGGGACCGAACGGCCTGCCCGTGGCTTCGGCCTTGCCCGTCTCGCGCCGGCGCCGGCTCCCGGTGCCGGTGGAGACCGGCTTCTCCGACCTGGCCGAGCGCGGCGGCGGCGTCTCGATCGGCGGGCCGGTCCAGAACCCGACAACCGGGGAATGGACGCTCTTCTTCGCGCGCAACGTCACCATCAACGGCCTGGGCCCGGTGCTGGCCGTCGCGGAGGTACCGGTGCCCTCCGTCCGAGCCCTGCTCAGCGCCGCGGGTGAGAGCCCGGGGCTGCGCTCGACGCTGGAGCGCGAGGATGGCGTCCTGCTCGCGTCGGTCCCGCACGACGAAACACGGATAGGCCAGCGCCTCGAGCCTTCAGCGCGCGGCATGGGCATCGGCGCAGATGCCGCCCTCACCACAAGCCGCTTCAGAGGGCAACCGGTCTTCGCCTCGGTTCGGCCGACCCTTTATCCGACCCTTCTGATCACCACGGCGATCGACGTCGATGCGGCCCTCAGCGGCTGGTACCGGGATCGCGTTAGGGCCTTCGCCGTCTCGAGCGTGCTCGGGTTCGTCATCATCGTGGTGGCGGTGGTGCTGATGATCATGCTGCGGCAGCGCGACAAGACGGAAACGGAACGCGCACGCGCCCAGCGAACCCTGGAGAACGCGCTCGAATCCATGTCCGACGGCTTCGTGATGTTCGACGCCGAGGACCGCTTGGTCGCGTGCAACAGCCGCTACAAGGACTTCTACCAGCTCAGCGCCCCGTTCATCCGGGCGGGTGCTTCCTTCGACGACATCATGCGTGAGGGGGCGAAGCGAGGGCAGTATCCGCAGGCTGGCGACGACATCGAAGCCTTCGTCGTCGAGAGCAAGGCGTTCCATCTCAGCAACCAGCCCCCCATGGAGCGGCTGCTGCCCGATAACCGCTGGGTGCTGATCACCGAACGCCGAACACCCGATGGCGGCACGGTCGGCATCCGCACGGATATCACGGCGCTCAAGCGGGCCATGCAGGATCTCGCCGCGGCGCGCGATGCCGCGGCGGCGGCTGGCGAGGCAAAGAGCCGCTTCCTCGCCCGCGTCTCCCACGAATTGCGCACGCCGCTGAACGGCGTTCTGGGCTTCGCCCAGGTGCTGCTGCAGGATCCGCGCCTCGAGCCGGAACAGCGTGAACAGGTCAAGACGCTGCACGAGGCCGGGCGCCATCTGCTCGACCTGGTGAACAGCCTGCTCGACCTCTCGAAGATCGAGGCGGGGCGGTTTGATCTCTCCCCGCGGCGCGTGGCCCTGCGGCCGTTGCTGGAAGGGTGCGCTACGCTGCTAGCGCCCGAGATCGCCCGCAAGGCGCTGTCATTCCATATCGATATCGACACAGCCTTGCCCGAGGCTGCCGAGATCGACCCGTTGCGCCTGCGACAGCTGCTTCTGAATCTGCTGTCGAATGCCGTGAAGTTCACCCCGGCGAGTGGCCGCGTTGACCTGCGGGTCCACCACCTCGACGATGAGCGCCTGCGGGTCGAGGTACAGGATTCCGGGCCAGGCGTGCCGGCGGAAAAGCGCCACCTGCTGTTCGAGGACTTCGTGCAGCTCGATCCCCATGGCGTGGCCGAGGGCCAGGGGACCGGCCTTGGCCTTGCGATCTCGGCGCGCCTGATTGCCCTCATGGACGGCCAGATCGGCTGCGACGAACCCCCGGGGGGCGGCGCCCTCTTCTGGTTCGAGATTCCGTTGCGCAGCGCCAGCCTCGCCGAGGCGGAGGAGACCGCCCCGAAGCAGGCTGTCGTACCACAGGCCGATGACGTACCGCTCAGGCTGCTGGTCGTGGATGACGTGCTGGCGAATCGCCAGATTGCCCAGGCCATGCTGCGCACCGCGGGTCATGAGGTCGAGGCAGCGGAGGACGGCGCAACCGCCCTGCATGCCCTGTCGACGGGCCATTTCGATGCGGTCCTGATGGATCTACAAATGCCCGGGATGGATGGGTTCGAGGCCACCCGCCGCATCCGCGCGCTGCCGCCACCCGCCTGCACCGTGCCGGTCATCGCCCTGACCGCCTCGGCGCTGCCCGATCAGATTGACGCGACGCGGCGTGCCGGGATGGACGGACATCTTGCCAAGCCCATCGATCGCACGGCATTGCTTGAATTGCTCAGGACCCTGCCCGCGCGTGAGGAAGCCGCGCCGAAGGAGGCAACCGACGTGGCCAATGCAGCGCCCTATATCGACGTCACGACGCTCGATCTTCTTGAACGGGAACTCGGACACGCCGCACACGGGATCCTGACCGAATTCGTCGGTGAGGTCCGGCGGGCGCTGTCGCTGCTGACCAATGCCTCGGGCTCGGAAAAGGCCGATGCAAGCCACGTCCAGCACGCCGCGCATCGATTGGTCGGGGCCGCACGTACCCTTGGTGCGACACGCCTGGCGGATGAGGCGGACGCCCTGCAGCGCGCCGCCCGCGGCGGTGATCCTTCCCCGGACTTGCAGGCCTCCGTGATTGCGGTCGCCAAGGCGACGCTGCCCGTGCTTGAGCAGCGCCTCGGCGTCGAGGGCGTGCTGCCGAACCTGCCGGTGCAGACCCTTCCGGCTGCCTGAACCCTTCGCCTCCGGGCGCTGGACCGATCCATCGTCTGGCCTAGGATGGCGTGGTTCAGGGGGAAGATGGTGTCTTGATGGTATCTGGGGCGTGGGTCGCGAATTCAGCGCAGGATGAACCGCATGCGGCCTTGCGCATGGTTGCCGCGCAGGCGCTGCGCGCGGAAACGCCCTGCGGCGACGGATCCATGGTTTGGCGCCGCTGGGGCGAAGGTCGACCGCTGGTACTGCTGCATGGCGGGTCAGGGTCGTGGCGTCACTGGTTGCGCAACATCCCGGCCTTCGCCGCCGATAGGCAGGTGGTTTGCGCCGACCTCCCTGGCCTGGGAGACAGCGCCATGCCGCCCATGCCGGCGGCACCCGAGACCATCGCCCCGATCCTCGCGGAAGGTCTACGGACCATCCTCCCGCTGGGTGAGGGCTATGACCTCGTCGGCTTTTCCTTCGGCGCCCTCTGCGCGGGCCATCTTGCGGCCCTCGATGCGGAACGCTGCCGGTCCCTCACGATCGTCGGCGCCGGCGCGTTGGGCTTCGAACGCAGCCCGACCGAGCTCGTGAAGGTCCGGCACCTGGAAGGCACGGCGCGGGACGATGCCAACCGACACAACCTGGCCGCCCTGATGTTCGCCGATGCGACGCGGATCGATGATGTCGCCCTGGCGATGCAGGACCTGCACACCCGCCGCGCGCGCTTCAGGAGCCGCGGCTGGGCCAATACCGACTCCCTGAAGCAGGCCATCGCGCGGGGCCGCGCACCACTCGCGGCGATCTATGGCGATCTCGACGCCATCGCCCGGCCCCGTGTGGGACTGCGTCTCGAGCTGGTCCGCAGCATGCGGGCCGGTGCGACCGCCGAAGCCATCCCGGGTGCCGGGCATTGGGTGGCCTATGAGGCACCCGATGCCTTCAATGCCGCCTTGCACCGCGCCCTGGCACGGGACCCGGGAGGCAGGTGAACATCCCCTCCGCGCGGCCGACGCGCGCGGCAACCCTCCGCGGCATGGGCTGGATGGCGCTGGCGGGGCTGCTCTTCTCCATCCTCAATGCCATCGCACGGCAACTGTCGCTGGAACTCGACCCGTTCCAGACGCAGTTCCTGCGGTATCTCGCCGGCTTCGTCGTGGTCCTGCCCTTCATGCTGCGCACGGGCCTGGCCGCCTGGCGCCCGCATGACCTGGCCGGCCAGGGCTGGCGCGGCATCGTGCATACGGCCGGGCTGCTGATGTGGTTCTGGGCCCTGCCGCACATCCCGCTGGCCGACACCACGGCGATCGGCTTCACCGGGCCGATCTTCGTCATGGCCGGCGCGGTCGTGTTCCTCCGCGAGCCGGTCGTGCGCGCCCGCTGGATCGCGGCCGGCATCGGCTTCCTTGGCGTGCTCGTGGTGATCGCGCCGCAGTTCGACGGATCGTCGAAGGGGCTCTGGTCACTGGTGATGCTGGCTTCGGCGCCGCTCTTCGCAGCCTCCTTCCTCATCACCAAGGCGCTGACCAAACGTGACCGACCGGCGGTGATCGTCGCCTGGCAGGCCATCACCGTCTCTGTCTTCACCCTGCCCTTCGCGCTCGCCGGCTGGACCTGGCCGAGCGCCGAGCAATGGGGATGGGTCCTGATGACCGGGCTGCTCGGCAGCGCCGGTCACTGGTGCCTGACCGAGGCCTTTCGCATCAGCGACCTGACCGCCATCCAGCCCGTGAAGTTCATCGACATGATCTGGGCCTCGGCGCTGGGCTGGCTCGTCTTCGCCGAAATTCCGTCCGTGATGACCTTCATCGGCGCGGCGGTGATCTTCGGCGCGACCAGTTGGATCGTGCGCTGGGAGGCCGCCAGGCGGTAGCGCCGAGCGACCGCGCCACCCGCACCGTCCGCGCGCCCCCTTGCAAGCCGCAGGCTTGCGCCGGCAGCCAGTCCGTCGGATCGTTCGTGACGGCTGCCGGCAAACAGGCGGCGGGAGGAATGTCATGAACGGATCAGTACCGGCCGGCGCCGCGGCGCCGGGCCGGCTCGGGTTCGGGCGTCGCTCGGTTCTCCTGGGCGGCCTCGGTGCCCTGACGGCTCCGGCACTGGCGCAGGAGAACTGGCCGGCGAAGCCCATCCGCCTCGTCATTCCCTTCGCGCCGGGCGGCCCGATCGACACGGTCGGGCGGCTGATCGGGGAACGCCTGCGGGACCGTCTTGGCCAGCCCTTCATCATCGACAACCGCGCCGGCGCCGGCGGCTCGATCGGACTGCGGGCCACGGTGCAGTCGCTACCCGATGGCTACACGCTGGTCCTGACCTCCTCCTCGCTCGCCATCCTGCCCGCGGTCTACGCCAATCTCGGCTTCGACCCGCGGGTGGATCTCGCACCCGTCAGCCTGGTGGCGGAAATCGCGACAACCATCGTGGTGCGCGCCGACCATCGCTTCGCGACGCTCCAGGCGCTGCTTGCGGAAGCGCGTGCGAAACCGGGTGTCATTACCTACGGGACATCAGGCATCGGCTCCTCCAACCATCTGTCCGGAGCGATGCTGGCCTCCGTCGCAGGGGTCGAGTTGACGCATGTGCCCTATCGCGGCGCGGCGCAGGCCACCAATGCGCTCTATGCCGGCGACATCGACGTGGTCTTCGCGAGCACGGTCGAAACCATGGCCCAGGTGCGCGATGGCCGCGCTCGCATCCTCGCGGTGACCACGGCCTGGCGCATCCCGGCCCTGCCCGACACCCCCGCCGCGGTCGAGATCGTGCCGGGCTACATCGCGCCGAACTGGTTCGCCATCGCCGCGCCGAAGGGCTTGCCAGCGCCGATCCTGGCCCGGCTTTCGGCGGAACTCAGTGCGCGGCGCGAGGATGGCGATTTCCGCGCCCGCTTCGCAACGCTCGGCGCGGAACCGCTGATGAGCGCGCCGGACATCCTTGCCGGTCGCCTCGCTGAGGATGTGCCAACCTGGCAGCGTGTCGCGGCGCAGGCCGGCATCCGGGCCGAATGACCCTCTGACAATCCAGGATCTCGCATGCGCAGACTAACCATCGGCGACGTCACCATCACCAGCTTCAGCGAACGCGATGGCCCGTGGCGCGCGCCAGAGGCCATGTTCCCCAAGGCCGCCGCCGCGCCGGACCTGCTCGCACAGCGCCTCGCGGAGGTGGAGCCCGAGACCTTCGACCCGGCCTCGGGGAAGATGGTCATCACCTACCAGACCTATGTCGTGCGCACCCCGCACCACACCATCCTGGTCGATACCTGCACCGGCGAGGATAAGGGTTGGCCCGCGCCGATGGACTTTCCCAAGCACCCATGGCTCGACGGCTTCAAGGCGGAAGGTCTGTCCTTCGAGGATATCGACTACGTCTTCTGCACCCATCTGCACATCGACCATTCGGGCTGGAACACTGTGCTGCGCGACGGGCGCTGGGTGCCGACCTTCCCGAACGCCAAATACGTGTTCCACAAGCGGGAATACGCGGCCTGGGAGGCCTCCACCAAGGTGGCTGAAGACCGCCCGGGTGGCGGCGGCAACGTCTTCCGTTTCAACTGCGAGCCCATCGTTGAGGCCGGCCAGGCCCTGTTGGTGGATGACGACTACCAGCTCGACGACCGCATCACGATCCAGCCGACGCCGGGGCATTCCCCCTGCCATTGCTGCGTCCACATCCGCAGCGGCGGCCAGCATGCCGTCGTCACGGGCGACCTGATGCACCACGCCCTGCAGGTCCATCAGCCGGACTGGTCCACTGTCTTCTGCTGGGATCCGGAACAGGCCGAGACCAGCCGCCGGCGCTTCTTCGGCGAGGTCGCGGACCGCGACACCAGGATCCTGCCCATCCATTTCCCCGACCCCACGGTCGGGCGCATCGAGACCCAAGGCGATCGGTTTCGCTGGCGCTATCTGCGCTGACGCCTCGTCGCGCCGACCGCCATCCCAGGGGAGGAATGAGCATGGACCGCCATCAGCCAGCTGCCATGACCGAAGAGACGCGCCTGCTCCGCGACCTCGTCGCGAAGTTCGTCGAGCGCGACCTGATGCCGCTGGAGCCCGCGATCCTGAAGCGTGAGGCGACAGGCGGCGGCTACAAGCTGTCCGAGGATGAGGAGACGCATCTCCTTGCGCGCTGTCGTGAACTCGGACTCTGGGGTCTCGACGTGCCCGAGGAGTTCGGCGGCGCCAACCTGCCGTTGCTCGCCCTGGCCGCCGCAGAGGAGGAGCTCGCCCGCGCCTGCGTCCCCTTCGTCATCCCCCCTGACAGCCCGAACCTGCACATGATGCTGCAGGTGGCAAGCCCGTATCAGCGCCAGAAATACCTGCTTCCCTATGCGAGGGGCGAACAGCGCTCGGCGATGGCGATCAGCGAACCCGGCGCGGGTGGTGATCCCGCCGGCATGACCACCCGCGCGGTGAAGGATGGCGGCCAGTGGGTCATCAACGGCCGCAAGATCTGGGTCTCCAACGTCCCGCGGTCGGATTTCATCATCCTCATGGCGCGCACCGGCGACGGCAAGCGGCAGGACGGCATCACCGCCTTCCTCGTCGACAAGGGCACGCCCGGCTTCATCATCGAGCGCGCCATCCCGATGATCGGCGGTCGCACCACCTACGAGCTCGTCTTCGAGGATTGCCGGGTGCCTGAGGAGAACGTGCTCGGTGAGCCAGGTCGGGGCTATGCACCAATGCAGCTTCGCCTGAACGTGCGCCGCATGCAGATGGGCGCGCGCTGCATCGGCATGGCCCGTCGCGCGCTGGAGATGATGACCGAGCAGGCGCAGAACCGCGTCACCTGGGGCGTGCGCCTCGCCGACCGCCAGGCCATCCAGTGGTTCGCCGCCGAGGCGGTGATGGAGATGCACGCCTGCCGGCTGATGGTGCAGGACCTGGCCGCGAAACTCGACGCCGGCGCCGATGTGCGCATGGAAGCCTCGATCCTGAAGGTGCGGGCAACGGAGATGGCGCAATCGGTGCTCGACAACGCCATGCAGACCTTCGGCGCGATGGGCATGACGAAGGAGTTGCCGCTTCAGCTCATGCACCAGCAGGTGCGGGTCATGCGCGTCTACGAGGGACCGTCCGAGGTGCATCGCAGCGCCATCGGGCGGCGGGTTCTCGGGTCCAAGGTCTGACGCCATGGAGACGCCGCGTCGCCCGCTCGACGGGATCCTGGTCCTCGATCTCGGCCATATCTATCAGGCGCCCTATTGCGGGTTCCTGATGGCCATGGCGGGGGCAACGGTCATCAAGATCGAACCGCCCCAAGGCGAGCCGCTGCGGCGCCGGTCGGCCGTCGCCGGCGGATCCGTGCCGCAGGCCATGCTGAATTCGAACAAGCTCGGGCTTTCGCTGGACCTCAAGAATCCGCAGGGCCAGGAGGTCTTCCTGCGCCTGGTCGATCGCGCGGACGTGCTGATCGAGAACTTCTCGCCTGGGGCGATGGACCGGCTCGGCCTGGGATACGAGACGCTGCGGCAGCGCAACCCGCGCCTGATCTACGCCTGCGGATCGGGCTACGGACAGACCGGTCCGGATCGCGATCGCCTGGCCATGGACCTCACGGTGCAGGCCGCCGTCGGCATCATGCATACGACAGGCTTTCCGGACGGGCCTCCCACCAAAGCCGGCCCCACTGTCTGCGATTTCCTCGGCGGCACGCATCTCTATGGCGCGCTGATGACCGCGCTCTTCGCCCGCGAACGCACCGGCCTCGGCACCCATGTCGAGGTCGCGATGCAGGATGCCGCCTATTCCACCCTCGCCTCGGCCATCGGGATGCATTTCGGCGGTGGTGCCGAGCATGTGCCGCCGCGCACCGGCAACAGCCATGCCGGCCTCGCCATGGCCCCCTACAATGTCTACCCGGCGCGCGACGGCTGGATCGCCATCATCGTCGTCACCGAGGATCATTGGAACCGACTGCTGCGCGCCATGGGACAGGAGGCCCTGATCGGCGATGCCCGCTTCCGCAGCAATCCCGACCGCGTGAATCACATGGCCGCGGTGGATGCGTTGGTCACCGCCTGGAGCGAGACGCTGTCGCGCGCGGACCTCGAGGCGCTGACGCGCCAGCATGGGGTGCCGGCGGCGCCGGTGCGCACGCTTGACGAAGTGCTGCACGATCCCGGCATGCATGAACGGGGCATGCTGCGCTGGGTGGATCACCCGGAGGTCGGGCGCGTCGTGCTGCCCTCGACGCCTCTGCGCATCGCTGGCGCCCCGCCTCCGGATCTCAGCCCCAGCCCCTTCCTGAACCAGCACGAGGCTGACGTCCTCGGCGGCATGCTCGGCCTCGGTGAGGCCGAACGGGAGGTGCTGCGAGCCGCTGGCGCACTCGGCCCGCGCTTCGCGGCCGACTGACGCGGCGGAAGCGCCGGCCGTCAGCCCGCCTCGATCCCGAGGCGCCGGATCAGGGCACCCCACTTCTCGGCATCCGCGCGCAGCCTCTGGGCGAAGGCATCGGTCGATTCCGGAGCGATCTCCACCCCCATGCTGCCGAGACGATCCTTGATCGCCGGCAGTTCCAGGATCCGGTTGAGCTCGGCATTCAACCGCTGCTGCAGGGCGGGATCCATGCCCTTCGGCCCGAAGGCGCCGTACCAGACGGCCATCTCGTAGCCCGGCACGGTCTCCCCGACCGTCGGTGTCGCGGGCCTGCGGCTCCAGCGCGTCGCCTCAGTCACCGCGAGCAAGCGCAGCCGGCCGCCCTCGACATGCGGCATGGTCTGCGTCGCCGCGCTGAAGAAGAGCTGCGTCTGGCCCGCCACGGTATCCGTGACCGCCGGCTGGCCGCCACGATAGGGGACGTGGACCATGCGCGTATCCGTCATGCTCTCGAACAGCGCGGCACAGAGATGGTTGGTCGAGCCTGGCCCGGCCGACGCATAGGCGATCTTCTCGGGGTTGGCCCGGAGGTAGGCGATGAACTCCGGTACGGTCTGCGCGGGCACGGACGGATGCACGACCATCGTGTTCACCGCGAAACCCAGCATGGCGAGCGGCGTGAAGTCGGCGACCCCGTCGAAGGGCATGCTGCGCATCAGCGCCTGGTTCATCGCGTGAGTCGACATCGACCCGAAAAGCAGCGTGTGCCCGTCCGGCGCCGCCTTCGCGACCGCGTCGGACCCGATGTTGCCGCTCGCACCTGTCCGATTCTCGACCGCCACCGGCTGCCCAAGGGCCTGGCCGAGCGGTTCCGCGACGATCCGTCCCAGGATGTCTGTGGTCCCGCCTGGCGCCCAGGGAATGATCAACCGGATCGGACGGTTGAACGGTGCCTGAGCGATCGCAGGAGCCGGCAGGGCAGCCGCGGCGGTGAGCAGCAGAAGGTCGCGGCGGGGCAGGATCATCATGGGTCTTCGCTCCGATACATCAGGCAGGCAACGTCACGCCGCGGCCGGGATCGCCAGAAGGGCCGGCACCGCCAGTGCGGCGAAGATGGCCCCGATCTCCACATCCGCCTCGGTGAAATGGCCAGGGCCATGCAGCAGGTTCACGGTCCCCAAAGTGCGGCCGCTCCAGCGGACCGGTAGGTTCATGGCGCTCGCAAGACCCATGCCGGCGATCTTCTCGTGGTCGGGATAGGCCCAGGCGATGTCGGCGGCATCGTGCCCCACCCAGGCCCGACCCTCGACCAGGAGGCGGCCGGCCCAGGGGTGCTGCCAATCGACGGGCTTGAAGCCGGACACGGGATAGGCGGTGGGATCACTCGAAAAGACACGGCGGTTCCGTCCCGCATCCGCATCATGCCGCATGATGGTGAAAAGGCGATGGCCGATGGCATCCGCCATGGCGTCCTCCAGGCGGCTGAAGAAGGCTTCGGGCTGGTCGGGCACCGCGAGCGCCTCGGCGGCGATGCGCAGCGCCGGAAGAGGATCGAGTCTCGTCATGGGCCATGGCATAACTCAACCACCACCGCGCGCCAGCCCCGCCAATCCGGCTGGCAGGCCTCCACTGCAACCGTCCCCGCCTGGTGCCGCTCGGAGCGGTGGAGCGCGACGGCCTGCGGATGCTGCGCACGGCATTGGCGCGTTGCTGCACGAGTTGCACGGCGAGGACCTCACTCGCTGCGTGCTCGAGCGCGAGTGCCGCCACAGTAAAGCAGATCGCAGGGGAGAAGCGGTGCATTACAGCGGCCAGGAAGGCGGCCGTGAGGGCAGGCATGGCGGCGATGTGCGAGCGCCCCGCGCGACATTCCGGCAGGCCGCGCGCTGCATCGCGCAATCGCTCACAGCGCCCGGCGCTTGCCTCCGGCAGCCAGGACGGCGCCGGGCGGGCCCGCCGCGGAGATGCACCCCTGCCGCACCAGGACCACGTGATCGGCCATCTGCGCCGTCTCCATCCGGTGCGTGATCAGCAGCAGCGTCCGCCCCGCGAAGATCCGCCGCAGATTGGCGCGGATGCCGTCCTCGAGTTCCGCATCGAGGGCGTTCGTCGCCTCATCGAGGATGAGGATGTCCGGATCGCGCAATACGGCCCGCGCGATGCCGATGCGCTGCCGTTGGCCGCCGGACAGGTTCAGCCCCTGCTGGCCAATCCAGCTCTCGAAGCCCTCCGGCTGCGCCTCGATGAAGTCGAGCGCGCCGGCCGCGCCGGCGGCGGCGCGCAGATCCGCCGCCGCCGCCGCAGGTCGCGCCATGCGGATATTGTCCGCGATCGTGCCCTCCACCAGCTCGACATCCTGCCCGGCGACGGCAACGCGTCTGAGCCAGTCCGTCCGCGAAAGCTGCGCCAGCGGCATCCCGTCGATGAGGATGCGCCCGCTGCCCGGTTCGTAGAGCCGGATCAGCAGGTTCACGATGCTCGTCTTGCCGGCGCCGCTGGCACCGACGATGGCAGTGATGCCGCCGGCGGGGATGGAGAAGCTCGCACGCAGCAGCGCCGGGCGGGTGGTCCCGACATGGGTGAAGCTGACCTGTTCGAAGCGGATCTCCTCGCTCAGGGTGCGGAAGGGGTGGCCCGATTGCCCCGACCCGCGCGCCTCCGGCGCGTCCAGCATGGCAAGCACCTCACGCATCTCGGGTTCGAGCTGTGCGAGATGCAGCAGATGACCTTCCAGCTCCCGCATATGCGGCTGCAGGCGGTAGAGCAGCGCGACGCAGGCCAGGGTGGTTGCGAAGGGCGTGTCGATCGCCTGGGCCGTCGCGAGGATCAGGCAGAGAAGAGCGAAATAGCCGATCTCCGTCGCCGGGTTGATCATCGCGTAGAGCCGCTCGAGCGCAAAGCCCGTGGCACGTGAGGCAGCGGAGTGCCGCTCGAATGCCGCCTGGTACCGCTCCTCCTGTGCGAAGGCGCGGATCGTCCGCAGGCCCTGCAGCACGACAAGCGTCCGCGCTGCGAGGTCCTGGTTGATGTCCCGGCTGCGCGCGCCGAGCCGCCGGGCCCGGTCCGCCAGCAGGTGCAGGGCGAGGAAAAGCAGGACCGAACCCGTCGCGGCGACGGCCGTCAGCGGCCAGGACAAGGCCAGCAGGAAGGCCCCGAAGACCAGGATCGAGCAGGCATTGATGAGCACGCGCGTGGCCGACATGCAGGCCTCCGCGACCGACCAGGACGAGGTCGCGAGCAGGTTCAACAGGTCGCCCTGGTCGTGGCGGCGGATCTCGGCATAGGGCCGCATCAGCAACTGGCGGTGCAGGCCGTTGCGCACCGTCTCGCTGAGCCGGTGGCGGACGCCCGAGGCGACGAGGCCGTAGGCCAGGCCAAGCCCCGCCTTAAGTGCGATGAGCAGGAAGATCCCCGCCGCGATCGCGATGATGCCCGCGCCGTCGGCACCAGCATGCGTCATGGCCGCGGCGAACAGCCGGTCGAGCGGCCAGCCTGCCGCGGATGGCTCGGCACCATGGCCGATCGCGGCATAGAGGAAGACCACGACAAGCGTGATGCCGAGGGTCTCAGCGAGCGAGGCGGCAAGTCCGAGGGCGACGAGCGTCGGCGCCGCCCAGGCCTGCGGCGCGGCGAGGCGGAGCAGCCGTCGCAGTTCATCGACGCTCAGCCTGCGACGACCCGGGATCTGCTTCGGAGGGGCTGCCGGCCCGGCTGTCATTCGAAGGCGCCTGCCGGAAAGCGCGGCGGCGTCGCCGGCATTCCGGGCTGGCCGCGCGATGCCCGGATGCGCCGCACGGGCCGGGTCACCAGGTTGATGGCCATCGCACCCGCGACGCCCACCGCCTCGCGCAGCAACCGTGCCAGGCTGCGGGCCGACAGCGGCCGGGACAGCGTCACGCAGTCGCCCAGGTGCCGCGCCCACAGCGCCCGGCGCAGCAACCACAACGCCGCGAAATCCTCACCGGCCTCGATGTCAGCGAGCAGCTCGGGATGGCGGGCCCGCAGCTCGGTCGCGACCAGGCGCCAGGACCGATGCATCTGCAGCAGGTCGCGCGACATGGTCTCGGCGTTCTGGCGATAGCCGGTCAGGAAATCCGGCACCACCGCGACGCGATGGCGGGCGGCGATGCCGCAGTAGAGCAGGAGATCCTCACAGCCCTGGGCGCCGCGTGCGCGCAGTGTCGGATCGTAGCCGCCCGCGTCCAGCACCGCGGCGCGGCTCATCAGCGCGGCGCTGCCGTTGCCGACGAGGTTACCGCGGCACATGCGCGCCAGCACATCGCCCTCATCCGTGGCGCGGTCGCCGAACCCCACGATCCGGCTCTCGGCATCGATCAGAGCCGACCACGTGTAGACCAGCGCGACGCCGGACCCACCTCGGCGCATCGCGGCAACCTGCCGTTCGATCTTGTCCACTGCCCAGAGGTCGTCGGCATCCACCGGCGCGACCAGGGCGGCACGTGCCTCGGCCACGCCGCGATTGCGGGCGGCCGCGACACCACCATTCGCCTGGCGGACCAGGCGCACCCGTGGGTCCACCCCAGCATGGGCCAGGGCGATGTCGGGGGTGCCGTCCCGCGATCCGTCATCGACGACCAGGATCTCGAGCGCATGATGCGTCTGCGCGCGAACGCTGCGCAGCGTCTCGTCCAGCGTTGCCTCGGCGTTGTAGGCCGGGATGATGGCGGTCACGAGTTCCTGCCCGTTGAAACCGCTCATCGGACGGGCCTCATCGCCGCGGCGAAGTCATCGAGTTCCCAGTCGCCTGGCACCTCGAGCCGCGGCAGCATGAGCGGCGGATCATCAAGGCGCGCCACGGCAGCGCGGGTGGAGAAGCCGACATGGTAGCCGAGGCCTGCGGCCAGCCGGGCGAAGCGTTCGTCGAGCGCGCCGTAGGGCGCAGCGAAGGAGCGTACCTCGCGCCCGAGCCGCGCCTCGAGCACGGCGCGCGAGCGGGCGAGTTCCTCGGCGAGGGCGGCGGTCGGCAGGCCGAGCCCATCGGCATGGCGGGCGAGATGACTACCGAAGCCGGCACCCTCCTGCGCCAGCGCCGCGATGTCGTCCCAACCGAGCAACGGCGCCGGCTCCCCGAAGCCCGCATCCCACAGGGCAGCCGTGCCGACCAGATCGGTCGGGACAAAGACCTCGGCGGTGAAGTCGTTCGCGCGCAGGATGGGCCAGGCGAGGTCGCGGAAGTCCCGGTAGCCGTCATCGAAGGTGATGAGCACAGGCCGGCCCGGCACCGGCTCCCGCGCGTCCATGAACCAGCGCAGTTCGGCGGAGGTGATGGCGTGATAGCCACGCCGACGCAGCAGGCGGAGTTGCGCCTCGAAGCGCGCCGGGGAAAGGCGGAAGCGCGCCAGAGCAGGCGGGCCGTCCTCCGCGACGCGGTGGTACATCAGTACCGGGATGCTCTGCGCCGCCTCCGTGCGCCGGACGATGCTCCGCCGCGCCTCGGCTCCGTTCCAGACAACCTGGCGCGCCACCTCGGGCGACAGAGGCGCGGTGAGCGGCAGCGTCTCGGTCATGGCGGGACACGACGGTGCGTCGTCGGCGCGGCGGAAGCGGTCGATGCGGTAGAGCGCGGTTTCAACCGCGCCATCCGCCACGAGGCCCGGTGTTCCGGCGAAGACGCGGCCGATGGTGGCGGCCCCGAAGGGATGGTCCCAGTCGAAGCCGGTACGCTCCGGATCCTCCGCCAGCACGAAGGCGTGCGCGGTCAGCAGATGCCCGCCCGGCGCCAGCGCATCGCGGATGCGCACGGCCAGGGCGCGCAGCGCCGCCTCATCAGGGAGGTAGTACAGGACTTCGGAGCAGACGATCAGATCCTGCTCGCCGGGCAGCGGATCCGCTTCCAGATCGAGCCGGCGGAAGCGAACCGAGGGCAGGTCGCGGCAGCGCTCCTGCGCGCGCGCCAGCGCCCGCTCGGCGATGTCGGTGGCGAGCAGCGCGCCCACGCACGGTGCGAGCATGCGCGTGAAGCGTCCCTCGGCGCAGGCCAGCTCCAGGGCCCTGCCGATCGGTGCCGCGGGTAGCAGATCCAGGGTCCGGCGGTACTTCTCGCTTTCGTAGGCCGAGCCGTAGTCCCAGGGATCTGCTGTCTCGAAAAGTATCTCCCAATAGGTCCGGCGATCCGTCGTGTCCGGCGCGGCGCTGCGTCGCGCCATGATGCAGGTGGCTGCGCTCGGGCGCACCGCCCCGGCTTCCTGCCGCGCACGGCGCAGGAGGGCGGCGCGCATCGGCCCATCGTGCGTCGCACTTGGCGGCGGACCCGCGGAATCCAATAATGCCGTGGCGAGCGCCGTCCGTGCGATTGTGCGCCACCGTGGCGACCGGGGCGAGCGGCCGGCGAGATCCGCAATAGCACCCAGCATCGGGCGCGCAGCGGCCAGGGCGGCGCGCGCCCAGACCGTCGGGCGCCGAAGCGCACCCGAACGGCGCCACACCACACCGAGCCAAAGCTCCTCGACGGCCAGGGCCATGACCTCGCGTGCGCCGAGCGGTCCAAGGAGGGGCAGTTCGACGGTCCGCAGATGCTCCTCCCCATCGCAGATCTGCAGAAGCGCCAGGTCGATGCCCGGCGCCGGCATCACCGGGCCGACGCGTCGCAGGTCGATCCGAGCGCCCATGGTCAGCCGCAGCTGGAGCGGCTCCGCGAGGTCGCAGGCAGCCAGGACGCGCTGTTCAATTGCATAGGTGAGCCGCCGCGCCAGCCCTGGCCGGCCGGCATCCTCGAGCCAGTCCAGCAACACGGCGAGCCGCTCCGCGAAGGCGCCCCAGTCGCGCGCCAACCCAGGCAAGGTGCGCGCCGCCCCGGCGACGAGCCCGTCCAGGACCGTATCGCGCAGCGCGTCAACGTCATCGCTCGGGAGCACGGGAAAGCCGGCCTCCGCGAGCAGGGACATGCCGTCCCGGCCTGCTCCAATCTCGGCGGTCGCGCACCAGATCGCCAGGTAGGATGCCGGCAACGCCCAGCCCTCCCCGGCACCATCATGCGCTCGGAAGGCTCGGCGCAGCACCACCACGCCGTCCTGCAGCAAGCGGCGATGCCGGTGCGACAGGGAACCGGGACGCATGCGATAGAAGGCCAAGGGCTCGGGCGTCCCGACGAAACGGGCGCCGGACAGCGCCACACGATGCCACAGATCCCAGTCCTCGCAGATCGGCAGGGACGCATCGAAACCGCCAAGCGACTGAACGAGAGCGCGATCCACGAGGACGGCATGGATCGCGGTCCCGGGCCGGTGCCGGAAGGCGTGGACCGGGTCCGCCGCAATGTCCGCGCGCCAGCTCGGCTGCCCCAACGCGCCATCCGGCGCAACACGGCGGAAGCCGCAATAGGCCGCGCGCGCATCCGGCGTCGCGGTAAGCAGGCCGAGGAGGCGCTCGAGATGCGTCGGGGCAATCCAATCGTCGGCGTCGAGGAACAACAGGCGTCGACCGCGTGCGACGTCTATGCCCGCATTGCGCGCAGCCGCAGCCGATCCGGCGCGAAGGCGCAGCAGCCGGATGCGCGGATCGCGGTCGACCCAGTCCTGCGCGATCCGCGCCGTGTCATCGGACGATCCGTCATCGACGATGACCGCTTCCCAGGCCCCCACGGTCTGGCCCTGGAGGCTGTCGAGCGTCTCTTCCAGCGTCGCCGCGGCATTCCGTGCCGGAATGATGACCGAGACCGCGGGAACGCCGGACAGCGCGTTCATCGGGGCCCGGCCGGCGCGTGAGGCCGAGGGGTGCGGAAGTAGAAGAGCAGGCCGGAGAAGAAGCCGCGGGTCTCCTCGGCCAGCATCAGGTCGCGCTCGGAAGCGCCACGCAGCAGGCGGCGGATGTAGCGCCGGGCGTACCAGGCGGGCAGGGTCATCAGCGCGCGCCGCAGATTGCCGAGATTGCCGCTGCGTTCATACTGCACCATCAGCGCAGCGGCATGGCCGCGCATATAGGCGTGGATCTGCCGGGAAAGCCCGGCAAAGTCGCGCCGGTGGTAATGGAACGCGACCGCCGCCGGTTCATAGCGGCAGACGCCGCCATGGGTCAGCACCCGGTGCCAATATTCGGAATCGCCCGAGCAACCTGCCGCGCCGACGTCGAGGCGCTCGTCGAACAGCCCCGCGCGGTCGAAGATCTCCCGGCGGAAGGCCATGTTGGCACCCGCGCCGATCTCCCAGGCCGGACAACCTCGCGTCCGGTCGGCGCGGAAGAAGTCCGGGCCGAAATCGATCGGCCGATAGCCGCGGCCGAAGCCCCAGTAGCGTTCGAAGTGGCGCTGGGCGGCCGTTTCCAGCTCCGCCGGCAGCACCAGCCCGGTGACGGCCATGATGCGATCGTCGTCGAAGGCGGCGACGATGCGTTCGAGCCAGCGGGGGTGCAGGCGAACGTCATCGTCGGTGAAGGCGACGATATCGCCGATCGCCGCCGCCACGCCGCGATTGCGGGCGATGTCGAGGCCGGGCCGATCCTCCCGCACATAGTCCACGCCCGCGGCCCCGGCGACCTCACGCGTGCGGCCGCCATCGCGCGACGCGTTGTCCACCACGACGACCTGGTCGGGTGCACGGCTTTGCTGCGGCAGCGAGGCGAGGCAACGCGCCAGATCCTCCGCGCGGTCGCGCGTGCAGATCACGACCGAGGTCCGGCGGCCATCCGCCGGGCGGCCCGACCCCTCCAAGGCCGTCGCCGCCTTGGCGCGGGCGAGGATGTCGGGCGGCACGCGCCGGTCCAGGAAGGCCGCCAGCGCCTCACCAGCCTGCACGTCCCGGCCAAAGGCTTGACCCACCGGCCAGTCCCCGTGCCACAGCACAAGGAACTCGTCCTCTCCCGCCGGCGCCGCGCCGACGGCGACCTGACCGGCAAGATCGACATGCCTGATCGCTACAGCTCCGCCGATGCCGCGATCGGACATTCCGGCCTCCTGCCGCTGAATGCTGTCGCGCCGAGTTCGCTGCGGAACCAATCGATGGTGCGGATGATGCCTTCCTCGTAGGGGACCTGACATTGCCAGCCAGGCAGCATGCGCCGCGCCAGTGTCAGGTCCGGCCGCCGGTTCGTCGGATCCTGTGGCGTGGGCGGCACGAAGACGATGCGACTGCCGGGAAACAGCGCCTGGACCTGGCGCGCGACCTCGAGCACCGGGACCTCGCGGTCGTTGCCGATGTTGAGCGGCCCCGGATAATCCACGCCATCGCGCCAGAAATAGCGCGCCAAGGCCTCGACGATGTCGTCGATGTAGCCCCAGCTGCGCGTCTGCGAGCCGTCGCCATGGACGGTGATGGGCTGGCCACGCAGGGCTTGGGTGATGAAGTTGGACACGGCGCGGCCGTCATCGGGGCGCGTGCGCGGGCCGAAGACGTTGAACAGCCGCACGACCTTGACGCGCAGCCCATGCACGCGGGCGGCCTCGAACAGCATCGCCTCCAGGCATCGCTTGGCTTCGTCGTAGGAGGAGCGCGGCCCGGTGCAATCGACCGATCCGCGATAGCTCTCGGGCTGCGGCGTCACCAAGGGGTCGCCATAGACTTCCGAGGTCGAGGCACAGGCCAGGAGCCCACCCTTGCGCACCAGAGAGATGAGGCGGAGCCCGCCAACGACGTTGGCTGAAATGGTGCGCAGTGGCTCCGCCATGTACCACGGCGGCGAGGCGGGCGAGGCGAGATGGTACACCTCATCGAACTGCCCATCGATCGCGGCGGCCTCGATATCGGAGATGAGCAGCGACAGCCGCGGATCACTGTGCCGCGCGAGATTCTGGGGCCGCCCCGTCCAGAGATTGTCGACGACCAGCACCTGGCGCAGCTCGGGCCTCCGCAGCAGGTGATCGACCAGGTGCGAGCCGATGAACCCGGCGCCCCCCGCCACAAGCGCCCGCATCGCCCACCTCCTCTACGTTCCGCCTGACGACGATATTGACCTTCTTGAACACAAAATGGAACCGATAGTCAAATATTCTACAGTTGTATTTCTTTTCATCAACACACGCATTCGGCGAGTTCGAAATGAATTCATCATCATCCCATCTCCCCGCGAATAAAGGGAGATCGATAAACACAACAGGACCCAGGACCTGAAACCAGTTCTTCAGATCGTGCGAGCGCCAGCGCGATGCGGAAGTCCGTGCCACCCGCTCATGATGAGTTCCTGCCTCTCGCGGATCGCGACAGGGTGGACCGGGCTCCCCATTGCAACCGAGATCGAAATGCCGTGGCGGACCACCCCACACGGATGCCGGAACCTTCGGCGGATCGGGTTCATTGTCATCGCTCCGGCATCGCCGGCACCGGGTTGGCGATGCGCCGGCGAGCGAGCCAGATGTTCAGTCCCGGCATCTGGCGAGCGGATTCACGGTGAAGGACGTCCGGGACGTCGCTCATAAGCTTGATCTTCGCGCCATGGGCGCGAACGGCGATGGATCATCCCTGGCGAGGATGGCCGCGTCATCGCTCTCGACCGAGCCAGCGACCCGATCGAGCGGGAGATCGCCGCGGCCGAGGTGGCGATGGCAGCGCAGGGCTTAGCCGGGTGGGTCTTGCTGCCCTGCGTTCCCCGCAGGCACGGGGATGAACCGACTGATCGAGGCGGAGCGCCCTGTGCGGCCGCCGCGACGATCCCTTGCTGCGGCTGGGTTGCTGAGACCAACAACCCTGACCTTGGATCGACCACGATGACTGATGACAAGATCGCCCTTCGCGAGATGCTGGACACGGGTCCTGACGCGCCGCTCCCGAGCGAGATGGCTGACTTTGTCGCGCAGCGGCTGATGGACTTGGAGGTGGGGCGAGGTGACCGGCGCCGATCATGGCAATCGTAGCCCGGACCGCCTGGCGCAGCATGACAACGGCGCCGCATCCGTCAAGCGGCGTAAGCCCGGGCAAAGTTTGCCGCGACTTGCCCCCAGCGATCTAGGAATGGTGGGCGCACAAGGACTCGAACCTTGGACCCGCTGATTAAGAGTCAGCTGCTCTACCAACTGAGCTATGCGCCCTTCGGATGCCGGCTTGGGGCCAGCGCCGAGGAGGCGCTTCATACCTTGCGCTGCGGCTTTGTCCAGCCCCTTTGCGCACTACGACAGCATCATTCGCGCATGGGTCCCATCTCGGCATCGCGATGCACATAGGCCGAGAGCAGCAGACCGAAGCCCAGCATCACCGTGATCATCGCCGAGCCGCCATGGCTGATGAGCGGCAGCGGCACGCCGCCGACCGGGATGGACCCCGTCACCATCGCGACGTTCACGAAGACGTAGAGAAAGTAGTTGGTCCCGAGGCCTATCGCGAGCAGCCGACCGAACTGATGCTTGCTGCGAAAGGCGACCAGGTAGCAGAACGCGACGATCAGCAGCAGCGCACCCAGGGTTGTCAGCGCCCCGACCAGACCGAACTCCTCGGCGATCATGGTGAAGATGAAGTCGGTCTGCTTCTCCGGCAGGAAGTTCAGGTGACCCTGGGTGCCCTGCAGGAACCCCTTGCCCCAGAGCCCGCCGGACCCCAGCGCGATCTTCGACTGGATGATGTTGTAGCCGGCACCGAGCGGGTCGCTCTCCGGATCCAGGAAGGTGGTGATGCGGGCGCGCTGATAGTCGTGCAGCCGCTCATAGGCGATTGGCGCGGCGATGGCCGCCGCGCCGAAGCCGATCGCGAACTTCCACCAGCGCATCCCCGCCGCCCAGAACACGGCGGCGCCGATCATGCAGGTGATCAGGGCGGTTCCCAGATTCGGCTGCTTCAGGATCAGCCCGACCGGCACCAGCACCGCAATCGCCGGCGGGATCAGGAAGAGCGGATTGCCCACCCTCTCCCACGATGCCCGATGGAACCAGGCCGCCAGCGCCAGCACGAGCATGATCTTCATCAGTTCGGAAGGCTGGAGCTGGATCGGGCCGATATCGATCCAGCGTTGCGCGCCCTTGCCGACATTGCCGTGCAGCAGCACCAGCACCAGCAGCGCCACCCCGCCGAGATAGCCGAGCCAGGCCAGCCGCGCGATCAGCCTGATATCGACCATCGCGATGCCGAGCATCAGCACCAGCCCGAAGCCAAACCGGATGGCGTGCTTCTGCGCATAGGTGTCCGGGTTGCCGCTGCCGGCCGACAGCAGCGCGACATAGCCGATGGCCGCCACGGCGCAGAGCAGCAGCACGAAGGACCACGGGATCTGCCAGAATTTCTCGAGAATCCCCGTCCCGCGGTCGCGTGTCAGCAGGCGTCGTTCGAAGATCATCGCGTCGCCTCAGCCACGCGCTGGCCAGGGCGCGCCGGACCCAGCCGTTGGAAGGCCTCGATCATGATATCGCGCGCGATCGGTCCCGCGGCCGCACCGCCGCTCATGCCGTGCTCGACGATCACCGACAATGCGAACAGCGGATTGTCATGCGGAGCATAGGCGACGAACAACGCGTGCGGGCGCCATTCGCGCGGCACGGCATTCACGTTGAAGCCCCGCTCGCGCTGTTCGCGGGATACGCGGCGCACCTGGGTGGTGCCGGTCTTGCCAGCGAGTTGGCCGTATTGCGCCGGCAGCCGCGCGATACCCGCGGTGCCGCCGCCATTCACCACCCCCCACATGGCCTCGCGGATCAGTCGCAGATCGTTATCGGGAATACCGAGGCTGGGCCAATCCTCCGGCCGCGTGCCGCGTACCGGCCGCCCGCCGATGGCACGTGTCAGATGCGGCTGCACCGCCCGGCCCGTGGCCAGCCGCGCCGTCATCACCGCCAGCGACAGCGGCGTGAGCTGATAGAAGCCCTGCCCGATGCCATGCACGATCGTGTCGCCGATCGACCACGGCTTCCCCTGCGCCTGGCGCCAGGCGCGGGTCGGCACCAAGCCCCGGCGCGTGCCGGGCAATTCGATGTCGAGATCGACACCCATCCCGAAGCGGTTGGCCATGGCGGCAATCCGGTCCATCCCGGTCCGGCGGGCCATTTCGTAGAAATAGACGTCGCAGGACGCCATGATGGCCGAACGCATGTTCATGCCGCCATGGCCGTTACGGTTGTGGCAATGGAAGCGCGTATCGCCGAAGTCGAGATGCCCCGGGCAATTCACGACGTCGCCGGGCCGGCAGACCTTGGCGTCCAGCGCGGCGAGCGCGACGATCATCTTGAAGGTCGAACCGGGTGCATAGAGCCCGTTCGTCGCCTTGTTGATCAGCGGCGTGGTGCGTGCGGCGGTCCATTGCCGCCACTGCGCGGCGGAAACGCCGGAATTGAAGATGTTAGGGTCGAAGGACGGCTTGGTCGCCATCGCCAGGACCTCGCCATTGCGCGCATCGAGCAGCACCGCGGTCGTGCCTTCCTCGATCTTGCCACGGATGGCCTTCTGCAGCTCGGCATCGACGCTGATCTGGACGTCCTGACCCGGAATGCCCTCGCGCCGGTCGAGTTCACGAATGACTCGGCCGACCGCGTTCACCTCCACCTCCACCGCGCCCGCACGGCCCCGCAGGATGCGGTCGTGGAACCGCTCGATCCCGGCGCGGCCGACACGAATGCCCGGAAGCTGCAGGAGCGGGTCGTCGTCCACATCGCGCTCGGCCGGGGCGGCGACATAGCCCACGACATGGGCCAGGTGCTCGGTCTCCGGATAGATGCGCGTGGTACCCATATCCACGGTGATGCCGGGCAGGTCGGGGGCGTTCACCTCGATCCGCGCCATCTCCTCCCAGCTCAGGAACTCGCGCAGGATGACCGGGACGAAGCGGCGGTTGCGCCGGATGTCGCGCTCGATCCGCACCTTCTCATGGTCCGCTAGCGGCACGATCTTCGAGAAGGTCTCAAGCGTCGCGGCAACATCGGCGGTCTGCTCCGCCACCAGCAGGGCGCGCCAGTTCAGCCGGTTCCCGGCCACGACCTTGCCATTGCGGTCCAGCACACGGCCGCGCGGCGGGGCGAAGAGCCGGGCGCTGACGCGGTTCTCCTCGGCCAGCGTCGCGTAGCGCGCGCCTTCCTCGACCTGCAGGCGATAGAGCCGGGAGCCAAGGAAACCGAACGCCCCGAGCTGAATCACCCCCAGCACGGCGGCACGCCGCGTGAAGATCCCCCGACGGCGCTCCTCTTCCTTCCGGACCGTCCGTTCGCGGCCGAGCAGGCCCGACTTGTTCCAAGGGCGCCAATTCATGGCGCATTCTCCGCGTGGCGCATCGCCTCATGCACCCGCGTCAGGACGAGGGCAATGGCGGGATAGAGGCCGCAGGACAACAATGCGGCATGCAGCGCCGGCGCCATGGGCGGCAGGCGCAGCGCCAGCACGGATTGCAGGACCCAATAGAGACAGGCAGCGCCGAACGCCGCGGTGCAGAAGGTCAGCCAGACCGCCAGGAAGGACTGGCGCGCCAGGAAGCGCCGGAAACGCAACACCACGGCGTGCAGCGCCAGCAGCACCAGCACGCCGGAACCGAGCGGGGCGAGGGTCAGCAGATCCATCAGTAACCCCAGCAGGAAGACAACCGGCGGCATCATCGCCCCGGGGCGGAACACCGACCAGAAGGCCACACAGGGCAGCGTCACCGCGAAAACCGGCGAGGGAAGGCTGACCGGCGCGGCCGCGAGCACCATCAGGAAGGCGGTCGAGAACCCCGGAAAGGCAAGCCGCGCAAAGGCATCGATACGCCGCAGCAACCCCGGCGCCGGGGCGGGCCGGCCGTGGTCGGGCCGGCGGAAGGGGGACAGGGCCATGGCATCCCCTCAGCGGCGCCCGGGCCGAGGCTCGGGCCGGGCCACCGCCTCGGGCGGAATGATGCCGCGCAGCCCATAGTCGAACAGCCGCACGACATCGAGCCGGTCGACGCGCGCGAAGAGTTCGACCTCGGGCGTGCCCTGCGCGTTCAGCCGCACGATGCCGACCGGCAGGCCGGCTGGGAAGGCGCCGGCCTCGGCGCTGGTCACGATGCGTTCGCCATCGACCGGGATGACGCCTTCCGGCCAATGCGACAACCGCGGGCGGGCGCTGTTGTTGCCGGCCATGATGGCGCGCGCCCGGCTCGATTCCAACGTCACCGGAATGCGGCTGTTCATGTCGGTGGCGAGGAGGACCCGAGCGGAACGGCTGCCCACCTCCGTCACCCGGCCCACGAAGCCACGCTCGTCCAGCGCGACCTGGCCCTTGCGGATGGAATGCTGCGGCCCGGTCGCGAGCAGGACGGCGCGAGCATAGGTGCCGCCGCCATCGGCCACCACGCGGGCCGTAACGAAGGCCGGGGCGGCCTCCGGCAGGAAGTTGAGCTGCCGGCGCAGCATGTCGTTCTCGGTGTCGAGCGCCAGGGCCGTCGCATGCCAACGCCGGAGGCGTTCATTCTCCTCGCGGAGCTGCGCGTTCTCCTCACGCAGCATGGCGAGCGACCGGATCTCCTCGACCGCGGCGCGCACGGCGCCCATCGGCTCGGCCAGCGCGGCATAGATCGGAGATAGCGCATCGGAGAGATGCGTGCGCAGCCGCTCGGCCAGCAGCGTATCCGCCTTGCCCAGCAGCATCACGCCGAAGGCAGCCGCGATCATCAGCGGCAGCGACAGCCGCGCCAATGCCTGACGGAGCGGAATGCTCAGCCGGATCACGCGCCCCTACATCCCCCTGCCAGGATCACGAAGCCCCCCGCCCCCCGCTCGATGGCGAGGGGGCAGGGTCGATATCAATACATCGAACTCAGGACGTGGCGAAGCCGCTTGATGTCTTCAAGCGCCCGGCCGGTACCGAGGGCGACGCAGGACAGGGCATCCTCTGCCACGACGACGGGCAGGCCCGTGGCCTCGCGCAGCACCTGGTCCAGCCGGTTCAGCAGCGCCCCACCGCCGGTCAGCACGATACCCTTGTCCACGATGTCCGCGGCGAGTTCGGGAGGCGTGTTCTCGAGCGCCACCTTCACCGCCTCGACGATCTGGGCGACCGGCTCGTAGAGGGACTCGGCGACCTGGCGCTGGCCGACCACGACCTCGCGTGGCACGCCGTTCATCAGGTCGCGGCCCTTCACCTCGGCGAGCGGGCCGTCATCGCCATCCTCGGGCGGCGCCGCGGCGCCGATCTCGAGCTTGATCCGCTCCGCCGTGGACTCGCCGATCAGCAGGTTAAACTGGCGTCGGATGTAGGAGATGATCGCCTCGTCCAGCTTGTCGCCGCCGACGCGCACCGAGCGCGCATAGACGATGCCGCCGAGGGAGATGACGGCAACCTCGGTCGTGCCGCCGCCGATATCAACGATCATCGAGCCCGAAGGCTCGGTCACCGGCAGGCCGGCGCCGATCGCCGCGGCCATCGGCTCCTCGATCAGCAGGACCTTCCGTGCCCCGGCGGATTCCGCGCTTTCCTGGATCGCGCGCCGTTCCACCGCCGTCGAACCCGAGGGCACGCAGACGATGATCATCGGCGAGGCGAAGGAACGCCGGTTGTGCACCTTGCGGATGAAGTGCTTGATCATCTCCTCCGCCACCTCGAAATCGGCGATGACGCCGTCGCGGAGCGGTCGGATGGCGGCGATGTTGCCCGGCGTGCGGCCGAGCATGAGCTTGGCTTCCTCGCCCACGGCAAGCACCTGCTTGCGGCCACGCTGGTCGGAGATGGCGACCACGCTCGGCTCATTCAGCACGATCCCCCGCCCCTTCACATAGACGAGCGTATTCGCGGTGCCGAGGTCGATGGCCATGTCGGCGGACAGGAAGCCGAACAGGCGAGAGAACATGCGTACCGGACCTTCCGAGGGGGGCCGCACAGCGCGCGCTGCGGGAGGACCGCCGCCGCGACCGATGAGGCTTGAGAGAGGACGGGGGCGTTTACCCCCCCCTGGCCGGACTCTCAAGCCGGATTCCCGCAACGGCTCAGGGGAAGGGCGGGACCGCCTTGGTTTCCCCCGGCCGAAGCCCACCCAGGTGGCGCAGGATCATGTCGTAATCAGCATGACCCCGGGGATAGATCAGCCGGCCATGGCCGGTAGTCCCGTCCTGCCGGGCGATCAGGTCCAGCACGATCGTGCCGTCGGCCTCCATGCGTGCCGTGCCGATCGACGTCCTGTCGGGCGTGGCAGGTTGCCCGCGCGCGGCAGTGGGCGACGCCAGCACAGCGGCCAGCACTGCCCGACGCCGCAGGACCGTCATGCGCGGAGCACGACCGGGGGTTCGGTACGTTCCCGCTTGACCAGCAGCTTGTTGAGCGCATGCACATAGGCACGGGCCGAGGCGACGATCGTGTCGGTATCCGCCCCCTGCCCGTCCACCAGCTTGCCGTTCTCCTCCATGCGCACGGTCACGCGTGCCTGGGCATCGGTGCCGCCGGTGATGGATTGCACCGCATAGAGCTTCAGGTTGACCTCATGCGGGAAGGCGTTGCGCAGCGCGTTGAAGGTCGCATCCACGGCGCCGTCGCCGGTTGCCATGCCGTCCACCCGATCGCCATCCACGTCGAGCGCGATGGTGGCCATGGGCTTCGTGCCCATCCCCGTCGAGACGTTCAGCCCGATCAGCTTGATCCGGTCGTTACCCCGCACGACCTCGTCATCGACCAGCGCGGCGATGTCCTCGTCGTAGACGACCTTCTTGCGGTCGGCGAGTTCCTTGAAGCGCTTGAAGGCGTCGTTGAGCTGGTTGTCGCCGACATCGTAGCCCAGCGTCTTCAGCCGGTCGCGGAAGGCCGCGCGGCCGGAATGCTTGCCGAGGATGATCGAGTTGGTGGACCAGCCGACGCTTTCCGGCGTCATGATCTCGTAGGTCGAAGCGTCCTTCAGCACGCCGTCCTGATGGATGCCCGATTCATGCGCGAAGGCGTTGCGCCCGACGATCGCCTTGTTGGGCTGCACGTCGAAGCCAGTGATGGTGGCCAGCAACTTCGACGTCTTGAGGATGCGCTGCGTCGTGATGCCGGTCTTGGCATGCAGCACGTCGTGTCGCGTGCGCACGGCCATGGCGACTTCCTCGAGGCTCGCATTGCCCGCCCGTTCGCCAATGCCGTTGATCGTGCATTCCACCTGGCGCGCGCCGGCCTGGATCGCCGCCAGCGTGTTCGCGACCGCGAGGCCCAGGTCGTTGTGGTTGTGCGTCGAGAAGATCGCCTTCTCCGCCCCCGGTACCTTGTTGATCAGCGTCGAGAAGATCTCATGCATATCGGCGGGCAGCGAGTAACCGACCGTATCCGGGATGTTGATGGTCGTCGCTCCCGCCTTGATCGCGGCCTCGACGCAACGACACAGGAATTCCAGATCCGAGCGCGACCCGTCCTCGGCCGACCATTCGACGTCGGCCGCGTGGTTACGCGCCAGCGTGACGGACTGCGTGATGCGCTCCAGCACTTCCTCGCGCGTCATGCGCAGCTTCACGCGCATATGCAGGTCGGAGGTGGCGAGCACGATGTGGATGCGCGGCCGCGCGGCGGGCTTGGTCGCCTCGGCCGAGGCCATGATGTCGGCCGTGTTGGCGCGGGACAGGCTCGCGATCACCGGGCCGTCCTTGCTGAACCGCTTCGCGATGGACTGCACGCTCTCGAAGTCGCCGGGGCTTGCGATGGCGAAGCCCGCTTCCAGCACATCGGCGCCCAGCTCGTGCAGCGCTTCGGCCATGCGCAGCTTCTCCTCAAGGTTCATGGAGAAGCCCGGCGACTGCTCGCCGTCACGCAACGTCGTGTCGAAGATGATGATGCGGTCGTCGGCCAGATTGCCGAAGGAGGGATGCTGGATGGCCATGAGATGCGTTTCCCGTTGGCGATGATGTGGATGCGCGCGTTCGGTCCCAGGTTCCCCTGAGCAGTGGCCGGCTTCGGTCAGCCGGGCGTCACGCCCAGGGGCGGGTAAGTCGAAGGAGAAGGAGACCGAGCGGCGCGCGCGCGGCGGCCGGGGCGGGAAGCCCCAGGATCAGGCCGGCCGGGATGGCGCGCAGGTTCATCGCGCTGCGGAATTTACGGGCGAGCGCCGCGCAGGGCAAGCACGGATGTCGGAGAGCGAGAGGTGCCCGGCCTCATTGGGTGCGCCCTTCCCGCGTCAGTTCGGCGATCAGGGGGCGGAGCGTGCGCTCCTCCTCCTCCCAATAGGAGGCGAAGCCGGCCGGCCCCTGGAAGGTGATGGGAATGTTCAACTGGCGCATGCGCTCGGCGTGCTCGGGCGAGCCGATGGCGCGTTCCAGAGCACCCGCCAGGCGATCCAGCACCTCGGGCGGCAGGCCGGCCGGTGCGACGAAACCACGGGTGGACCCGGCGACGATGTCGTAGCCCTGCACCCGCGCCGTCGGCACACCGGGCAGGAAGGGGCTTTCCGCCGGCGACAGGACGGCAAGGGCCCGCATCGCCCCCTGCCGCATCTGGGCGGAGGTGGTGCCGACCGCGAAGATCGCCGCCTCGGTCTGCCCGCCGAGCAGCGCCGTCAGCGCGGGGCCGGCGCCGTTGAAATGCACCTGATTGAAGCTGACGCCCGCCAGGCGCTGGAGACGGATGGACGCCAGATGCTCGTGCCCCAACAGGCCGTTGTCCGACATGCGGAAATCATCCGGGCGCGCCTTTGCCGCCGCGACCAGCTCGGCGAGGCTGCGCAGCGGGCTGTCGGCCCGCACCACGATCGCACCCGGATCCGTCACATGCAGGGCGAGCGGCGTGAAGCTCTCCCGCGTGAAGCCCGGCTGGCGGCTGGGGTCGAGATACAGCGTCGTCGCCTGCGGCCACAGCCCATAGGCGATGGTCAGGCCATCCGGGCGCGCCCGGGCGGTCTGCGCCAACCCGATCTGGCTGCCCGCACCCGGCCGGTTCTGCACCACCACCGGCATGCCGAGTTCGCGCTCAAGCAGCGGCGCCAGCGCCCGCGCCCCGATGTCGTTGCCGCCCCCGGGCGGGTACGGGACGATCAGTTCCACCGTCCGCCCCTGCGCCAGGGCGGGGCGCGCGGCGGCGATCGCCGCCAGGCCGAATACAGTGCGCCGCCGCAGGGCGGTCATCCTTGAAGCCATCGTTCTGGCCCTTTCGCAGTCAGGCGAATGGCCGTGTCCGGCGATGCCGCCCGCCTTCTGCCGGGCGGCGCGGCGCCGTCATGCTACCGGCGGATGGGTCGCCCACCAATGGCGGGCAATGTCGGCGCGCCGGCAGATCCAGATGTCGGGCTCCTTCGCCACCCGCGCCAGCACGCGCTGCAGCGCGGCCGCACGACCAGGGCGGCCGATGATGCGGCAATGCAGGCCGACCGACATCATCTTCGGCGCGCCGGCGCGGCCTTCGGCGAGCAACACCTCGATCGCGTCGGTGACATAGCGTTCCCAGCCATCGGGGCTGCTGAAGCCGGGCGGGACCGCGTACTTCATGTCATTGACGTCGAGGGTATAGGGGATGACGAGATGCGGTCCCTTCGGCCCCGGCACGTAATGCGGCAGGTCGTCGTCATAGGCGTCGGAATCGTAAAGGAAGCCGCCATGCTCCATCACCAGGCGCCGGGTGTTGGGGCTGATGCGGCCGGTGTACCAGCCGACCGGCTTCGTACCGGTCAGGCGCTCGATGGTCTCGACGCATTTGGCGATCTCGGCGCGCTCGGTCGCCTCGTCCACGCCATGATAGTCGATCCAGCGCCAGGCATGGGAGGCGACCTCATGCCCGGCCTCGGCAAAGGCGCGGGCGACATCGGGGTTCAGCTCCAGCGCACGACCGACGCCGTAGACCGTCAACGGATAGCCGTGCTTCGCGAAGGCCCGCAGGATGCGCCAGACACCCGCCCGCGCCCCGAATTCGAACTGCGATTCCACGGTGCGGTTGCGATCGCCCAGGATCGGCGTGCCGCCCGGGACTTCGTGCAGATAGAGCTCGCTGCCGGCATCGCCGTTCAGCACCGTGTTCTCCCCGCCCTCCTCATAGTTGAGCACGAAGGAGAGGGCGAGCTTCGCCCCGTTCGGCCATTTCGGATCCGGCGGCGTGGCGCCGTAGCCGAGGAAGTCGCGTGGGTAGAAGGTCTTCGGATCGGGGATCATGGCCGCAAGATTGGCCAGCCCACCGCTGCCGGGTCAACGCATGCGTGACCCGGCAGTGGGCGCAGGCCGGCAGATCAGGCCGCCCGGGACTGCGCCAGCGCCCTGGCCCGCAGCGCCCAGCCCTGCGCCACGGGCGAGCCTTCCTTCAGCGCAAGCCGCTCGGCCACCATGGCATTGGCCATGGCCGTGTCGCCGGCGCGGATCGCCGCCTCACACAGCGTCCAGGAGAGGATGTCACGCTGCGCATGGCTCCCGCCGAAGCGGTTGGCGATGCCCCGCACCGGCAGGATATGCGCCACGGCACCGCGATAGTCGCCATGCCCGAAGGCTGCCAGACCCCGCGCCAGTGGCAGGCCGACATCGCGCGACATCATCGCATTCGTCCCCTGGCCTGCCGCCGCGCGTTGCAGCGTTGCGATCACGGCGCGCTGCGCCGCATGGTCGCCGGTGGCCGCGAAGGCCATCATCGCGTGCACGTCGTTGAAGGCGTAGACACCGTGGTCGATGCGTGCGGACCAGGTGGGCAGCAGCCGTGACCAGCGGTCGCCCACATCATGCCCGAGTACCCAGAGCCGCCACAGAAGCGCGGCGCCGTCGATCGCCTCCAGCGCCTGGCCGAAGCCGCCGGCCGAGATGCGCTCGTCAAACAGCGTGAGCGCCCCGGCGATGTCGCCCTGCTCGATGCAGAACAGCGCGAGATGCCACCAGTTGTGATAGGCGAAGAGGCTGTCCGGCGCCCACCCCGTCGCGGTACTGCGCATGAAGACGGCACCTTCGACGGCACGGCCCTGCATTTCCATCACATGCGCGACGGCATGCGCCGCCCAGCCGTCGCGTGGGTTGATCGCGACGGCCTCGCGCCCCGAAGCTTCGGCACGCGCATAGTCGCCGCTTTCCTCGAGGCCGAAGGCATGCATGCCGAGCAGGAAGCCATAACCCGGTATGTCGCGCCGCCAGGCGGGCAGCACCCGGGCCACGCGGTCGCGCAGCATATGGCTCTGACCGAGGAAGAAGTCGCCGAGCTGGGCGAACTGCACGGCGAGCAGGTCGCGCGGATGGGCGATGGCGATGCCGGCCCAGGCCTCGGTGGCAGCGGACAGGTCGCCCGCCACCCAGTGCCGGACCGCGGCGATATGCGCCTGCTCCCGCGCATTGGCGCGCGCGGCGAGAGCCTCGGCGGCCATCAGGCTGGCGGCGGCCTCGCCCGCGAAGGTCTTGTCGGTGGTCGTCGCCAGGATGGCAGCGCGCACCGCATGCGCCATCACGCAATCCGGATGCGCGGCGATAAGCGCATCCAGGTCGGCGACCGGGTCGGCAAGGTAGGCATGGAACTTGGCGATGGCGGCGTCGAGCAGCCGTGCCGCATCGGCCGTGCAGGTCAGGGCGTTGCCCCGGAGATCAGTGGTCATGGCGGTGGTCCTCTGCGTCCTTCGTGACGGCGCAGGTTGTGGCGCCGCGGGGCGCCTCGGCTCCAGCCATCCGGTGGTACAGCGGTGCGCGAAAGAAGAAACGTTGCCTGTTCAATCGGTTATGGGCCGTTTGGCCGATTCCGAAAGATGCGATGGTGATGATGCGCACAGGGCGGCTGCACCTGCGGTACACTCATTCCATGAGCGAGATCACAACACGCCGTGAAAATGCGCGCGAAAGGCTGCTCGACCTCGCCGAAGCCGCGGTCCTGCAGAAGGGCTTCGGCGCAACCTCGATCGAGGAGCTGATCGTCGGTGCCGGCCTCTCGAAGAGCGGCTTCTTCTACCATTTCGCCGACAAGGGCGAATTGGCGAAGGCGCTGCTGCTCCGCTACATCGAGCGTGACAACCTCATCCTCGACGCCCTCTTCGCCCAGGCGGACGCGCTGAACGAGGATCCGCTGCATGGTTTCCTGGTCGCGCTGAAGCTCTTCGCCGACATGATGGGCGCAATGACCGAGGTGCATCCCGGCTGCATGGTCGCGTCGGTCTGCTACCAGGAACATCTCTTCGACCGCGAGATCCATGCCCTGGCACGCGACGCGGTGATCGCGTGGCGCCTGCGCTTCCGGGCACGGCTGGATGCGATCGTCGCGCGCTATCCACCGAAAGTGGCGGTGGATCTCGATGATCTCGCGGACATGATCTCGGTGATGGTGGATGGCGGCATCACCATCTCTCGCGTCACGCGCGACCCGGCGCTGATGGCGCGGCAGATCATGCTCTACCGCGCCTTCGTGCGGGCGGTGTTCCTCGGCGCATAAGCGAAGGGCGCCGGAGGTCTCCCCCCGGCGCCCCCGATGGCCACCGCTTCGCGGCAGGCTCAGTTCTTCGCCTTGTCGACCAGCGCGTTCTTGCTGATCCAGGGCATCATCCCGCGCAGCTTCGCGCCGATCTCCTCGATCGGGTGCTCGGCATTGCGGCGGCGGATCGCCTTGAAGGAGGCCTGGTTCACCTTGTTCTCGAGCATCCAGTCGCGGGCGAAGCGGCCGGTCTGGATGTCCTCGAGCACCTTCTTCATCTCGGCCTTGGTCTCGGCGGTGATGATGCGTGGGCCGGTGACGTATTCGCCATACTCGGCCGTGTTGGACACCGAGTAGTTCATGTTGGCGATGCCGCCCTCATAGATGAGGTCGACGATCAGCTTCACCTCGTGCAGGCATTCGAAATAGGCCATCTCGGGGGCGTAGCCGGCCTCGACCAGCGTCTCGTAGCCCGCCTTGATCAGCTCGACGAGGCCGCCGCAGAGCACCGCCTGCTCGCCGAACAGGTCGGTCTCGCATTCTTCCTTGAAGGTCGTCTCGATGACGCCCGAGCGGCCGCCGCCGATCGCGGAGGCATAGGACAGCGCGATCTCGAGCGCATTGCCCGACGGGTTCTGGTGGACCGCGACGAGGCACGGCACGCCGCCGCCCTTCTGGTACTCGCCGCGCACCGTGTGGCCCGGGCCCTTCGGCGCGATCATGAACACGTCGATGTCCGGGCGCGGATCGAGCAGGTTGAAATGCACGTTGAGGCCATGCGCGAAGGCGATGGCCGAGCCCGGCTTCAGGTTCTCATGCAGGTGGTCGCGATACAGGTCGCCCTGCAGTTCGTCCGGCGTCAGCACCATGACGACATCGGCCCACTTCGCCGCCTCGGCGGGCGTCATGACCTTGAAGCCGGCGGCTTCCGCCTTCTTCCAGGACCCGCCCGGACGCAGGCCGATCACGACGTCCTTCACGCCGGAATCGCGCATGTTCATCGCATGCGCATGGCCCTGCGAGCCAAAGCCGATGACCGCGACCTTCTTGGCCTTGATCAGGTTCACATCCGCATCACGGTCGTAGTAAACGCGCATAGCTGCGCTCTCCCCTTCTCTCAGGATCTCAATTCAGGCCGCGCGGGCCGCGGGCGATGGCGACCGCGCCAGTGCGCGAGACCTCCGCCAGCCCGATGGGGCGCATCAGCGCGCAGAAGGCATCGATCTTCTCCGCCGCGCCCGTCATCTCGAAGACGAAGCTCTCCGTCGTCGCATCGACCACGCGGGCGCGAAAGGCATCCGCGAGGCGCAGCGCCTCGACGCGGTTCTCGCCCTTGCCCACCACCTTGATCAGCGCCAGTTCGCGCGTCAGGTGCGGGCCTTCCAGCGTCAGGTCGGACACCTTGTGCACCGGCACCAGGCGGTCGAGCTGCGCCTTGATCTGCTCGATCACCATCTCGGTGCCCGAGGTGACGACGGTGATGCGGCTGATCCGCCCCGTCTCGTCCACCGGTGCCACGGTCAGGCTGTCGATGTTGTAGCCACGGCCGCTGAACAGGCCGATGACGCGGGCCAGCACGCCCGCCTCGTTTTCCACCAGCACGGCGATCGTCGCCGCGCGCTGCGCGTTCCCTGCTTCCGACATGATACGCGCCCCTCAGACCAGGACCTTGCCTTCGTCCGTGACGCCGGCGACGCCGCCCTCCTGATCCGGTCCCAGGATCATCTCGTTATGCGCGGCACCGGAGGGGATCATCGGGAAGCAGTTCTCGTCCTTGGCCACCGCGATGTCGGCGATGACGGGTCCGGGATGGGCCAGCATCTCGCGGATGCCGGCATCGAGGTCGGCGGCATCCGTCACGCGGATGCCCTTGGCATGGAAGGATTCCGCGAGCTTCACGAAATCCGGCAGCGCCGACGAATAGGATTCCGAATAGCGCCCGCCATGCAGCAGTTCCTGCCACTGGCGGACCATGCCCATGTACTCGTTGTTCAGGATGAAGACCTTCACCGGCAGGCGGTACTGCGCGAGCGTGCCCATCTCCTGGATGTTCATCAGGATGGACGCCTCGCCGGCGATGTCGATGACCAGCGCATCCGGATGCGCGATCTGCACGCCCATCGCCGCCGGCAGGCCGTAGCCCATCGTCCCCAGCCCGCCGCTCGTCATCCAGTGGTTCGGCTTCTGGAAGCCGAAATACTGCGCCGCCCACATCTGGTGCTGGCCGACCTCGGTGGTGATGAAGGTCTCGCGGCCGAGTTCCTTGGTGATCTCGTAGAGCCGCTTCACCGCATGCTGCGGCTTGATGATCCTGCCGTTCTGGCGGTAGCGCAGGCAGTCCTTGGCGCGCCACTCGTCGATCTGGCGCCACCATTTCGTCAGCGCGGGCTTGTCCTGCGGCGCCTCGTCGGCGCGCCACGCCTCGATCAGCGCGGCGAGCACGCGGCCCGCATCGCCCACGATCGCGACATCCACCGGCACGTTCTTGTTGATCGACGACGGGTCGATATCCGCGTGGATCTTTTTCGACGTCGGCGCAAAGGCGTTCAGGCGGCCGGTAACCCGGTCGTCGAAGCGCGCGCCGATGTTCAGCATGACGTCGCAGCCATGCATGGTCAGGTTCGCCTCGTAGGTCCCGTGCATGCCCAGCATGCCGATGAAATGCGGATCATCGGCCGGGAAGGCGCCGAGGCCCATCAGCGTGTTCGTGCAGGGAATGCCCGTCATGCGCACGAACTCGGTCAGCAGCTTCGCGGCCTCGGGGCCGGAATTGATCACGCCGCCACCGGCATAGACCACCGGCCGCTCCGCGCGCTTCAGCATGCGCACGGCGTCGCGGATCAGCGCCGCATCGGGCTCCGTCCGCGGGCGGTAGGAACGATGCTCGGCCTTCGGCGCCTCGCTGTACGGCGCCTTGTTGATCAGGATGTCCTTCGGCAGATCGATCACCACCGGGCCGGGGCGGCCGGACTTCGCGACATAGAAGGCCTCGTGCACGACGCGGGCGAGGTCCTCGGACTTCTTGACCAGGTAATTGTGCTTGGTCGCGGGGCGGGTGATGCCGGTCGTGTCGGCTTCCTGGAAGGCGTCGTTCCCGATCAGGTGGGTCGGCACCTGGCCGGTCAGGCAGACCAGCGGGATGCTGTCCATCAGCGCATCGACAAGGCCCGTCACGGCATTGGTGGCGCCGGGGCCGGAGGTCACCAGCACGCAGCCCACCTTGCCGGTCGAGCGCGCATAGCCCTCGGCCGCATGCACCGCGGCCTGCTCGTGGCGGACCAGGATGTGGCGGATGGCGTTCTGCTGGAAGATCGCGTCGTAGATCGGCAGCACCGCGCCGCCGGGATAGCCGAAGATGACCTCGACGCCCTGGTCCTTGAGCGCGCGAAGAACGACCTCGGCGCCCGACAGGGTCAGGGCTTCGGACGGGCTTTTCGGCGTCGTGACGGCGGACATGGGTCTCTTTCAGAAGGGTTGCGCCGCAGCGGGGCGCCGCGGGGGTGGTCCCTTAGACCCGTCTGCTGCACCGCGTCAACACACCCGATCAACAAACGCGAATAATTGCTCGCGATCGCTTTCCGAAAATTGCGTAGACTCGGCGTATCGCGCATGGATGATATGCGTACGCTCCGGGGGCGCCAGGATATGGTGCCGGAACCAGGTCGCCTGGCGCTTGGTGTAGCGCCCGGTGTTGAGGATCGCGCGGTCGGACGCCGCCTCCAGCGTCATCCGGCCGGCGAGATGCGCGGCGAGTTCCGGCACGCCATGCGCCCGCATGGCCGGCAGCGCGGGGTCCAGCCCCTGCCCG
>JAYRJZ010000026.1:0-57412 GCA_041906015.1 Roseomonas sp.
GGCAATCGGCGGTCGGGGCGCTTTCAAACCGCCGGGGGATGATGGCGATCACCGACAGGTCGGTGGGCAGCAGCGGCTGCGGCCCGCGCGTGGTGATGCGCAGCGTGCGCGGATCCACCACCTCCACCGAGGCGATGCCGCGCACGAATTGCGTGAAAGGTCCCGGGCTGTTGGGCACGGCGGGCACGCGGCGCAGGCTGGCGGCGACATCCTCGGCCTCGACCGGCGCGCCGTCATGGAAGGTCGCGCCCGCGCGCAGCCGGAACTCCCATTCGGTGTCGGAGACCGCGCGCCAGGATTCCGCCAGGCCCGGCGTCAGCGCCTGGCGTTCGTCCTGATGCACCAGCCGGTCGAAGACATGCGCCGCGATGGCGTTGTTCGGCACCAGGTTGTGGAAATGCGGATCGATCGCCGTCGGCGTCGAGGCCAGCGCGACGGTGATCGACTGCGCGACCGCCGCCTTGGCGCCGGCCAAAATCAACGCCGCCAATCCGGCTGCCCAATGCTTTCGCATCACCACGCTCCGATGCCTCATCTTCGTTCGCAATCCTGTCCCGGCGGCCAAGAAGGCGGCAGGGCTGCATCAGGCAGCATCTTTCGTGCCGCGGCCATCCCACTCAGGATCGCGCCGCTTCAGATGATCCGGAGAACATGATGCCGCATCGTCCTTCACGCCGCGCGCTGCTGCTGGCCGCGACGCTCGCCGCGCCGGTTGCCCATGCGCAGCAGGCCGGTTTCCCCAATCGCCCGCTGCGCGTCGTCGTGCCCTTCGCGCCGGGCGGCATCACCGACATCCTTGCCCGCGCCGCCGCCGAGGGCCTCGCGCGGGAGATCGGCCAACCCGTCGTGGTCGAGAACCGCGCCGGGGCCGGCGGCAATGTCGGGTCGGAAGCCGTCGCGAAATCGGCGCCGGACGGGTACACGATCCTCGCTGTCGGGCCGGCGGTGATGGGAATCGCGAAGCCGCTCTACAGCCGGCTGAACTACGACCCGGACAGCGATTTCACCGCGCTCGGCGTGTTGGGGGCGCAGGCCAACGTCATGCTGGTCAGCCCGCGCGCCCTGCCGGAACCGACGCTTGCCGCGCTCGTGGCCGCAGCCCGGGCGAAGCCGGGCGAGGTGCCCTTCGCCTCCTCCGGCAGCGGATCGCTGACGCATCTGACGGCGGAGCTCTTCGCCAAGGATGCCGGGCTGCGCATGGTTCACGTTCCCTATCGCGGCAGCCCGCCGGCCATGGCGGATCTCGTCTCGGGCCAGGTCGCCATGCTGTTCGACGCGCTGACCACGGCACTGCCGCTGCACCAGTCCGGGCAGGCGCGCATCGTCGGCATCGCGACGCGCGAGCGTGCGCCGGAGCTGCCGGACGTGCCCTCGCTCGTGGAAGCGGGCTATCCCAGCCTCGACGTGCCGAACTGGTTCGGGATGTTCGTTCCGGCGGCAACGCCAGCGCCGGTGGTCGAGAGGCTGCGCACGGCCGTCGCGGCGGTGACGGCCTCGGCGAGCTATCGCGACTTCATGCGCGCGCGCAGCGCGACCATGGTTACGCTGGGCGATGGCGGGCTGGACGGGTTCCTGGCACGGGAGCGCTCACGTTGGGCGGATGCCGTACGCAGCAGCGGTGCGCGCGCGGACTGAAGGCGGGCGCCGGCGCGGCGACGCGGCATAGGGGAGGGGCAAGCCCCCTCCCCGGTCTGTGGGCGGGAACCCCGCGCCACGGTCAGCGGAAGACCGGAACGGCGTTGTCCTCGTCCTGGGCATCCGGCAGCGGCACCTCGATCCGGACGGTGGATGGGTCGACCTGCGGACCGCGCTCGATCCAGTAGGTCACGCTCTGCGGCCAGGCGATGACGATGACGACGAGCAGGAGCTGCAGGCACAGCCAGGGCACCGCACCCCAGTAGATGTCGCGCGACAGCACCGTCTTGGGCGCGATGCCGCGCAGGTAGAACAGTGCGAAGCCGAAGGGCGGGTGCATGAACGACGTCTGCATGTTGATGCAGAGCAGCACGCCGAACCACACCAGGTCGATGTCGAGCTTCGCCGCCGCGGGGGCCAGCAGCGGGATGATGATGAAGGCGATCTCGAAGAAGTCGAGGAAGAAGGCCAGGAAGAAGACGAAGACGTTGACGAAGATCAGGAAGCCCGTCTGGCCGCCCGGCAGGTGCGACAACAGATATTCGATCCAGTGGCTGCCATCGACACCCTGGAACACCAGGGAGAACACGGTCGCCCCGATCAGGATGAAGATCACCATGGCGGTGATGCGCATGGTGTTCGACATCGCTTCCCGCAGCAGGTGCCAGGAGAAGCGGCCATTGATCATGGCGAGCACGACCGCGCCCACGGCGCCCATCGCGCCCGCTTCCGTCGGCGTGGCGAGCCCCATGAAGATGGTGCCGAGCACGAGGAAGATCAGCACGATGGAGGGCACCATGCCCTTCAGCACGCGCCAGATCAGCGGCCAGCCGCGCTGGGTCAGCGCCTCATCCGGCAGCGGCGGCACCTTGTGCGGCGCGAAGATCGACACGCCGGCGATGAAGGCGAGGAACAGGAAGATCTGCAGGAAGGACGGGCCGATCGCCCCGGCATACATGTCGCCCACCGACTTGCCGAGCTGGTCGCCCAGCACGATCAGCACGAGCGACGGCGGGATGACCTGCGTGATGGTGCCCGAGGCCGCGATCACGCCGGTCGCGATACGCATGTCGTAGCCATACTTCATCATGATGGGCAGCGAGATCATGCCCATCGCGATGACCGACGCCGCGACCGTGCCGGTGATCGCCCCGAGCACCGCGCCCACCAGGATGACGGCATAGGCGAGCCCGCCCGGGATCTTGCCGAAGAGCTGCCCGGTGCCTTCCAGCAGGTCCTCGGCGAGGCCGCAGCGTTCGAGGATGGCCCCCATCAGCGTGAAGAACGGGATCGACAGCAACAGGTCGTTGGACAGGATGCCGAAGACGCGCAGCGGCAGATTGCCGAGATAGGCCGTCGTGAAGAAGCCCATCTCGATCGACAGGAAGCCGAAGAACAGCCCCACGGCGGACAGCGAGAACGCCACCGGGAAGCCCATCAGCAGGAACACCACCAGCCCGCCGAACATCAGCGGCGGCATGATCTCGAGGCTCAGCATGGGATCACTGCTCCGGCCGGTGGTATTCGGCGAGGTGTGCGGTGGTGGGGTCGATGCCGCGCAGCGCGGCGATGCGCTTCACCAGTTCGGACAGGCCCTGCAGGCTGACCAGCGCGAAGCCGAGCGGCATCAGGATCTTCACCGGCCAGCGGATCAGCCCGCCGGCATTGGCCGAGCCTTCCCAGCGGATCAGGGAGTCCCAGAAGAAGGGAAAGGTCATCCAGGCCAGCAGGACCATGCCCGGCAGCAGGAAGAAGATGAGGCCGAAGACGTCGATCCACAGCCGCACCCGCGCCGAGACGCTGCCATAGACCAGGTCCACGCGCACATGCTCGTTCCGGTTGAGCGTATAGGCCGCCCCCAGCATCACCGTCGCGGCGAACAGGTACCACTGCACCTCAAGCCACGCATTGGAGGACATGGACAGCCCATAGCGGACGAAGGCATTGCCGGCGCTGATCGCGCAGGCGGCGAACACCGCCCAGTCGGCAATGCGGCCGAACACTTCGTTCAACGCATCGACGGCACGGCTGAAGGCAAGCAGCGCACGCATTCTACGGTGTGACGGGCACGATATCCGGCCCCCCCTGGCGGCGCATGGCGCTCGTCCCCCTTGACATGGTCCCGGCAGGTTCCAAAGGGCGCCCCCTTAAACCCGGCGGCGCGCCGATGCAAACGCCGATGGGCTGGCCGTAGGGGCCCTGGGGGCACTATCCTGCCGCCGTGACTCGGCGACCTTGCCCCGCATGCTGACAGCACTGGCGGCGCTGATCGGCCTGCTCGCTGCGCTCGGCGTGGCCGCCCTGCCGCTTGCCCGCCTCCCATCCGGGGCCAGAACGGTGCACGCGGCGGTGGCGGTTGCCGGGCTGGGTCTGGTGGCCGGCGGGATCGGCGGGCTGCTGAACGGTCCCTCGGTGCTGGACCTGCCGTTCGGGCCGCCCTGGGGGCCGGCGCGGCTGGCACTCGATCCGCTGTCGTCTTGGTTCCTGTTGCCGCTGGGCCTGTCGGTGGCCTGTGCGGGGCTGTTCGCCTTCGGCGGCGTGCAGGGGCGGGTGGCACCGCGGGAACTGGTGCCCTGGCCGCTCTTCATCGCCGGCATGACGCTGACGCTGCTCGCCGCGGACGGCTTCACCCTGCTGCTGGGCTTCGAGGCGATGTCCCTCGCCTCCTGGGCACTCGTCGCCCATGACCACGCCAGGGCGGAGAACCGCGAGGCGGCGCGGATCTATCTCGGCTTCGCCGGTTATGGCGGGCTCGCGCTGGTTCTGGCCTTCGGGGTGCTCGCCGGCGGGGCGGGGGATGTCGCCTTCGCCGCGCTGCGGGATACCCCGCCCGAGGGGCTGCGGGCGCTCGCGGTGATGCTGCTGGCGCTCGCGGGCGCGGGGTCCAAGGCCGGGCTCGCGCCGCTGCATGTCTGGCTGCCGCTCGCCCATCCGGCCGCGCCGAGCCATGTCTCGGCGGTGATGTCGGGGGCGATGACCAAGGTCGCGCTTTATGTCCTGGCGCGCTTCCTCTTCGACCTGATGGGCCCGGCCCAGCCGGTCTGGATGGGGGCACCGCTGATCGCGCTCGGCGCGGCCTCGGCGGTGATCGGGGCGCTGCGCGCCAATCTGGAAACCGACACCAAGGTGCTGTTGGCCTGCTCGACCATCGAGAATATCGGGCTGATCGCCATCGGGCTCGGCCTCGCCGTCGCCTTCCGCGGCGCGGACCTGCCGGCGCTGGCGGCTCTGGCGGGCGGGGCGGCGCTATTGCACGCGCTTAATCATGCCGTGTTCAAGACGCTCCTGTTCCTCGCCGCGGGCGAGGTGCTGCATGGCGCCCTGTCGCGACAGCTCGACCGGCTGGGCGGGCTGATCCACCGCATGCCCTGGACCGCCTGGGCCGCGCTGGCCGGTGCGCTGGCCGCGGCCGCCCTGCCGCCGCTGTCCGGCTTCGCCTCCGAATGGCTGCTGTTGCAGGCCCTGCTCGCCGCCTGGCGGATCGGGGACATCGCCTTTCAGATGGGCGCGGCGGCGGTCACGGCGCTCGCCGCGCTGGCTGCGGCATTGGCCACGGCGGCGATGGTGCGCTTCTGGGGACTGGTTTTCCTGGGCCGGCCGCGCACGCCGCGCGCGGCGGGGGCCGAGGAAGCGGGCGGCGCCGTGCGCTGGGCGCTGGCGCTGCCAGCCGCGCTTTGCCTGGTGTTCGGGCTGGTGCCGGGGATGCTGCTGGACCTTGCCGACCCAGCTTTGCGCCTGATGACCGGCACGGCCGCGCCGCGCGCCGGCTGGGATGCGATCGGCGCGGCCGAAGGCGGCGCGCGCTATTGGCCGCTGGCCGTGGCCCTGCTGCTCGGCTTGGCGGTGGCGGCCGTGGTGCTCGCGGTGCGCCGCCGTGCCCCGGCCGGGGTGATGCGCGGCCCCGCCTGGGATTGCGGCTTCATTGCCGCCCCGCCGCATTTCCCCTTCGGCGACCCTGCCGCCCAACCCAGCGCGGCCGGCTTCGGGCAGCCGCTGCGGCGGATGCTGGGCCAGGGGCTGCTCGGCGCGCGGGAGCAAGTACGCATGCCGGGGCCGGGCGAGACCGCCCCAGCCGTGCTCGAATCCGGCTTCCACGATCCAGCGCTGGCCTTCCTGGAAGGCGCCCTGCCCCGCTGGCGGGACGCCGCCGCGGCGCGGGCCGAGCGGCTGCGCGACCTGTCCATCCGCCAATGCCTGGGCCTGACCTTCGGGGCGGTGGTGCTGATGCTGGCCCTGCTCGCGTGGATGGGGGCGCGCTGAGATGGCGGTGGTCTGGTCCGTCCTCGCGCAGCTTCTGCACGTCGCGCTGGTACTGGTCACCGCGCCGCTGCTGACCGGCGTGGTGCGCTGGCTCAAGGCACGGATGATGGGACGGCGCGGGCCGCATCCGCTGCAGCCCCTGCGCGACCTCGCGAAGCTGCTGCGCAAGAAGCCGGTGCTGGCGGAGAACGCCTCGGCCGTGTCCCTCGCCGCGCCCTACCTCGCGGCCGGCGCGGCCGTGCTGGCGGCTGCCCTGGTGCCGTCCTTCGCACGCGGCATGGCCTTCGCGCCGCTGGCGGATCTGATCCTGGTCGCGGGGTTGCTGGCGCTCGGGCGGGTCGCGATGGCGCTGGCGGGGATGGATGTCGGCACGCCCTTTGGCGGGCTCGGCGCAGCGCGGGAGATGTCCTTCGCCGCGCTCGCCGAACCGGCGCTGGTGATCGCGGCATTGTCGCTCGCCATCCTGGCCGGGACCACGAATCTCGACGCCATCGCAGGCTCGTTCCGGGACGGGGGGCTTGGCCTGCGGGTCTCGCTCGGCCTCGCGCTGGTCGCGCTGCTCGCCGTCGCCATCGCGGAGAATGCGCGCATTCCGGTGGACAATCCGGCCACGCATCTCGAACTCACCATGGTGCATGAGGCGATGATCCTCGAAGCCTCGGGCCGGCACCTCGCGCTGTGGGAATACGCCGCGCAGATGCGGCTGCTGTTGTGGTTCGCGCTGCTCGCCGCGGTGTTCCTGCCGCTGGGGCAAGCGCCGGCGGGATCGGCGCCGCATCTGTGGGTGGTCGGGCTCGCCGCCTGGCTGGTGAAGATGGGCGGACTGGCGCTCGGCCTCGCCGCCTTCGAGAGCGCCATCGCCAAGATGCGCGTCTTCCGCGTGCCGGAATTCCTCGGCGCGGCGCTGCTGCTGGGGCTGCTCGGCGCGGTGCTGCTGTTCGTCTCGACGGGGCTCGCGTGAGGTTCGGTCAGCTCACCTACGACCTCTCCCACCTGCTTGGCGGGGCGGTGCTGCTGCTGTCCTTCGTGCTGCTGTACCAGCGGCGCATCGGGGCGGTGATCAACGCCTTCGCCACGCAGGGGACGCTGCTCGCCATGGCCGCTGCCTGGGCCGCGTACGCGCAGGGTGCGCCGGGGCTGTACCTGACCGCGCTGCTGGCATTCGTCGTGAAGGGCGTGCTGATCCCCGCCGCGCTGCACCGGCTGGTGCGGGAGCTGAACCTGCACCGCACGGTGGAAAGCGCGCTCGGTGTCGGCCTGTCCATGACCGCCGGCGTCGCGCTGGTGGGGCTGTGCATCCTGGCGACGCTGCCGGCGACCGAGGGCGCGCGCCTGCTCTCGCGCGAGACGCTGGCGCTCGCCATGTCCGTCGTGCTGCTCGGCATGCTGATGATGATCACGCGGCGCAACGCCATCAGCCAGGTGATCGGGCTGCTGTCGCTGGAGAACGGGCTGATCCTCGCGGCCATCGGCGTGACCGGCATGCCGCTGGTGGTGGAGCTGTCCACCGCCGCGCTGGTGCTGATGATCGCGATTGTCGCCGGCGTCTTCGCCTTCCAGATCCGCGAGCGCTTCGACACGCTCGACACCGGATCGCTCGAAGAGCATCGCGGGGAACGCCGCTGATGCCGCTGCAATGGGCCATCGTCTTCTGGGCCTGGGCGGGGGCGGTCGCACTCGCCGCCGTGCCGACCCTGCGTCACGCGGCCTGGGGCAACGTCGCGGTCAGCACGGGATCCTTGCTGCTGGCCGGCGCGCTGATGGCGCAGCCCTATGCCCAGCATGGCTGGACGCATACGGATGCGCTCAACCTGCCCTTCATCCTGCTCTCGGCCTTCGTGGGGCTGACCACGGCCGTGTTCTCGGCGGCGACGCTGGACCGCGAGGGCTTCGACCATTGGCGCATCCGCGCCTATCACGCCGCCTTCCAGATCTTCATGGGGGCGCAGACGCTGGCGCTGCTCGCCGACAATCTCGGCGTGATGTGGGTGGCGATCGAGATCGCGACCCTCGCCACCGTCTCCATGGTCGCGGTGCACCGCACGCCGGAAGCCTTCGAGGCGGCGTGGAAGTTCTTCATCCTCTGCGGCGTCGGCATCGCGCTCGCGCTGTTCGGCACGATCGTCCTCTACCTCGCCGCGCAGCCGTTGCTGTCGGAAGAGACGGGGCTGTCCTGGACGGCGCTGATGGCGGTGGCCGCGCGGTGCGACCCGGCGACGCTGAACCTCGCCTTCGCCTTCCTGCTGCTGGGCTATGGCACGAAGGCGGGGCTGGTGCCGCTGCATTCCTGGCTGCCGGATGCGCATGCGGAAGGGCCCGTGCCGATCTCGGCCGTGCTGTCGGGGCTGCTGCTGAATGCGGCGATGCTCGCCGTGCTGCGCAGCAAGGCCATCGTGGGCGCCAACCCCGACGCGATCGCGGCCGGGCCCTTCCTGCTCGCGATGGGGCTGGCGACCGTGCTGCTCGCCGCCCTCGCGCTGTGGCGCCGGCGGGATGCGCGGCGATTCTTCGCCTGGTCGTCGATCGAGCATATGGGCCTTGCCGCCTTCGCCTTCGGGCTCGGCGGGCCGCTCGCGAATCTCGCCGGGCTGCTGCATCTGCTCGGGCATTCGCTGGTGAAAAGCGCGATCTTCTTCGGCGTCGGACGCGCCTCCCAGGCCAAGGGCAGCCAGAAGATCGCCGATATCGGCGGGCTGGTTGCGACCCATCCGGCCCTGGGATGGGGCCTTGCGCTGGCCATCGCGGCGATCGGCGGGATGCCGCCGGCGCTGCTCTTCGTCTCCGAGTTCCGGCTGCTGGCGACGGCCGCCGCCGAGGCACCATGGCTCGCCATTCCGCTCGCGCTCGGCATGGTCACCGCGCTCGCCGCGCTGATCACCGTGCTGCAGGGGCTGTGCTTCGGCGCGCCGACGCCCGATACGCCCGACGGATCGCCGAGAGGCTGGCGGGAAAGCGTGGCGGCGACGCCGCTCTGGCTGCATCTGGTCGTGGCGACGCTGCTGGGCCTCGCCATGCCGGCCGCGCTCGCGGCCATGCTCGTCGCCGCCGCGGGGATGATCGGATGAGCGCGACCGCCCTGATCCGCGCCGGCACGCCGCAGGGCTGCGTGCCGTTCGAACGCTTCCTCCTCAGCGCCGAGGCCTGGTCGCGGCTGCCCGCCCTGCTGGAGGGGGAAGCCTCCCTCGCGCTGCTGGCGCTGTGGGCGGAGCCGGGCGTCATCCACGCCGCCTTTCTCGACGAGCCGACCGGCGCGCCGCTGCTGGCCTCGGCGCCGGCCGAGGGCGGGCGCTATGCCGCGCTTTCCCCCGCGCGCCCGGGTGCAATCCGCTTCGAGCGGATGATCCGTGACCTCTGGGCGCTGACCGCCGAGGGCGCGGTCGATCTGCGCCCCTGGCTCGATCACGGCCGATGGAACCTGGCCGGACCGATGTCCGGCGCACCGCTCGCCCTGCCCGGCGCGGAGCCGCCGCAGCCCGAATTCCTGCCCGTCGAGGGCGAGGGCATCCACCAGATCCCGGTCGGCCCGATCCATGCCGGGGTGATCGAACCCGGCCATTTCCGCTTCCACGTCCAGGGCGAGGTGGTGGTGCGGCTGGAGGCGCGGCTCGGCTACAAGCACAAGGGCATCCTGTCGCTGATGCTGGGCAAGTCGCCGCGCGCGGCGGCGGTGTTCCCGGCGCGGCTTTCCGGCGATTCCACCGTTGCGTTCGGCTGGGCCTTCGCCGCGGCGGCCGAGGCAGCGCTCGGCGTCACCGTCCCGCCACGCGCGACCGTGCTGCGCGCCGTGATGGGTGAGCTCGAACGCATCCATAACCATCTCAACGACTGGGGCTTCGTCTGCAACGACGCGGCCTTCGCCTTCCCGCACGCCCGCTGCGGCTATTTGCGCGAAGGCGTGCTGCGCGCCTGCGCGGCCGCTTTCGGCCATCGGCTCATGAAGGACTGCGTGCTGCCCGGGGGCGTCGCGCCGGACATCGCGCCGGGTGGGGCGGAGGTCATCCTCGCCGCGCTCGCCGCCGTGGAGGCGGAGATTCCCGGCCTGCGCGCCATCTATGACAGCCATGCGAGCCTGCAGGACCGCGTGGTGGGCACGGGCTTCCTCGATCCCACGCATGCACAGCGCTACGCCGCCGGCGGCTTCGTCGGGCGCGGATCGGGGCGCGGCTTCGATGCTCGCCGCGCGCCGGGATACGCGCCCTATGACTGGCTGCTGCCACCCGTCGCGGTCGAGACCGGCGGCGACGTCGATGCCCGTGTCCGCGTGCGCATCGCGGAACTGGCGACCTCGATCGGCCTGGTGCGGCGCCTGCTGGCGGAATTGCATCCCGGTGAGACGCTGGTGCCGCTGCCATCACAAGCCGGCGAAGGCCTCGCGCTGATCGAAGGCTTCCGCGGCGACTGCCTCGCCTGGGTCAGGCTCGACGAGGGCGGCCTGATCCGCGCGGCCTTCCTGCGCGATCCGTCCTGGCTGCAATGGCCGCTGCTGGAAGCCGCGATCGAAGGGAACATCGTCGCGGACTTCCCGCTGTGCAACAAGTCGTTCAACTGCTCCTACAGCGGGGTGGACCTGTGACGGCGGCGGCGGGGGCCCGGAGAGGGGCTTTACCCCTCTCCGGACCTCACCCCAGCAAAGGCCGAAAGGCCTTTGCAAACCTCCACTTGGCGTCGTGCACCGCTGGCAGAATGGCGCCGAGACCCGCTTTTGCGCACGAAGCGCGCTGTATGGTTTCAGCATCGGCGATACGCCCAGCATCAGGTGCCGGCGGTCCAGGCCACACGGTGGCCAGGGGACCCCATCGACGTTGCGAAGCAACGCCGATGGGAACCCGGCGGGGTGGCCCGGAAGGGCGGCGCCCCTCCGGTTCCTGGCCACCGATACCATTCGTGTCATCAGAAGGGCCTTTTGGCCTTTGGCGGATGGTCTGGAAGGATGGCACCCCTCCAGCCGTGCCCGCTGACCATGGAGCGCGTCCATGACCATCCGCTTCGACGCCACCATCCCCATCCTGCGCATCTTCGACGCCGCCAAGGCGCGCGAATTCTATGTCGACTTCCTCGGCATGAGCTGGGACTGGGAGCATCGCTTCGCGCCCGACCTCCCGCTTTTCGTGCAAGTCTCGCGCGGTGGGCTGATCTTCTTCCTCAGCGAGCATTTCGGCGATGGCACGCCCGGGACGAAGCTGATCCTGCGCATGGGCGGCCTCGCCAACTTCCATGCCGAGCTCACCGCCAAGGCCTACCGTCATGCCCGGCCAGGCCTGCACGACCAGCCCTGGGGATGGCGCGACATGGAGATCGCCGATCCCTTCGGCAATCGCCTGGTGTTTTCCGAGCGCATCGCGGAGTGCGACTGATGCTGTGGCCTCGCCTCGCCAGGGCGTTGATTGGCCGGCCGCTGACCGACGCGGCGCCGGCGGTGCCGCAGCCTACCGTCGCCGCCCTGGCCGAAAGGTTGGCCACCATGGCGCGCACGCGACTTGGCCGCAGCCTGGCGATCCGCGAGGTCGACAGCGGCTCCTGCAATGGCTGCGAACTCGAGATCAACGCGCTGCAGAACGTCGCCTACGATCTGGAACGATTCGGGCTGCGCTTCGTCGCCTCGCCGAAGCATGCCGATGTGCTGCTGGTGACGGGCCCCGCCTGCCGCAACATGACCGAGGCGATGGAACGCGCCCTCGCCTGCACGCCCGAACCGCGCTGGGTGGTCGCAGCCGGGGACTGCGCTGTCGATGGCGGCGTCTTCAAGGGCTGCTACGCCGTGCATGGCGGCGTCGGCGCGGTGCTGCCGGTGGATCTGCTGATCCCCGGCTGCCCGCCCTCCCCCGAACAATTGCTCGAGGGGCTGCTGTCGCTGCTGGAGGCCGAGGCCCCGCCGGGGCGGGCGGCCCCATAAAATCGGCCCGGCCGGATTGCTCCGACCGGGCCTAAAGACCCCGCCGAAGCGGAGCCAGTCGAGCAGCGGCCTGCCGGGAATAAGCCGCCGCGACACCAGGGACGTTGCCAGCGTGCGTCTCTCGGCCCGGTGGAAGAGACCTTAATTCCCTGCAACGAGCGCGGGTGCCGCCAGGCCTTCCGTCGTGCCGCGCGCCCATGCGCCGGCCCCGCGGGGCGGCGGCCCCGGCCGCCAAGTATCGGTTTCCAAGGGTCTTTCGGCCTTTGAGGTCCGGAATGAAGGACACGGCCCTGCCCTGGTCCGTCAGATGAGACACAACTCCGCGAGGTCGCGCCGGAGCTTCGGCGGCAGGCTTTCCAGCCCCACCGCCACGGGCCGGTCGGTCGCCACATCCGGCGGCGCCTCCTCGGGCTTCAGGTAGCGCCACCCCTGGAACGCCTTCACTGGCCGTGCCTCGACGGCCACGAGGGTCGGGTCCAGCAGGAGCGCCGCGCAGGGCGTCTCATCGTCCCACTGTTCCTCGCGCAGGCCGAGGATGCGCTGGCGCACCCGGACGAAGCCGCCGATCACCCAATAGATCGAGCCGCCATCGGTGATCTCGTCGATCCTTTTGGGGAACATCCGTGTCCAGGCGCGCAGTGGCGGGTCCGTGCGCAGCCTTTCCTTCTGCAGCGCCGCGAGGGCGGCGACGTCCTTGGGGCCGACGGAGAGCTTGATCAGGTGCAGCACGCCCCATCCATGTCGCCCCACGGGACGAGTCGGCAAGGGGGAAGAATCGCGGCGTAACCGCGCCGCCTCCGGGGACGAAGGGCGGGATGGAAGGCGGCCCTCGCAACCCGCCCGGAGAGAGCCCGCATGGTACAACCGGTCACGACACCTTCCCTCGCCAGGCCGGCGCGGGACCTGCGCCTCGATATCGTCCGGGGCTGGCTGCAGGTCTCGATCTTCGGGGCGCACGCCGTGGGCTCGGCCTTCGGGGCCTTCGGAATCCATGCCGCCTGGGGATTTTCCGACAGTTCCGAGCAGTTCCTGTTCCTGTCCGGCTTCGTGCTGGCGTCGGTGCACACGCTGAAGGCCGGGCGGGAGGGTGGCTGGGCCGCGACGCGCGACACCTGGCACCGGGCAGGCCGCCTGTGGCTCGTGCATCTGACCCTGTTCCTGATGACCGGGGCGCTCATCCTGTGGTCGGAAATGGGCATTCCCCTGCCCGGAGAGGTCGACCGGCTCGGCTGGCGGATGCTGGCGGACCAGCCCTTCCTGGCGCTGCCGGGCGCGGCGCTGCTGCTCTACATGCCGGCCTACATGGACATCCTGCCGGTCTTCATCCTGTCCATGCTGGCGCTGCCGGGCTTCCTGTGGCTGGCGCGGCGGATCGGCGTGGCGGCGCTCGCCGCGCCGGGGGCGCTCTGGGGCGGGGTGCAGCTCGGTCTGTGGCAATGGCCCGCCTGGCAGTCGACGGCGCTGGAGCCCTTCGCCTGGCAGTTCGCCTTCATGCTCGGGGCCTGGTTCGGCCGCCGGGCGCTGCTGACCGGCGCGGCGGTCCGCCGCGATGGCTGGGCGGTGGCGGCCGCCGTGGCGCTGGTCGCGGCCGGCATCGCCACGCGCATCGCCATCCGCATCGACCCGGCGCTCGACACCGATCTGCTGTCGACGCTGTACGGCAAGGCTCATATGGGCCCGCTCGCCCTGCTGCATGCCCTCGCGCTCGCCTATCTCGTCGCCGTGCTGGTGCCGAAGGAAGCCCCCTGGATGCACCATCCCCTGGCCCAGGCCCTGGCCGCGGCGGGACGGCACAGCCTCGATGTGTTCCGGACCGGGCTGTTCCTGTCCTGGGGGATGACCGTCGCCCTCCGCCTCGCCGCCCATGCCTGGTGGCTCGACCCGACGCTGACGCTGGCCGGGGTCGCGATCCTGCTGGGCCAGGGCATGCTGATCGAACGACGGCGGCTGGTGCCTGCCCTGGTGCCGCGATGAGCGCGACGGCGGCGGGCTGCCCCTTCCTCACCCCGCCCTTCATCGCGGGGCGATGCCGGCCGCATGCTGGAAGGGCACCGGCCCGCACCCCCACCCGGCCCGCCGATGACAGGATGCTGGATGGGCGGTCGGGCGGGGGCGCCGGCCAGTGCCGCCCGACCGAACAATGCTCTAATGTTCGCTCGCCAGGCAGGGACAGCGGCGTGACGGCGCAGGGCGACGGGCAGTGGGAAGCTTGGATGGCGGCCGCCCAGGGCGGCGATTCGCGCGCCTATGACCGGTTGCTGCGCGACTGCCTGCCCCTGCTGCGCGCCATCGCGCGGCGCCGCATTCGCGACAGCCATGAGGCGGAGGACGCGGTGCAGGATACCTTGCTGACGATGCATCGCATGCTCGCGACCTACGACCCGTCCCGTCCGTTGCGCCCCTGGATCGCCGCCATCGCGGAGCGGCGCTGCATCGACCGGCTGCGCCGCCGTGGCCGCGGCGCCGGGCGGGAGACGCCGATCGAGGACCATGCCGAGACGCTCGCCGCGCCGGACGCCATGACCGGCGAGGACCGCGTCGCCGGCCGGGAACTGCGTGAGGCGGTGGCCGAATTGCCCGACAGCCAGCGCACCGCCCTGCGCCTCGCCAAGCTCGAGGACCTGCCACTCTCCGAGGCCGCGCGCCGCTCGGGGCTTTCCGTCGGTGCGCTGAAGGTCGCGACGCATCGCGCGTTGCGCTCCCTGCGGCGCCGGCTCGGCGCAGAGGACAAGCCGTGAACTCCACCGAGGATCTGATCAGCCGCCTGTCCGCCGATCTGCGCCCCGTGCATCGGCTCGCGCCGCCGTTGCGGCGGGCGGCGGCCTGGCTGGCCTTCGCCTTCCTGCTGATTGCGGGCGCGGTCGTCTGGCACGGACCGCGGCCCGACCTCGCCGAGCGCCTGCGCGACGCGGCCGAGGTCATCCAATGGCTGGCCTCGGCCGCGACCGGCGTGCTGGCGACGATCGCCGCCTTTCAGCTCGCCCTGCCGGACCGCTCGCCGCGCTGGGTATTGCTGCCGGTGCCGGCGGCCCTGCTGTGGGTCGGCACGCTGGGGCTCGGCTGCCTCGCCGACCTGCTGAGGATCGGGCCGCAGGCGCTGGTGCCGGGCATGTCCTGGGGCTGCATGGGCTTCATCCTGGGCCTTGGCGTGCCGCTGTCGGGCTCGCTGGTCTGGGTGCTGCGCTACGCGGCCGGCATCCGGCCGCTGCCGGTGGCCGCGATGGGCGGGCTGGCCGGCGCGGCACTCTCGGCCGCGGGGCTGTGGCTGTTCCATGAGCTCGACGGCGCGGCAGAGGCGCTCGTCTGGCATGTCGGCATGACCATGCTCGTGGTCGCGCTGTTCCTCGCCTTCGGGCGGTCGTGGGAGGAGCGGGCGGCCCGGCGCTTCACGGCCGCTTAAGGGCCCTCGCGCAAGATGGGGCGAAGAAACGCCCCAACAATGAGGCCCCCCATGCGCGCCTTTCTCAATCTTTCCGTCGGGTTGAAGCTGCTGACGTCGAGTCTCCTCGCCCTTGTGATGCTGGGTGGAATCGCTGCCACGGTGGCACTGACGGGGCGGGATCTGTCGCGCAGGGTCGACCGGCAGGTGGAGCTGGGAGAGGCCACGAGCCTGCTGACCGCGGCGATCAGCGCGGCGTCCGAGGCACCGACCCATGTGGGCACAATGCGTGCCGCCAACCGCGCCCCTGATGTCGAGGCCGCACGCGACCAGGCGGTGGCCGCGCTCGACGCCACCGCGGCGCAGGCGCGCCGCGCCCAGGAGGTGGTGCACGAGGCATCGGCGGACGCACTCTTCCAACGGCTGATCGGTACTGCGGAGGAGTATGCGCGGCTGATCGCCGAGCAGGCATCGCGCCGCATCGCCATCCTGCGGTCCCGCGACGAAGCCTTCCTTGCCCGTGCCTCGGAATATGACCAGGCCTTCGAAGGGGCGAACGCCGCCATCGAGTTCGACCTCAGCGGCGATGCGCGGGAGGATGCACGCACGCGCTTCATCGCCTTCCACCAGGGCGTGAACGACATGCGCGCCTCCACCTTGCGCTACCTCGCGACCGGCGACGCGGCGCAGGCGCAGCGGGCGCGCCGCGCGGCCGCGCAGGCGCGCGTGCATCTGCGCGGCGCGGTCTCGACCGCCTCCGCCCAGCCGCGGGTGAAGGAGGAGCTGGAGCGGATCGGTCGCATCGCCGAGCAGGCCGCCGCCGGCTCCCTCGCCACGATCGAGAGCGGCACCGCACTCGACAGCTTCACGCGCGAACAGGTCGCGCCCGCGCGCGACGGGCTGATCGCGGCGGTGGCCAGCGCCAATGCGCGGCTGCGGGAGATGGATCAGGTCGCGGCCCATGCGGTCGAAACGTCGCTCGCGCGGCAGACGCGGCTCGTCTTCCTCTCCGCCGGCGGCATCGCCCTGATCCTCCTGCTGTCGGCCTTCGGCCTGGCGCGCACCGTGGGGGCGCCGCTGCGCCGCATGGCAAGGGCCATCGCCGGCATCGCCACGGGCAATGGCGACGTGACGGTCACCGATCGCGGCCGGCGCGACGAGATCGGCCAGATCGCAGACGCGGTGGAGGCGCTGCGCCTGACGGTGCGCGAAGCCTTCAGCCGCGGCCAGATGATCGAGCAGATGCCGCTCGGCGTCGTCGTCGCCGACCCGAAGGACGATTTCCGCATCACCTACGCGAACGGCTATGCGCAGAAGCTGATCGACGGGCTGAAGGAACACCTGCCGGTCCCGGTGGAAAGCCTGGCCGGCCACACCATCGACATCTTCCACCGGCATCCCGAACGCGTTCGCGGCGTGCTGGCGGAGCCGGCCAACCTGCCGCACAAGGCGCGCGTGGCCATGGGGCCGGAGGTGCTCGACCTCAACATCACGGCATTGCGGGATACGGCCGGGAGCTATGTGGGGGCGATGCTCGCCTGGCAGCGTGCGACCGAGCAGGCACGCCTTGTCGATACCTTCGAGGCCGATATCGGCGCGGTGGTGGAATCGGTGGCCAGTTCCGCAGCCCAGATGCAGTCGGCCGCGCGCACCCTGACCGATGCCGCCGCCGAGGGCGGGCGCGAGGCGGTCGCCGTCTCCGAGGCCGGCATGCAGGCCAATGCCGATGTGCAGGCGGTGGCCGCCGCCGCGGAGGAAATGGCCGCATCGGTCGAGGAGATCACCCGCCGCGTCGCCGAGGCCGCCGAAGTGGCGCGGCGGGCGGTGGCCGAGGCCAAGGCGACCGATTCCACCGTGCGGGGGTTGGCCGAGGCCGCCTCACGCATCGGCGATGTGGTGCGGCTGATCGGCGAGATCGCGGGGCAGACCAACCTGCTTGCCCTGAACGCGACGATCGAGGCGGCGCGCGCCGGCGAGGCGGGCAAGGGCTTCGCGGTGGTGGCAAGCGAGGTGAAGAACCTCGCCGGCCAGACCGCCAAGGCGACGGAGGAGATAGGCCGCCAGATCGGCGAGATGCAGGGTGCGACCAACCAGGCGGTGGAGGCGATCCGCGCCATCGGCGCCACGGTGGACCGCACCAGCGACATCGCCACCGCCATCGCCGCCGCGGTCGAGGAACAGGGGGCGACGACGCGCGAGATCGCCCGGTCCGCCGCCCAGGTGGCCGAGGCGACCGGCACTGTCGCCCAGCGCATGGAAGGCATCCGGGCTGCCTCCGATGCCACTGGCAGTTCGGCCGGGGCGGTACTGCAGGCCTCGGGCGCGCTGTCGGGCGATGCGGCAACCCTGCGCGAGCGCGCGGCGGGCTTCCTCAAGGCCGTGCGCGCCGCGTGATCCGGGCCGGCGCCGTTCCCAAGAGACGGCGCCTGCTCTATGGGAGGCCCCCTTTCCCCCACAGGAGGCCCCCATGAGCTACAAGGTCGCAGTCGTCGGCGCCACCGGCGCGGTGGGGCGCGAAATCATCAAGACGCTGGCCGAGCGCCAGTTTCCGGTCAGCGAGGTGGTCGCCCTGGCCTCGGGCCGCTCGGCGGGGGCGGAGATCTCCTTCGGGCCGGATGCGGTGCTGAAGGTGCGGGACCTCGACCGCTACGACTTCGCTGGCACGCAGCTTGGGCTGTTCTCGCCCGGGGCGGCGGTCTCGGCGGTGCATGCGCCGCGGGCGGCCGCGGCGGGGTGCCTCGTCATCGACAATACCTCCCAGTTCCGCATGGAACCGGGCGTGCCGCTGGTGGTGCCGGAGGTGAACCCGCAGGCCATCGCCAAGCGGCCGAAGAAGGGGATCATCGCCAACCCTAACTGCTCCACCATCCAGATGGTCGTCGCGCTGAAGCCGCTGCACGACATCGCGACGGTGAAGCGCGTCGTGGTGGCGACCTATCAATCCGTCTCCGGCGCGGGGAAGGAGGCGATGGACGAGCTCTGGTCCCAGACCCGCGGCGTCTTCGTCAACGATCCGCCGACGCCGGAGCAGTTCACCAAGCCCATCGCCTTCAACGTCATTCCCCATATCGACCGCTTCATGGATGACGGGGCGACGAAGGAGGAATGGAAGATGGCGGTCGAGACGCGGAAGATCCTCGACCCCGATATCCAGGTGATCGCGACCTGCGTGCGCGTGCCGGTGATGATCGGCCATGGCGAAGCGGTGCATGTCGAATTCGAAAAGCCCATCACCGAACGCCAGGCGCGCGAGGCCCTGCGCGATGCCCCCGGCCTGACGCTGCTCGATACGCGCGACGATGGTGGCTATGCGACGCCGCTCGAGATCGCGGGCGAGGACGCTGTCTTCGTGTCGCGGCTGCGCAGGGATCCGACCGTGCCGAACGGCCTCGCCTTCTGGTGCGTGGCGGATAATCTGCGCAAGGGTGCGGCGCTGAACGCGGTGCAGATCGCCGAGGAACTGCATCGCAAGGGCCTCATCGCGGGCTGAGGTCCGGCGCCGCTATCGCCGGTCCGGATAGTCCCGTCCGGGCCGCGCGCGGTAGGCCGGCAGCGACCACCCGCCCAGGATCGCAGCCGCCCGCACCCCGAAACCGATCGCGATGCCCGCCGAGACGGCGATGGTCCGCCCCGCGCCGAGGTCGATCAGCAGCACGAAGCTCGCCGCCCCCAGCGCGGCGGCGGTGACGTAGATCTCGCGCCGGAGCACGAGCGGCGTCTCGGCGCAGATGATGTCGCGCAGCATGCCCCCCGCGGTCGCGGTGATGGTGCCCATCAGCACCGCCACCCAGGCCGTGGCGCCGGCGCGCTGGGCAACCTCCGCCCCCAGCACGGCGAAGAGGCCGAGCCCCATCGCATCGGCCCAGAGCAACAGGACGAAGCGCCGTTCCAACAGATGGGCCGTGAAGAAGACGACCAGCGCCAAGCCCGCCGCCAGTGCCACCATCCCCGGCACGCGCAGCCAGAAGACCGGCTGGTTCAGCACCACGTCGCGCACCGTCCCGCCACCGAAGGCGCAGAGACAGGCGATCAGCATGAAGCCCACCGGGTCGAGCTGTTTGCGTGACGCGCTGAGCGCCCCGGCGACGGCCAGCACCGCCACCGCCGCCCAGGTCAGCACGTCGAGCAGATTGTCGAAATAGGTCACGCGGGCCAGCCGGGCCGGGCGGCGCGCATCACTCGGCCGGAACCGCGGCGGCCTTCCGGCTGCGCGCCTCGGACTGGGCGGACCCGGCGCAGAGCAGCGACAGCCCCAGCAGCACGGCCACCACCGGCAGCACCAGCCCCGGATAGCCCATGTCGATCAGGAAGCCGAGCGGCACCGGGGTGATGGCGCTGCCGAGCGGCAGGCCGGAGGAGACGAAACCGAAGACCTTGCCGATCTCGCCCGGCGGCGAAGCGTCCTTCAGCATGACGTCGCGCGGCGTGCGCGAGGCGCCCATGGCAGCCCCGCCCAGGCACGCCACGACCGGCAGCAGGATCTCGGGCATCGGCAGCAGGCCGATGGCCAGGATCATCGCCATGGCGAAGCAGGTGAGCACCACGACGAAGCCGATCAGGCTGCGCTTCGACGTATCCGCCACCCAGCCGCCGACCAGCGTGCCCGAGGTCGCCCCGACCATGTAGCCCGTCAGCACCATCGAGGCGATGGCGACCGGCGTCCCCCACAGCTTGCCCAGCACGGTGATGACCCAGGCCTGGATGCCCGACCCGGCCATGGAGGAGAGCAGGAAGAAGGCGAAGAACAGCAGGATGGGACGGGAGAAGAGGAGTTCCCGCCCGCTCGGCCCGTCGGCCGCCTTCTTCGCCTTGGGCTGGTCCTGCAGGATGCGGCTCTGCACCAGGATCGCGAAGACCACCGGGACGCCGAGCAGCCCGACGAGCAACAGGGACCAGCGCCAGCCCATCGTCGCGGCGAGCAGCGCGATGACCGGCGGCGCCAGGGCAAAGCCGAGATTGCCGGTGAAGGTGTGCAGCGCGAAGGCACGCCCCATGCGCGACTTGTCGATCGACCCGGCAAGGATGGCGTAGTCGGCCGGGTGGATCACCGAATTGCCGATGCCCGAGAGCACGGCGAGCAGCCAGATCGCCCAGATACCCGGCGCCGCGGCCATGGCCGAGACCGACAGCGCCATCAGCAGCGTGCCGCCCACCAGGAAGCGCCGCGCACCGTGCTTGTCCACCCAGAAGCCGACCGGGGTCTGCAGCACCGCTGTGGTGCCGGACATGAGCGCGACGGCCAGGCCGAGCTCCGCGAAGGAGACGCCGAACTCGGCCCGCCAGAACAGGAAGAGCGGCGGCAGGCAGAGCATGTAGAAATGCGACAGGAAATGCCCGGTGCCGATCAGGGTGATGATGCGGGCATCCTGGCCGATTCCGGCGGATTTGGACGTGTCGGCGGGCATGCTTCGACCCTGGTCTGTGACCGGGACACAGGCTGGGCGCAGGACGCCGCCGCGTCAACGATCCCGCCAGCCGATATGTCATCGCTGTTGCGCCCCGCGGGCACGGCGACGAACCGGCGTTGAAGGCGCCGCACAGCGGCATCCGCCGGAATGTTGCGAGCCATTCTCAAGTACTTGTTCCTGGTCGCAAAAATCCCTCCCCGGATTTGACGCTGTCCCGCGCCGCACCATACAAGTGCCGGGACAAGGCCGTCCCCCGGCCCGGGGATCGGGGGCAGACGGCGCTGTGGAGTTTACGGACCATGTCCAAGATCACCGACGCGCGGGAGGCCCTGATGGTCGGCCGCCGGTCGGACGGCAGCCTCGTCCGCCGTCCGCTGTCGCCCCATCTGCAGGTCTACGACATGCTGCAGATGTCCTCCGCGCTTTCCATCACCCACCGCATCACCGGCGCGCTCTGGTCGATCGGCATGGTCTTCCTGGTGTGGTGGCTGGTCGCCGCCGCGGCGGGCGAATCCTCCTACAACGGCGCGATGTGGTTCTTCGGCTCCTTCCTCGGCGTGATCGGGCTGATGGGGCTGACGGCGGTGGCCTGGTACCACACGCTCGCCGGCATCCGGCACCTCTACTGGGACAGCGGCCGCGGCTTCGAGATCCCGACCATGTACCTCACCGGCCGGGCGGTGCTGATCGGCACCGCGGCGCTCACCGCGCTGACCTGGCTCATCATGCTCATCACCTGGATCTGACGCCGATGTCCGCGCCGACCATCCGCTCCCTTCGCTCCCCGCTCGGCCGCGTGCGCGGCCTGGGCGCCGCCAAGGGCGGCACGCATCATTGGTGGATGCAGCGCGTCACCTCCATGGCGCTGCTGCCGCTGACCATCTGGCTCGTCTTCGCCCTGGCCCGCATGCCGGATGCCAGCTGGCAGGAGGCGACGACGTGGATCGGCCGCCCGTTCAATGCCGTGCTGCTGCTCGCTTTCCTCGCCGCCGCCTTCCACCACATGGCCTATGGCCTGCAGGAGTGGATCGAGGACTATGTGCGTGGCGAGATGTGCAAGGTCGGCGGCCTGCTCGTGATCAAGGGTGCCTGCTTCCTGCTGTGGCTGTCGGCGACGCTCGCCGTGCTGCGCATCGCGGTCTGACTGACCCCTGGCGGGATCGGACAGGCTGCCCAGTTTGACCAGCATCGCCCGCCGCGGGCGAGAATGAGACGGATGCGATGAACGCGATCAGCAAGCCTTCGAACGGCGCCTACCGCATCGTCGACCACACCTATGACGTGGTGGTGGTCGGCGCGGGCGGCGCGGGTCTGCGCGCGACCTTCGGCATGGGTGCGGCGGGCCTCAGCACCGCCTGCATCACCAAGGTCTTCCCCACGCGCTCCCATACCGTGGCCGCCCAGGGCGGTGTCGGTGCCTCGCTCGGCAACATGGGCGAGGATGACTGGCGCTGGCACATGTACGACACCGTGAAGGGGTCGGACTGGCTCGGCGACCAGGACGCCATCGAATACATGTGCCGCGAGGCGGTGCCGGCGATCTACGAGCTGGAACACTTCGGCGTGCCGTTCAGCCGCACCGAGGACGGCAAGATCTACCAGCGCCCCTTCGGCGGCCACATGAAGTACTATGGCAAGGAGCCCGCCATGCGGGCCTGCGCCGCGGCCGACCGCACGGGCCACGCGATCCTGCACACGCTGTACCAGCAGTCGCTGAAACATAACTGCGAGTTCTTCGTCGAGTATTTCGCCCTCGACCTCATCATGGAGGATGGCGCCTGCCGCGGCGTCATCGCCTGGTGCCTCGAGGATGGCTCGATCCATCGCTTCCGCGCCCAGACCACGGTGCTCGCGACCGGCGGCTACGGCCGCGCCTATTTCTCCTGCACCTCGGCGCATACCTGCACAGGCGATGGCGGCGGCATGGTGCTACGCGCCGGCCTGCCGCTGCAGGACAATGAGTTCGTGCAGTTCCACCCGACCGGCATCTATGGCTCGGGCTGCCTCGTCACCGAGGGCGCCCGCGGCGAGGGTGGCTACCTGACGAACTCGGAAGGCGAGCGCTTCATGGAGCGCTACGCGCCGACCGCGAAGGACCTCGCCTCGCGCGACGTCGTCTCCCGCGCCATGTCGATGGAAATCCGCGAAGGCCGCGGCGTCGGCCCGCACAAGGACCACATCTACCTGCACCTGGAACACCTGGGTGCTGACATCCTGCACGAACGCCTCCCCGGCATTTCCGAGACGGCGAAGATCTTCGCCGGCGTGGACGTGACGAAGGAGCCGATCCCGATGCTGCCGACCGTCCACTACAACATGGGCGGCATCCCGACGAACATTCACTGCGAAGTGCTGGCCGCGACCGGCACCGACCAGGACAAGGTCGTCCCCGGCCTGATGGCGGTCGGCGAAGCGGCCTGCGTGTCGGTGCACGGCGCGAACCGGCTCGGCACCAATTCGCTGCTCGACCTCGTGGTGTTCGGCCGTGCGGCCGCGCATCGCGCCGCCGAGACGATCAAGCCCGGAGCCACCCAGGCCCCGCTGCCGTCCAAGGCCGGCGAGGCCTCGCTCGACCGCTTCGACCGCGTGCGCAATGCGAAGGGCTCCACCTCGGTCGCCGAGCTGCGCCTGACCATGCAGCGCACCATGCAGGCCCACGCCGCGGTGTTCCGCACCTCCGAACTGCTGAAGGAAGGTGTGGAGAAGATGGACAAGGTCGCTGCGACCTACAGCGACATCAAGATCGCCGACCGCTCCCTGATCTGGAACAGCGACCTGATGGAGGCGCTGGAGCTGGACAACCTGATCGGCAACGCCCTGACCACCATTCATGGTGCCGAGGCGCGCAAGGAATCCCGCGGCGCCCACGCCCAGGAAGACTACCCCGAGCGCGACGACGTGAACTGGATGAAGCACACCCTGGCGCGCGTGGACGACAAATACGCCGTCAGCCTCGACTACCGCGACGTGAAGATGCGCACGCTGACCAACGAAGTGCAGGTCTTCCCGCCGAAGCCGCGCGTGTACTGAGGAACCCGACCGATGGCCACCTTCACGCTCCCGAAGAACTCCACGGTCGGCGAGGGCCGCACCTATCCCGCCCCCGCGGGTGCCAAGAACGTCAAGACGTTCAAGATCTACCGCTGGGATCCGGATGGCGGCGCCAATCCGCGCACCGACACCTATGAGATCGATCTCGACCAGTGCGGCCCGATGGTCCTGGACGCACTCATCAAGATCAAGAACGAGATCGACACCACCCTCACCTTCCGCCGTTCCTGCCGCGAGGGCATCTGCGGCTCCTGCGCGATGAACATCGACGGGCTGAACACGCTCGCGTGCCTCAAGCCCATCGAGGAGGTGAAGGGCGATGTCCGCATCTCCCCGCTGCCGCACATGCCGGTGGTGAAGGACCTGGTGCCGGACCTCAACCAGATCTACGCGCAGCTGCGTTCGGTCGAGCCCTGGCTGAAGTCCGACACGCCGCCGCCGCCCGATGGCGAGCGCCTGCAGTCCAAGGAAGAGCGAGCGAAGCTCGACGGGCTGTGGGAGTGCATCCTGTGCTTCTGCTGCTCGACCGCCTGCCCCTCCTATTGGTGGAACGGCGACCGCTACCTCGGCCCGGCGGTGCTGCTGCAGGCCTATCGCTGGATCGCGGACAGCCGCGATGAAGCCACGGGCGAGCGTCTCGATGCGCTCGAGGATCCGTTCAAGCTCTATCGCTGCCACACCATCATGAACTGCACCCGGACTTGCCCGAAGGGGCTGAACCCGGCGCAGGCGATCGGCGAGATCAAGAAGCTGATGGTCGAACGCCAGGGCTGATCGCCCGGCGTCCTCCGGGCGAGCCGCTGATACCGCGCGGCTCGCCTCACTACGCCTCGACATATGACATGATCCAGGGTGGGGGCGTCCCTCATCCATCGGGGCAGAGTGTTGCCGCGGCTCCGGCGCCGTGGCGATCGCGCCGCGTGACGACCGGAGCAGCCCGAAGGCCTACCTTCTTCCATCCGGCCCGGCCTCCGCCGTCTTTTGCCTTTCGCTCCCGCGCCATCGCTGCGACGATGTGTTCAACAAGGAACGCTGGTCGACGTCCTGAGTCCGGGAGCCGTTTTCCATGAACAACATCAAGGCGACGGCCCGTGCCGTCGGCGCTGTCGTCCTGTTGGCCGGCGCATCCGCCACCGCCCAGACGCTCACGATCGGCGCCGGCGCGCCGGTGACGTCGATGGATCCGCACTATCACAACTACGGCCCCAACAACGCGGCCACCATGCATGTCTATGACCGGCTGGTGGAACGCGACGGCCATGCCCGGCCGCACCCGTCGCTCGCCACCACTTGGCGCGCCGTTTCGGATACGGTGTGGGAGTTCAAGCTGCGCCAGGGCGTGACCTGGCATGATGGCAGGCCCTTCACGGCCGACGATGTGGTCTTCACCTTCTCCCGCGTGCCGAATGTGGCGAACAGCCCGGGCGGTTTCGGCGGCTTCCTGCGCGCCATCACCCGCGTCGAGGTGGTGGATGCCGAGACCATCCGCCTGCACACGCGCCAACCGCATCCGCTGATGCCGATCGACCTCGCCTCGGTTTCCATCATCGCGCGCCATGCCGCCGAAGGCGCGACGAGTGAGGATTTCAACAGCGGCCGCGCGGCCATCGGCACAGGCCCGTATCGCCAGGCCTCCTATCGCCTCGGCGACCGTGTGGAGTTCGAGCGCAGCGCGAACTGGTTCGGCCCCGCCCAGCCCTGGGCGCGGGTCTCCTATCGCATCATCGGCAATGACGGTGCGCGCACCGCCGCGCTGCTGGCCGGCGACGTGGACATGATCGAGCAGATCCCGACCTCCGACCTCGCGCGCCTGCGACGGGACCAGCGCCTGACCGTCACCTCCATCCCCAGCCTGCGCACGGTCTTCCTTGCGCCCGATTACGGTCTGAATGGCGGGTCGCCGCTCATCACCGACAATGCCGGCAACCCCCTGCCCGCCAACCCGTTCAAGGACGCGCGGGTGCGCCGCGCGCTCTCCATGGCGATCAACCGCCAGGGCCTCGTCGACCAGGTGATGGAAGGTGCCGCGACCGCCACGGCGCAATGGCTGCCCGAAGGAGCCTTCGGCTACAATGCCGACGCGCCGCCACGCGGCTTTGATCCCGCCGCGGCCCGGCGCCTGCTGGCCGAGGCCGGCTATCCCGACGGCTTCCGCGTCACGCTCGGCACGCCGAATGACCGCTGGCCGAACGATGCGCGCATTACCCAGGCGATCGCGCAGATGTGGACGCGCATCGGCGTGCGGACCCAGGTGGACGCCATGCCCTGGACCGCCTTCGTGCCGCGGCGGACGCGCTTCGAATTCGCGGTGCAGCTTGCGGCCTGGGGATCATCGAGCGGCGAGGCGTCCAACTTCCTGATCAATACGCTCGCCACGCGCGACCGCGCGCGGCTGACCGGAGCGAACAACAATGCGCGCTTTTCGGATGCGCGCTTCGACGAATTGGCCGCGCGTGGCTCAGCGACCTTGGATGACCCCGCACGCGAGGCGATCTGGCACCAGGCGGTTGCGCTCTATGCCGAAGAGGAGCCCCTGATTCAGCTCATCCAGTACGTCAACACCTGGGCGCTGCGTCGCGGCTTGCTGCACGACCCGCGGATGGATGAGCGCACGGTGGCCATGGGCGTCCGGCCGGCACCGTGACACGAGCGGAGCGGACGGGGCCGCGCCCCTTGGCCAGAGTGGCTTCCGAGCGCTCCATCAGCGAGTAATTGCGAGGCGATCCGGCAACGAGCTGGCGCCTTGTGGCGCCGGACCACGAACACATGGCGCCCAGGTGGCCGTCGCGCTCAATCGACCCTGATATTGGCCCGCCGCACGAGGTCGCCCCAGGACTGCAGCTCGCTCCGCAGAATCTGGAGCATTCCGGCTGCCGTCGTCGGCGCGGCATCGGCACCAAGGGCGGCGAGGCGCTCGCGGACCGTGTCCTCACCAAGCGTCGCGACGACATGGCCGTTGAGCACCTCGACGATCTCCGCCGGCGTCCCCGCAGGCGCGAGCAGCGACACCCAGGTCCCGCCGACATAGTCCGGGAAGCCGGACTCCGCCATGGTCGGCACATCCGGCATCATGCGGCTGCGCTGCGCACCCGAGGTCGCGAGCGCCCGCAGCCTGCCGCCCTGCACATGGCCGATGGAAGACGGCACCTGATCGAAGGCGGAGTTCACCACGCCTGCCACGAGGTCATTCGCCGCAGGTCCGGCGCCGCGATACGGCACATGCATCAGGTCCAGCCCTGCCATCAGCGCGAACCAGGCGCCGAACAGGTGCGAGGTGGAGCCGAGCCCGGCGGAAGCATAAGTCACCTGCCCTGGATGCGCCTTCGCATAGGCGGCGTATTCACGCGGTGTGGTCGCCGGAAAGGACGGGTGCACCACAAGCACGAAGTCCGTCGTCACAAGTCGCGATACCGGTGCGAAATCCCGCAGCGTGTCATAGTTCAGGCCAGGATAGAGATGTGGCCCGACCGTCAGCGAGCCGGGCGACCCCAGCAACAGCGTGTATCCGTCCGGCGTCGATCGCGCGACGTATTCGGTGCCAAGGATGCCGGCGGCGCCTCCGGGCCGGTTCTCCACCACGACCGCCTTGCCAAGACGCATGGAGAGCGAGGAGGCGACGACGCGCGCGACCAGGTCGGAGATGCCGCCCGGCGCGAAGGGAACGACAATCCGTACAGGGCGGTCCGGATAGGTGGCGGCCTGTACCGGCCGGATGGCCAGCACCGGCAGGCCGGACAGACCTCCCAGAAGCGAACGGCGAAGCATGGCGAAGATCCTTCTCTCTGCTGGCGACCGTGCGGGCGTTCTTGGGAAGCGCGGCGAGCCGCGCCATCCATCAGATGGTGAAGGCCTCGAGGCTGGCAGGGTGGAACAGCTCCTCGGGGGCGAGCAAGCGTTGCGACAGGCCTTGCGCGTGGTGGTGGCGCAGGAAGGTCGCGAGTGCATCGCGGTTCGGCGCGAGGCCATAGGACCAGAAATCATGGCCCATCAGCTTGCGCGTGCCGCGCAGCAGCTCCTCGACGAACGGCAGCGTGACCTTGGTCGCGGAAATGTCCGTCAGCCGCGTCAGCGCGAGGTCCTTCGCCGCGGTGAAGGCCTTCTGCAGGCTGCCGGGAAGCCAGGGATGCTTCTCGACGAGATCGCGCCGCAGGCCGAGCAGATGCATGATCGGGAAGATGCGCGTGCGGGCGTAGTAGTCGCGCGCGGCCGCCTCCGGGTCGGGGAAGAGCCAGCCGATATTGGGCTCGCCCCGCTCGAAGCAGGAGGGTGCACGCGGCACGAGGATACCGTCGATCTCCCCGCGCGAGAGCATGCCGGACAGCGTCGCCCCCGGCGGGGCCTGTTCCATCGTCAACCCCGGCGGCAAAGCGAGGGCGACCTTCTCGTCGCGTCCCGGCGTCTCGACGCCACCGCGCACCCAGATGATGTCCCGCGGCCGGACGCCGTAATCCTCCTCCAGCATGGCGCGTACCCAGACGCTCGCCGTCATCTGGTATTCCGGCGTACCGATGCGGCGGCCCTTCAGATCCGCCGGCGAGGCGATGCCACGATCCGTGCGGATGAAGAAGGAGGTGTGGCGGAAGGAGCGCGACAGGAAGACCGGCAGTCCGACATAGGGGCAGTCGCCACGTGCGACCTGCACGGCATAGCTGCTCAGCGAGAGCTCCGTCGCGTCGAACTCCGCATGGCGCAGGGCGCGGAAGAACATCTCCTGCACGTCGAGCACCAGATACGTCGGATCGACGCCGTCGATCCGCACCGCGCCATCGAGCAGCGGGCGGATACGGTCGTAGTCGCCGACCGCGATCGACAGGTTCAGCTTCGTCACACAGCTCTCCTAGATCAGGGATGAAGAACGGCGCGCGGCGTCGCGCATGGCCTGCCATACGCGCGCCGGCGTCGCCGGCATGTCGAGTTCGGTGACGCCGAGCGGCGCGAGCGCATCGACGATCGCATTCATCGCCGCCGGCAACGCGCCGACGCAGCCCGCCTCCCCTGCCCCCTTGCTGCCGAGTGCGTTCATCGCCGTCGGCACAGGGGCGCTGATGACAGCAACCGGCGGAATCTCGTCGGCGCGCGGCAGGGCGTAGTCCATGAAGGACGCCGTCAGGAGCTGTCCCGTGTCGTCGTAGAGCACGCTCTCCGACAGCACCTGGCCGAGGCCCTGCGCGACGCCGCCATGGAGTTGCCCCTTCAGCAGCAGCGGGTTGATCACCGTGCCGACATCATCGACCACCGTGTAGGCGACGATCTGCGTCTGGCCGGTCGCGGGATCGATCTCCGCCTCGCAGACATGGACGCTGTTCGGGAAGGTCGGCCCCTTGGGCGCCAGCATCGCCATGGCCGACAGGCCGAGTTCGGAGCCTGGCGGCATCGAGGCTTGAGCGAAGCTCGCGCGCGCGACCGCGATCAGCGACACGCGGCGATCCGTCCCCACGACGGAAAAGGATCCGTCGGCGAAGCCGATATCCGTCTCGGCCGCTTCCAGTAGGTGTGCGGCGATCTGCCGGCCGCGGGCGATGATGCGTTCGGCGGCGCGATGCACGGCATGGCCCGCCGTGGCGATGGTGCGCGAGCCGAAGGTGCCGCGCCCGTGCTGCACCTGGTCGGTGTCGCCGAACAGCACGCGCACACGTTCCGGCGGCAGGCCGAGCAGCGAAGCGGCGACCTGGCGGAACACCGTCTCGTGCCCCTGGCCGTGGCTATGCCCGCCCAGCAGCATGGTCAGGCTGCCGCCATCGTCGAAGCGCAGTTCCGCGAACTCCTCGCCAGGCACGGCCGGTCCACCGGCGATCTCGATGGCGTTGGCAAGGCCGATGCCGCGCAGCAGGCCACGCGCTTCGGAGGCGACGCGCCGGGCGGGAAAGCCCTCCCAGTCCGCGGCCTTCAGCGCCTTGTCCATGTTCCGCTCGAAGGCACCGGAGTCATAGGTGAAGACCAGGCCGGTGCGGAACGGCATGGCGCTTTCGGGGATCAGGTTGCGCCGGCGCAGTTCGATCCGGTCGATGCCCATCTCCGCGGCGGCGCGGTCGATCAGGCGCTCGATGGCGTAGGTCGCCTCGGGGCGGCCGGCGCCGCGATAGGGTGCGGTGGGCTGGGTGTTGGTGAAGGCCCCCTGCACCTGCACATGGATCGCCGGCGTCGTGTAGACGCCCGCGAGTCCGCCGATATTCGAGATGGCCGGGTTGATCGTGTTGAGCGCGAGATAGGCGCCGAGATTGGCGATGGTTCGCACGCGCAGCCCGAGGAACCGCCCCCTCGCATCGAGCGCGAGTTCCGCCGTGGTGTCGTTGTCGCGGGCGTGGAAGTCGCTCATCAGCCCTTCGGAGCGCGTGGCAGCCCAACGAACGGGACGGCCAAGCCGCCGCGCCGCCCAGACGACGAGGATGTGTTCCGGATAGGGGCAGCCGCGCATGCCGAAGGACCCGCCCATATCAGGCGAGATCAGTCGGAAGGCGCCGGTGTCGATGCCGAAGGCGCGTTCGGCCAGTTCGCGCCGGGAGCGATGCGGGTCCTGCGTGCCCGAGATCAAGGTGACGCGCCCATCCGCCGGATCGACCAGCGCCGTCGCGTTGCGCGTTTCCATCGGCGCCGCGGTGAGGCGCGAGATGCGGAAGTCGAAGCGGCTGACGTGATGCGCGCCGGCGAAGGCGGCATCCGTTGCGGCACGGTCGCCGGCCTCATAGACGAAGCAGCGATTGTCCGGCGCCTGGTCCGGCCAGACGATGGGCGCGCCGGGACGCAAGGCGCGTGTGGCGTGCGTCACCGCATCACGCGGAGCGTAACGCAGTTCGATCAGTTCCACGCCGTCGAGCGCCATGGCGCGTGTCTTCGCCACGACCACGGCCACGGCATCGCCCACGAAGCGCACCTCGTCCACGGCAAGGGCGTGATAGGGCGGGCGCGGCATCGGGCTGCCATCGGGCCGCGGAATCTCCAGCATGGTGTGCAGGCCGCCGATACCGTCAGCGAGCAGGTCTGCCGCCGTCAGCACCGCCACGACGCCAGGCATGGCGCGCGCCGCGCGGGTATCGATCTCCTCGATCCGCGCTGCGGCATGGGGCGAGCGGAGGATCGCCATATGCAGCAAGCCAGGAATCGCCACGTCCGCGCCGAAGCGCCCGTGGCCGCGCAGCAGCCGGAGATCCTCGACCCGGCGGACCGGTGCGCCGATGCCTGCCGGCAAGGCCGCGAGGAGCCCGGCCTCCATCGTCAGGTGCCGCGCCACGCCAGCGCTTCCGTTCGCCGGCATGATTTCCAGATAGGAAATATGATTTCCATATGATAATCTTACGGCCCTGATCGGTCAGGCCGTCAAGACTTGAATGACGAGAGCGCAAGGAAGGTGGGGCATGAAGTCTCTGGGTACGGCACTGCGCGTGCTCAAGCGGCTGGGCGAGTTCGATGAACCGCGTGGCGTCGCGGAGATTGCCGATGGCCTCGGCCTCGGTCGCAGCCAGTGCTCGAAGCTCCTTGGCACGATGCGGGAAGCGGGGCTGATCAGCCAGGATGCGCGAACGCGGAAGTACCAGATCGGAATCGGCGCCTATGCGATCGGGTGCCGATACATCCGCAACGAGCCGCTCGCCCAGGAGGCACTGCCCGTCATGCGCGCCCTGGTGCGCGACTTCGGCTTCTCGGTGACGTTAAGCCGGATGTTTGACGATGCCGTGCTGCATATCCAGGTCGTGGAAGGCCCCGCCTTGCTCGAACGGCCCATGCGCGTGGGAAGCCGCAGCCCCTACCACGCCAACTCCGCCGGGCGCGTGCTGCTGTCCCGCAGGCCGCCCGATGAACTGCTCGCACTGTTCGCCCGCAAGCCGCCGGCGCGCTTCACGGACAGGACCATCACCGATCCGGAAGAACTGCTTGCGGCATTCGCGCGCGCTGGCCGCCTGGGCGCAGCCTTCACGGTCGGCGAAACGGTCGGCGGGGCGGGAGCGTTGGCCGCGCCCATCATTTCGCCGACGCAGACAGTTGCCGGTTCGCTGGCACTGGTCTGCCCGCCGCATCAATCGGAAGAGTGCGTCAGGCCAAATGTTCTCGCCGCCTTGCACAATGCGGCGCGGATCATCTCCATCCGCCTCGGCGCGGACGCCTATCCCTATGGCGATCCCAACGTCGCTAGCAGCATGGCGCAGAATGAAGCCATCTGCGCCGAGTTGCTCGGCCGATCATCTCGCCCCGATGGTCCGTGAGCGGATCTGAGCACCCTCTCCGCACTCAATCTCACGCGTCGCCTTCACACCGATTACTCCGCGTGCTTCCTGGCGACGCTTGTAATGGAGGTTGCTTGGCGCCCCTGCAGCGCGGATCAGCCAAGCGATCTCGGAAAATCGGGCGAGACCAAGATGGGCGGATGCAATAGCGGACGGCGCGCCGCGCGGGGGACGGCGGAAGGCTGCACGTCGATCATCCTGCCATCAACACCGTCATTCGCGCCACCGAGGGCCGCTCCGCTCAGGGCTGCGGCTTGAAGCGACGATCAACGGGCGCCCGCAGGAAATCCTGTTGCGCCGCAACCTCGACCCCGAGGCATGAACCGGCACGCCGGCGCTGAAATACGAAGCGCAGCACGTCAGCGCCAGCACCGGGCCACAGCACTACATCGTGTCCCGCGTCTCGGCCCCCTGCCGGTTCGGTGGCCGGGCCACCAAGTGAACCTCTCCTGCGTTGAAGCCGTCGCGATCTCGATCGAGCCGGCCATGTGACGACGGGGTACACGGCTGCCCATGGCCGGGCGTCCCGGCCGTACGCCGGCAGCGGTGAGTTCTGAGACGGTCGGGCGTGCTGGAGCGTTCAACCGGAACGGTAGCGCCGGGGTCATTGGCAGGGATCGGCGATCCTGACCCGGTTTGGGATGCGATGACCTTCACCAAGAGTCGCGACCGGTTGCTGGCAGGCCAAGTGGCCAGCCGACTTCTGGCGACCGTACTGACGCAACCCAAGGTCAGGGCGCTGCTCTCGACGGAGCGATTCTCGGTCAATGGCACGCTGCTCGAGGCCTGGGCCAGCACCAAGAGCTTCCGGCCGAAGGACGGCTGGGGCCCCGCCGCCCCGCCCGATGCGGGGCGCAACGGCGAGCATGACTTCCGCGGCGGCAAGCGCAGCAAAGACACCCACGCCCAAGGGAACTGGCGGAGGGAGTGCTCCCGGATTCGAACAGTCTCCATCTCGCTAACGTGACCGACAATCGCGATTGCAGTGGGGAGAAGTCTGAAGGGCGAAAATAAACTTCCCCTGGCACTTTTTTCCGTGGGCAAGGTCGATGGCTGGCGGATCACCGTTCAGCCAATCGCCAATTGCTCGGCTGCACTCTCCTCCTGAACCCATACCGTTCCCACGCAGGGGGCTCCGCCAACGAATTTCCACCACCTCCGCGATACCGCCCCATCGCAGTTCCCGGACCGTTTTATCGTCTCGACGCCGCCTCCTTCCTTTTGCGGAGCGCAGCAACCATATCTTGCTGATTGGCCCCACTCGGCATTTCCACGGCCTCGGCGCGCAGACCGGACGACCGCGCCTCACCATGACCGTCGAGGACACGAAGGGCCGCCCTACGGTCGAGCATGCCGTTCTTCGCGTCCTCCTGGCTCACTGAGGAGAGGATGCAAGTGATGCAGGCGGTCTTGCACATGGCGTTGTGACTACTTGACCGGCGAAGGACGCGCCGCGCCGCATCGAGCCAGTCCTCGCCACGGCGGAACAGCTCGGCCATGTGCCCGCCGCCATGTCCGACGGCATCGAAGACGCGCACCACCCAGCGTCCGGCCACCATCGGGTCAACCGCCATCCTAATCTCGCGCTGGTCGAGCTCGAGCAATTCGGCGCCGGCCTGCGCGAGCGCGTGCCCAAGCGTCGTCAGGCTCACCGGGTCCGTCCCCGGGACGTCGGTGAGCTCGAAGCGCACGAGGTCGGTGTACTGGCGGGCGGAGAATGTCACGTTCCTCAGCACCGTCCCCTGGCCGGTGCCACCGGTGCAGGGCTTGCCCGCCGCCCGATAGAGCGGGATGTGCGCCTCGAAGCCGGAGGGGAGTTTCTTCGCGCCCTCGCCCTTGGCCACCTCCTCGCTATCTGCATAGCCGCACGAGGTGCAGACGGCGAAGCCCAAGGAACGCTGCCCGGAGTTCGCCGCGATCAGCTCCACGTTCTCGAGAAAGGATGCGTCCAGGCCCGACAGCCCCCCGTAGTTCGCCCTCGATGCCGTGGAACGTCCCGCGGCGTGGTTGATGATCGCCTCGACCGAACCGACGCGCTGCCGTCGTCCGAACCACGATGGCGCGTTCGAGGCAGCCGTCGCATAGCCGTATCGAGGAACTAGGAGCCGCTCGGGACGGCTGCGCATCTTCGCCGTGCATCCCTCGATACCGCAGACTTCTTGCGCGATCTCTAGGACAGTCCGGCACTGCGAATGCCCGTCCTCGCACTCGTGACGCCACAGGGTGACGCCAACCATATCGTCCTGGTTGGTTCCCCAGGCACGCTGCACGCCGCGGGATCTGACAAACTGGCCGCCGACGATCACGACGGAGCCCGGCACGTATTCGGCGACGGCGACCGAGCCGTCCCGCTGGAGCTTGAATCGGTCGCTCCCCTCCCTGCCGACGTTCACAACGAGAGAGTTGAGCCCGATGGGAAAGCCGTAGCGGGGCAGGAACTTACGGTTCCCCAGTTCTTCGACCACCGTCGCCTCCCTGAGCTCCCGCGATTGGCGCGCGAGCGCGTTCATCCGGAACTTGGCCGCGCTCGCGCCGCTGTCGCCCTCGGCGCGCCACTGGTCGACCACGCGCTGGTAATCCTCCCGCCACTCGCCCACTGACCCGGTGAAGCGCTCGGAGACGCCGAGTACGAATGTCTCCCAGTCGGACGCCTGGCGCTCGTAGCCCGTTCCCGCGGCGAGGGATGTCGCCCGTCGCCGCACATCGCCGCCGTCGCTGGAGAGGTGTTCGAGGAAATGACCGAACAGCGCGGCGAGATCCGGCTCCGTCTCCCGGCTCCACCACGGTTCGGGTCGCCGCATGCCCAAAGGGACCGGCGTCGCGGACTGCGTCCTCGCGGGGCCGACCTCGCCATCCTCGAGATAGGGCAGCCGAAGCACGCCGCAGAAAGCTCCGATCCTGCCGAAAGCGTCCATGGCGCCAGCGCGAGCGTCGAGCGGCCGGATCGCCTGGAAGAACTCGCCGAGCAGCATGGCCTGCAGGTGGCGCCGCGCGATGCCCTCGCGCTCTAGCATGACGTTGGCGCGCCGAAGCTCGCGTCGGAAGAAAGACTGGAAGTCGTCGAAGGCCGCCTGGTCGTAAGGGCGGCGGCGCGCGAAGGTGCAGACGATGGAGGCGCCGTCGGTCCGGCGCCCGGCGCGGCCGCCGCGCTGGAGATAGTTCGCGAGGCCCGGCGGCATGTTCGCCATCAGCACGCCGCAGAGGCCACCGATGTCGATGCCCACCTCCATGGTGGTCGTGGCGCTCAGGACGTTACGGATGCCCTGCGAGAAGAGGTCCTGGAGGCGGCGGTTCTCCTGGGGCGAGAGCTGGGCGGAGTGTTCGTCGGCCCAGAGACCCACGCGGAAAGCTTGGTCGTGGAGATAGGAATGCCGTGCGCGGGCGACGCGCGGATGTCGGTCGAGCTCGTCCTGGGCCACGCTGAGAAGGCCGCCCTTCGATCCTCGGATCGGCGCGCAGCCAAGGACTGCCCTCGGCCAGATCGTGCCGGTGTCGGGGCAACGATGGACGTCGCCGGACGCCCTGAGGCCGAGAGCGAAGAAGCGGATCCGGAAGCTGTCGGTGGCCGCAGCTCCGGCGCTCCGCTCGCCATGTTCGAGCCATGGCAGCCTGCCCTCGCGCGCGCATTCGGCGAACTGCGCGAAGGCGGCCTCGAGCAGCGGAGTGGCCAAGGCTTCGGCAGCGGCGGCCTCTACACCGGCGGCACGAAGCACGGAGCTCGCGAAGCGGGTGCGGCGAGTCGCGCCTGCTCTCGCCGGGAGGAAGGAAGACAACGCTCGGCCTGAGGTCGCCAAGGACATCCAGGCGCCGACCGGGAAGTAGGAAGCCGATCGGTCGAGATCGTCGCCGCCGAGCGTTACGCAACGGTTCATCCTGACCGTGTCGCAGAGCCCGCCAAGGATCCCCGGCCACGCCTGCTCGAGCGTATCCCTGACCTGGGCGTTCGGCATCAGCCCCGCGAGCTGCTCCGGCAGCCGCAGCGCTCCAAGACCTGGATAGACCACCTCCCCGATCCCCGTGGTTTCGAGGCTTAGGATGTTCGGCACGGGGACCGCGAACTCACGCGCGAGCACGGCGTCAAGGTGCTTGCGGACGGTCTCGCGATTGGCTTCCCATTGCTCCTGGCCCCAGTCCGCGGCCTTCTGGAACTGCCCTCGCTCGCGCTCGAAGAACTCCGCGACGAGCGGGTGCCCCTTTAGCTGCGTCAGCCAGAAGCCCATTCCGCCGCCCTCGGAGGCAGCGGCCAATTCCGCCCGACACGCAGCGAGCTCCTGCTCGATGAGCTTGCGGTCGTCGCCCTCGGCTTCCTCAAGCTCGGACAGCAGCCGCTTCTCTGCCCGCTTCAGGCGCGCGAGCTTAGCGTCGCTCAGACCGGCGTCGCGGAGGCAATCTGCGATCATCGCCCGGCCCATCTGCGTCTCGTGCGTGGTAGTCAGCGTGGGGCCAAGACGGGCGGCTGAGGGTCGGCTGTCGTTGAAGGCGATGAGCCGCCTGCCCTGCGCGGGACGCCAGGTGCGACCCGCCCCCGGCCATGGTGGCATCGAGGCGAGCATGGTCTCCGCGGCGATGCTGAGGCCCACCGTGTCGCCGAGTTGCGCGAGGGCGAACTTCGTCTCCTCGCAGGTCGGACAGCTCTCGTGCGCCCTGAGCCTTGCATGGGTCCGCCCGGTCTCACGTCGGCCATCCTCGAGCTGGTAGGGCTCCCAGCCATCCTCGCCCGGCTGGGCGGGCTTCAGGAAGACGAGTGAGCTTCGCCCAGCCTCCTCGCCCTCCTCGTCATCGATCCGGTCATCGTCCTCACGCCAATCCCTGGCGGGGCGGAAGCGGTTGTCCATCGGGTTGTGGACTGCGGCCATGAACCATTCGCCACAGGAGCGGCAGCGCGCGAGCGGCAGCGTCTGCGCGCTACAGGCCGGGCACGCTTCGTGGCGGCTCGACAGGACTGGGCCGCCATGAGGAAGTCTGTAGTCGCTGGGGTGATCGCAGGCCGGGTTCACACATACCATCGGGGCGACCGGACTGCGTACGAGGAAGTGGGTCTTGTGCGGCACGAGCGGAAGCTCGTCCGCCCTCCAGCGGGCACGCGCGCCGAGGCGCAGCAAGCGCTCCGTGGCTCCTCTGGTTTCGGCATCGCTCCGACCCCAGATAGCCGTGCTTAGCCTGGCCAGCGGCAGGATGTCGCGGTCATTGCTGGCGCGCCAGAGCTCCTCCTGGAGACGGCGCATGATCGGTGCGCGCGATAGCATCTCCGCGAGCGCGGTGGCGGGATGCTTGCAGAGCGCCGCAGCGCATCTGGCACCATCGCCCGCCAGCGCGCTCGCGCCTTCGATGACCTCGGCCACAAGGTCGGGGGCCTCCACGAGGCCGCCCTCGTCCATGAAGGGTGACAAAGGCAGGATGTCCTGGATGTCCTCGGGGCCTGGTTCCCGAGGAGGAGGCACAGGCGCCGCGAGCGAGCGGCATGCCTTCTCTCCTTCGAGGATGTGGACGTCCTTTGGGGCGCGGGAGAAGAGGGCGGCGCTGAACTCGTTGAGATCACCTCCGAGGGTTGCCGATGCGCCGAGCCACATGACTTCCTCGTGGCGCAGCCCGCAGCGCAGCAGTACGCGCCGGAGCAGGAGCGCGATCTCGGCCGCGAGAGTGCCCGAGTAGAGGTGCATCTCATCAAGCACGACGACGCTCAGGTCCTCCCCAAAGAACGGAGCATCCTGAGGCCGGATCAGCATGTACTCGAGCATGGAGTAGTTGGTGACCAGGACGTCCGGTGGGTCCTCTCGCGCCTCCTTGCGCGTCCTCACCCGAGATTTGTCGAAGCTCGGATAGTTGGCCTTATCCGCGACCCTCGGGTCCTCCGGCGTCTCGCTCGTGAAGTGGAAAAGACGGCAGGCATCCTGGCCCTTCATCCACCCGTGCAGACGCTCGACCTGGTCGTTGACCAGCGCGTTCATCGGATAGAGCACGATCGCCCGGACCCCGCTCGGCTTGCCCGCTCGCGGACGCGAGTGAAGCTCGTTCAGGAGCGGCAGCAGGAAGGACTCCGTCTTGCCCATGCCGGTTCCAGCGCGGACCACGACCACTGGCCGCGCTGGGTCTGGCCGCCGGGCGATTTCGATGGCCTCATGCTGGTGCCTGTAGAGGGGGCGCGCGGTCATCGCGGCGTCCACCCGCGCGAGCTGGTCGCGCAGCGCCGGTGCAAAGGCGCCTGACGTGGCGAGGCTGTTGATGCTCTCCCCGCTCTCCGCGGCGGGGAAGATGCCTTCGATGAAGAGCTCGCTCGCCGAGCCGCTCTCCTCGCCCTCGCCGTGCCAGACCTCGCGAATGCGCTCCTGCAAGACAGGGTCGCGCATGTGGGCATCGGCGGCCGCGACATCGACGAGACGCTCTTGCATCTGCGCGCGCGTGCGGATCGCGTCGACCTGCAGGGACTGCTCGATTTCCAAAGGGGTCGTTCCTTCAGCGGATCCCGGAGGTCAGCCGGGAGAGGATGTGCACGGCGAGCCAGCGCCGGACCGGGGCGATGGTGAGGCAGGTGGCGAGGTTCGGATCGTGGCGCGCCGGTTTGGCGGAAACGGCGGCCGCCCAGGCGAGGGAGGCGATGCTTGCGTCAGCCTTCGCGGCGAGGAAGTTGTCGTCGAAGCCAGTGGCCTTGCGGGCCAGCTCGAGCATCGCAGCCTCGGCCTCAGCCCTGAATTCGGTACCCGAAATGCAGGAGAGCTCTCCGATTAGCTCCTGCGGCAGCAGGCGCCCGATCAGCTTTTCGACAAGCCCTGCACGCTCCTTCGCGGCGACCGGGTCAAGGCCATGCACGAGGAGCCGGGGCAGCGAGCAGGGCGCGTCGGCCGCCATGCGGTCAAGGAGCGTGACATGGCCGCCGCGCGCGCCGACCGAACGGATGAACTGCCCGACGATCCACGCGGACAGCTTGGGCCGGGCCTCCCAGGTCTCGAGGAGGCGATCGCGAACATGCTCGTTCGCCGCACTTCTGGGCATGCTGAACAGCGTCACGAGCCCTTTTCCGCCGTCCACCGACATCCTCTCGGCCGCGGCGGCGGCAGGTCCGTTCGCGAGGACCGGCAGGTGCCCCATGACGGCAAGACGCAGTGTCTCTGGCCAACCCGGGGCGCGAGCGAGGAAGGCGCTCGTCGCAGCCCTGGCATCGTCGGCGAGAGTCCAGGTTCCGAGCCATGCATCCCCGTGGAAGAGGCAGACGCCATCGATGGGATGGCCAGGAACCGGGATCGTCAGATCCGACGACGATGTGTCGTCGGCCGCGAGCTCAAGCTTCGTGATGCCCCGTTCGGACCACGCGAAGGCCCTGTGGCGCTCGGTCACGCCAATGGGGAGGGCGAGGCGCAGACGCAGGGCCTGCTCCTCCTGGTCGCATCCGACTACCACACCGGTGTCAATGACTACATCCGCAATCGCGACGCCAGTTCCGTTCGCGTTGAACCACCTTGGTTCAAGGTGGAGCGGCTCGCCGAATCCGAGGAGCTTGCGTCCAAGCTGCACGCCCTGCTCGCTATACCGAGCGACCGGGCGTGGCCCCTCGAAGACGGTCCACTTCGTCTCGCCCTCGAGGCGCGGCAGGCTCACCCAGAGGCGGGCCCGTCCGTATGCGCCCTTCTCAAAGGGCAATTTCGGATCGAGCGGCCGCCAGCGTTGGGCATCCCGCAGCGCGGCGCTCGGCGGCGCTTGCGCCAGCGACACCTGGGCTGGCACTGAGACGCGTTCCCCGTCGAGCAACCCGTCCAGCCGTCCGCGACGACGGAAATTGTCGATGCCTGGCAGCAGCGCGAAGCCGGGGAACCTCCAGGTCGTTCCGTCCGGCTGGGCTGGCAGCGATTGCGCGCCGACGCGGACCCGATGGGGTTCGAAGCCGGGAACAGGCCGGAGCAGACGCAGGTCGGCTCGTTCGGCCCAGGCCGCACCACCGCCGAGCGTTAGGAAGGCCGTTGTGTCATCGATGACCCTGCGACTCTCGACCTGCTGCTCCGCTTCCCAGAGAACCTCGTCGCCACAGGAGACGGTGGTCCCGTTGGGCAGGCCGGAGCGGAACAGCCGAAGGATGTAGTCGGCGTCGAGGCCGTACTCCTTGTCCGCTTCGACAGAGACCGTCAGGCTGCGGTGCAGCAGCAGCGCAATGCCGCCTGCCCTGGGGAGCGGCGAGACGAAGGGATCGAAGGCCCGACCATTTCCCGTCCCTAGTCGAAAGCCCAGGATGTAGTCGTCGGCCGACCAGAGCCGGACCGTGTGCGAGGCAATGATTTCGCCATCCCGCTCGATGTTGAACCGGCGCTCGGACGGACCCTTTGGCGGCAACCGGACCCACGGCTCTCCACCGTGCCATTGCACGGTCCGATCCTCCCCGACCGAGCCGCCGAGACGGAAGCCATCGCCCCTGAGGACAATCGGGCCCGGCGAGACATCAAGACTGTCCGGTAGTCCGACCGCGAAGGCATCGCCGGTTGGCTCCAGCACTGCCTCCCACGCAAACCGAGATGGCCGCGGCGTCGGTACGCCCGCCGAGCCAGTGGAAGCGGCGCTCGTGTCATCCGACCCATCGGGATCGCAGAGGTCCACGAACCCCGATGTGGCAGGAGGCCCGACCGATCTCGCGGAGGGCGGTTGGTAGAGACTCTCCTTGCAAGCCCGGCACGCCTCCTCCACCGACCAGCCGGGCCACCACTCGGAATGCCGCGCCACCGTCTCGATGGCATCACGTCCGATCTCGCCCTGACGAAACGCCTGCAGGGCGTTCCAGGTGCAGGCCATAGAGGTCGAGTAATTAGGACCTGGTGCCACGAGTTGGCGGATGGCGACGGGTGCCTGGCTGGAGCTTAGCCAACGGGGCAGGACACCGATATCCCCGCGCAGCAGCCCCGCTTGCAGCGTGAGCAACGTCTGCCAGGGGTCCGAGAGGAAGGAGAAGGTGTTGCGGAGCCGCAGGATGGTTGCGACCTCGACGAAGCTCGAGAGGACCCTCCGCCGTGGCGCGTTAAGAGTGTTGAACAGCCAAGCGCGTGCGCGCTCGCCGCAGGCATTCAAGACAGCCTGCCAGTGCGCATCATCCGAGCCGCACGTCGACCTAATGACGGCGACGAACGCCGCAAGAACTGTCAGCGCCTCGAGAAGCCTCGGCGGCAATTCGCCATCGCGCGCACCACCAGCATCCTCGCCATGCTCGAGTGGCACGGCCATTCCCAGCCAGGCGGCGAGTTTGGCCTCGGCGGCCGGATCCAGTATCTGGCCAAGCGATGCCCGCTCGTCCTCAGGGAGCCCCGCCAGGGTAGCCGCAAGGCGATTTCCGGCTTCTAAGGCGAAGTCGGGGGCCAAAGCGCTAATACCCTCCAGCGTCTCGATGGTCCTGCCGCGCGCCGATTGCCCCAGAATCTCAAGAGCGTGCGAAAGACCCTCATACGACATGGCGGCCGGGAGTTGGGGATGCTCCGGCCGGCGATCCTCCACGGCATCGCCGAGTTGCGCTCGCAGTTGCCAGATGGCGCTGCCGTCCGAGACGAAACCCGACGGATCCTCGGACAAGGCACGGTGGATATCCTGAAGGGACGAGCTCGTGTTGAAGCCGAGGCGGACGAACTCCTCGAAGAGTTCGGCCTCACCCATCGCCCGTCCGGCAGACGAAAGGATGTCGTTCAGGGCAACCCGCCTGCGGTCGTTGGCGCTCAAGTCGCTGTCGATCAGCCAGTCGCCAAGGATCTCAAGCTCAGTGAACTCAACTAGGAATGACGCGCGCTCCCGGCTGACCTTCGCGGCCGCGCAGATCTGGTCGAGGCGCGCCCAGCGAGGCTCGCGTTCTCGCGCCGCATTCGCGAAAGCGGTGCGGAGCGCGTCGATGTCCGCGTCACGCAAAGCCAGTGCCGTTCGCCCTTCCTGAAAGGGCCATCCGGCGGTGCTGAGAGGATCTATGGACGCTTTGAGTTCCGCAGAGAAATATCGGCGAACATATGGACTCTTGCTGACCCGCAGAAGCGTCTGAAGCACCTCAGCCTCCAGTGGCGGCAAGGCGTGGCTGATCCAGCGTTCCTTGGTCGCTTCAAGAAGAACGCCGTGTTCACGTGACGCCTCGACCAGCACCTCTGCTGCGAGGCGTCTTGCATGGCCCACCAAAGCGAGCATGGCCGGGTCGCGGCGAGTAAACAGGATGGCGATACGACGCCCGAGGTGCTCGAGTGCAGTTCGCTCGATCTGCCTCACCCGCTCGCGGCTCAGGCCGTATTCCGTCCCCAGGGTATCCAAGGTGTCTCCAGCGGCCCGCCTGCGAAGCACCTGCTTGGCCCGATCGCTAAAGCGGCGAAGGCAGTATGCCCACAGCTCGTCCAGGGGGAACGATGCCGCGAGCGCACTACCGAATTCGAGAAAGTCGCCCTCGAGCCAGCGCTGAACGGCAATCAGGCACGCCTCCGCATAGGGATACGACTCGCGCCACTGCTCGAATTCCTCCTGCGGGCCAAGGAAGAGCCAGCACAGGGTGCGGCGTTCCTCGAAATTTCTTTCGCTGCCAGTGATTCGTTCGCCCAGCACTTGATCCAGGGGCAGTGCGATGTCCTCGGGGCTTGGCTCAAGATCGGGGCCAACGTCGCTCGGCAGTACCTCGATACGCGATGCGGCCAGCCAACCCCCGACCCTCCGGGGGCCAAGGAACCCTATGGCGCGCCGTGCAACCGGCTCACTCCAAGGATCCCCAAGCACGCGTAGTTCGGCGACAACGCACCCTTCGGGCACCTCGTCAGCTGGGTCGTCAGCCTCAAATATCGATGCCGAAATCACCGCATGAAGTCGATGCAGGTTTGCGCCGCTGGCGTCTTCCTCGGCGCCAATTTCGAACTCCACGCCCTATTCCCTCGTCGCCCTGCGTCGCCCTCTCGGCGCGCGCAAGTTATGGTGATCGGATTGTACGCGCTCCAACAAGCAAGGCCTCAATCATGGGCTAGGTTCGGCACACGGTTTACCTCGCCCGGCTACCTGCATATAGGATTGTACTATGCAGCGGGCCTGAGCTTCGTGTCGAGCGCAGCGGTGGCGAGGTCGTCGCTCCGCGCAATTGGCACCGTCACGTCGACATTCGACATCGCGCCGGCCGCCAGGCTCGCCAAATCCAAGATGGCGCCTAACGCAATGGCCAACGCCCTCGCGGGTAGCTGGGGAGAGCCGCAGAGGATCGCAGGCGCATCCTCTCGAAGTCCATGGTGCCTCAGCGCCTCGCACTCGATCTGCCCGAAAACCTCGCCGACGCCCAATCGCTCCGTCTGTTCCAGGTTCAGGAAACTGTGCTGCATCACCGTGCTGGCCTAACCGCTGTTCGACGCGGCGTCCCACTGCGTTGAGGTACTGGGAGCCAGCACGTCCTGCGGCTGGTTCTCCTGCACGTTGCCGGCTCCGTCGAGGTAGCGCACGCAGGTCCACCCGCCATCGGCGCTGCCCCCCAGCCCGTGCGCCAGCGCGAACTCGTTCCCGTATACGGCTAGGGGCACCCCGCGGTTCGCGCTGAGCAACAGGCCGCGCCCGGCGGTCGAAGTGCCGCCGATCCCTTTCATAGCGGCAACCGCTTTTGGGTTCGGCGGCTGAGAGAGCGGTGATCATGTGCGCTACTTCGATCTTGGTCTCGGTCCATCTGTGTCGGAAGGCCGGCAGAGGATGCTAGTTCAGCACCTGATCCCTCCCTGGGGCCTTGGCCATTTCCCAGGCATCCTCGGCACTGACGTCCCCAAACAACACGGCCATCACTTGTGGGAACGAATCGTGGAAGAGATCACCGCCCAACTGCACCAGTCGCTCGATGTCGTCCGGCAGCAATGCATCCGGCCGCGCCGGCATGGACGCGCGGTATCGGATCGAGCGCCGCTCGCCGACCACCTCCAGAGAGCCGATGCGGAGATGCCCGTTCTTCCGGTTGAACAGACGGATCAGCTCATCCGCGCGGCCCTCAGGCGCGCGGATCGGCGCGTAGATATAGACGGATAAGACCCCGATCTCCTCCTCGACATCCACGAAGACCTCGAAGGTCTGATCGCCGATATTGTAGTCGAAGGCGATGGAATGCTCGTCGCCCGGCCTGTCAATCTCACGGACGCTGCGGATCTCCTCCCGCGCGACCCAGGCATCAACAACATCCTTCAGGGCCTTTCCTGCCATGGCCTTTTCTCCATTGTGAGTGGTTGGGTACGCCGCGCAGGCGTGGGTGTCGCCTGGTGACCTGGTCTTGCAGCCTGCGCGTGCCGTGCCCACGGCGACGTGATCAGCCTTGCCGCTTGGCGACTGCTCGCTCGTCGAGCGTGCCGATGACGCGCTGCACCGCCTCGGCACGCCCGATTCCGTCCACCGCGGCGAACTCCGCGACGAAGCGATCGAGGGCGCGCTCGAAGACCTGCCGTTCGCTCCAGCTCTGCTCACCGTCCTGCGGGCCGCGATGGATGTCGCGGAGCATTTCGGCGATCCGCATCGGATCACCGCTCTTGATGCGCGCTGCATAATCCTGCGCGCGCCGAGCCCAGGGTGCGCGGCTGCGGCGCGGTGGCTGCCGCAGCACCTCGAAGGCCTCCTGCATCGTCGCCGGCGTCGTCAGCGGGCGAAGCGTGACCGCGGCACGGGCCAGCGGCACCGCCAGGGAGCCGCCTTCCCCGTCCGCGGTCAGGATCAGCGCGGGCACGTCCTGCTCGTCCACGCGCAGGGTCTGTGTGGCCGCCACCGCGAAGACGCCGCGGGCGGGATGCACGACCACGCAGCCGACCGCGAAGGGATCGGCTGGCTTGCGGCGAGCCCGTGAACGGACAGTCGTGTTGCCCGGCACGCGGGCGCGAGAGACTTCGGTCATGCCATCCTCATTCGATATGGATTCGTGTCGCCGGCCGCGGTCACAGGCTGTCGAGCAGTTGCCCGCGCGCCGTCACGGCCCGCACCCGGTGATCCGGGAAGCGCCGCCTCACGTCCTGCAGATGATAGGCGACCTGACCGTCATCCCCGCCTCGAAGGGTCATGACGTCCTCCCAGGTGTCGTGCATCAGGACCTGGAGCCTGATCAGTCCTTTAGCCATTCCTTGCTTCCTTCCGTTCGCTCATTCTGCCGTCGCCCTGCGTCAGAATCGGACGCGGGGCGTCACGCGCTGCGTGCCCGCGCGGCGCGCACGAGCAGCTGTTCCGCGATGTCCGGCAGATCCACAGGCCAGTAGTTGCGCGGCCGCGGATGCCGGGCGCCGAGTTCCTCGAGCGGCCGGCAGGCGAGGATCGGCATCCGCCACCGATCCGGCACGGCCTCGACGCCATGGGCCGCGCCGAGCAGCGCGCCGCAGATCGCGGCATTGGTGTCGGTGTCACCGCCCAGGCCCACGGTCTCGATCAGCGCGGTCTCCAGGTCCGGCGCATGCCACAGCCGGTGGAACCCGTTGCGAAGCGCATGCAGCACCCAGCCGGAGCTGGAGAGGGCATCCACCAGCCCGACGCCCTGCCGGGCCTCCCGCAGCACAGCCAGGACCGGCGCGTCCGCGGCGGCCGCTGTCTCGGCGGCCTCCTGCATCGCCACGCGGTCACCGCCGGCGATCGCCACATGGATCGCCGCCGCGAAGGCCGCGCAGGCCGCGACACAGGACGGATGCGGGTGGCTGAGGCGGGAATCCCCCGCCGCCGCCATCGCGGCTTCCTCCGCATCCCTTGCCCAGAGGCCGATCGGCGCGACGCGCATCAGCGAGCCATTCGCCTGGCTGTCCCGGCTCGCCGCACGACGCGCGGCCGCGGCCTTGCCGTTCTCCGCAACCGCCGCGGCAAGAAGCGCCTGGCGCGTGGTGTGCCCCATGTCGAAGGGCGCGGAGTTCGCCCAGGCGCCGTAGGCGGCGGCGACGGCCTCCTCGTCCCACGCCTCGCGGGCTACCAGGGCCCGAGCGAGGGAAAGGGCGAGTTCCCCGTCATCCGTCGGCTGCCCGGCGAGGATGTTCCACACGCCGCCATCCACCAGGTCGCGCACGCCTTGGGGGTGCTTGCGGGCAATCGCCTGCGGCGTGGCGAATTCCACCTGGCCGCCGAGCGAGTCCCCCGCGATCAGCCCGAACAGGCAGCCCGTCGCGCGGTCGAGCCGATGGTCGGCCGCCATGCGCGGCGTCGGCGGAAGGCTGAAGCCCGGCAGCGACTTGCCGCGGAACACCTCGTTCCAGTTGCGCCGAACCAAGGCCGCGGCCGCCTCAGGCGCGCCGCCGAAGCATAAGGACACGCGGCTGGCACCGTGCTCCGTGTAGCGCACCTCCTCCCCCGTCTGGTCGAGCAGCACCCCGCCGGCGCCGCGCAGCAGCGCGTGGCCGCCGGCGTAGTCCCAGCCGCAGGGCCCGTTCAGTGAGACGGCAGCGACCCCATCACCACAGGCCGCCCGCGCGAGGCGGTAGGCAATGGACGGCAGGGCGACGAACCGCCCCGGCGCGACAAGTTCCGCGTTCTGCACCGGCTTGCCGGCAGCGGCGTGGCTGACGAAGACGATCGCGCCGGGATCGAGGCGCCGCTCCGCCGACACCGCCGGCAGCAGGCGGCCGTTGCGCAGGATGCCGTCCATCCCCCGCGCCCAGGCGATGGTGTCCGGCCCGCGATCGGGCGGCAGCGGCGCGTGGACGACGCCCAGCACCGGCTCACCGCGATGCAGTAGCGCGACCGAGATACCGGTGCCGCGATGGCCGTCGAGGTAGGCGGTGGTGCCGTCATGCGGATCGACGAGCCAGCAATAGCCGTCGATGCTGCCGGGCAGGGTCTCGGTCTCCTCGCAGACCCAGCGCGCTTCGAAGAGTGCCGTGAGGTCACGCTGCAGGTCGCGGGCGATGGTGTCGTCGATGTCCGCGTGATCGCCGCGGCCGCGCGGGCCGCCGGGGCGGGTGAATTCGGCGGCCAGCGCACGGCCGGCGTCTTCCACGGTGGCGATGATGGCTGTGAGATCGGGGATTGTGGTCAAGGCGAGGTATCCTTTCTGGGTGCCGGGCGGGGCTATGTCTGGTCTGGCCTGCCCTGCTGTCTGTCGGCATGATCGCGCAAAGAGAGTCTGCGAAGTTCGGTACCGGGATTTTTCGCCGGCGCCATCATGCGGGCGGAACGAGGGGAGTGCGCATGACGGACAGCAGCAATGGGCCAGCCTTCGTCGGCTTCTATTGGACGCTGCCCGTGCCTCGCTTCGGCTTCACCAGATTGCCGGCTTCCGTCGACGAAGCCGCGGCGGAAAGCCGCACCATCCGCTATCAGCGCGAGGTCGTCCGGCTGCATGTGGCACGGGAGCGCGGGCACATGGCGGGTGAGATCGCGTGGCTGGAGGAGAACCCCGATCGCGGCGGCCATTTCGCACGGGAGCATGTCGAAAAGGCCTTCGCGCTGTGTCGGGCGACCGGTGCAACGCTGCTGCACGTCGATTTCGGGGAACAGTTTGGCTGGCGTAAGCACGGCGAACTGCGCCGGCTGCTGGCGGAGGCGCCGGCCCCCATCACATGCAGGCCGTTGCCGCCGGATGGCGTCCTCATCAACGGAACGTACTTCAACCCGGTCGAGCACTTCCGGGAATGGCGGCGCGTTCTCGAGGAAGCGCGCTTCACCCCGGCCGGAAAGGAGGATTACGCGCGGCGCATCTCGGTATTGGTCGCGCCCTTCCTGCCACCGGAGCGGTCAATCCCTGATTACGCGGCCGCGGCCAGGTTCCTCGACGAACAGAACGAGCGCACGACGACCGGCAGGTCGTGGTCGGCGGACTCGCTGCGAATGTTCCTCAAGAAATACGCGCCGTCCAAGTCCGGCTAGGTGTCGGCGCATGCCGGCGGGCTCGCAGGCAGGCTCACGCCGACCGCGCGGCCCCGATGCAACATGTCTGACGGAGATCGCAAGAGCCCTGCCCGACCGGCACGGGAGGGATGACCGTGCCCGCATCCAGCGGTACGTCCGCTTCTGACGCCGCCGTGTGCTCATTCTCTCCCGGTCACAGCCCGGAGACCCCATGCCACGACTGTCCCGCCGCGCCTCCGCCTACACCCCTGTCAGCCGCCAAAAGGCGCCAGTCGGGCTCGGCCGTGCCGTTGCCTATGCGTCCGTCGCTGCCTTGCAGGTCGGACGCGCGTCGCGTGAGGCCGGGGTCCTCGCCGGCTGGGCCGCCGAATTCGGCGAGGCCTTAAACCTGACCCTGCCGAAGCAATCGAATGACGACTGGCCCGCCATATCTCGGCGCCGGCTGCCCGATGCCGCCACCTGGCGGGCGGTGCTCGCCGCCTTGCGCGGAGCGGCCGACCAGCAGCGCGGCGGGACGAAGCAGATCCGCAAACTCGCACGCGCGCTCGGTCTCGATGCGACCGAAGCGGCTATCCTTCAACTGGCCATCGATTACGCCTGCTGCGCGCCCTGCGAACGTCTGTGGGACATGTTCGCGGAAGCCCGGAACACGCCGCCATTCTTTTGGGCCGATGCAGGCCTCATCGCGCTGCTGACGGGGCGCGACCTCGCGCGGATCCAGCGGCGCCTGCTGCCCGGCGGCGCGCTCTTCACCTCAGGCGTGCTGCGATTGGCCGACAATCGCGGCCTGCAAGTCCTGGATCGCGTCCGCAGGATGGCTCTGGAAGGCGGCCGCGCCGAAGCGACCACGGCGCTGCTCGGCCCCAGGCGGGCGGCGTCGCTGCCGGTTGAAGCGTTCCGCCATCTCGGCCCCGACCTGGATCGAACCCTCGACCTGTTGCGCGGCGCCATCGGCCAAGGCGCGCCGGGCATCCATGTCCTGCTGTACGGCCCGCCCGGCACCGGCAAGACGGAACTGGCGTGCACCCTAGCCGGCGCGCTGGGCGTTCCGCTGCACGCGGTAGGGGAAACCGACGAGAACGGCGGCGAGCCATCGCGGCACGAAAGGCTCTCCGAATTCCAGCTTGCGCAGCGCCTGCTTGTGCGCGCGGAGCCTGCGCTGCTGCTGTTCGACGAAGCGGAGGACATCTTTGCACCTGCGGACCCCTTCGCCCCGCGGGCCTCCGTCAGATCACGCGCCTTCGTCCACCGGCTGCTCGAACAGGGCCGCGCCCCGGTGATCTGGACCGCCAACGACCTCGGCGCATTCCCGCAGCCGGTCCTGCGCCGCATGGCGTGCTGCCTCGAAATCCGCGTGCCGCCCGAACCGGTGCGCCGACGTCTTTGGGCCGTGGCGGCGAAGGAGGAGGGCGTCACGCTTCCGGAGCCCGAGGCAGCGCGGCTGGCGCGCAACCTTCCCGTTGCGCCCGCCCTTGCGCGATCCGCCCTCCGCGCGGCCCGCTTAGCGGGCGGCGCCGGCGAGACGGTCCGCTGGGCGCTGACCGGCGTCGCGCGCGCCATGGCGCGCGGCGAATTGCCGGAGGCCCGTCCGGACCACGCCTTTGACCTACGGCTCGTCACCGCGGACCGCGACCTCGCGGCCTTGGCGGACCGGCTGGCGGCACCGGAAGTGTCGCGTCGCGTCTCGCTGCTGCTCTCCGGCCCACCCGGCAGCGGCAAGAGCGCCTTCGCACGGTATCTGGCCGAGCGGATGGGGATGCCGGTGCTGCAGCGACGCGCTTCCGACCTGTTCGGCGCGTTCGTCGGCGAAAACGAACAGCGCATCGCCGCCGCCTTTGCCGAAGCGCGGGCCGACGGCGCCTTCCTCATCTTCGACGAGGCCGACAGCCTGCTGGCCGATCGCCGCGACGCCGTGCGGAGTTGGGAGGTCAGCCAGGTCAATGAGATGCTGACCTGGATGGAGAGCCACGCGCTCCCTTTCTGCTGCACTACCAACCTGCCCGAGCGGCTGGATCCCGCCACAACTCGCCGCTTCCTCGTCAAGGCGCGGTTCGGCTGGCTCTCTGCGGCGCAGAGCAGCCTCGCCTTCGCGGAGGCCTTCAGCGTCGCGTCGCCGCCCGGCCTCGCGGCCTTGGGATGCCTGACGCCCGCCGATTTCGGCCTGGTGCGCCGGCGGATGGAGCTCGGCGACGTGGCACGCGAGCCCGCTGCGCTGCTGGCGGCACTCGAGTGCGAGCAGGCGGCCAAGCCGGGCATCTCCGCGCCCCTCGGCTTCCGGATCCCGGCTTGAGGATGCGCCCGAAACTGGCGCAGGCTGAGGCGAACCCAGCCTGCCGCCTCCGAGTCCTGGCGAACGGGCATTACGCCGGGAGCCAGGAATGCCCGCTCGCCACGAGAAGCTCGCGCTCGGCCTGCGCATGGTCATGTCGCTCGCCGGGGCTCGCTACGGGCGCAGCGTCGCTGACCTTATGGACGAATTCGACCTTGGCCAGCGAACCGTGGAACGGATGCTCGACGCCATCCGCGAGGTCTGCACCACGCTGGAGGAAGTCCCGGTGGACGCACCGCCCAAGCGGTGGCGCATCCTGTCGCACCCCCTTACCCAGGTGCTCGGCATGACAGCCGAGGAGATCGCGGAGGTCGAGGCCGCGGCGCTGCGTCTCGAACAGGAAGGGCTCGAGGCGAAGGCGCGCACGCTGCGCGGCGTCGCCAATAGGCTGCGCGCGATGCTCGACGCGGCCGCTTTGCGCCGGGCCGAGAGCGACGTCGAGGCGCAACTGGCGAGCGAGGGCCTGGCGGCGCGCCCGGGCCCGCAGGTCGCGGTGCCCGGCGAGATCCTCGCCACCCTGCGCTCGGCGCTGCTCGCGGGACACCGCATCCGGATGCAGTATCGTGGCGGCAATGGCGGGGTGCGGGACTATCTGCTCGAACCGAGCGGCCTTCTTTACGGCACCCGTCCCTACCTGCTCGCCGCCGTTCCCGGAAAGCCCGATGCCGCGGTCTGGCGTCTCGACCGCATCGAGCGTGTGGAGGACAGCGGCGAGGGCTTCGTGCCGCGAGACGGCTTCGACCTTGCGACATTGACCGCGCAGTCCTTCGGCATCTGGCGCGAACCGCCGCACGACGTGGTGCTGCGCTTCAACACCAGCGCGGCGAAGGACGCGGCAGGCTGGCGCTTCCATTCCAGCCAGGCCCTCGAGAAGCAACCGGACGGCACGCTCATCGTCCGCTTCCGGGCAGGCGGGTTGGACGAGATGGCCAACCACATCGCCAGCTGGGGCGACACGGTGGAGGTCCTGCAACCGGCCGCGCTGCGGGAACGCCTCGCGAGGATGGGAGAGGCGCTGCTGCGCCGGCATGGCGCCGGGTGAAGCGCCGTCGTCGCCGGTCCCCTTCCGGCTGGTCCAGATCCCGATGGCCCACCGGATGCCTTCCCCATTGGCGTCCGTTTCTGACGTTCTCTCTCTCGATACTGGGTTCGCTCGGGATCGAGGGGACCATGCCGATGTTCGCCACCGCCGCAAACGTTATCGGACCGCAGGCCACGCCGAGGTTCGGTTCTGTCCCAGCCCCCCTTTGGGCGCTCTCGGCCGCCGAGCGCGCCATCGCGGCGCCGCGCCGGGCCGCCGAGCGGCGCAACCGTGCCCTGGCGCCTGTGCTCCGCCGCCCGCCCGCGCGCAACGCCGTCGCCGCGCACCGCCTCCTTCGCGCGGTGGCGACGGCGCTCGGCGAGGATCCGATGCCCGACCACCTCGCATCCGACCGTCACGCAGCGCTCGAATGCACCGCATTCACTCCCGACACGCCGTGGAGCCACGCCCCCGCCGAGCCGGCGGGCCTGTCCCAGCGGCGCCTCGTCGTGCTGGCCGGCAAACATCTCGATTGGCGATTCACCACGACCGTGCTGCATGTGACCCACCACGCGGCCGTGCGCTTCGCCGAGCGCAGCCACCAGACCACGGCGGCAGATCTGCTCGCCGTCGTGATGGAGGCGGCGCGGATCGCGGATGTCGTGCTGCTCGGCCACCTCGACGGGCCGCTCACGCAGCGGCTTGCCAGTGGCAGCGCGCCCATCCTGCTCCCGGCGGGCCCCGGCGCCTTCCTCGGCTACCTGCGACTGCTCGAAACCGAGACAGGCGAAACCGAGACGATGATGCAGGCGCAGACCTGGGTGCATGAGGCCGATCTGGGCTCGGAACAGGGAGGGGCACTGGCCTTTTGCCGCAGCGGCCTGCCACCGAAAGAAATGCTGCGCCACATGCCGGAGGGATTCGCCGGCATCGCGCCGAGCGCAAGGGGCGACCGTCGCCTCGCCGATGGGCTCCGGGTGGCGCCACTCCCCGCGGACTGGCTTGCCAGGCTCTCGGTGCCGGCCGCGGCCGGTGCGCGTTTGCGGCTGCGGCTTGCCTGCCCGGACATCATCGCGGGCGAGCGCCGCCGCCTCGGTCGGAACGCCGCGTGATGCACGGCCACGCATGCCATCCGGGAAGGAACAGCATGGAAATCGTCTTCGGCCTCGACGCCGGCAGCCTCGCCTGGCCCGTCACGACCAACGGCGCCGAGGTGCAGGCCGGCGGCATGGTGACCGGCCCGGCGGGCCTGCTGGGCGTGGTGGAGACGGCGCTCGGCCTCGGCGCGCCGCCGGTTCCGGCGATCCGCCGGCTGGCGCTCTGGCGCGCCAAGCTCGCCGCGGCGGACGCACCCTCCCGCTTCTGGCACCGATCCTTCGCAACCGACGCCTTCGCGACCGCGCGCCTGTTGCTCGGCTGGCGCGACGCCCTTGTCGAGGCCGGCTGGCATGGCGGTGCCCTGGACCAGCCGCCACCGCGGCTCGCCGACCTCGCTGCTGCGGAAGCCGCCGGTCCGGCGCTGCCGCCCGGCCCTGCCGACCGCCTGCGCGCCGCGATCGGCAGCCTTCGCGGCGATCCGCCGCCGGAGCCCATCGCAAGAGAGATCCGCCTGCTGGATGATCGACGGCTGCTGCCACCCGGCCTGGGGTCGCTGATCGACGCGCTGGAAGCCACCGGCACGCGGATCGTCGCGGAACCCGCGCCGGATGCCGCGGCGGCAGGTGATCTTGGTGCCGTGCAAGGCCTGCTGCGCGGCCAAGGCGCGGGCATCCTCGCGGAGGATGGCCGCTTCACCCTGCTGGAGGCGGAAACGGAGACGGCCGCCGCCGATCTCGTCGCCGACCGGCTTCTCGCAGAACCGGATCGCGACGGCGTGGTTCTGCTGGCCACGCGCCCGACCGCCATGCTCGATGCGGCGCTGCGGCGGCGGCACCTGCCGCGCCTCGGCATCGGCGACGTCTCGCCCCTGCGGGGCATCCTGCAAACGCTGGCCCTCGGCATCGCGACACGCTGGGCGCCGTTCGACGCGCACCGGATGCTGGAATTCCTGCAACTGCCCCGCAGCCCGGTCCCTGCCGAGGTGCGGCGCGCGCTGGTCGCGCATCTCCCGCAGACGCCCGGACGCGGCGGCGAAGGCTGGAAGGCAGCGATCGAGGCAGGCCTGCGGAAGCGGCAGGAACGGCTGGACAGCGAGGAGCCCGACACCTCCCGGCGTGCCGCGCGGATGGCCGCAGCCCAGGAAGGGGTCAGCGTCTGGCTCGAGGCCGACCTCGACGATCCCCGCCGGGGCATGCCGCTCGATGCGCTGCTGCGGATCTGCGCGGCGCTCGCCGCCTGGGCCAACGGCCTCGCGGCACTGAACGAACCGCTCGCGGCGGACCTCGCCGCGCACGCGACCGCGCTGGCGCAGGCGGCGCGCGAGACCGGCCTCGACCACCTCCCGCGGATCGACCTCGAGCGCATGCTCGATGCGGTGCTCGCGGACGGCGCCTGCGATCCCGCGCCCGTCGAGGAAGCGGCCCCCTGGGGCGTCGCGGCGGCGCCGGGCGCGGTCTGGGGGCGGCCCCGGATGCTGGTGTGGTGGGGCTTCGGTGCCCCCGGCCTTCCGGCAGCGCGTCCCTGGCAATCGGATGAGACGGCGGCGCTCACCGATGCCGACTGCCTGCCCTGGCTCGCGGAGGATGCGCTGGCGGCGGCCTCCGCGGCCTGGCGGCGCCCCGTCCTCGGAACACGCGAGCGCGTTCTGCTGGTGGCGATCCGCGGCGCGGCGGCGGAAGCGCATCCATTGGCCCATGAATTCGCGCCGATGCTGGAACCCTACCCCGCCCTGCGACCTCGTGCCGAGGCACTGACCACCTCGGCGGCGCCAATGCTTGCCGGCGTGGCCCTTCCACGCGTGGCGGCGACGCCCGCGGCCCTGCCGATGCCCCGCCCCGTCTGGAACGCCGGCGCGGGCATCCCGGTCGGGCGAGAGAAGGACAGTGCGACCGCGCTGGAGCGCCTGCTCGCCTGCCCGTTCTCCTGGGTGATGCAGTACCGTGCCCAGCTGCGCGAAGGGCGCTTCGCGGAGATCGCCGAGGCCGAGCAGCTGATCGGCCTGCTCGCACATCGCCTGGCGCAGGAGGTGCTTCGCCCTGGCGTGCCTCCACAGCCGGGGGCACTGGCGGTGGAGGCTTCGCGACGCCTGCCCCATCTGATCGAGCAGGCCGCCGCCCCGCTGCTGCAACCCGGCGCGGCAGCCGAGCATGCGCGCGTGATGGCCGCCGTGCCGGTGGCGATGGAACGCATCGGCACCTTGCTCCGCGATGCCGGGTTGCGCGTGGTTGAGGCCGAGGCGGAGCGCATCGACCCCGCCATGCTGGGGCCGGACGAAGCCTTCGGGGGCACGCTCGACCTGCTGCTGGAGGATGGCAACGGCCTCAAGGCGCTGCTCGACCTGAAATGGTCGCGATCGCTGGGCCGCTACCGGGACCGCATCAGGGGCGGCGGCGCCCTGCAGCTCGCCGCCTATGCGCGGCTGGTCGGCGCCGGGGAACGGGCGGCCTATGTGCTGTTGGCGCTGCCGGAGGTTGTCGGCGGCGCCGGCGGGTTCGGCGGGTTCACCCCGGAAGCGGACGCGCCGTCGCTGGCCGGGACCTGGCGGGCCACGCTCGCCAGCCGGGCCGCTCGTGGTGCGTCGCTGCGCGAAGGGCGGCTGCATGCGCTTGGCGTGTACGACGGGAAGACGGCACCACCGGACCCGGACGGCGCGCCGCTGTCCTTCGACGCCCCCTGTCGCTTCTGTGTCCATGGCCGGATCTGCGGCCGGAAGGTCGTGGCATGAGCATCCATATCGTCAATGCCTCGGCCGGGACGGGCAAGACGCACCGGCTCGGCGAGGAATTGCTGCAGGCCGTCGAAGGCGGCACCGCCCCCGATCGCGTGCTGGCGACCACCTTCACCAATCGGGCGGCGGCGGAACTGCTGCAACGCGGGCGGGAAAGGCTGATCGCGGCCGGCCGGGCCGAGGACGCGCTGCGCCTGATGCTCGCGCGCATCGGCACGGTGAACGGCGTGTTCGGCCGCATGGTGGGCGAGTTCGCGCTGGAACAGGGCCGCAGCCCCATCGCCGCGGTCGTGCCGGAAGCGGTGCAGGCGCGGCTGTTCCGCATCGCCGCGGATGGCGTGATCGGCCGCCACGCGACGATGCTCTCGGACCTCGCGGAGCGCTTCGGCTTCTCGGAGGGATTGCCCGACAAGCGGACGGATTGGCGCAGGATCCTCGCGGCGCTGGTGGGTGCCGCGCGCCTCAACGGGCTCGGCGGCGAGGATCTGAAGGTTTCGGCCGATCGTTCCTGGACGACGCTGCGCGCAGCCCTGGCATCGCCGACGACCAGCGCCACCGTGCTGGATGCGCGGCTGCGCTCGGCCATCGCGGGCGCGCTCGCCGGGCTGGGTGCGGGTGACGGCGTCGGCCTCACCAACACGGCCATCGAAAGCCTGCGGGAGGCCGAGCGGCTGCTGGGACGCGCGCAGCAGGCGCCATGGTCGCTCTGGGCCAGGCTGTCGAAGGTCAAGGCGAGCAAGCCGATGGATGGCTTGGTCGTCCCCGTGCGCGATGCGGCGTCGCTCCACCCGGAGCATCCGCGCCTGCATGAGGACATGGAGACCTTCATCCGTGAGATGTTCGCCGCGGCGGCCGGCGCGATGACCGAGGTGCAGGACTACAAGCGCGCCCGTGGCCTGGTGGATTTCGTGGACCAGGAAGCCGAGGCGCTGGCGCTGCTGGCGGACCCGGCGGTGGCGGCGCGCATCGCCGCCGGCACCGACCTGCTGCTGGTGGATGAGTTCCAGGACACCAGCCCGATCCAGCTTGCCCTGTTCATGCGGCTCGCGACGCTTGTCCCGCGCACGCTGTTCGTCGGCGATCCGAAGCAGGCGATCTTCGGCTTCCGTGGGGCTGATCCCGAGCTTGTGGCGTCGGTGGCCACGGCGATCGCGGACAGGACGGGCGCGTCGCCGGAAACGCTCGGGCAGAACCGCCGGTCGCGTCCCGGCCTCGTCGCCTTCGCCAATGGCGTCTTTGGCACGGCGCTGCCGCCGCTCGGCATTCCAGCCGAACAGGTCGTCGTCGCGCCGCATCGGGAGGACGTGCCCGGCCAGGGCGCGGCATTGTCGTGTTGGCGCGTGATCGGCCCGAACGTCGAGGCCGCGGCGGCGGCGCTGGCGGCACGCATCGCGCGGCTGATCGCCGATGGTGCCGCATGGCCGGTGGCACCGCGCGGCCGGCAGGGAGGAACGCGCGCCCTCACCGGCGGCGACATCGCCGTGCTGGTGCTGACCAACCCCGACGGCGAACGCCTCGCCCGGGCCCTGGCCGCGGCGGGGTTGAAAGTGGCGCTGGAACGCGACGGGCTGCTGGGGCGGGCCGAATGTGCCGTGGCACTGGCGGGGCTGCGCGTGCTCGCGGACCCGTCGGACACCCTGGCCCTTGCCGAGATCCTGCATATCCTGGAGGGGGACACGGACGCGCCCGCATGGCTGGCCGCGGTCCTTGCCGCCGAGAATCCGGCCGCGACGTTGCAGGCGCGCGATCCGGCACCGGCCCTGCTGCGCGCGCGGCAGGGCCTTGCCGGCCTCACGCCGGCCGAGGTGCTGGACCGCGCGATCGACCTGCTGGACCTGCCCTCCTGGCTGGCGCGCTGGGGCGATGCAGCGGCACGGCATGCGAACCTTGCAGCGCTGCGCGCGCTCGCCGCGGAATACGAGGAGGAATGCCGCCGCGAACGCCTGCCGGGCAGCGCCGCCGGCCTCGCGGCCTGGATCGCATCGCAGGACAAGGTACAGCAGCCGGCCAGCCCGGATCCGGAGGCGGTGCAGGTGATGACCGTGCATCGCGCCAAGGGGTTGGAATGGCCGCTGGTGGTGCTCGCCGATCTCGACGACGACGACGAGCCGCGGCTGTTCAATGCCGCAGTGCCGATGGCGGCCGACGGCGGCATCGATCCGTTGGCACCGCTCGAGGGACGCTGGCTGCGGCTGTGGCCCTGGCCCTACGGCGCGCAGAAGAAGGACGTGCATCTCGACCAGGAAGCACTGGCGACGCCGGTGGGCCTGACGGCGCGGCAGGCGCTGCGGGCGGAGAAGGCACGGCTGCTGTATGTCGCGCTGACGCGCGCGCGGGACTATCTCGTGCTGGCGCCGCGCATGACCGTCTCCGCGAAAGGCGAGCGCAAGCTCAGGTCCGGCTGGCTCGATCTGTTCCCGGGGGCGATCTCGCTGCCCGTCGGCGACGGCACCGTAACCGCAGGCGGCGCGCCGGTTGCTGCACGGATCGAGGATGTAGCAGGCGCGGAGGAACCGGCGGAGCCGGCCCGGTCCATGGCTCCGCTGCTGCCACCGGGCCCGCCACCCGGCTTCACGCCCCGGCGCATGCGACCCAGCGCAGCCACGGGGAGTGGGGCGCCCAGCTTCGCCGTGGTGCGGCT
>JAYRJZ010000027.1:0-55363 GCA_041906015.1 Roseomonas sp.
CTTCGGCACCGCGGGGGGCCTGGTCTGCCCCGCCCTGGAAGACCACGGCGAAGGAGGGTGGCGGTAACTCGTTGGAGGGGCGACTGCGGGGATCGAGTTCGAGCAGGATCGCCGCGAAGAAGGCCAGGTGCAGCACCCCCGAGACGAGCGCCGACCACCGCAGCGTGCGCCGCGGCCGGCGCCGGGCCGCCAGCGGTCCTGGTGGCTCGGGAACCGAACGGGCGGCCGGCAAGCGCGGCGGCTGGCGGTCTCGGGGGGACAAACGCATCGGGAAGCTGGCAAGCCCCTGGCAGATTGGATGGCGGGAAGACCGAATCGAGGGGCCGACCGGGTTGCCGCGCTGGGATGCTCTGCTACACCAAGCGGGCGCGCCGGGTTAGCACAGCGGTAGTGCAGCGGTTTTGTAAACCGAAGGTCGGGGGTTCGAATCCCTCACCCGGCATGGATACCCCGGAAAAGTGAGGCAGCGCCTCAAGTCCTGGGAAAACCTAGCCTCCAAGCCGCCCATGGGTACCATAACGGCTGAGCGACGCGCCGGATGGCGTCCCCATGGCGCGATCCACGCAATGGCATATTCCACCTGCGGAAGAGACCAGCCATTCAGTATGTGGCCATCGCGGGGCCAGGCGCGTTGCGGACGATCAGCTTCGAAACCGCCGCCCGGCAGGAAGCTGAAAAAGCGAGGGCCCGACGCCCTCGCCGAATGACAGGCAAACTCGAGGACCGCCGCCGCATCGCCCCGCGCACCAAACGCCGCGCCCACGCCTTCTGCGGCGCCATCACCTTTCGGCTCAATCGATGAGGCCTGAGCCTAGGAACTGACCCCGGACGATTCCGGGCGTCGGTCGACATGCGCCGGGGGATTTCCCCCTGGCGAGCGACTCTGAAGCTGGCGCCAGATAACGGCGTCGCGCTTGTAGAAATCCGGGCGAAATTCCAGTGCGCCATCGGCACCCGCAAACGCGGTCTGGTAGGTCAGGAATACCGGTACTGGCGTTGGCAGGCTGTTCCGGCTCGTGCGGCCTATCGCGACCTTCTGATTGATCACGTCGATCGGCTGTTGATACAGCAGCGCAGCCAATTCGAGGGGATTCTGCACCCGGATGCAGCCATGGCTGATCCGGCGGTTGCCGCGGATGAAAACAGACTTGTCCGGCGTGTCGTGCAGGTACACGTCGAAGCGGTTCGGCATGTCGAACATGATCAACCCAAGCCCTGCCTGGGGCCCCGGCAGTTGCTCCACTTCGCCATTGGCCCGCAGGACCATGTTGTTTCGTGCCAGGTAATTCGGGTCGCGACTGATTCTCGGCAGGATTTCCGCGACGACAATGTCTCTCGGGATGACCCATGGCGGATTGAAGAAGCTCGCCTCGATCGTGGCGCGAAACTCGGGGCTCTGATTGCGCTCCGCATCATCGCCAACAACGACCCGCGTCGAGAAGACCGGTCGATCGGCGCGGTAGAGGACCAATTGCTGATCCGCGACGTTGACCCAGACCCGATCCGTCGGCAGCGCCCGCGGCAACCAGCGCTGACGCTCAAGGTTCACCATGATGCCGCGCAAGCGGTCCGCCGCGGCGCTGCCGCCAGCAAGGCCGCCCGAACGATATCTCCTCAGGGCCTCGCGCAGCGCCCGATAGGCCGATGTCGCCGGTGCCAGCGCCTCGATGGCGGCCCCTGGATCGGCGCTGCCGATCGCCGCATCAAGCGCCTCGGTCACATCGATCGGCTCCGGCGCCAGGGCCTCGCCATCCCGTCGACGTTCGACCGGCACAGCGCCATGGGCGAGCGCATCGGCATAGGTCAGGAAGGCGTGCGAGAGCAGCAATTCGCGGCGAGGCGGCGGAAACGTCGCTCGGCGCAGCAGCAGGCTGGCCTGGAACAATTCAGGGTCCAGGCCATGATCGCCGGCGCTCAGCACGGCTTTCACCAATGCATCGGCCTGCGCTGGCCGGGTCGCCCAGACGCGCTGGAAGCCGTGGCGCGCGTAGAAGCGCCGCAGCAGCCCGGCATTCAGCCGCTCACCCGCGACAACCGGGTCAGGCGCACCGTCCCTCAGACCTTCAAGTTCGGCGTCGGCATGCGGCGCGCGCATGGTGATCGCGTCAGGACCCCGGTCCGCGCTGCACGCGGCCAGCGCAGAGGCCGCGGCGAGAGCCATGGCTCCTCCGGCAAGCGTGCTGCGTCGCGAAAGCTGAACCTGGGCTGCGGCCGGCGGCTCTTCGCTATCAAGCCTACCCTTGTACCGCGACGCACACACGAGTTCCGCTCCTCGATCTATGACGACCACTGCTTATGACGAACACTGCAACTGGCCGTTTGACACTGCGTCAAGAATTGCCCTTCAATCTTACGTTGTCCATGAGCGATCTAATTATGGAGAATCACATGCTCAGCGTTTCCAAATCGACGGCCGGCCGCCGGCTGCTCCGCAAGGCAGTCGCTGTGGTGGCGCCCGTGCTGCTGCTCGCGGCATGTGCCCAGCAGCCGCCCCCGCCGCCGCCCGCCCCGGTCCAGGCCGCTCCGCCGGCTCCGGCTCCCGTTCCCGCGGCACGCGGCTGAACAACGGGGCACCCGTAACGCGCCCCTTGGCGGTCAGTTTCGGCTCACGCCCATGCAACGGTCAGATCTCATGCGTCCTCGATGTCCGTATCGAGATCTGATCCGGCAAGAGTCAGGCTCCTCATTCTCTCGGCCCACATCGGACGGCTGAAGCAGCCGGGCGCAGTTCTCAAGGGTCGCCGCAGTACCGGATACGCCATAGGCAAGAGCCCAGGGCCTTTGCTTTCTTCGGCACGGCGATCCTCAGCGCTTCGCCCTTGTTGAGGGTATGCGAGAGATTGCCTCCCCCGCATTGGCTCGGGGACGGGCGATGCCGCGGTTATCCCAGGCGCCATCTCCCACACCGATACTGGGTCATCCACCGCGATTCCGTCCGGATACGGCCTCCGCCGCTGCATGCGGTCGCCGAGGCATCTGGACTGCGCGCCCGTCATGGCCACGCTGGATATCGAACCGCGCCCTTAGCAGCGGCGTAATCAGGATCATGATCACACGATCCCCCGCCGATCCCCTGGCCGCGTTCGGAGAGCGGCCGGCGCTGCGCGGCGTTCCACCGGCATCATCCCGCTCCGGTAGCGGAGCGTTCCTGAGGTGGATCACCTTCGTGACGCGGTGCTCGCGCAGGTCGCCGCGTCAGGGGCATCCAGCGGAGCTCAGGCGCCCTGTCGCCCATCCGCGCTGCCCTCCCCTCAGCTCACATTCCGCGCGGCAACCAGGTGTCGCCGCGCGGACCTCAGGACACTACCGCTGGCCGGGGTTGTGCTGGTAGTTGCCCTCGAACTGGTCGAGAACGACGGTATTGGGCGGGTTGGCATCGTAGCTGGACGACAGGGTCATTTCCCGGTCCAGCGTCCGCGTCCTGTACCGCCATCCGGCCGGCAACGTCAGGCGCTGTCCCAGAGTCGGCAGGTTCTCGATGGTGTTGTTGGGGTCGACCTTAAGGGAGATACTGAACAAAGTGTAAACTTGACCTTCAGGCGTGACCAACTCGTGCACCTGTTCGCCGGCGTTGAAGATGAAGGTATTGGTCCGCCTCGAGACCAGCGGCCGATAGGGCGGCGGCGCGCCGGAAATGAACGCCTCCAGGTTCGGAACCTCGAAGGTGCCGTACAGGTAGAAGGCGATGTTGTTCATCACCCTCAGCCCGCAGTTGTTGTAGGCTATTCCCGTGACGCCGTTCGCCACGAAACGCCGCGGCCCGTTGAAGAAGACCCCGTCGCTGCCGTATTCCTGCCTCAGCGCCTCCGCGTTCAAGGCCCGGAAGCGCGCATCGGTCACCTCGGCGGAAGCCTCGAACCGGTTTCCAATCGAGTTGAAGTAGTGGCCGACCCCGGCCGGTCCGCCGGGAACGCGGTTCATGAACAGCACTTCGTAGAAGGGCGCGCCGCGCCAGTTCGAAGCCCTGACCTCGCAAGGACCGGCCAGCGCGGCTGATGGCGGAGGCGCCGCTGCGGCTTGCGCGAGGGCTTGCGAAGTGGGGGCAACGGCCACCGCGGCAACGAGCGCGGCAACTGCGGGGAACGCCCACCAAATGTTGGACAACCTCGCCATCATCAGTCCCTTCCAAAGGCAGGGGCAATCTGGCCCACCCCTCGTTTCGGTCGGTCGCCCATGGCCAGACTGAGCGGAACTGGAAGTGTCGTCGCGCCCATCCCGCATGATCTTGCGCGTTCGGGGGTGCCGTCCGGAAGCATCTGGCCCGACATTTCCTAGATGGCCGACCGATCCAGCCCTCGAGCAGCGAGCATATCGGCGATCCGACGGCCCCGGCAACGGCGACGGCGCCTGGATGGCGCTCGCGTCAGGCCTGACCGGTCGGCAATCGCCGTTGCGGCATGGAGTCCGCCCTTTCGGGTGCGATGCGGACGCAGTTCTCCTGCCGCCGTCAGTCTGCGCGACCGGTGCCGCCGGGGGCGGCTCAACATCGGGCTGGCGGCGATGGACGCAACGCCGCGATCGCCGGGAGGGTCTGGCTGAACAGCGCGCGCGGCACCATGACCTCGGCCATCTGAAAGGCGATCGAGCGGCCATGCCGGACGATCTTGGCGCCGATCTTGACCAGCCGGTCCCGCTGCGCCCGCCGACTGCCGCCAGAGCCATCCCTGCCGCAGACCAGGGAGGGGAAAGAATGGGCGTTCGAGGACCAGGGCTGGCCAGCCTGCCTCCCGACCGGATGCGCGGCGGGCTACTGGCGACCACAGGCCTATCGTGACGTCACCATCCTACCGACTGCACCTCATACCACATCGAAACGATATAGCTTGACTGCGCACTTTCCTGGAAATTATTATTACACTCATGCCGAAATAAGACAAAAATCAAAAAGAAAAGAGATTTTTTCTTCATATCCCAGCATTTCTTGAATCCAATAGAGGCAGCGATGTCGGTCGTTCTCGCAGCAGCGGAGATCAACGCACTGGCAGCCATCGCGCGCGTCGCGCCGGATTGCGCCCCGCAACCGCACGCTGCGCTCCGGCAGCCGACGGAAGCCGATGGCGGCAGGATCGCGCCGCTCGACAGCCTCAGCATCGTGCGCCGGGCCATCGTCGACGACGATGCGCGCCTGGTCTTCGCCACCGCCTCCCATGGCCCCGTGAAAGACTACATGCGCGGCGGCGAATACCCGTTCCTGCCCGGCTTCGCGACCGTGGCGGAGATCGCGGCAAGCCCCATGACGAGGAATCCTCCATGAGCCGTCGAAACGCCCTGCGCTGCGCCCTGCTGGTCTTGCTGGCCCCCCTCGGCTGCGCGCCGGAGGGCAGCATCGCCCCGCTCGCTGAGGATCGGATCCATCGCCCCGCGCAGAACTGGACGGCGGCGCAGAGCCACTGGTTCCACCACACCTCCCAGGGCACGCGGGTGATGCCGTATTCCTGGTTCCTCGCCCTCGAACAGCCCGGGATCGGCGGCGAGGCCCCACCCTTCGCGGCGCCGGACCACATGGCGCGCTTCGGCTTCCTCCCCTCGCCGCCATCGGCGATGAACCCGGACGGGCTACCCATCGGCTTCGCGCGGGATGTACTCGCAGGCCAGGACGGCGCGGCCCGGCAGGAGACCATCGTCGGGCTGACCTGCGCCGCTTGCCATACCGGTCAGATCGAGCATGGCGGCCGGGCCATCCGGCTCGAGGGCGGGCCGGCCATGATCGACATCGCTGCCTTCCAGGCCTCGCTCGGCAGGGCACTGCTCCTCACGCGCCTCAGCCGACCGCCCTTCTTCGGCCGGTTCGATCGCTTCGCCACCCGCGTTCTCACCGCCGAGCGGCAGGAGGACACCCCCGCGGCCCGCGAAGCCCTGCGCAGGCGCATGGCGGTGGCGGTGGGCGACGGCCTGGATGAGCAGCGCCAGGCACGGCGCGGCGGGGCCTATCCGGTCGAGGAAGGGTTCGGGCGGCTCGACGCCCTCGGCCGCGGCGGCAACTTCGTCTTCGCGACGCTACCCAACCGTCCGGCCAACCTCGCCGTGGCCAACGGCCCGGTCAGCTATCCGGCACTGTGGGACGCACCGTGGTTCGACTGGGTGCAGTACAATGCCTCCATCCGCCAACCCATGGCGCGCAACGTGGCGGAGGCGATGGGCGTGCGCGCGGTGGTGCGCATGCCTGGCGCGCAGGAGCAGACGCTGCGCAGCTCCGTCAGGGTGCAGAATATCTTCGACATGGAACGCCAGCTCGCCGGCGCCAGACCTGGCGACGGGCTGCGCTCGCCGCCCTGGCCGGAGGAGATCCTCGGCCCGATCGACCGCGCCGCGGCGGAACGCGGTCGCCCGCTGTTCGAGCAGCACTGCGCGGGCTGCCACCAGCCCCTCCAGGCCGGGCAGGCACCGCGCATCACCCTGGTGCCACTTGAACGCATCGGCACCGATCCCCGCGCCGCGCTGAATTTCGCGCAGCGCCGTGCGACACTGGCCGACGGACGGGTGGTGAGCGCAGCGGAGGGGCTGCGCGAGCTGACCGACGACGTCATCGAGGCCTTCTTCGTCGCGAACAACGTGCCGCAGAACGGCAGTTGGACCGATGCCGCCGGCAACGTCCGGCCTGGCCGCAGCGAGATGGTGGGCAACCGGCCGAACGAATGGGCGGCGAATCGCGGCTACCGGGCGCGGCCACTGAACGGCATCTGGGCCACCGCGCCTTACCTTCACAACGGGTCGGTGCCGAACCTCTACCAGATGCTGTCGCCGGCATCGCAGCGCGACCGCGTCTTCTACCTGGGCAGCCGGCAATACGACCCGCGCGACGTGGGCTTCCGGCGCGAGAATACCGGTGCCGACTTCGCCTTCGATACCCGCCTGCCCGGCAATGCGAATACCGGCCACGAATTCCGCGATGGGCCGCGTGGCGGCGGTGTCATCGGGCCGGCGCTGAGCGAGCGGGAGCGGCGTGACCTGATCGAATACCTCAAGACGCTCTGAGGCGCCGGCGTGGGCGGGCAGGACGTTGCGAGCCTCGCACCCCCGGCACCGTCCTCTCGGGCCACCTGCCGATCCCCCGCGTGCCGGGCGGCCTTCACCTATCGCGTGCCAGGACAGGGAGACGACCATGGCCAAGACGAAGAAGACGAGCCCGGGTGAAGCTGCCGCGCCGGCGCGTCGGCGCGGCACCAAGGCGCTCGATCTGCAGCCTGTGGCCTGGGTCAAGGTGCCCAGCCCCCAGGGCGTCAAGCCGGGCGCGCCGGTTGAGGTGGTCGGCGAGGACCCGATCGCGACCGACACGCTCGACACGGTGCGCTGCGGACTGCGAACCTTCATCCTAGAGGATGGTGACAGGCGCTGGGTCGCGGAGCGGCTGCTCGACGAGCAGCGGCCCCGCGACAACCCCTACCGCATCGCCCTGACGCCTGCGGCACCCGCGATCGTCCGCGCAAAGGCCGAGCGTTCCAACCGGATCATCAAGAGCGGCCAGCAACCCGGGGCGCAGACGGTCATCTACGTGCACGGCATCGGCAACAAGCCCGAGCAGTCGGTGCTGCGCTGCCAGTGGGACACGGCGCTGTTCGGCGCCGAGATGGGGGACCGCACGCGCATGGCCTACTGGGTCAATCGCATGCGCTACCTCCGGCCAGTCCACGCCGTCTGCGGACAGCCCGACCGCACCGTCACCGAGGATGACGAAGCGACCACCGCACGCATCCTCGCCCTCGCCGACCCCGGCGCGCCGCAGGATGCCGAAGCGCGCGAGAAGGAGGCCGTGGCGCGCACCATCGCCGCGCTGGCCGGAACGGACGCCGCCGCGCAAGCCAGCCTCGAAGCGATCCATGCGCGAATGGCCGCCACCGCGGAGGCGCAGCCGACCGAGCGCCCCCCCGGCCGCGCGGGCGGGGTTTCGGCGCGCGTGATACCACTGCCGGAGCCGGCGCGGCGCCTGCTGGCGCATGTCCTGACCGGCGCGCTGCTGCCCGATGTCCGCGACTTTCTGTTCGATGACAGGGCGCGCGAGCGCATGGTCGAGGCGGTGCTGGAACGCATGCGGGGCGGCGGCGAGCCCTTTGTCGTCATTGGCCACAGCCTCGGGTCGGTGATTGCCTATGAGGCATTGCGGCGCCAGCCCGAAGCGAAGGTGCCGCTGTTCCTCACCCTCGGCTCGCCGCTCGGCCTGCAGGAAATCCAGGACCACTTCACCCGCGACGGCGGCCCACTCGCCGTACCGGAATGCGTGGGCCGCTGGGTGAACGTCGCCGACCGGCTCGACCCGGTCGCCGTCGATGCCAGGCTGGCGAATGATTTTGCGGCGAACGGCAAAGGCGTTGCGGTGCAGGATGAGTCGGCGTGGTGGGTCAATCCCGACTCCCCCCGCCACCCCCATTCCGCAACCGGCTACCTGATGTCGGCGGAGGCGCGCGACGCGCTGCGCGACGTGGTCGGCAATGCCTTCTCGCAAGCCGTGTCGGAATCGGTGGTGATGCGCGATGTCGCCGCGGCACTGGAGCGGAGCGACGCGCAGTCCGAACATGACGTGCTGATCCAGCTCGTCGAGGAGCGCGGCGACGGCGTGCCGCGCCGGCTCGACGACATCGCGGAGCAGCTCGAACAGAAGCTGCGCGAGCTGGCCGCCCGGCTGCGCCCGAAGGGCGAGCCGCGCTTCACGCCGCCGGACCGCATGCGCCGCTTCGTGCAGGCGCGGCTGATCCGCACCGAGATCGAGGCGCTGCGCACGCTGTCGCAGGAGCTCGGCGTGAAGCAGGTCTGGACCAATGCGCGCAAGCGCGCACTGCTCAACTTCAGCTGCGCCACGGTGCAGGCGCGCACCGCCCAGCTCGGCTACGCCGCCAGTGGGCGCGGGATCGGATGGGCGGTGCTCGACAGCGGCATCAATGCGGGCCACCCGCATTTCTTGCATCCCGGCGGCGACGGGAAGCGCAACGTGGTCCAGGCGCAATGGGACTGCACGCAGCGCGGCAAACCGCGACAGATGCAGGACAGGGCCTCCGAGCCCAGCAACATCGACGAGAACGGCCATGGCACCCATGTCGCGGCGATCATCGCCGGCCGCGCCGACAAGGTCCGCCTGCGCGGAGAGGAGGTGAGCCTGACAGGCATCGCGCCGGAGGCCTCCCTCTATGGCTTCCGCGTGCTCGACGAGCGCGGCGAAGGCGACGATGCCTCGATCATCAAGGCGCTCGACCACATCGCGGCGATCAATGAGGACGCCAGCGCGCTGGTGATCCATGGCATCAACCTCAGCCTCGGGGCGAATTTCGACCCGCGCATCTTCGGTTGCGGCCACACGCCGCTATGCCAGGAACTGCGACGGCTGTGGCGCCAGGGCGTGCTGGTTTGCATCGCCGCCGGCAATGAGGGCTATGCCGAGTTGCGCGCCGCCGGCGGGACCATCGGCGCCAACATGGACCTGTCCATCGGCGACCCGGCCAATCTTGAGGAGGCGATCGCCGTGGGGTCGGTCCACAAGATCAACCCGCACACCTATGGCGTGTCCTACTTCTCCTCCCGCGGGCCGACCGCCGATGGCCGCCGCAAGCCCGACCTGGTGGCGCCGGGCGAGAAGATCCTCTCGGCCCGCCATGGCGCCGCTCTCGGCTGGACGCCAGGCGACGCGGTGACCGCCGCGGACCACTATGTCGAGATGAGCGGCACCTCCATGGCCGCGCCGCATGTCTCGGGCGTGCTCGCCGGGTTCCTGTCGGTGCGCCGGGAGTTCATCGGTGAGCCGGACCGGGTCAAGAGGATCCTGCTCGATGCCTGCACCTGCCTCGGGCGCGAGCCCAACATGCAGGGCGCGGGGCTCGTCAACATGGTCAAGATGCTCGTCGCGACGTGACGGGCGGGGCACCGCCGGATGTCAGCCGCACGCAGGCGGCCTCGATGCGCTGGCGACCGGTCGCTGCCTCGCTGTCAGGCAGCCTGGCCAGGTCGCGATAGCCGGACGATGCGCGCAGCATGCCGGAGGCAAGTTCCTGCAGCGCCGCCACTTCGGCCGCGCTGTTGGTCCAGTTGGTGCTGACGTTCTGGAAGGCGGTGCGGCAGGCTTCGTCGGTCAGCGCCTCGAACTCGATGCCGATGACGCGCACCCGCGGCGGGCATCCGGCGCGGTGACGGCCCGGCGGGCAGGACGGGCCGCCGAAGCTGCCGCGCAGCACCGTCTCGAGCACCGAGAGCTGTGCCATCAGGCCACCGCTGCGCGCATCGATGGCCGCCCCGATGGTGGTGAGCAGGGCGCTGAGTGGCCCGGGCGTGGAGCGGTCCCGCCCAATCCGTGTCGAGGCCTGGGAGCGCGCATTGACCGCGATCACCACCACCTCCTCGATCGCGCCGCCGTTGATGGCGCGCCGGACGCGCGGGTCCGCCCCTCCCCCGGTGAGAGTGGCGAGCGGTACATCGAGACCGAGATTGTCGGCGACGCCGCCATCGAGGAGATGGATGCGCTGGATGCGCCGCGGATCCTGAGGCGGAAGGCGCCGGCCGCAGGCATCGCGGTTGAGCAGCGGCAGCAGCCGAACCGCGCGGCTGCGCCCCGGTGCGCTGTGCATGTCGATGACGGCTGACTCGCCGCCGCATGCGGTCGCGAGGTGGAGCGTGGACAGGCCCGCGTCCTGGTAGAGCGGATCAATGGAAGCCCGCCTCGCCCTGTCGTCCCGGTCCTGAGCGTCGCAGGGTGAATGGTTGGGCAGCGGCAGCGGCGAGAGTGCGACGGGGAAGGCGGCGGATGCCGTGACCGCATCGGCGATGCGAACCTGCCGGAGGTCGATGCACAGCAGCGCGAGTTCCGCCGTGGTGAAGCTGAAGCGCTCGCCGCTCGCCATGTCGGCCGCGTTCAGCACCAGCAGAGGCCGCCCGGCCGGCCAGGGCGACGTGCCTGGTGCGGCGAGATCCCCATAGGTTGCCTGGCCGAACACCATCCGCGCCAGCATGCCGGAGAGCAGTTCGATCCGGCTGCCCTCGCTGAACGCATGCGCCGGGATGCGAAGCGGGTTGACCACGCCCGATGCCAGCTCCTCGAAGCCATCGTGGCGGAGGAAGCCGCCCGGTTCGGCGATGCGCTGGTAGCCCTCGGGGCCGAGGCGACCATGCAGGACGAAATTGGCCGAGGCGACGCTGCCGCCGGATGTCGAGGAGATCATGTCCACCGCATCCAGCATCCGCAGATCGGGCCGATCGGGGGCGGGGGTGTGCTCGAGTTCCCGCAGTACGCCATGGGCCAGCGCCGCCGCGCGCGTGCCGCCGCCGGAGAAGGCCAGGATGACGTAGCGCCCGGGAAGAGCCGCCTCGCGCCCGGGCACGCGCATCGCCGCCGGGCCGCGGTAGTAGCCAAGATCAGTGGCGAAGCGGCCCGCCTCCGGGATCTCGCGCGAGGAGGGCGCGCAGGCGCCGAGCAGCAGGGCCAGGAGCGCCAGGACCGGCTTGCCTCGCGACTGTCGCAGGGCCATCGCGGCCTCCCGTGTCGTGCGGGCGCGTCGGATGGCCGAACCGGCGGAACGGGATCGCGTCGCGTTCCCGACGGCGCGTCACGGACGCAGGATGATCATTGGTAGGTTATTAATTTGATATTCGGAACAATAAAATGCGCCACCCGGCGGCGGCTTTGGGCCGGGAATCGGCCCAATGACCGGATCTTCAGAAGCCCGTGATGCCCGTCTGGCGGTGTCCGTCTGATTGACCCCGTCGCCTGCCTTGCCCGTCTGCGCGGCGAGAAGCAGGAGAACCGCCTTCGGCCATCTCCTGCCGTCACGGCGTGGCCGTGGACCTCGACCTAGGTGTTTAGTCCCGGCATTTGGTGGTGCGGATTTTGGGTGAAGGTGTCGAGCAGGCAGCCGATGGTGGAGCAGAGCGCATCATGTGTCCTGGCGCCGGCCCTTCGGAGCCCTGCCTTGAGTGTCGCGCAGGCCTGCTCGATCGGATTGAGGTCGGGCGAATAGGCGGGCAGGTGCATGAGGCTGGCCTTGGCGGCGCGGCTTGCTTCGCGGACGCCGGCGACCTTGTGGCGGCGAGATTGTCCATCACCACGACGTCGCCAGGTGCGAGGGCAGGAGCGAGGAACTGCTCGACATAGGCCCGAAAAGCCTCGCCCGTCATGGGCCCGTCGAACACGAGCGGAGCGACGAAGCCGGTGCTGCGCAGTCCGGCTACGCAGGTGGAGGTGCGCCAATGGCATGAGGTGCTGCATCCACCAGGCGTTCGCCGCGCGGTCCCCAACCGTAGCGACGCACCATGTTCGTGCTGGCGCCGGTCTCGACGGGGAATACGAAGCGCTCGGGGTCCATGTAGCGCTGCCACACCCGCCACTGGCTACGGTCGGCGGCGACATCCGGCCGGTCCTGCTCGGTAGCCCTCAGCGACTTTTTTGTGCCGCAGCCCCAGCCGGCGCAGCGTCGACCAGATCGTCGTCAGGGAACCCACCTCGATGCCACGCTTGGTCAGCTCCGCCTGGATCTCCGCCAGCGTGATGCCAGGCCGGGCTGTGGTGAGTTCGCGCAGGTAGCCGCCGATCTTCGCCGGCGCGGCGCTGCCCATCTCGCGCACCCGCCGCACCAGCTTGATCGCCGCCGAGGCACTCACCTCGAACCGCCGTGCCGCCTCACGCGCTGAACTGCCGCCGCAAGGCCAACACTGGAGTAGCCTGCTCGGCGGCCCAACGCAGCGTCCGTTCACGCGACAATCTGCTGCCTGAAAAATCAGTTCGACGTTCTTTCAGCGAAGAGCAGCCGCAGCGCGCCGAGGGGGTTCGGAAATGGCGGCATTGGGAGGCCTCCTACGGCCCTTGTGCTTGTCCCCGTCCAACGCCAAGCGTGGCCTGGGATCAGGTGGAATTCAGCATCGTCTCACGCTTCCCTGTCTCGAGGCGTTCGCCCGCCGCTGAGAAAAGCACGAACCGGGAGACGCGAAGGAAGCAAGCCTGCCCGCGCCGGGGTGGTCCCGCCGCCCGCGACAGCGTCGCATCCACCACCACCGAGCCGTGGCGCAGGACGAGGTTGGTCGCGTCCTGCTCCTCCCGCAGCAGCACGATCTCGAACCCGTCCTCCAATGCGGAGCTGACGGGCTCCGCTTCGATATCACCACGTCGGGCGAACGCCACCACTGGACCGTCGGGTGCCATGACCCTGACGGGAGCGATGGGCAACGACCCGAAGTGCAGCCAGCCCTGGGTGATCGTCCCGTGCAGCCGCGTGGCATCGCCGATGAATCCAGCGACGAAAGCGTTCTCTGGTGCGTCGAGCAGCGCACGGGGTGTCGCAAATTGCAGGATGCACCCGCGCTCCATCACGGCGACGCGGTCCGCGAGTTCCATCGCCTCCTCCTGGTCATGCGTCACCAGGATGGAGGTGATGCCGAGCCGATCATGCAGCCCGCGTACCCAGCGCCGCACATCCTTGCGCACCAAGGCGTCCAACGCGCCGAAGGGTTCGTCGAGCAGCAGCAATTGTGGTTCGATCGCCAACGCCCGCGCGAGCGCGACGCGCTGCCGCTGCCCCCCCGACACCTGGTCCGGGTAGCGGCGGGCGAGTTCCGGTATCTGAACCAATTCCAGCAGCGTCGTCACCCGCCGTGTGATGTCCGCCTCTGCCGGCCGCAGTCGCCGTGGCCGAACGCGCAGGCCGAAGGCGACGTTCTCCGCCACCGTCATGTGACGGAACAGCGCGTAATGCTGGAACACCACGCCAACGCCGCGCTGCCGAGCCGGAACGTCCGCGACATCCTGCCCGGCAATGCGCACACGCCCCGCGTCGGGAAAATCCAACCCCGCAAGAATGCGCAGCAGCGTCGTCTTGCCGGAGCCGGACGGGCCAAGCAAGGCGGCGAATTCACCCGGCCGCAGTGCCAGGCTGACACCTTCCAGCGCGGCATTGCCGCCGAAGCGGCGGACGACATTCTCGACCTCGACTGTCATGCGCCTTCTCCGATCCGGCGCGCCACCAGGCCTTCCAGCAGTGCTTTCGCCGCGAGCGTCACCACGCCGAGCAGCGCCAGCAACGCCGCGACCGCGAAGGCGCCGACGAACATATATTCGTTGTAGAGAATCTCGACATGCAGCGGCATCGTGTTGGTCTGGCCGCGGATATGGCCTGAGACGACGGATACGGCCCCGAATTCCCCCATCGCACGCGCATTGCACAGCAGCACGCCCGCCAGCAGCGCCCATTTCACGTTGGGCAGCGTCACCAGCCGGAAGATCTGCCAGCCGCCGGCACCCAGGGTTGCCGCTGCCTCCTCCTCATCCCGCCCCTGCTCCTGCATCAGCGGGATCAGCGTGCGCGCGACGAAGGGGAAGGTCACGAAGACCGTGGCCAGCACCAGCCCTGGCAGAGCGAAGATGATCTCGATGTCATGCTCCCGCAGCCAGGGGCCGAAATAGCCCTGCGCGCCGAACAGCAGCACGAAGACCAGGCCCGAGATCACTGGCGAGACCGAGAAGGGCAGCTCGATCAGCGTGGTCAGCAGTCGGCGACCCGGAAAGCGGAACTTCGTGATCGCCCAGGCCGCCGCGATGCCGCCCACGGTATTCAGCGGCACGGAAATGACCGCGACGATCAGCGTCAACCGGATTGCCGCGATGGAATCCGGATCGGCGATGGCATCGAGCGCCGGTTCCCATCCACGTCGCAACGCCTCGGCCAGCACGGCGGCGAGTGGGAGGACGAAGATGATCACCGCCAGCGTCAGCGCGATCAACACGAGCAGGATGCGCGCAATCGCCGGATCGCGCGTGGCGGGGCGCGTGGCGGTACTCATTCGTGCCCCCGGCGCAGATGGCGTTGCCACAGGTTAAGCAGCAGAAGGATGGCGAAGGAGAGCAGCAGCATCGCGAGCCCGATGGCCGCCGCCGCCGCATAGTTGAACTGCTCGAGCTTCACCACGATCAGCAGCGGCGCAATCTCGCTGACCATCGGCATGTTGCCGGCGATGAAGATGACCGATCCATACTCGCCGACGGCGCGCGCAAAACCCAGCCCGAAGCCGGTGATCGTGGCAGGGGCGAGGGCGGGAAGAACGATGCGCCAGAGCGTCTGTGCGCGCGTCGCACCCAGCGTCGCCGCGGCTTCCTCCATATCCAGGGACAAGTCGCGCAGCACGGGTTCCACCGTGCGAACGACGAAGGGCAGCGCGACGAAGAACAGGGCGACCATCACGCCGGCCGGCGTATAGGCGACCTTCCATCCGGTCAGGGCCTCGATGGGCGCGCCGAGCCAGCCGTTGGGCGCGAACAGTGCGGTCAGCGCGAGGCCGGCCACCGCGGTCGGCAGCGCGAAGGGCAGGTCGATCAGCGCATCGAGCGCCCGCCGCCCCGGAAAGCGATAGCGTGTGACGACCCACGCAAAGAGGATGCCGACGGGCACCGCTATCAATCCGGCTACGAAGGCGCCACCGAAGGACATGCGAAAGGCGGCGAGCACGCGCGGTTCCAGCAGCGCGTCGATCACGCCGGCGAGGCCCAGCTCCCAAGGCCTGGCAACGAGTGCCGCGAGCGGGATGAGCACGATCGCCCCAAGCCACGTCAGGGTGATCCCCAAGGTGACCCCAAGCCCGGGCAATGTCTGGCGGCGCCAGGCCTTCGCGGGGGCGAGAGATGCGGTCGCGCTCATCCCACGGCCTCACCGCCCGGGTCGATAGATGCGGTCGAAGATGCCGCCATCGGCGAAATGCTCTCGCTGCGCACGCGCCCAGCCGCCGAACGGATCGTCGATGGTGACGAACTCGATCGAAGGGAAGCGGTCGCCCGCCGCCCGCAGCGCCGCCTGGTCGCGTGGACGGTAGAAGTGCTTGGCCGCGATCCGCTGACCTTCTTCACTATAGAGGTGGTTCAGATACGCTTCCGCCACCGCGCGCGTGCCGCGGCGATCCACATTCCGGTCGACCACCGTAACCGGCGGCTCGGCCAGGATGGAGAGGGGCGGGTAGACGATCTCCAGCCCCGCCTGCGGGAATTCCTGCAGCGCGAGATGCGCCTCGTTCTCCCAGGCCAGCAGCACGTCGCCCTGGCCGCGCTGCACGAAGGTGGTGGTCGATCCGCGCGCACCGGTATCGAGCACCGGCACCTGGCGGAACAGCCTGCCGGTGGCTTCCTCGGCCGTAGCGGCGCTGCCGCCCCGTTGGCGCAGCGCCCAGGCCCAGAAGGCGAGATAGTTCCAGCGAGCACCGCCCGAGGTCTTCGGATTGGGCGTGATCACCGCGACCCCGGGCTTCAGCAGGTCGCCCCAGTCACGCAGGCCCTTCGGGTTGCCGCGTCGCACCAGGAAGACGATGGTGCTGGTGTAGGGTGTGCTGTTCTCGGGCAAACGCTTCTGCCAGTCGCGGGCGATCAGCCCACGCTCGGCGATCTCGTCGATGTCATAGGCGAGGGCAAGGGTGACGACATCGGCCTGCAGCCCGTCGATCACCGCGCGCGCCTGCCGGCCCGACCCGCCATGCGAGGTGTTGATCGGCGGGCGCGGATTGCCCCGACCTACCCAGTAGGTGGCAAAGGCGGCGTTGAACTCGCGATACAGTTCGCGCGTCGGATCATAGGACACATTCAACAGGGTAGGTGCCTGCTGTGCGCGGGCCGGTCCCGCGGCGGCGGCAATCGCGGCCGAAGCGGCCAGCACACCGCGGCGAGAGAAGGTCGTGAAGCTCATCGCGTCAGTCCTCCAGGACAGCATTGTGCAATGGATCGCGCCGCCCGGCGCGACTGCTCAAGGCAAGGTGATGGTCAGGCATCCGCCGGCGTGATGCCGGCGGCGGTCACGACCTCCGCGAACCGCGTCGCGGTTCCGGAGAGCACGGCGGCGAAGCGTGGGGCGGGCGCCGCCACCACGCCGAAGCCGAGGCCGGCCAGGCGGTCGCGCACCGCCGAATCCTGCAGCGCCGCCCGCGTCGCGGCATGCAGCGCCTCCCGCACCGGGGCGGGCGTGCCGGCGGGCGCGAGCAGGCCCATCCAGGTCACCTGCTCGAAGCCGGGCGCGATGGTTTCGGCGACGGTCGGCACATCGGGCACCGACGGCGCCCGCGCCGCGGAGGTGACGGCAAGACCGACCAGCCGCCCATCGCGGATCTGGTCGGCCGCCGCGCCCAGCGTGACCAGCGCCGCATCCACCGTGCCCGCGAGCAGATCGGCCAGCAGCGGGCCGCCGCCGCGATAGGCGACGTGTTCCGGCCGCGCGCCGATCGACTGCGCGATCAGTTCGCTGGTCAGGTGGTGCGATGTCCCCCAGCCCGGCACGCCGACATTGAGGCTGCCAGGCTGCGCCTTGAGCCGCGCGGCATAGGTCTGGATGTCAGGAATGCCGGAGCGCGGATGCGTCACCAGCAGGTTCGGCGCATCGATCGCCAGCGTGACGGGCGCAAGGCCCGGCAGCAACGGCGTGGCGCCGCGCGGCGGCAGCGCCTCGGTCGCGACCAGCGTATCGTTGGTGATCAGCAGCGTATAGCCATCCGGCACGGCCCGCAGCACCGCCTGGGTGCCGAGGCGCGAGGAGGCCCCGCCGATATTCTCGATCACGACCGGCTGGCCGAGCCCGGCCTGAAGCGCCGGCGCGACCGCCCGGGCGAAGACGTCGACCCCCCCGCCGGCCGGGAAGGGCACGACGATGCGGATCGGCCGGGTGGGATAGGCCTGCGCCTGCGCGCGCACCGCGGCACTGGCGAGGATCGAGGCGAGAAGCAGTGTACGACGGCCACTCATGCTGGTCAGGCTCCTGTTCGGTTCGTGGCGATGGCAGGCGCCGCGCGGCGGAGCATCCCGTGGTCAGGCCGCCGGGGCGCCGGGCGCGGCGGCCGGACATCGCCCTGCCCCGACCAATGGGGCCCAGCCGGACGCGGCGAGGTGACCGCCAACGCCGCGCACGACTTCGGCCGGTGCCGCGCCCGCCTGGCGCAGCCTCGCGCGCACGGCGGCGACCTCTTCCAGGTGCTCTGCCCATTCGGGCCCGAAGGCCTCCTCGAGCCAGCCACGGATTGCGGCGGACAGCGCCGGCGCGCTGCCGGCGGTGGAGACGGTCAGGGTCAGCCCACCCCGCCGCACCATCGCGGGAACATGGAAGTCGCAGAGCGGTGGGACGTCCTCGACATTGACCGGGATGCGACGGCTGCGCGCCGCCGCCGCGATGGCGCGCGCTTCCGCGTCATCAAGGCCAGCCGCGAAGACGAGGCGCGCGGCAGCGATGTCGTCCGGCCCGGGCAGGGCTTCACGAAGCCGCTCACCCGCGCGCTCGCGCAGCGCGTCATCCGCATCGTCGGCATGGATCGTCAGGTGACCCAGCCCTGCCCCGTCCAGCATGCCGAGCCGCTTGCGCAGCGCGGGACCGCGCCCCGCGAGCAACACCGGCGTCTCCGGCAGGAAGACGAGTGGCAGCATCAGGCGGCGGCCTTGCCGCCGAGTAGTGCCTGCGCGGCGCCCTGCCCGATGCGGTGGCAGAAATCGCCGAAGCCTTCGCCGGGTGCGCGCTGCGCCGCCCAGGCGGCGAAGAGCGGCTCGAGCGTCGCCGCGATCGCGGCCTGCTTCACCTTGTCGACCAGCGCGAAGGACAGTCGCGTGCCTTCGAAATCGCCGCCGACGAAGAGAGTGTAGAGCCCCGGCGCGCGGCCCACCACGCCGATATCGCCGGCATAGGGTCGCGCGCAGCCATTCGGGCATCCGGTCAGGCGCAGGCTGATACGCTCGCCGTCCAGCCCGTGACGGGCCAGGGCTGCCTCCACATCCGCGACGATGGGTGCGCGCACACGCTCGCCTTCGGCCAGCGACTGGCCACAGGTCGGCAGGGCGACGCAGGCGAGCGCCCAGCGCGCGAGCGGCGTCAGCTCCTCCGCGAAGGCGACGCCATGCTGGCGCAGCAGTGCCTCGACCGCCGCGCGGTCCTCGGCCCCGATGTCGGCGAGCAGCAGGTCCTGCTGCGCGGTCACGATCGGGCGCGGTGCGAAGCGCTGCATCACCTCGCGCAGGGCCGCCCGCAGCGGCCCGACGACGCGCCCTGCCGCGATCGGCAGGCCGAGCCACCAGCGGCCATCGCCCTGTTCCTGCCAGCCCAGCAGCTCCGGCACGCTGAAGCGCGGCATGGCGGGCGCGGGTTGCAGCGCGCGGCCGAGATCGGCCGAGAGCCTGTCGCGTACCCAGTCCACCCCACGTTCGGCAACCACGTATTTCAGCCGCGCATGCTTGCGATCCGACCGGTCGCCATGGTCGCGCGACAGACGCACCACCGCCTTCGCCGTCTCCAGCACGTCATCGGGGCCGATGACGCAGATGGGATCGGCGAGGCGCGGATAGGTGGCGGGCTTGTTGTGCGTCATGCCCATGCCGCCGCCGACGGTGACGATCCAGCCGGTCAGCCTGTCACGCTCGGTCAGCGCGACGAAGCCAAGGTCGTTCGCCAGCACGTCGGGCGTGTTGTCCGAGGGATGCGCCAGCGCGATCTTGAACTTCCGCGGCAGGTAGGTGGGCCCGTAGAGCGGCTCCTCCTCGACCAGCTCGGTCTCCTCCTCGCCCAGGAAGATCTGGTGGTGCGACCGCGTGCGCGGCAGCAGTTCCGAGGAGAGGCGGAAGGCTTCGGCTTCCAGGCGCGCATGGATCGCATCGGCGCGCGGCGCGGCGGTGGTGATGACGTTCCGCACCACGTCCCCGCAGGCCGCGAGGGTGGTCATCAGCGCGTCGTGGATCACCGCGATGGACGGCTTCAGCGACTGGCGGATGATGCCGTGGAACTGCACGCCCTGCCGCGTGGTCAGCCGCAGCGTGCCATCCGCGTGGGAATCGGCGAGCGCGTCGAGGGCGAGCCATTGCGCGGCGGTCAGCCGCCCGGCCGGCGCCCGCACGCGCACCATGAAGGACCAGTCCTTGTCCTCGCCGCGCTGCTTGCGCTCGGTCGCGGTGTCGCGGTCGAACTGCTCATAGGTGCCGTGGAACTTGAGGAGCGTGTAGGCGCTTTCGGACAGGCCGCCGCGCACGTCGGCCGCGGCGATCTCCTCGGCGATGGTGCCGCGGAGCGCGCGGCTTTCCGCCTTGATCAATTCGGCGCCGCTCGGCTTTCCGGACATGGTGGGCAACGCACTCCGCTTCGCATCGGGTAGCCGGGATGTTTCGCGTTGCTATTTCACGATGTCAAACAGCAAATATATCTTGGCCGTGGCCGCCAGTGAAAGCACCTTCTCCAGAATCGGGGAATGACGGGCGGGAGGCGAAGATTTGATTGCCAACCCCCAACACAGAGGAGCGGTTTTCCTGGCTTCAGGTCCCTTCCAGCAGGATGTTCTCCAGATTTTATTTCACATTGATTCCGGGAATTTCTGCTTGACGAAGCCCGTCCATGAATCGTGAATTGGTGCCGCCGATGAACGGGGACCGTCCCCGGGAGATGCAAGACGATGCCATTCGACACGCGACAGGATCCGACCCGGTGCCAGGCCATCTGCGCTCCGTGCCGCTGCTGTCCGGCCGACCGAATGCGTCGTCCGGGCTGACCGCCCCGACACCGCCGCTCTCTCGTTCCGAACCTCAGGTCATCCGGCACCGCACGCCGGAGGAGCCCTCGGCATGATCCTGTCACGACCCATCACGCAGAACGGTCATATGCTCGGCGTCGCCACCACCGGCGATTCAGGCTGGCTCTTCACCGCCCTCGATCCCCGCGTCGAGGATCTGCACGGCAGCCGCTTCCCCTCCCCCGCCGAAGCCGAGCGCGTCGCGCGGCTCGTCCTCACCCGCGAAGGAGGACGCGCATGATGGGCCTGACGCTGCGCGCGCTCATCGCCGTCGGCGCGCTTTTCACGCTGCTCGTGGCGAGCGGCCTGATGCAAGCGCCCCGGCTGTGATCGCCCTCGCTCTCGTCCCGGCGCTCGACCCGGGTGTGCTTGCCTGGCTCGCCGCCATCCTCGCCGCGGCCGGCGGCGTGGCGCTGCATGTGCTGGCGCCCCCGACCGACCCGGACGTGGCCGAAGCCCTTCTCCTCGCCGCCGTGCATCCATGAGCACCGCCCGCGAAGGTGTGCGCTGGGCGGTGGTCTCCGCCCTGCACCCGGCCTATGGCGTCGCCCTCGACGGTCCCGACCTCGACGACGCTCCGCCGGCGGTTCTCCGGGAGCTGCGCGAGCTGGTCCTGGCGCATGGGCTGGTCGTGCTGCGCGGCCAGACGCTGACGCCATCGGCGCAGGCGCGCCTGACGCGGCGCCTGGGGCAGCCTGAAATCCACGCCCTGTCCCACGCACGCCACGGTGATCAGCCTGAGATCGTGGTCGAGGGCAATGCGCCGGATGGCCTTGGCGATGCCGGGCTCGACTGGCATGCGGACCTGACCTGGCGGACAGCGCCGTCGCGGCTTTCCCTGCTGCGCGCCGAGCATCTGCCGGAGGCGGGCGGGGAGATCCTCTTCGCCCATCAGGGCCTCGCTTATGACCGGCTCGATCCCTGGCTGCGCTGGCGGATCGAGTATCTCGAGGCGGAGCATGACCATGACCGCCGCTGCGAAGGCAGCGCGCCAGGCTGGCGCAAGCGACCGCGCCTGGTTGGCGCGGCGCGTTCGGCCAACCCGGCGGTGACGCACCCGGTGGTGCGGCTCGACCCACAGACGGGGGATCGCAGCCTCTTCGTCAACCAGGGTACGACGACGCGGCTGCTCGACGTGACGCCCGAAGAAGGTGAACGTCTGCTCGCGCGGCTGATCGCCGCCAGCACGGATGCCGCTGTGGTGCATCGCCATCGCTGGGCCACCGGCGACCTGGTGCTGTGGGACAATGCGCTGCTTCTGCACCGCGTCGCCGCCGCCGCGCCGGGCGAGGTGATCCGCCTGCATCGCAGCGCCGTCAGCGGGGAACGGCCCGTCGGCCCGCTCTCCGTGGCGCAGCCCTGGGTGGTGGCTGGCTAGGCATCAGGCTTCACGACATGGAATGACGGGCGAACGCCCCGACCCTCTCCGCCCGCCGTCGGCGGAGCGGCACCGCCGATCGGCGGGCCGAGACTTGGCGGCCGTGTGAAGGACGTTTCCTCCCGAAACCTTGGCCGGGATCCTGTGCGGGATCCCGGCCACTTCTTCGGTCAGAAACCGGCGAAAAGCCGCGTCGAAAGGTAGCGTTCCGCGAAGGATGGCGCGATGGCCACGACGAGGCGCCCTTCCATCCCCTTCTCCCGCGCGATCGCCATGGCGGCGGCGAGCGCCGCGCCCGAGGATATGCCGATCGGCAGCCCTTCCTCCCGCGCGCAACGCCGCGCGGTCTCGATCGCCTCCTCCTCCCCGACGCGCAGGATGCCGTCCAGCAGGTCCAGTTCGAGCACCGCCGGCTTGAAGCCCGCCCCGATGCCCTGGATGTCGTGCGGGCCGGGTTCGTCCCCGGACAGCACCGCGGATTCCGCCGGCTCGACGCCCAGCACGCGCAGGCCCTTGCGGCGCGGCTTCAGGACGCGCGCGATGCCGGTCAGCGTCCCGCCGGTGCCGATGCCGCCGACGATCGCGTCGACCTCCCCGCCGGTATCGGTCCAGATCTCCTCGGCGGTGGTCGCGGCGTGGATGTCGGGATTGGCGGGGTTGTCGAATTGCCGCGGCATCCAGGCGCCGGGCGTCGCCGCCAGGATCGCCTCCGCCCGTGCGATCGCACCCGCCATGCCTCGGCGCGAGGGCGTGAGTTCCAGCTCCGCGCCCATCAACCGCATCATGCGTCGGCGTTCGATGCTGGCGCCATCGGGCATGACCACGATCAGCCGGTATCCCTTGGCGGCCGCGGCGAAGGCCAGGGCGATGCCGGTATTGCCCGAGGTCGGCTCGACCAGCACAGACCGGCCTGGCGCGATCAGGCCGTCGCGCTCCGCCGTCTCGATCATGGCAAGGCCGATGCGATCCTTCACCGAACCGAGCGGGTTGAAGAATTCCAGCTTGAGGGCGAGGCGTGCGACCAGCCCCTCGGTGGCGGCCAAGCGCGGCAGCAGCACCAGCGGCGTGCCGCCGATCGTTTCGAGGATGCTGCCATAGAGCCGGCCACGGGCCGCCGCCGTTGGCGTGGCGGCGGTGGGAGCGGCGTTGCCGACGCGCTTCGGCTGGCGGGACAGGGTGCTTGCACGGGCCATGGCGCCAGGGATTACCACATCCCGATGGTGAGGTTCAGGGGGGGGTAGAACCGCCGTCGAAGGACGTGCCGCCGAGCAGCCACCCCTCGCTATTCACGCAAACCGCGCGTACATCATGTCGGGACAAATGTTGCGGGGGGATCCGTCATGCTGCTGCGCCGCGATCGAGCGCTGACTGCCGTTGCCATCATGCTCGACATCGCATTCCACGCAGGCCGGACAGGGGAATTGGTCAGCGGGGCCGATGTCGCCGAACGCATGGGCGCCGCGCGGCGCGGCGTCGAACCGGTGTTCCAGGCCCTGTCACGGGCGGGGCTGCTGGACAGCGTGCGCGGCCCGCGCGGCGGCTACCGGCTCGGCCGGCGACCGCGGGAGCTGCGCCTGTCCGACATCGTCGCCTGCGTCCAGGAGGATGCCGAGGCCCCGACCGACCTGACCGGGCGCCTGCAGACGGCCATCGTGATGCCGTTGTGGCGGGATCTGGATACCGAACTACGCGCGCGGCTCGCGGGGGTCACCATCGAAGATCTTCTGAAGCGAGCGCAGGCGGCAGGGCTGCGGCGGGCCGTGACGGAGCCGTTGAACTTCGCGATCTGAAATGGCCGGCGCGACGCGGCGGAAAAGCGCGGATCACCGGCGAACCGAAACGCGTCACCCAACGTTATCAGCCCGCACCGAGACTGCTGATCGGGGACGTGTCGCTGACGAAGTCGATCAGCGCGACATGCACCAGAACAATGGGTGCCGCGTCCATGGGAGAGATGACTATTGATCCTCCGTGGAACGGGGGTGACCCGCACCCGAGTGTATGTCGTCTCCGGGTTTCCCGAGCCGGCTTTCTTCCATCAACCACCGCCGAAACAGCTTCAGCGCATCGCCGGGATTCCGCTTGCTCGGGTAGACCAGCCAATAGCACCAACCTGAGTTAATGCGCTGGTCGAAGGGACAAACAAGCGTTCCGCCCGCGATCTCGGCCTCCACCATGAAACGCGGCACCAATGCCAGGCCAAGGCCAGCGCAGGCGGCCTCGATCACAAGATGCAACTGCTCGAAGGCCAGGCCCCGGCGGATCTCCGCGCCGGTCATGCCGGCGGCGGCCACCCAATCTGCCCAGCCGGAAGCGCGCCGCAGCGGCTGGAGAAGCTGGTAGCGGCCGATTGCTTCGACCGGCGACAGGCCATCGGGATGGCGCAGGTTGGGATGGCAAACCGGTATCGGCTCCTCGTCCATGAGCCAGTCACCCTGTGCACCGGCCTGGGGGGCCGTACCGAAATGGATAGCGGCGTCGTGCAGCGGGTTCTTCTCGAAATCGACGGGTTCGGTCGCCGTGAAGAAGGCGATGTCAATCTCGGGATGGGCAGCCGTGAAGGTCGCAAGGCGGGGCACCAGCCAACGGGCTCCAAATCCCGGCAGCGTCGCCAGGTGCAGCCGTCGGCTGGCGTCCCGCCGCGAGGACACGCGCATCGTTGTCGTCTCAAGCCGCTCCAGTCCGGGGCGGATCCCTAGGAGAAACTCTTCTCCGGACACGGTCAAAAGCAGCCCGGATCGCGTGCGTTCGAACAGTTCGCGGCCGAGCATATCCTCGAGGATGCGCACCTGCCGGCTGATCGCGCCCTGCGTGAGGCTCATCTCGCGGGCGGCCTCGGCAAAGCTGAGGTGACGGGCCGAGGCTTCGAATGCCTGCAGGCTCATCATGGATGGCAGCGGGCGCCGCATCGAGACCAGCATCTCCTCACGAAAACTGCGAGAGGCGTCAGTAAACATCGTTTGCACCGACCGCGGGAAGGCCATCGAGATATCCCGGAGTCAGCAGGGTGAGGCGGTAATGAAGGTCTTCAAGACTGCGAAGCGCAGGGCGGCCCAGGCAATCCTGGGTGCGATGGTTGCGGGCGGGCTGGCGCATGGCGCACCGGCGGAAGCGCAGACCACGACGTTGCGCGTGGTGCCGAGCGCTGATCTTACGGTGCTCGATCCGATGTTCTCCACGATCATCATCACGCGGCTGTATAGCCTGATGGTCTATGAGACCTTGTTTTCCTGGGATGCCAACCTCCAGGCCCAGCCGCAGATGCTCCAGGAGGTCGTCACCTCGCCGGACGGGCTGACCTGGCGCCTCACCCTGCGCGATGGGCTCAAATTTCATGACGGCAGCGCCGTGACGACGAACGATGTCGTCGCCTCACTGCGGCGCTGGATGGGACGCGACGTCCTCGGCCGTCGCCTCGGCGCCCAGGTCGCAAGCATGGACATCGAGGATCCGCACACCTTCGCCATCCGCCTTGCGAGACCCGCCAACTACCTGCCATTCGCACTGGGCTCGGCGATCGGCATGCCGCCGGCGATCATGCGCGCCAGCGACATCGAGGCCACGCTGACCGGCCAGATCACGTCCGCCATCGGATCCGGTCCCTTCCGCTTCAACCATGCCGAGCGCCTTTCCGGGGCGCGGGCCGTGTTCGATCGCTTCCGCGATTATGTCCCGCGCCAGGAGGAGCCCAGCGGGCTCGCCGGAGCCCGGCGCGTGAAGGTCGATCGCGTCGAGTGGGTCACGATGCCGGACGCGCAGACCGCCGTTTCCGCACTGCAGACCGGGGAGGTCGACCTGCTCGAATCCCCACTGCTAGATCTGGCGCCGACGCTTGCCCGCAATCGCAACATCACCGTCCGCCGGATCAACGCACTGAACAACCAGGGCATGCTGCGGCCGAATTCGCTGCATCCTCCCTTCAACGATCCGCGTGCGCGCCGCGCCCTGGCGATGCTCGGTGACCAGTCCGACTACATGACGGCGGTTGTCGCCGATCCCAACCTGCGGCGGGACTGCGCTTCCTACTACCTGTGCGAGGGTCCCTACGGACGAGGCGCGACCGGCCCGATCCCGGCCGCCAATATCGAAGGCGCGCGACGCCTGCTCGCCGAGGCCGGGTATCGCGGCGAGCCGCTGCTGGTCCTCGCCACGCGGGACCTCGCGCCGATTGGGCAGATGAGCGAGGTCATGATCGACGGGCTGCGGCGCGCCGGGGTGAACCTCGATGTGCGCTGGACCGATTGGGGGACCATGGCCACGCGGCTGACGCAGCGTGGCCCGCCTTCAGCGGGCGGGTGGAACCTGTCCATCAGCTATTCCGCAGGCATCACCGCCCACAGCCCGATGACGAACGCCGGCGCCAACATGGCCTGCGATGGCTCCAACTGGGCAGGGTGGCCGTGTGACGAGGAGGTGGAGGCGATGCGCCAGGCCTTCGCCGATGCGCCTGACGATGCGGGCCGACAGGCCATCGCCGTCCGGCTCCAGGCCCGGCTCGAGGAACTTCGGCCCTATGTGCCGCTTGGTGAATTCGCAGCACCCATCGCCTACCGCAGCACGCTGCGCGGTGTGCTGGATTCCCCCGTCATCGTGTACTGGAATATCGAAAAGCCCTGAACGTGCTGCCAATCACGGGATATGTGGACCGCTGGAGCGTCCCCCAGGGCGGGACGATCCGCTTCATGGTCAGCAGCCGCGGCGGCGCGCCATTTCGCGCCCGCCTCGCGCGCATTTTCTGCGGGGACCCCAATCCCAAGGGGCCGGGCTACCGGGAAAGCGCTGTCCCGTGGCCGTTGGAGGGAGAGCATCCTGGTCGGGAACAGCCGGTGCTCACTGGGTCTCGCGCTGTCATCCCCGTGCTGGATCTGGCCGCGGCGCCGCGCCTGGCGATCGGGCTGACGATCCTTGCCACCCTGCCGACGGAGCCCGGGGAGCAAATGCTGTTCCATTGGGTCGGCGAGGGCGGTGTCCTCCTGATCGCCCTGCGGGACGCCCATCTCGTCGCGGAATGGCAGCCTGAGGGCGGCGCGGGCGTATCGTGCCGGCTCCCGTCCCCTGTCGAGCCGCGAAGATGGCTCGACGTCGCCCTGGTCCATGACGGGCCGCAGGGCGCGTTGGAACTCGCCGCTCGCCCTCGCCCGGATCCGTATCTGCCGCCACCACAGACCGCCTTCGATCGCGTGCCGCTACGCGATGCCCGACGGCCAGGGCAGGGGCGCCTCACCCTTGCCGCCCGCCAAGCAACGCTGGCGCCCATTGCGCATTTCAATGGCCGGATCGAACGGCCAAGCATTTGGATCGACACCACTGAGGTGGACGATGTCCTGGCCCGCCAGGCGGCCCCGCTTGGGGCCATCACGGCGCAGCCGCACGCCCTGTGGGACTTCGCCATCGGAATCGGATCCGATCGGATCACCGATATCGGCCCCCACGGGTTTCATGGGACGCTGGAAAACCTCCCGACCCGTGCGGTGACAGGTTCGGCGTGGAGTGGGCAGGATCACCGCTGGACCGACGCCCCTTCCGAATATGCGGCGATCCACTTCCACGAAGACGATGTGGGCGATCTCGGCTGGGACCCGACCTTCGAGTTCAGGATTCCTCCTGAATGGCCCAGCGGGCTCTACGCGCTGCATCTCGAGACGGCGGAGGGACGCGACAACATCCCCTTCGTTGTGCGGGCGGCAGAAGCGGGAACGCAGGCGAGGGTCGCCCTGCTGCTTCCGACGCTCACCTACCAGATCTATGGCCAATATCCCCGCGGCGAGATGACTGCATCCGCGCTGCCGCGGGCGCGCGAATGGGGCGCGCTCGACAACACGGCGACGGACCATCCCGAATACGGGCTGTCGGCCTACAACACCCATCGCGACGGCAGCGGCGTCAGCATCACTTCCATGCGCCGCCCGATGCTTGATAAGCGAATCAACCAGATCCACCGATTGGACGAAACGCCTGGAGGTTCGGGAACCTATTGGCTGGCAGCGGATACCTATCTGATCGACTGGATGGATCGCCGCGACATCGGCTTCGAGATCATCACCGACCACGACCTCCACGAGGAGGGTGTCGATCTCCTGAAACGCTACGCAACGGTGATGACGGGACAGCATCCGGAGTACCATACCGTCGAGACCCACGGCGCGGTCCGTCGCTACATCGCCGAAGGCGGGCGCTTCCTCTATCTCGGGGGCAACGGCTTCTATTGGAAGATCGTGCCGTTCCTGGGCGAGACCTGGGCCGTCGAGCTGCGCCGCGCGGAGGGCGGAATACGGACCTGGGCAGCCGCGCCTGGGGAGGGCTACCACGCCTTCGATGGTAGCTATGGTGGGCTGTGGCGGCGGTTGGGACAGCCTCCTCAAGGATTGGTCGGTGTGGGCTTCAGCGCGCAGGGCGGCTATCGGGCCGAGCCGTATCGGTTCACTGACGCGATCCTCGATCCTCGACTGAATTTCATCCGGCAAGGGTTGGAAGACCGCGCCTTGCCTGGTGCGAGCTTCGGCGAGCAGGGCCTGATGGGTGGCGGAGCGGCTGGTCATGAGATCGATCGCGCCGACACCTCACTCGGCACGCCGCGTCATGCGCTCATTCTTGCCAGCGGCGTCCCGCAGGATCCAAGTTTCGAGCCGGCGAATGAGGAGCGGCTGACGCAGGAGTGGCCTGGTCCTCGGGAAGCGATCATCCGATCGGACATCACGTTCTTCGAGACGGCGGGGGGCGGTGCGGTCTTCTCCGTCGGATCAATGTCCTTCATCGGCGGGTTGCCGATCGACGGCTACGACAACACCCTGGCGCGGTTGCTCGAGAACGTCGTCCGCCGCTTCTCGTCTCCGGAGCTGTTTGCGTGGCCATCCCTGTCCATCGCCAACAATCATTGATGTCAGATCCAATCGGCGAAGGCCCAATTCATGATGAAGGCGCGGCGACAAACCACCCAAAGAATGATGCGATCATCGAACTGACGCGCTGCCGCAGCAAGGATCTCACACCGACAGCCATCGCTGGCTCCCGCGCGGCTGCCTGCCACTTCCGGCTCTGATACCTGCCGGGTCTCGGCACGGAGTTGCCACAACGGTCAGCGATCCCGCATAGGGACGGCCTGCCCGTTGTCACGCACCTTTTCCAAGGACCACCATCTGTGCCCCGATTGCTGATTGCCCTCATGGACGCCGCGTAGCCGGCGGTCGCGCTCGGCCTGGGTCAGGGCTAGCTCCAGGCGTTGCTGTGGGGGATCGGCACCGGGCTGCGGGCGCAGATGCTGATGCTCGGCATCCTCGCTGTCAGAATGTTGCCGGCGATCGAATCCGTGCACCCGGCCGGCGCGCCGGTGCGGGGGATCGTCTTCCCGCGGGTATTGCCGTGGTGGTCGGTGCGCTGATCTTCGGCATCGGGATGCAGCGGGGCGGCGGCTGCGCGTCGGGGACGCTGTTCACCGTCGGCGGCGGGCATGTCTGCATGGAGTTGACGCTCGTCTGCTCCAGTATCGGCGCCACCATCGCGGCCTGGCCGATCAGCCGACCGTCCTGGACATGCGCCGTGACCGCGGGAAGCGTTATCCAAACCGCATCTGTCGTGCCAGACAGGAGGTCCAGCGTTGCCGGCGCGCCGCCACGATAGGCGACATAATCGACCCGCAGCCCCCCGAGGCACTGGTTCAGCGTCTCGCTGGCGAGGTGGCTGACCGCCGCCCAGCCCGGCGGTCGCGCAGAACGTCACCCGGCACATCGCGCTGGTCGGGCTGATCTTCGACGGTGTGCTCGCCACCATCGAGCAGCATCTCCAGCGCTGGCAATCGGCATGAGCCCGCGTCTCCACCGCGGCCTGACGCCGCCCATCCTGCTGCTGCTTGCCTGGCAGGGCGCAAGCAGCGCGGCGTGGCTCGATCCGCGGCTGGTGCCGCCACCGCCGAGGTGCTCCATACTGCCTGGAGGCTCTTCGCCGATCCTTCGATCTATGTGGCGCTGGGCGCGAGCCTGGGGCGCTGCCTGGCGGGATTCGTGGTCGGCGGCAGGCTTGGCCTCGCCTTCGGGCTGCTCAGCGGGCTGTCGCACGGTGCAGGACGGCTGATCGGACCCGGTCTCCACGCCCTGAAGACTGTCGCGATCTTCGCCTGGATTCCGTTGATCGGCATGTGGTTCGGCTTCGGCGAGCAGGCCCGCATCGCCTTCGTCGCAATCGCCACCTTCACGCCGGTGGTGCTGAACACCTGGGAAGGCGTGGCGGGCACTGCGCCGAAGCTGCTGGAGGTCGGCGCGGCACTCCGCTTCACCTGGCCGCAGCGCCCAGTGCGCATCCGCCTGCCAGGGGCGCTGCCGTCGCTGCTGACGGGCGCACGGCTCGGGGCGATGCAGCCTGGCTCGCGACGGTCGGCGCCGAGTACTTCCTCACCAAGGGTACTGGCCTTGGCGGCGTGCTGCTGGAAGGACGCGACACCTTCAACATGGCGCTCGTTCTGCTCGGCGTCGTGTTGCTGGGCCTGGTCGGCTTCGTGCTGACCCAGGCCGTCAACCTGGCCGGACGCGGGCTCGCGCCCTGGCGGCAGGCTCTCCTCTGACCAAGAACGACACAATGAGAAACCAAGACCTACGAAGCCATCGCGTTCCGGCACGTCTCGCCGCATCTCGGTGCGGAGGTGCGCGACATCGACATCACACGACCGCTGTCGAACGCACAGGTGGATGAGCTGCACCGCGCCCTCGGCGAGTTCGGCATCCTGTTCTTCCGCGACCAGAAGTTCGATCACGACAGCCAGAAGCAGTTCGGGCGCTATTTCGGCGAGCTCGACATCCATCCCAACACGCCAGGCCCGGCGGGACATCCAGAGATCCTGCCGATCCACACGGATGCAAACGGCAAGCGCATCGCCGGCGAGCGGTGGCATTCGGACGTGTCTTGCTTCCAGACGCCGCCGCTCGGGTCCATCTTGCACCTGCACACCCTGCCGCCCGTCGGCGGTGATACGCTGTTCGCAAGCCTGACCGCGGCATATGTGGCATTGTCGCGAAAGCTGAAGACGTCTCTTGAGGGTCTGACAGCGCTGCATTCGGGTGAGCGGTCCTATCGCCGTATCAACCGGCTCCTCGGCATCGATGACAGCCAGCGGGTGCACCCGACGGCGATCCATCCGGTGGTCATCACGCATTCGATCAGCGGACGGAAGGGCCTCTACGTCAATCGCGGCTTCACCATGCGCATCAACGAGCTGCCGGAAGAGGGGAGCGACGCGATCCTCGCCCATCTCTATAGCCATGCGGAGCAGCCTGATTTCCAGATCCGCTTCCAGTGGCAGCCGAACTCGGTCGCCTTCTGGGACAACCGTGCGGTCCAGCATCTGGCGGTCTGGGACCATTTCCCTCACACGCGCAGCGGCGCGCGGGTGACGATCAAGGGGCAGGCACTGAACGCCTGATCGGCTCCGTCCTGCCTGTTCGAAGGCCGCAATAGCGCCAGCAGGCACCGAGCACGGACAGGCATCACGCGCGACCGATCCTGATGACACGATCCCGGGATGTCATCGTGGCTGATGCGCGTGAAGCCTTTCTCCACCTCCCGCTGCACCCCAGGCTGTCCGGAAAATCTATGCACTGACCAAGGCACGGCAGGGCAATTATTCCCTAACTCTGACGTATTTTGCAATGGCAACACGATTTCTATTCGTGTTTACTGTTGGCCATGGACCACGACCCTTTCAGTCGTCGCAGCTTCCACCGGGGCCTTCTCCGATGTCGGGGCTTCGCAACGCGCTGAGTCCCCTGCCGCCTCTGGCGGGCCGCCGGCGCATTCGACAGCCGCCCCACCTCCACGATCTTCCTTCGCCGAGACCATTCCGATGACCCTTCGCCGAAACCTCATCCTCGCCGTTGGCGTGGCGCTGGCTACCCCTGCCATCGCGCAGGGCCAGGCAGATTGGCCAAATCGTCCTGTGCGCGTCGTCGTTCCCTGGCCCGCCGGCGGTCCCACAGACATCTACGCCCGCGCGCTGGTAAAGGAGATTGCGCCCCTCATCAGCCAGCCCATCGTCATCGACAACCGCACCGGCGCGACCGGCACGATCGGGGTGCAGTTCGTCGCGCGGGCGCCGGCGGATGGGCACACGCTCCTCGTCGCGAATGTCGCCGCCATGATCGGCAGCGTCGTCGCCCTCGGCGATGTGGTGCAGTTCGACCCGATCCGTGACTTCGCACCGATCGGACTTTTCACCGAATCCTCCAGCATCATCTGGGCCAATCCCGGCCTCGGCGTCCGCAGCTTCGAGCAGTTCCTGGCACGGGCCCGCGATGCGGCGCAGCCGCGCCTGTCCTTCGGCACCACTGGCAGCGGTTCGGTGTCGGAGCAATCGGTCGAACAGCTCGCGCGCCAGTTCCGGCTCGATCTGCTCAAGGTGCCGTATCGTGGCACGGCGCCGCAGCTCGTCGACCTGGTCGCGGGCCATGTGCAGATCGGCGGCGCGGATTTCCCCACCGCCGGGTCGCATTACCGGGATGGGAGGCTGGTGCCGCTGCTCGTCATCGGACCGCAGCGCCTGCCGGAGCTGCCCGACGTCCCTTCCTTCGCCGAGATCGGCCTCACCGAGCCGGACTTCACCGTCTGGAATGGCTTCTTCGCGCCGGCGGGCGTGCCGGCACCCGTGCTGGCGCGCCTCGATGCCGCGCTCGCGCAGGCGTCGCGCACGGAGAGTTTCCGCGCCGTCACCAACGGCAACGGCAATCGCGCCATTCTCCTGCGTGGGGCCGAGGCCACGGCGCGGCTCCAACGCGATCTCGAGTCACGCCGTGCCTTCGCGCAGCAGTCGGTCGCCGGCTGACGCGCGAGGACACGCCCATGACCCTTGAGAGCCTCTCGCCGCCCATCGCCGAGGCGCGCGCGGCGCACATCCGCGCCCTCATCGGTGCCGCGCGCGGCATCATTGCCGAACACGGCGTGACCACCGCGGCGCTGGACGCCATCGCCGAGGAGCTGATCGCGCTCGGCCTGCGGCGCGAGCTGTTCCCAGCCGAGCACTTCCCGCTGCCGCCCAATGGCAGCGCGATCTTTCGCCTCGCCGAGGATTCCGATGGCCGCTTTGCCCTGTACCTCTCCGCGAAGCCGCCGGGTGGCCCGGTACCGCCGCACGACCACACCACCTGGGCCGTGATCGCCGGCGTGCAGGGTGCGGAGCACAACGTCGTCTATGACCGCGCCCCCGCCGCCGAACCCGGCGACGAGACGCTGACGCCGCGCTTCGAGCGGACAGTCACCCCGGGCCGGGCCATCACCCTGCTGCCGGAGGACGTCCACACCATTCAGGTGCGCGGCGACGCCCCGGGGCTGCATCTGCATTTCTATGGACTCGCGCTGGATCGCCTGGACCGTCGCGTGACCTTCGAGAGCATCGCCGGCGGCGCGTCGCGCCATTTCGGCGTGCCGGTCGAGATCCGCACTCCGGCGCTGCCGCCGGCCGCGGTGAAGGGGGCAATCCGCGACGATGCCGAGCTCGCCCTGTTGGATGTGCGCGAGGAAGGTGTCTTCGCGGCCGAGGGCCATCTGCTCTTCGCCGTGCCGGCACCGCTGTCGCGGCTGGAGCTCATCATCGACGCGCTGGTGCCGAGGCGCTCGACGCGAATCATCCTCGCCGACGCGGATGGCAGCCTCGTGCATCGTGCGGCATCGCGCCTGGTGCGGCTCGGCTACACGGATGTCTCGGTGCTCGCGGGCGGAACCCGCGCCTGGGCCGAGGCAGGCTACGAGGTCTTCACCGGCACCAATGTGCCCAGCAAGGCCTTTGGCGAGGTGGTCGAGCAGGAGGCGGGCACGCCGCATCTGAGTGCGGCCGAGGTCGAGGCGCGCCGCCGGGCGGGCGAGAAGCTCGTCGTGATCGACAGCCGCCCTCTGCCGGAGTTCCAGGTGATGAGCATTCCCGGCGCGGTGGATTGCCCGGGCGCCGAGCTGGTGCTTCGCGCGCGCCAGGCAGCTCCCGATCCCGAGACGCTGGTGGTGGTGAACTGCGCGGGCCGCACGCGCTCGATCATCGGTGCGCAGATCCTGATCAATGCGGGGTTCCCCAACCGCGTGGCCGCACTCGAGAACGGCACGATGGGCTGGGAATGGGCTGGGCTGTCGCTGTCCCATGGCGAGACGAAGCACCTGCCATGGCCCGACTCGGGGTCGCTCGGCTGGGCACAGCAGGCGGCGGCCAATCTCGCGCACCGCGCCGGGGTCACGCGCATCGATCGCGCGACGCTCGACCGCTTCCGCAGCGAGGCGGACGCACGCAGCCTCTACATCCTCGATGTCCGCACACCGGAGGAGTACCGCGCCGGCCACCTGCCCGGATCGCGTTCCGCGCCAGGTGGCCAGCTTGTGCAGGCGACGGATGCCTATGTCGGTACGCTGCGGTCGCGCATCGTGCTGGTGGATGGCGAGGACGTCCGTGCGCCGGTCACCGCCTCTTGGCTGATCCAGCTTGGCTGGCCGGAGGTGTTTGTCCTCGATGCCGGCCTGTCCGGCGCGCTTGAAATCGGTGCCGAACCGCGCAGCGTGCCGTTGCTCGGCGAACTGCGGCCGCATTGGATCGCGCCACCCGATCTGGCCACCCTGCCGGGCGCCATTGTCTTCGACATCGACAATGGCCGCGACTTCCGCACGGCGCATATTCCCGGCGCCTGGTTCGCCACGCGCGCAGCGCTGGTCGCAGCGGCGCCGGAGCACGCATCCGCTGATGCGAGGATCGTCGTCACCTCCCGCGACGGCGTGCTCGCGGCCTTCGGCGCGGCAGAGCTTGCTGCCGCCGGTCATGCGGATGTGCGGGTCCTCCTCGGCGGGACGGAGGCGTGGCGAGCGGCGGGGCTGCCGCTCGAATCCGGTGCGCGGCGCGTGTTGTCGCAGGGCGACACCTGGCTCGCCCCGGCACAGGTCGCGCCGGAGGAACGCGACGCCGAGAAGCGCCGCTACATCGCCTGGGAACTCGGCCTGCCCGCGCAGATCGCACGCGACGGGGATGCGCGCTTCCGCGTGCTGCGCCCGCAATGAGGACCACAGCCATGCCACTATCCCGTCGCGATGCCCTGCTGGGGCTCGCTGGCGCGGCGCTGGCCGCGCCGGCTCTCGCCGATGCCGGCTGGCGCCCGACGCAATCGATCCGCATCGTCGCCGGTGCGGCCGCCGGCGGTACGCTCGACATCCACACCCGCGCCGCGGCGCCCGCCTTGTCGCAAATCCTCGGTCAGGCCGTGGTGGTGGAGAATAATGGCGGTGGCGGCGGCCGCGTCGCCTCGGCAGCGGTCGGGCGTGCAACGCCCGACGGCCACACGCTGCTTGTGGGTTCGGGCGATGGCCTCGCCATCGCCGACCTGCTGTTCCGCGGCCGCGAGGGACCGCTCCGGACGAAGCTGCGCCCCGTTGCGCTGACCGTGCGCGCCTCGCAACTGCTGGTCACGCATCCGAATTCCGGCATCAAGGACGTGGCGGGCTATGTCGAGGCTGTGCGCCAGCGGGATGGCGCGCTCACGCTCGCCCTGCCGGGCCATGGCGGCATAGCGCATCTGATCAGCGAGATGCTGAACAAGCAGCTCGGTGGGCTGCGCGTCGTGCATGTGCCCTATCGTGGCGGTGGGCCGGCCACGATCGACGTGCTGGCCGGCCAGATCGACGCCATGATCATCACCCTGCCCGCCGTCACGGAGCACGTAAGGCAGGGCCGGCTGATCCCACTCGCCGTCTCCACGCTGCAGCGTGATCCGGTGATGCCGGACGTCCCGACCTTCGCCGAGACAATCGTGCCCGACTTCGACGTGCCGAGCACCCAGGGCGCCTTCCTGCCCGCCGGCACACCGGACGCGATCGTCCAGGCCTGGAACGTCGCATGGCGGCACGCGCTGTTCGAACCGGCGGTGAAGCAACGCCTCGAAGGCATCGGCTTCGTCGTTGATGGCTCGACGCCCGAGGCATTCGAGGCCTCGCTATCCAATTCCAGCGAACGCTTTGCCGCCGCCATCGCCGCGGCAGGAATCCGAGCGGAGGACGCCTGACGTGCAACGGAAGATCCTTGGTGCCATCCTCGCCATCGCCGCATCGCCGGCGCTGGCGCAGACGCTCACGATCGGCGTCGGCAATCCGGTGAATTCGGCCGATCCGCATTTCACCAACACCACCTCGAATATCGCCATGGGCAACCATGTGTTCGAACGCCTGGTGCACAGCGATGCGCAGCTCCGCCAGGTTCCGGGCCTCGCGGAATCCTGGCGCCCGGTATCGGACACGGTCTGGGAGTTCAAGCTGCGCCCCGGCGTCACCTGGCACGATGGGCGGCCCTTCACGGCCGAGGACGTCGCCTTCTCGATCCGTCGCGTGCCCAATGTCCCTGGCAGCACCGGCGGCTTCAGCTTCGCGGTGCGGCGCATCACGCAGGTCGAGGTGGTCGACGACCTGACCATCCGCTTCCATAGCGCCACGCCGCATCCGCTGTTGCCCTCGGATCTATCGCAGGTCGCCATTGTGTCGCACCAGCTTGGTGACGGCGTGGCACCGGAAGCCTTCAACAGCGGGCGCGCCGCCATCGGGACCGGCCCCTTCCGCTTCGTGTCCTACCAATCGGGCAGCGGTGCCGTCTTCACGCGCAACGACGCCTACTGGGGTCCGAAGCCGGCCTGGGCACGGGTGGATTACCGCTTCATCGCGAATGATCCGGCGCGCACCGCCGCCCTTCTCTCGGGCGATGTGCAGGTCATCGACCAGGTGCCGTCGTCGGACCTGCCGCGCCTGCGCCGCGACGCGCGGCTGCGGATCAGCGAGGCGGATGGCGTGCGCGTGATCTTCCTCCAACCCGACTTCTCGCGCACGGGCGAAGTGCCGCGCGTCACCGACAACCAGGGCCGGCCGCTGCCGCGGAACCCGTTCCTCGACCAGCGGGTGCGCCGCGCGCTGAACCACGCGATCGACAGGCAGGCACTGGCCGAGCGCGTGATGGAAGGCACTGCCGTCGCCACCGGACAGTGGCTGCCCGCCGGCAGCTTCTCCTACAATCCTGATGTCGGCGTGCCGGCCTATGACCCCGCCCTGTCGCGCCGCCTGCTGGCAGAGGCCGGCTTCCCCGATGGCTTCCGCCTGGTGCTGAGCAGCCCCAGCGACCGCTATCCCAACGATGCCAAGGTCGCGCAGGCCGTGGCGCAGTACTGGACGCGCATCGGCGTCAAGACCGAGGTCGAAGCCCTGCCCTGGGCCGTCTACAGCCCGCGCGGCGCGACCCAGGCCTATGCGGTGCGGCTGCATGGCTGGGGCAGTTCATCGGGCGAGGCATCCTCCCTGCTCCGCAACATCATCGGCACCTATGACCGGGCGGCGGGCACGGGAACCGCGAACCACATGCGCTATTCCAACCCGGCGCTGGATGCGCTGACCGAACGCGCGATCACCACCCTCGATGACGGGCAGCGCGAGCAGATCCTGCGGCAGGCCGTGGCCCTCGCGAGCGAGGATCTCGGCTTCCTGCCGCTTTTCCTGTTGCGCAATGCCTGGGCCAGCCGCGCCGATCTGCAGGTCGAGGCCCGCGCCGACGAACAGACCCTCGCCCAGGGCGTCACGCCCGCCCACTGACCGGGAGAACGACCATGTCCAATAGCTATGAGGCGCTTCGGTTGCGCCGCCTCTCGCCTCATCTCGGCGTCGAGGTGGACAACATCGACATCACCCGCCCCTTGAGCAACCGGCAGGTGGAGGAGCTGCGCACCGCGCTCGGCGAGTTCGGCGTGCTATTCTTCCACAATCAGCCCTTCGATTACGACAGCCAGAAGCGCTTCGGCCGGTACTTCGGCGAGCTCGACATCCACCCCAACACCCCGGGCCCGGATGGTCATCCCGAGATCCTGCCCATCCATGCGGATGCGAACAGCAAGATCATCGCGGGAGAGAAGTGGCACAGCGACGTGTCGTGCCGGCAGGAACCGCCGCTGGGGTCGATCCTGCATCTGCACACGCTACCCGAGACCGGCGGAGACACGCTCTTCGCCAGCCTGTCGGCGGCCTATGATGCGCTGTCGCCGCGCCTGAAGGCCTATCTCGAAGGCCTCACGGCGTTCCACTCCGGGGAGCGCAACTATCGCAAGCGCAACCGGATCACGGGCGTCGACGATACCGGCCGCAGCTTCCCCAGCGCGACTCACCCGGTCGTCATCCGCCATCCCATCTCGGGGCGGCGCGGGCTCTATGTGAATCGGCTTTTCACCTACCGCATCAATGAGGTGCCGGAGGAGGAGAGCGACGCCATCCTCAACTACCTCTATCAGCACGCCGAGAAGCCCGACTTCCAGATCCGCTTCCGCTGGCAGAAGGACGCTGTTGCCTTCTGGGACAACCGCGCGGTCCAGCACCTCGCGATCTGGGACTACTTCCCGCAGACCCGCAGCGGGTCACGCGTCACTATCAAGGGCGGGAGACTCGCAGCATGAGCAGCATCGGACTTCCCGTCCTCGACCTGTCCCACATCGAGGGGCCGGACCGCGACGCGTTCCTGCGTGACCTGCGTGACGCGGCCCGGCGCGTCGGCTTCTTCTACCTGGTCGGGCATGGCGTGCCCCCGTCGCTGGAGGCCGCGCTGTGGCGCGAGGCGCGCGCCTTCTTCGCCCTGCCTGATGCCGAGAAGCTCGCCGTCGAGATGGTGCATTCCCCGCATTTCCGCGGCTACACGCGCGCCGGTCGGGAGATCACGCGCGGGCGCCCCGACTGGCGCGAGCAGTTCGACATCCATGCGGAGCGGCCGGCCCTGCCGTGGCAGGCCGGGGAACCGGCCTGGCGCCGGCTGCAAGGCCCGAACCAATGGCCCGCCGCGCAACCCGAGCTGCGCCCTGCCCTGCTGGCGTGGCAGGCGTCGCTGACGGCGGTTGCGATCCGCCTGCTCTCGGCCTTCGCCGAGGCGCTCGAGCAGCCCTCCGACGTCTTCACGCCCATCACGCGCGACCTACCGAACCAGGCGATGAAGATCATCCGCTATCCCGGCCGTGCGCCCGGCGAGGACGACCAGGGCGTCGGCGCGCACAAGGATAGCGGCCTGCTGACGCTGCTGCTGCAGGATGAGGTCGGCGGGCTGCAGGTCCGGGGGGCGGATGGCTGGATCGACGCCACGCCATTGCCCGGCGCCTTCGTCGTGAATATCGGGGAGCTGCTGGAGCTCGCCTCCAACGGCTATCTCAAGGCGACGGTGCATCGCGTGGTGAGCCCGCCGGTCGAACGTGACCGTCTCTCCGTCGCCTTCTTTCTCGGCGCGCGGCTCGATGCGGAGGTACCGTTGCTCGACCTGCCGACGCATCTCGCCGCGGAGGCCGAGGGGCCGACGGCCGATCCGCTGAATCCGCTGTTCCGCCAGGTCGGCGAGAACTATCTCAAAGGCCGCCTGCGTTCGCATCCCGATGTGGCCGAACGCCACTACGCCGATCTCCTCGCAAAGGTGCCCGCATGATTGCCCGACGCCTACTATTCGCCGCGCCTGCGGCCATTCTTGCGGCGCCGGCAATCGGCCAAGCCCCATGGCCCACGCGACCGATCCGCATCGTCGTTCCCTTCGCCCCGGGCGGGTCGGTGGACATCATGGGGAGGGCCGTCGCGCATCGGCTGCAGGAACGCATCGGCCAGCCGGTGACGGTCGAAAACCGCAGCGGCGCGAATGGTGCGGTGGGCGGCATTGCCGTGTCGCAGGCGGCGCCGGATGGGCACACGCTGCTCGTCTCCGCAAGCATCCAGACCGTCGCGCGCCTGGTGATGCGCGATCCGGGCTATGATCCGCTGACCGACCTGACACCCATCGCGCGGCTCGGCGAAGGGCCGGTGCTGCTCGCCATCAATCCGCAGCGACCGGAGAAGACCGTCGCGGAGCTGGCCGCGAGTGCGCGCGCCAAGCCCCAGGAATGGTCCTTCGGCGTTGGCTCGCTCGGCTCCGCGGGCCATCTCGCGACGGTCGAGCTGATCCGGTCGATCGGCGTCGACCTGACGACGGTGCCGTATCGGGGCACCTCGCCGGCGCTCGCGGATCTGCTTGCCGGTAATATCGGGGCGCATATGGACCCGGTGCTCGCCATGCTGCCACCGGTGCGTGCGGGAACGCTACGCGGTCTCGCCGTGACGGCGCCGCAGCGCCTCACCTCGGCGCCCGACATCCCGACCACGGCGGAGGCCGGCTACCCCAGCGTTGACCTGTATTCCTGGTGGGCCGTCTGGGGTCCGCGCGGACTGCCAGCGCCACTTGCGGCCCGCATCGCCGAGGAATTGCAGGCGCTGATCGCCGAGCCGGAGCTACGCGCGCGCCTGAGCGGCGCCGGGATCCAGCCGCTCTTCGAGACCGGCGCGGCGTTCCAATCCTATGTGCAGCGCGACTATGCCCGGGCAGAGGAATTGCTGCGCATCGCCCGCGTGCAGCCGGAATAGGCCGCCCTACGCTTCGGGTGCGGCGGCACGCGGGTGCATGCCGCATTCGACCTTGCCACGCCCGCGCCAGCGACCAGCGCGCGAATCCTCCCCCGGCGCGACACGGTCGGTGCAATGGCGGCAACCGATGGAGGGATAGCCCTCGGCAGCCAGGGGATGCGCCGGCAGCGCATGGGCCAGGCGGTAATCCTCCAGCATCTCCGATGTCCAGGCGGCCAGCGGGTTCAGCCGATACCGGCCGTCCTCGGTCGCCTCGATCAGCGGCAGGCGCCGACGATCCGCTGTCTGGTAGCGCTTGCGCCCCGTGATGACGAGATCGAAGCCGGCCAGCGCCGCCCGCTGCGGCTCGGCCTTGCGCAAGGCGCAGCAGGCGTCGGGATCGCTCGCCCACAGCGCGCCGATCGGGTCCCGTTGCCCGAGTGCGGTCGCATCCGGCCGGATGCTGCGAACATCCCGCAGCCCAAGGCGCGCGATGAGGCGATCCCGATGGCGCAAGGTCTCCGCGAACAGCTTGCCGGTGTCGAGAAACACGACGGGTATGGCGGGATCGACCCGCGCCACGAGGTGGAGCAGCACCGCGGATTGCGTGCCAAAGGAGGAAACGACCGCGATGCGCCCGCGCCACAGCATCGCTACTTCGGCAATCGCGGCGGCGGCTGGCAGCATGGCCAGGGCATGCGCCGCGCTCACCTTGCTGGGCTCATCCGTGGCGGAGGGATCGAGGAGGATCGGCATGACCGGCATCTGCTTCTTGTGCCGGCAGCGGGCCGGCTGACCGCGTCACGTTCTATGCGCTTCGGCGCCTGATCTGACCATATATCGACAAGATCAAATCGCGGTAATTTTATTACAACTATTTAGTATTGTTTTTCTGTTGCCGCCAAGGAAGTGCCGAGACGGCCCGCCGACAGCAGCACGCTAGGCGCTGCGCGCCTCGAAGGGTGGCGAGACGGCTATCACCGAGGCAAGATGCTCGGCCAGCGCCTCGCATTGCCGGCGAAGATCCGGCACCGCCGTCATCTCCCAGAACACGGCCTTGGTCACGGGTCCCACCGCGAAAAGGCGGCGGGAGATGGCGCCGGAGGCATCGCGGATCGCGCAGGCGCTGGTCATGTCGAGCCCGAGGCGGAGCGCATCGGGACGGGCATAGCCGGTGCTTAGCAAATCGCGCACCAACGGTTCCTGGATGCGGTCGTAGTCGCACCCCGGCCCGGCGCAATTGACCACGCGCGCCGCATGCAGGGTTTGCTCGGCGCCATCGTCGCGCCGGCGGAAGACCACCTCCGCGCCGCCCGCTTCCCCGTCCGCGACGCGGCGGATACGCCCGACATGGATATGGAACTGCCCGTCGCGCCGCGCCTGGTCGATCCGCTCCGCCACTGGGATGGCCATGCGGTGGCGGTGCACATCCCACCAGGGCCGCAGATGGCGAAGAAACCGTGCCTTTTCGGTGGCAGGCATGGCTTGCCAGAGTTCCTGGGTGAAAGGACGCAGCGCGTCGATCACCGCCTGCCATGATCCACCCATACCAACACGCTGCCGCACCTGGGCTCGGAGCAAGCGCGTGAGGGTAGACAATTCGGTCGGCAGCGGCGGCACGTGCGACGGCGGCATCGCATCGACGCGCGACGCATGGGCGCGCGGCAGAAGCCCCCGCCGCGACAGGGCATGGATCGGCCCGCGATGGCCTTGATCCAACAGAGAAATCACGCCATCCACCGTGGTCAGCCCGGTGCCGATCAACAGCACGGGCGCATCGGGATCAAGGTCGGAGAAGGCGTCGGTCGCCCACGGATCGGGCCGATACCACGGTGCCTCCGCGGCTTCCGGGGTCACGCCCGGTGGACGCTCCGGCGGAAAATTTCCGACGGCCAGCACCACCAAGCCCACGCGCAGCTCGCGCCCATTGGCAAGCAGCAGCGACAGGCTGTCCGGATGCTTCCGCAACCCCATAACATCCCCCTGGAGCAGCAACAGCCGCTCGCCGCGGCCCGGCAGTTGCCGCTCGCGATCGAGCAGATCGCGCACATAGTCGCCGAACACCCCGCGCGGCATGAATGAACCTGCCGTGGGCAGCGCTGCTCCGGGTTCGGCTTGCGCGCGATGCTGGGCCCAGGCCAGGAAATCGTCCGGCTTGTCGCGGAACGCACTCATCCGCCCGGCCGGAACGTTCAGCAAATGGCTGGCATTCCCCGTCGAATACGCCTGCCCCCGCCCGAATCGACTGTTCCGTTCGATCAGCATCACGCTTGTCGTGGGCGGACAGCGGCGTAACAGATGCAAGGCGAGCAGGGTCCCGCTGAAGCCGGCCCCGATCACCGCGATCGTCTGCTGCGCCATGAACCGCTCCTTGCTTGCCAGCGGACACTGATAGCACGGTACCTGACCGGATATTCAGAACAAAGAATCTCGACTGTCGCGTGGAATATGCGGCGCCTGTCCTGTGTCGTACCGACCGGCCGGCTCAGGCCCCCCGGAATGCCGTCGGCACCGGGGTCACCTCGGCAATGTTCTTCACCTCCGGATGCACATGACCGCGCGCGATGCGATGCGCCCTGGGCTTGTCCCGGTCACCTCGACGCCCGACGACAAGCACGGTAAGCGGCTCCACCCCGTCTCGCGCGACAATGCGTCGAGAGCCACGCGATCGATCTATTCCGGCGCCACATCAGCTTCTCTGCCTGGGCGACAGTGGCGCGGCGCGATGTCGTCCGGCACGGAGAACGCCTTCTCAGGCTGGTGACGGCGCAAACCGTCCGGGACCATTGCCGAACTGCAGGCGAAGATGGGCCGGGCCGGCATGGAGGGTATGGAGTGGCGATGCTTCGACCCGCGATGTCGGATCGAGAACGACCGCATCGGCGACGCCTGACGTCATGATCACGGAGGCGGTCTCGGTCGGCCAGGCCCCGCCCAGGATGATCGGGCCATCGAAGGCATGGCGCAGCGCTGTCGGCACGTCATCCGCGGCCGGCACGACATGCAGCCAGGCGAGGCCGCGGTCTGCGAACAACGTGGCAGCCCCGATCTGCTCCACGTCCAGGCGCAGGCCGAGCCGCCCGGCACCGATCCGTACAGCGAGTTCGTCGACGATCTCGACCAGCAGGCGTGACCGGCCAGCCTCGTCACCCCCATAGGCGTCTTGCCGGTGATTGCTGTCGGGACGAAGGAACTGCTCGATAAGGCCGTCATCGGCGGCATGAAGCTCGACAGCATCGAAGCCGGCGCGCAGGGCACGATCGGCGGCCGTTGCGAAGGCCTCGACGATGGTCGGGATCTCCGCCGTCTCCAACGCTCGTGGTACCGGATGGGAACGGGGTCCGTCCGCCGTCGCGGCGTCGCCCGGCGCGGCGATGGCGGACGGGCCGACCGGCCAGCCGCCATGGGGCTGGACACGTGGATGAGCACGGCGCCCCGCATGCCAGAGCGGCAGCGCAATTCGCCCGCCCGCGCCGTGCGCCGCGTCGGTGACCGCCGTCCATGCGGCGACATGCGCGTCACGCGCCATACCGGGGCTGCGCAGGGTGCCCGAACCCTGCGGCGTCACCCAGGCTGGCTCCGCAATCACCAGCCCCGATGCGCCGGCGGCTCGTGCATAGTGGGGCAGGCTACGCGGCTCCGCCGCGCCGCCATCATCGGCACCACCCACCGATACGGACGCCGCGACGATACGATTCCGCAGCGTCAGGCCGGCCATGCGGAGCGGCGACAGGAGATGAATTGGCTCAGGCATCGGCGGGGTGCTCGGGCGCCCAGAAAACGAGCGTACGGACCTCTATGCTCTCGCGCGGCGGTGCATCAGCCGGCGAGGTCGGATCGTCGAAGGCCCCGTGAATGGAAAGCCGAACCCGTCCATCGGTCGCGCTGTCATGGCATTTGATGAGCAGCGCTTCCTCTGGCTGCATGTGCGGGAAATACGTCCAACGATGCGCGGGGTTGAACAGGACGGCGTGGGTCTCGCCGATCCGGTCCGGATAGATCAGGCGCGTCGGCACCAGATCCGTCTCCTCCACCGAATGCCCATCCGCGAGCGCGAGCGGGCTTTCGAGCACCGGCGCGATCGAGCGCCAGAGATTCACCACCTCGAAACGATGCGAGAGCAGCCAATCAGCTTCGTCAGGCAGGATGTCCCGCACGCGTTGTTCCGCCGATCGCGGCGTGTAGTCGTTGTGGATGCGCTTCGCCGGGCTGCGCAGCGCCGCATCGGCTTCCGCGCGCCGGGCATTGCGGATGGTATGGTCGAAGGCGACGACACGGCTCGCGCCGGTCGCACGGCGGATGAGGCGTTCGACCTCCGGCCGATAGGTGACGAGGATTTCCGCATCGTCGTAGAGGTCGCGCGCCTCAGTCGGCGCGTGGATCAGTGCGAAGCCGCTGTTGTCGAGCGTGTAGTGATGCTCGAATCCGCGGCCGTTCCGCACCGCGACGCGATGCGTGACGCTGCGCGCATTGTCCACCGGCTCACCCGGCGGCGGGGTGGCGATGTAGCGACGCGGCGCCTTCACCGCCGGGTCCAGGAAGTTCAGCGCCGCCAACACGGTCACGCTGGACGGCAGGGCATGGTCGGGCATGGCTGTCTCCTGCGATGATGGCGGAGGCCGTCAGGCGGCTTCCGCCGAGCGGCGGGCCTCGATGACAGCACGGGTGGCGGGCAGCAGCTCGCGCCCGTAGGCAATGGCGTCGTCGAGTGGATCGAAGCCACGGATCAGGAAGGTCGTGACACCGAGCGCGTGGTAATCCGCCAGCGCCTCCGCCACCTGCAACGGTGTGCCCACCAGGGCGGTCGTGTTCGCGCCCGCGCCGACCGCGGCAGCGACCTCCGTCCACAGGCGCCGATCGCGCACGCGCCCGCCCTTCGCGGCGTCGAGCAAGCGGCGCGACCCTTCGCTCTCGGGCTTCGGGTTGGCCTTGCCGAAGGCATCGCCGCGCAGCGCGCGGATGCGGTCCAGGATGTCGCGTGCCCGGTCCCAGGCCTCATCCTCCGTCGCACCCAGGACCGGGCGCACCGACAGGCTGAAGCGGATGGAAGCCGGGTCGCGCCCGGCCCGCGCGGCCGCCGCGCGCACGCGCCCGATGGTCTCGCGCGACTGTTCGAGCGTCTCACCCCAGAAGGCGTAGACATCGGCGTGCCGCCCCGCGGCCTCGATCGCCACATGGGAGGAGCCGCCGAAATAGATCGGGACATGCGGCTTCTGGGCCGGCTTGATCTCGGAGAAGGCCCCGTTGAAGCGGTAATAAGTGCCCGCGTGATCGAAGGGCTTCTCGCTCGTCCAGACGCGCCGCAGGAGACCGACATACTCGTCGCTGCGCGCATAGCGCTGGTCGTGGTCGAGGAAGTCGCCATCCTGCTGTTGTTCGGCGGGGTTGCCGCCCGAGATGATATGGATCGCCGCGCGCCCCCCGGTGAGCTGATCGAAGGTCGCGAACTGACGTGCGGCGAGCGTCGGCGCGATGAAGCCGGGCCGATGCGCCACCATGAAGCCGATGCGCCTCGTATGCGCTGCGGCGTGGCTCGCCACCAGCAGCGTGTCGGGATGTGTCGAATGCCAGGCGACCAGGACGCGGTCGAAGCCGCCTTCCTCATGAGCGCGCGCGAAGCGCACCACATAGTCCGGATCGAGGATCGGGCCGGTCGGCGGGTGGATCTCCGATTGGGCGCGATGGGAGATCATGCCGATGAATTCGACGTCGCGATGAGTCATGGCGGTTGCTCCTCAGACGATGGACAGGCGGCGCAGCGCCTCGCCGGTTACGGCATGGTCTGCCGCGACACGGGTGCCGAGCTGCTCGGGGGTGATGGCCACAGGACGCAGGCCGAAGCGGCGCAGCGCGGCGCTGACCTCGGCGTCGGTGAGCGCTTCGTTGAAGGCGGCGTTCAGTCGCTCGACGATGTCGGGCGGGGTGCCCGCCGGGGCGAAGAGCGCGAACCATCCGCCCGAGGGCCAGTTCCGACCAACACCTTGCTCCAGCGCAGTGGGCAGCGCCGGGAAGGCGTCCCAGCGATCCTCGCCGAGCGTGGCGATGGCGCGCAGCCGCCCGGCCACAACATGCGGCGCGGTGATCGGATCGAGCATAAGGTGGCAGTCGCCCGTCACGACGCTGGTCGCCGCCGGTGCGCTGCCCGGAAAGGGTACGTGCACCGCCTCGAAGCCGCCCTCACTCGCCAGCAGCGCGCCGCGCAGATGACCGGCGGAACCTATACCGGCCGAAGCATAGTTCAGCTTGCCGGGGTTCGCCCGGCCATAGGCGATGAGCTCCGCCAGGTTGCGTACCGGCAGTGACGGATTTACCGCGACGATGCTGTAGCTCTCGCCCGCCGAGGCGACCGGGGCGAAGGAGCGGAGCGGGTCGTAGCCGACATTGGACAGATGCGGCGCGATGGTGAGGTTGCCGGCCGAGGCATTGAGCAAGGTGGTGCCGTCAGGCTTGCTCTCGGCGACGAAGCGCGCGCCTACCGCGCCGCCGGCGCCGGCACGGTTCTCGACCACCACAGGCACGCCCAGCCGCGCCTGCAGCGCCCGCGCCATGGTGCGCGAGACATTGTCGTTCGTCGCGCCAGGCGGGAAGGGGCAGACATAGCGGATGGGCCGCGAGGGAAAGGTCTCACTCGCCCGCGCGAGCGCCGGCGAGGCGAGGATGGCCGTCAGCAGGGTGCGGCGGAACAGCGTCACGACAGTGTCTCCCGGGGCTTGCTCGCCGTCAGCGCGGCGCGACCGGCGGCGAGATGCGCCGCGTCGGTGGTGGGCACGTGCACCAGCGCGCATTGCACGTCCCGCCAATGGCGTTCGAGTGCCTGCGCGCGGTCATGGGCGTGGTTGCCGGCGAGCGAGACAGCCAGCTGCACCGCCTTCACCGCATTCTCGGTCAGCGCGACCTTGAGCGCGCCGTTCTCCGCCTGAGTGGGTGGGAAACCCGCATCGGTGGCGGCAGCGACCGCATCGGTGACGCGCGCATTGACGGCGAGCGCGCCCTCGATGGCGCCGACCGTCTCGATGACGCGCGGCAGCGTCGCGAGCGGCGCCCCAAGATTCGTCGGCACGCGCGTATGGACGAAGCGCAGGATCCAGTCCCGCGCCGCCCGCGCCACGCCGGTATAGACCGCCGAGACCAGCAGCGTGCTCCAGGCCGACTGCGCCTGTTCCGGCCTGCCCCCCTCACCCACGGGCGCGAGGCCGACCGCGTGATCGAGCGGTATCGCGACGTCGTGGAACACCACATCATGGCTACCCGACGCGCGCAGGCCGAGATGGTTCCAGGTCTCGACGATCTCGATGCCCGGCGTGTCGGCGCGCACGAGGAAGCTGCCGATGCGTGGCGTGTCCTCCTCCGTGCGGGCGAGCACTTCCATCCAGCGCAGGCCGGGCGCGCCGGTGGCGTAGCGCTTGCGGCCCCTGATCGACCAGTGGCCGGCGCGCAACCGCGCGACGGTCGCGGGAATGCCGCCGCGTGTCGGAGAGCCGAGTTCCGGCTCGACACGCAGGGAATTGATCAGCGCGCCATCCGTGACGGCATCCAACCCGATGCGCTGGCGCAGTTCCTGCGGCCAGATGGGATTGCGCGCGATCGCGGATTGCCGCGTGAGTTGCATGGCGAGCACCAACGCCGTCGCCGGGCAGGCGACCCCGACGCGGGTCACCGCTTCCGCCGCCAGTGACAGCCCCGCGCCGCCGCCACCCAGCGCCGTCGGCACCGTGAGCGACAGCACCCCTGCCTCATGCAGCCTGGCGAGGCTGTCGAAGGGGAAGCTGCCATCCCGGTCGTGCTCGGCCGCGGCGGCGGCGATGGCGGCCAGCATGGGAGTCAGCTGCTGCAGCCCGTTCCAGGCCGCGTCACTGGAGGAGTGCTGCGCCTCCCGGCGCAGCGCGATGATGTTGCTCGCGGTCATGGCGTCATTCCGCTGCAGCGCGCACGGATGGGGCCTTCGTGGCCGCATCGAGCGCCTGGTCGAGATCCGCCAGGATGTCGTCGATATGCTCAAGGCCGATGGACAGGCGGACATAGCCCGGCGTCACGCCGGTGCGCGCCTGCTCCTCCACCGAAAGCTGGGAATGCGTCGTGCTCGCCGGATGGATCGCGAGGCTGCGCGCATCGCCGATATTGGCGACATGGTAGAAGAGCTTCAGCGCGTCGATGAAGCGGCGCCCCGCCTCCGCGCCACCGGCGAGTTCGAAGCCGACCAGGCCCCCGAAGCCGCGCGTCAGATACTTTGCCGTGCGCGCGGCAGGTTCGCCGGCCAAGTGCTTGGGATGGATGACGCGTGTCACGCCAGGCCGATCGGCCAGGAAGTCCGCGACTTCCTCGGCATTGCGGCTGTGCTCGCGAATGCGCAGCGGCAGCGTCTCCAGGCCCTGCAGGATCAGGAAGGCATTGAAGGGCGAGATCGCCGCGCCGAGGTCGCGCTGCAGCGTGACGCGCGCCTTCAGCACATAGGCGATGGGGCCGAGCGGCTTGGCCGCCTCGACCCAGACGGCGCCGTGATAGGACGGGTCGGGTCGATGCAGCGCCGGCTGCCGGTCGGCGTGCGCGGCCCAGTCGAAATTGCCGCCATCGATGATGATGCCACCGATGCTGGTGCCGTGGCCGCCGATGTACTTGGTCAGCGAATGCACGACGACGGCGGCGCCATGCTCGAAGGGCTTCACCAACAGCGGTGCCGCGGTGTTGTCGACGATCAGCGGAATGCCCAGCGGGCGACCGATGGCGGCAACCTCGGCGATCGGGAAGACCTCGAGCTTCGGGTTGGGCAGCGTCTCCGCGTAATAGGCGCGGGTCCGTCCATCGGTGGCACGGCGGAAGTTCTCGGGGTCGGACGGGTCGACGAAGCGTACCTCGATGCCCTGGTCCTTCAGCATGTTGGCAAAGAGGTTCCAGGTACCTCCATACAGGTCGGTGCTGCTGACGATGTTGTCCCCGGCATGGGCCAGGTTCTGCACCGAGAAGGCCGATGCCGCCTGGCCCGACGCCACGACCAGGGCGGCGACGCCGCCTTCCAGTGCGGCGACGCGCTGTTCCAGCACGTCCACCGTTGGGTTGTTCACGCGGGTATAGATGTTGCCCAGTTCCTCCAGCGCGAAGAGGCGCCCGGCATGGGCGGTGTCGTCGAACTGGTAGGAGGTCGTCTGGTAGATCGGGACGGCTACGGCGTTGGTCGCAGCATCACGACGCCAGCCGGCGTGCAGGGCGATGGTTTCAGGGTTCACGGAAGTCATGTGCGGTGCCTCGGGCAAAGGGGGATCGCGCGCGGCGGGCGCTGCCACCGCGAGCCAATTGTCGGAATGTCAGGAGTACGACCGGTGCCGCCCGATCGGGATCAGCAGCCGGTAAGACAGCAGCGACAGCACCGCATCCGCTCAATGCCGGTCATGCGACCTGGCATCGGGGCGGCGGACGGAACGATCGCTGTCCTGAGCGGCGCTTTGGTGAACATGAATCAATAACAACATTGCGTTACGCGCATCGTCAAATAAAAAACTATTTTCAGTAGTCTTTTCCGTATCGCCTCGCGAACACGCAAGGCGCGTTGCGCGGCGGCGGCCCTCCGGACGATGTCCTTTTCGTGCCGGTTAGCTCGGGTCTCCAGCTCGATTCACGCCATACGATACGGGGGATATGTGCATGGCTCGGGGAGGATGATCGGATTTCCCCGCGCCAGCCCGATCGGCGAGAATTGGTGCCTGAGCGCATCTCCCGGTAGATTGCATTTCTCACGCTTGAGTATCGTTCTTCTCTCCGCTACCGCTCCGGCACACCAAGACGCTTCTCAGGACATCACCACAGATGGGCTTCCTCGCCAGCACCGCCGCTCCCCGTCCGGGTGACGTCTGGCTTGTCGGCGCGGGACCTGGCGATCCCGACCTGCTGACGCTGCGCGCGGCGGAGGCGCTGCGTCACGCGGATCTGGTGCTGTACGACGCGCTGCCGGGCCGGGGCGTGCTTCGCCTGGTACGCGCCGGCGCCACCATCGTCGCAGTCGGGAAGCGCAAGGCGGTGCAGGCAATGCCCCAGGCGAGCATCATCGCGCGGATGATCGCCGGGTCTCGGGCAGGGCAGCGCGTCGTGCGCCTCAAAGGCGGTGATCCCTTCCTGTTCGGCCGGGGCGGGGAGGAAGCAGCCGCGCTGACCGCGGCGGGAATTCCGTGGCGCATCGTGCCTGGCGTCACGGCGGGTACGGCGGCTCCGGCGGCGGCGGGCATTCCGGTCACGCATCGCGGCCTCGCTAGCGCCGTCACCTTCGTCACCGGGCATGACGAGACAGGTAAACTCCCGGACAGCGTCGATTGGAACGCACTTGCGCTCAGCGGTGCCACCATCGTCGCCTTCATGGCGGTGACGACCCTGGACGCCCTGGCGGTTCGGCTGCTCGCCGCCGGCATGCCCGCCGACATGCCGACCGCCATCGTCTCGCAGGCGTCAACACCGGAGGAGACGACGCTCCATTCGACCCTGGCCGCCTGCACCTTGGCGGCACGCCGGGCCGGCGTGCCAACACCGGCGCTCGTGATCATCGGGGCGGTTGCGGCAGGGATTGCAGCGCTGTCTTCGGCGCCGACATCAAAGCACGCCATGGTCAAGGCTGTTGTTCGGTGACATCCGCGCGCATCGCCCATCCTCAGGCGCCCGCAGCGACCCGCTTACCGCGGATGCCGGCCATCCGACCTCGCGCGCGACCAAACGGATGCGTCCCATTGCCGGAATCATGCGGCGCATGGCGACCAGCAGGGCTGTTGCTCGCTTGCACCGTTTCGGCCGACGCGAAGCGTCACCAGTGTCCGTTGCCGGCTGACCCCGGTCTTGGACGCGCAAAGGGTTAGGCACGTGAATTAGGTGAACCGAGCCGGGCTGTTTCGTAGTCAATTCATAGATTGCGCCGCAGGCATTGGTTGCTCGCCATCTGAGAAGCCGGTCTGCACGACGGCCCCGTCGTTCGCGCGCTTCCGAACTTCAGCCGATCCTGCGGTCGCGCGATCCGACAGCTGACCCGCGCAAATTAGCGCGAGGAACCGACGCAGAACCGGGTTGCCGGGCTTGGCGTCCCAATACGCCGTAGCCTCGACAATCGCCGGGCCGGTCTCGTTGCCGACGGGCCGGAACACGACGCCATGATCAGATCCGCCGGAGGCAGACTGCGCCAGCACGGCAAGCCAAACCCAGCGCCAACAAGGCTGACATCCCTTCCTGACAGACATCGTCCGCCGCGAACCCTGGGGTGTGTCCGCGAGGCAGCAGGTCCTGGGCCGTCGCACGCACCTCCCGCCCGGAGCCATGGGAGGTGACGATGAAGGTTTCCTTGGCCAGGTCCCGCCGCTTGACCATGGGGGCCTCGGCAAGGCGATGCTGCGCGTGCACGGCCACCATTCCCGCCTACGGCCAAAGCACCAAGCGCTCCCAGGCCCGGTTCATCATGCGGCCCGAAGAGGATCGCCACGTCCGTCCGTCCGGCCGCGACGCAGGGCGCTGAAAAGCTGCTCGCGATCGCCCGTGATCACGGAAAACTCGAGACGGCGGTGTCGCCCGACGAGTCGCCGTTCGTACCGCCAGGCGGATGCTGCCATGACCCTACCCATGCGCCTGCGCTGGAGAGCTCGGAGATTGATCGATCACTCCAGGTGCTCTCGTGCCGGGGCGGAATCGCGCTCGCATTCCATGGCAGCCAACTGAGACCTTCGGCCGCCCCCGATCCCAGTCGCGCAAAGGCGTTGAAGCGTGCCGACCGCGCGCATGACCGGCCCTCATCGAAACCAGCCTGCCCGAGCCAACCGATACGGCGCAATCACTCTGTTAGGGTAAACCCTACCGGGCAGAGCCTCAAGCGACCGTTCCGCCCCAGTTCGCGATTCTGGTGGGCGCTGAGTGTGCGGCCGGGAAGAGCGAGTCGCAGCCAAACGGGATAGGGCGCCATGCCCCCGAGTGCGTTTCCGACCTGCCGCTTCCGTACTGCTTCCGTGAGCGAGCGCTGTACTAAGCCGACAGAAGTTGCTTCTTCTAAGTCGCTGATTAATGCAGATAATTTGGCGGACCCGATACGATTCGAACGTACGACCTCTGCCTTCGGAGGGCAGCGCTCTATCCAGCTGAGCTACGGGTCCGGCGCACATCCGCATAGCCCAGCCGCGCGCGCGAAGGAAGCCCCACGATCGGGCCACTCGCGTCTTCGTCTGTCCTCCCACCCGCTGCTTCCCGACGGCGCCAAGGACGGACCCGGCATTCGGGCCCGTTCCGCGTTCGGAGTCACTCCCGTTCGCCATGGCTCATGGCAATGGCCCTCGATGCTTGTTCCTGCGCGCATCGTCACTCGATGAGGCGCTTCCGCCTGCTCGGGCTCTGCTCCAGGCGCTGCGGCCCGGCCGGAGCCTCCATCAGCACCGCAAGGCCCGTCGGCCCGTACTGGCGAACACCACCGCCCTGCCCTGTGCGCATCGAGGAACCAGGGCGCCGAGAGCAGCCTCGATCGCATACGACGCCGCGACGCAGAGCCCCCCAAAGCCGTGGCCTGGGCGTCGGCCCATCGCCGGACCTTCGCCGGCGACGCGCCGATGCCGCGACGCGCGCAACAATGACCAGCCGATTCAACGTCATGGCCGCCTTCATCGCGGTCGCCGACGCCGAGGGCTTCGCGCTGGCCGCGCGCCGACTCGGCCCGTTGCCTTCAGCCATGACCCGGCTCGTGGCGGGGCTTGAGGAGCGATCAGCGCTGCCGGCCAAGGGGCGGGCGTTGGCGGTCCTCGCGTTTACGGCGCGGGATCAGCATGTCGCGGCCGTTTCGCCACCGCCTCGACCTCGATCAGCGCGTCGCGCACCAGCGCGGTGACCCCGACGCAGGTGCGCACGGGTCGCCCGCCCGGCGGCAAGGCGGCGGCATAGGCTTCGTTCATTGCCGCATAGTCGCGACGGAACTCGCTCAGATACACCCGCACCGAGACGAGGTGTTCCAATCCCAGCCCGAGCGCGCCCAGGGCACGGGCCAGATTGCCCATGGTGCGGGTGGTCTGCGCGCCGATACCTTCTGGCAGGGGCGCATCGGGGTCGTCGAGGTCGCGGGGGAACTGGCCGGTCAGGAAGACGAAGCCATCGGCCTCGACCGCATGCGAGGACGGCGACATCGACGGCGGGAAGCCCGCCAGCATGTAGTGGCGCATTCAGTCCTCGCGCTTCACGCCGTCGAGCAGGGCCTTGCGCCGCGCCTCGGCGCGCGCGTCATTCGCCTTCTCGGCCTTGGTCCGGCCGTGCCTCGTGCGGTTCGCCGCAGCCGTGGCCTCGGCCTCCTGCCGCTCGCGCGCCTTGCGGGCCTTGTTCAGGTTGACGATCTCGCCCATGCGCGGAGGATACGCCGCCAATCCATCGGGGAAAACGCCCATGCCGACCATTTCGTTGACGGCCGCCGACGGCCACCGCCTGGGCGCCTGGCGCACCGGCCCCCAAAACGCCGATCGCGCCCTGGTCGTGGTGCAGGAAATTTTCGGCGTGAACCGGCACATCCGCCATGTCTGCGAGACTTTCGCCGCCCAGGGTTACGCCGTCATCGCGCCGGCGCTGTTCGACCGCGTGGGACCCGGCATCGAACTGGGCTACGAGGCCGCCGACGTTGCCCAGGGCCGAGAGCTGCGCGGCAAGATCCCGGACGGGCTGACGCTGCTCGACGTGCTGGCCGCGGCGGCCGCCCTGCCGCGCGGGGTGAAGCGCGGCATCGTCGGCTATTGCTGGGGCGGCACGGTGAGCTGGCACGCTGCGACCCGCACCAGCGCCTTCAGCGCCGCCAGCGGATGGTATGGCGGCGGCATCGCCGCGGCGAAGGACGAGGCGCCGCGCTGCCCGGTGCAGCTCCATTTCGGCGAGACCGACGCCTCGATCCCGATGACCGATGTCGCGGCGATCCGCGCAGCACAGCCCGAGGTCGAGATCCATGCCTATGGCGGCGGCCACGGCTTCGGCTGCGACGAGCGCGGTTCCTACGTGAAGGCCGACTACGAGCTCGCGCAGCTTCGCACCCTGGAATTCTTCGCCAAGCACCTCTGATCGCGGCGGGTACTACCCCGGCTTGCGAAAGCGGGCGGCGAAGAAGCCATCCATGCCGCCCCGCATGTCCGGCCGCGTTCGCAGGCAGCCGGCAGCGGTGATGGCCTCGGGCAGGCCCGGCAGCTCGGCCGGGGCGAACGGCTCATGCACCAGGCCCATTGCCGACGCGCGCGCCAGATGGGCTTCGCCCTCCTCCGGCTGCAGGGAGCAGGTCGCGAAGACGAGCCTCCCGCCCGGCTTCAGCATCCCGGCCGCGGCAGCGAGCAGCCGGGCCTGCGCCTCGGCCGCGGCCTGGACATCGCGGGGCCGTTTCGTATGCGCCACGTCCGGGTGCCGGCGAATGGTGCCCGTCGCGGTGCAGGGTGCGTCCAGCAGAATGGCATCGAAGGGCGCGGGTGGCGTCCAGGCCGCGACATCGGCCTGGACGATGGTCGCGGCCAGACGAAGCCGCGCCAGATTCTCGGTCAGGCGCGCGACGCGATGGGGGTCGCGTTCCACCGCCGTGACCTCGGCCCCGGCGGCGGCGAGCTGCGCCGTCTTGCCCCCCGGCGCGGCGCAGAGATCGGCGATGCGTTCCCCCGGCCGGGGGCCGAGCAGCAGTGCCGGCAGGGCCGCGGCGGCGTCCTGCACCCAGAAGCGGCCCTCGGCGAAGCCCGGCAGGTCGGTCACGCGCGTGCCGGCGGCCATGCGCCAGGATCCAGTGGGCAGGATCTCCACGCCGCCGGGCGGGGTGGCGCCCGGCGCGGGCGTCAGGTCGAGCGGAGCGGGACCACGATGGGCCTCGGCGATGGCGCGTACCGCCGGCCCATAGGCGGCGTGCCAGGAAGCCCAGAGCCAGGCCGGCGTATCGAGCCGCGGCGCGTCCAGCCCCTCCAGTGCGCCGGGGCCTTCGGCGGCCACCTTGCGCAGTACGGCGTTGACCAGCCCGGCGAAGGCCTTGGGCGCCAGGGCCACAGCGACGCCCACCGCGGCATGGGGCGGGGTATCGAGCAGCAGCAGTTCCGCCGCGCCGATCCGCAGGGCGTGGCGGGCCGGCGGCGGCGGCTCCTTGCGCAGGAAGGGGCTCAGGATCTCATCAATGCTGCCCAGGCGCCGCAGGACGGTCGCCGCGATCCG
>JAYRJZ010000028.1:0-55337 GCA_041906015.1 Roseomonas sp.
GATCGGGTCAACCGGGTCCCAGGTGATGCGCGGCGCGGCGGCGAGCGGCGGGGGCGTTGGCGCACGCATCGGCATGCTGCGGTCGCCTTCCGTCCCGGCGGGCCTCGGCTCCACCGGCCGCATCTCGGCATCCAGCGGGTTGCGGCTGCGCTGGCGTTCTTCCGCGAGCGCCGCGGTCAGCGCATCCCGCACCGCGATGTCGGGCACGGTGGGGCGCGGCGGGACCGTGCCGAGATTGGGGGATTCGGCGTCGGCATGGGGCGGGCGTTCCCGCCCCTCGAAGGCCGGGCCGAACATGTGGCTGAACAGCGGGCCGATCTGCTCAGGCCCCTGCCCGGCCGTACAGGCGCCGAGCGCCAGCAACGCGCCAGCCATGCAAAGCCGCCGCGCTTGATCGGCCGGTGCCCGGCCCCTACCGTGATGGGGCCCTGCCCCGCGGTCCATCCGACCGGTCATGCCGCTTCCGTCGCCATCGCGGCCCAGCGGTAACCCGAATCGGGCGGCACGCGAAGGCCGGGCCGCCAGTCCTCGCACCGGAAAGCCTGATGGCCGAGAAAGAAAATCCGAATACCGCGTCGTTTCGCCTGCCGGACCCGGCGGTGGTCAGCCGCACCATGGCCGATGTGGCCGAACGCGGGCAGCGCATCGTTTCGGACTTCCTCAAGCGCCAGGCAGGCACGGCGGCCGATCCTGATCCGCTGAAGATCGGCCATGCCTTCCTCGAAATGACGACGCGGCTGATGGCCAATCCGTCGCGGCTGGTGCAGGCGCAGCTTGGCTTCTGGCACGACTACCTCACCCTCTGGCAGAACACGGCGCGGCGCATGCTCGGCGACGAACCCGCCCCGGTGATCGCCGAGGACGACAAGGATCGCCGCTTCAAGGACGATGCCTGGCGCGAGCACGAGGTGTTCGACTTCATCCGGCAATCCTACCTGCTCTCCGCGCGCTATTTCCGTTGCATGGTCGAAGGGGCCGAGGGCCTCGAACCCCATACCGCGCAGAAGGTCGATTTCTACACGCGGCAATTCGTGGATGCGATGAGCCCCACGAATTTCCTGCTCACCAACCCCGAGGTGCTCCGCCGCACCGCCGAATCGGGCGGTGAGAACCTGCTTCGCGGGCTGTCGAACCTGCTGTCGGACCTCGAACGCGGGCGTGGCAAGCTGCGCATCCGCATGACGGACGACAGCAAGTTCAAGGTGGGCGACAACATCGCCGTCACGCCGGGCAAGGTCGTCTACCAGAACGACCTGATGCAGCTCATCCAGTACGCGCCGACCACCGAGACGGTGCTCAAGCGCCCGCTGCTGATCATTCCGCCCTGGATCAACAAGTTCTACATCCTCGACCTGCGGCCCAAGAACAGCTTCATCCGCTGGGCGGTCGCGCAGGGCCACACGGTCTTCGTCATCTCCTGGGTCAATCCGGATGCGCATCTCGCGCAGAAGGGCTTCGACGACTACATGCGCGAAGGTCCCTATGCGGCGCTCGACGCCATCGAACAGGCAACGGGCGAGAAGGGCGCGAACGTCATCGGCTATTGCCTGGGCGGAACGCTGCTCGCTTCGACGCTCGCGCACATGACGGTGAAGAAGGACAATCGCGTGAAGTCCGCGACCTTCTTCACGACGATGGTCGATTTCGAGGAAGCCGGCGAGCTGGGCGTCTTCATCGACGAGGAACAGCTCTCCTCGCTTGAGGAGAAGATGAACAAGGTCGGCTATCTCGAAGGCCGCGAGATGGCGACGACCTTCAACATGCTGCGCGCGAACGACCTGATCTGGTCCTTCGTCGTGAACAACTACCTGCTCGGTCAGGAACCCTTCCCCTTCGACCTGCTCTACTGGAACGACGATTCCACGCGCATGCCGGCGCGCATGCACAGCTTCTACCTGCGCCGGATGTACCAGCAGAACGACCTCGTGAAGCCCGGCACGATCGAGCTGGAAGGCGTGAAGCTCGACCTGCGCCGGATCAAGGTCCCGACCTACATCCTGAGCACGCGCGAGGACCATATCGCGCCGTGGAAATCCACCTATCGCGCCACGCAGATCTACAAGGGGCCGGTGCGCTTCGTGCTGGCGGCCTCCGGTCACATCGCCGGCGTCGCCAACCCGCCGGACGCAGGCAAGTACAGCCATTGGGTGGGCGATGACCTGCCGGCGGACCCCGAAGCCTGGTTCAAGGGGGCGACCGAGCTCGCCGGTTCCTGGTGGCCGGACTGGCATCGCTGGGTCTCGGGCCTCGACAAGGCGATGGTGCCCGCCCGCATCCCCGGCGACGGGGCGCTGAAACCCATCGAGGATGCGCCCGGCGCCTATGTGAAGGTGATGGCGACGGATTGAGGCGGGGCGCGATGGTCGGGCGCCGGGGCGACAATCGCGGGGGTGCGGGAGTAGGGTGCGCGCCCTTCGTGATTCGGTACGGACAAGACTGACCATGCGCCGCCTCGCCTTCGCGCTCGCCTTCACCACCGCCCTCGCCTCGCCGCTTGCCGCGCAGACCCTGCGCATCGGCATGGCGGCCGAGACCAGCGCCGCCGATCCGCACAACTATGCCGCGGCGCCGAACTCGACCTATCGCGACCATGTCTTCGACGGGCTGACCGCGCTTGATGCGCGGCAGACCCCGACGCCGGCGCTCGCCACCGCCTGGTCGCGCCGCGACGACACCAGCTGGGTGTTCGAGCTGCGCGAAGGCGTGACCTTCCACAACGGCCAGCCCTTCACCGCGGAGGACGTGGTCTATTCCTATTGCCGCGTGCTCAACAACGACAGCGAGGTGGTCGGCTCCTTCTCGCGCGAGGTGCGACGCATCGCGGCAATGGCGGTCGAGGGGCCGCATCGCCTCGTCATCCGCACCGCGACGCCGGAACCGCTGCTGGCCTCCGACCTCGCCGCCATCGCCATCCTGCCGCGCGGCGAGCGCAGCGGGCTGACCTTCACGCCCGATGGCTGCGGCAAGCAGGGACCCTGGCCCAGCCTCGCCGACTTCAACGAGGGGCGCGCGGCGATCGGCACCGGCCCCTACCGGCTGCGCACCTATGACCGCAGCAGCAGCATCGAGCTGATCCGCAACGACAGCTATTGGGGCGACAAGCCGCATTGGGCCGAAGTCCGCCTCCGCCCGGTCACCAATGCCGGGCCGCGCCTCGCCGGCCTGCTTGCGGGCGACCTCGACATCATCGAGGCCCCGGCCACCGCCGACGTGCCGCGCATCCGGCAGAATCCGAACTTCGCCCTCGCGGTCTCGCCCACCACGCGGCTGATCTTCCTGCAGCTCGACCAGCGGGAGAACGCGCCCTTCGTGCAGGGGCCGAACGGCACGAACCCGTTGCGCGACGTGCGGGTGCGCCAGGCGCTGTCCCTCGCGATCGACCGGCGCGCGCTTGCCGAACGCATCATGGACGGCCTCGCCACGCCGGCGGGCCAGTTGCTGCCCGAGGGGATGCGCGGCACCGTCCCCGGCGTCGGCATGCTGCCCTATGACCCGGCCCGCGCCCGCGCGCTGCTGGCCGAAGCGGGGGTGCGGAGCGGCTTCTCCTTCACCCTGCACGCCACCAACAACCGTTATGTGAACGATGCGCGAATCGCCCAGGCGCTGGCGCAGTTCTTCCAGCGCGTCGGCGTGACGGCCTCGGTCGATGCCATGCCGTCCAACGTCTTCTTCCCACGCCGCGGGCGGAAGGAGTTCTCGGTGCCGATGGGCGGCTGGGCGGCCTCGGCCGGCGAGACGCAGCTTTTCCTGCGCGCCTGGATCACCACCACGGATCGCGAGCGCGGCTATGGCATGAGCAATTACGGGGAATTCTCCGACCCCGAGATCGATCGCCTGGCCCGCGCCGCATTCGTGACCATGGATGAGGGCGAGCGCGAACGCCTGATGGAGCAGGCCAGCCGCCTGGTGACCGAGCGGATGCCAGTCATCCCCATCCATTTCGAGAACGCCGCCTGGGCCTTCCGCCGGGGCCTCGCCTTCGAAGGCCGCATGGACCAGACCACCCCCGCCTTCGAGGTGAAGCCCGCCCCATGATCGACCCGCAGGACCTCGCCCGCGCGCTCGCCGCGCCGGGTCGCGTTGCGCTGCCCTTCACCGATGCGCGGCATGCGCCGGGGAAGGAACTCGTGCTGAATGCCTACCGTGCCGCGGGCTTTGCGCCCGATCGCCCGGTCGTCTTCGTGCAGCACGGCATGGGCCGCAACGGGGATGAGTATCGCGACTTCTGGATCGAGGCCGCCGACCGCCACGGCCTGCTGATCCTGGCGCCGACCTTCTCCGCCGCCACGCATCCGGGGGCGGAGCCGTACAACAATGGCGGCGTGCTGGACGCAGCCGGCGCGGTCACACCCGCGGAGTCCTGGGCCTATCACGTGCCGGCACGGGTCTTCGCGGCGCTGCGCGCGAGTGGCGTGACGACACGGCGGCAGGCCTTCCTGTTCGGCCATTCGGCCGGGTCGCAATTCGCCCATCGCATGGCGTCGCTGACGGACCGTTCGCCCTTCTGCGCCATCGGTTGCGGCAATGCCGGCTGGTACTCGCTACCGACGCTGGACCGGCGCTTCCCCGAGGGTCTCGCCGGCCTCGGCCTGACCGATGCGGATCTGGAGGCGCTGCTCGCCTATCCGCTGCTGATCCTGGCCGGGGATGTGGATGTGGAGACGAGCGGCCCGTCCCTGCCCGCCAACCCGGAAGCCATCGCCCAGGGGCCGCATCGCTTCGCCCGCGCGCAGAACTACCTCCGCTTTGCCCGGGAGGAAGCGGCACGCCGCGGCGTGCCGTGCCATTGGCGGATCGAGGTCGTGCCCGGCATCGGGCATGATGGGGATGCGATGTCGAAGGTGTGCGCGGCGCTGTGGTTCGAAGGCCGGATGCCGGATGCCGAACGCATGGGGGCGCTCGCGGGCAAGGTGACGCTGTAGGCTGAGGCTGGAGAGGGGCCAGGCCCCTCTCCAGCTCCCATCAATACCCCAGGCCGAGCCCATCGGTGATCGCCCCGGGCGCGCCGTTCTGCCACCACGGCCCCGCCCCGTCCCAACCGGAATCCAGGTCGAGCCGGCGTACCTCCCGGACCAGGGCGGACATCGCCTGTTCCGCCGCGGGCAGCGGACCGATCTCACCCAGCCGGTCGAGCGTCACCTCCCCGCCCGGATCGAAGGTGGGCGGTTGGAGCGTGGCGGCCGCGCCGGCGCGGTCATTGGCGCGCAGCTTCTGGGCCGCGAGTCCCAGCGCCCGGATCACATCCGCCGGCGTGGCCTGCTGGGCCGCCCCGATCGCCGCGCGGTTCTCGTTGCGCGCGATGCGCATGGCATAGGCCAGCGACGGCGAGAGGGACGGCCAGGCACGGCGATTGTCGACCTCGAGGGCCAAGGCCTCGAAGCGCGCCAGGGCGAGCGCGGTCTCCGCCGGGTGGCCGACCAGGCGCTGGCCCTGGTTGGCGAAGTCGGCCGCCGTCGCCTCGACCGCGGCACGCAGCGGCGCGCCGCTGGCCGGCCCGCCGGTCAGCACGGCGGGCGGCAATTGCTGCGGCGTGCGCAACTCCTCACAGGCCGCGAAGACGAGCGGCAGGAGCAGGACGGATACGCGAGGACTCATCGCCAGGGATTCCCAAAGGCGCCGGGGCGCTGGATACGCCACATCTCCCGCTGCGCCAGGATGGCCGCCCAAGCGGTCCGAGGCAGAGGCGGCAGGTTGGACAGGACCCCCAGGGTGACCTCCCCGCCCGGCATGAACAAGGGTGGGCGCAGCGCAGCGGCCGCGGCGGCCGGATTCTGCGCGCCATAGGCATAGCGGACGGCGGTGAAGGCATCGATCACCGCCTGGGGAGCCGCCGCCTGGTCGATTCCCAGGGCGGCGCGCCATTCCGGCCGCGCCTGCACGAAGGCGCCGGGGGCGAGGGTCATCTCGATCCAGCGCGGCCCATAGGTCAGCTCGACGGCGAGGAACTCGGCCTGGGAGATGGCCTCCGCCGCCTCCCAGGGCCGCCCGGCCAGGCTGGCGGGCGCGGCGAACACATAGGCCGTATGGATGATCGCCTGGCGCGCCGGATCGGCCCAGCCGAGTGCCGGGTCGAAGGGCAGCGTGGCCGTCGGCACAGGTGTCGTGGAACAGCCGGCCAGCGTGGCCGGCAGGCCCAGCAGCACCGCCCGGCGGCGCAGGTTCACCTCAGCCGCCGAGCGAACGGCGATGGCGCCCCGACAGTTCCACGTAATGCGGCGCGGTGGTGTCGAAGCGGGCGCGCTGTTCGTCCGTCATCACGCGCACCAGCTTGGCCGGGTTGCCCATCCACATCTCGTTGCGGCCGATGCGCTTGCCCGGTGGCAGCATGGAACCGGCGGCGAGCATGCCGCCCTCCTCGATCACCGCCTCGTCCAGCACGGTCGCACCCATGCCGACGAAGGCGCGATCGTGCAGCGTGCAGGCATGGATGATGGCGGCGTGGCCGACCGTGACGTTGTCCCCGATCGTCGTGTACTGGCGCCCGGCATTCACATGGATGATGGTGCCGTCCTGGATGTTGGTGCCGCGGCCGATGGCGATGGTGTTGGTGTCGCCGCGCAGGACGCAGTGATACCAGACATTCGACCCCTCCCCGATCGTCACCTGGCCGATCACGGCCGCGGTGGGCGCCACCCAGGCGCCGGGATGGACGGCCGGACGATGGCCCTCGAAGACATAGAGCGGCGGCAGCGTGGCGGTCTGGTTCGTGTCCATGGGCGTTCCTCCGGTTCGATCGCGCGCAGAATGCGCCGGGCGCCAGACAAGCGGAAGGCCACGTAAGCCGGCACCGATCTTGCTCGCCCGATGGTGCAGCCGGGTGCGGCGCGTCGTGTCGCCCCGCCGGATGGAGACCGAACCGCATGACGTTCCTACGCCCCTGCGCCGCCCTGGTGGCGCTCAGCCTTGCCTGGGCGGCGCCCGCCGCCTCGCAGCAGACGCCGACCTCGATCCGCGTGGCCGGGCATTTCAGTGCCAACGCCCACCACATCGCGGTCGAGCGACCGTTCTACGAAGGGCTGCCGGGCGTGCTGGGCGTGCAGATGCAGGTCTCCTACAGCCCGATGGACCAGGTGGGCGTGCAGGCGGCGGATGCGCTGCGCCTGTTGCGCTCAGGCGCCTTCGACATGATGTCGGTGACCATCGGCAATGCCGCGCGCGACGAGCCCTTCTTCGACGGGCTGGACCTGATCGGCGTTTCCACCACGCTCGATGAGTTGCGCACCGCCGTGAATGCCGGGCGCGAATCCTTCGACCAGCGGCTGCAGCAGCGCTTCGGCGCCAAGGTGATGACGTTGTGGCCCTTTGGCCCGCAGATGTTCTTCTGCAACCACCCGGTCAATTCGATGGCCGATCTGCGCGGGCTGAAGATCCGCTCCTACACCCCGTCCATGTCGGCGCTGATCCAGGCGCTGGGCGGTACGCCGGTCTCGCTGCAGTTCAGCGAGGTGTATCCCGCGCTGCAGCGCGGCGTCGCGACCTGCGGCATCACCTCCCCCAGCTCGGCGCATGTGGCGAACTGGGCCGAAGTGACGACGCATATCCTGCCGCTGTCGCTGGCCGGCGGGGTGCAGGGGCACTTCATGTCGCTCGCCACCTGGCGTCGCTTCACCCCGGCCCAGCAGGAAGCCCTGACCCGCGCCTTCAAGGGCATGGAGGACCAGTTCTGGGAGCTCGCGCGCGTGAACAACCAGATCGCGCTGGACTGCATGTCGGGCAAGCCGGAATGCCAGACGACGCCGCGCGGCACCATGACCATCGCCGAGATCACCCCGGCCGACCAGGCGCGGCTGCGCGAGATCGTCTCGCAGTCCATCCTCCCCGGCTTCCGCGACACCTGTAACCGGGTGTGGAACCAGTGCTCGACCACCTGGAACCAGACGGTCGGCGCGGCGCGGGGCTACACCATCCAGTGACGGCCACGGCCCGCCGGGATCACCGGCGGGCCTTTGCCTTCGGGTTGAGCAATCAGCTCAATCGAACGCCAGGCGCGGTAACCAAAGCGCGATGTCGGGCGCGTACATCAACAGTACCGTCAGGGCGAACATCATCAGCAGGAAGGGCAAGGAGCCGATGATGACCTCGACCACGCTGCCGCGTCCGCGTACGCCCTGCACGACATAGAGGTTCATGCCCACCGGCGGGGTGATCAGTGCCATCTCGCACATGATCACCAGGAAGATGCCGAAGAAGACCGGATCGATGCCGAGCGCGGTGACGATCGGGAAGATGATCGGGATGGTGCCGACCATCATCGACAGGGTCTCCAGGAAGCAGCCGAGGATCAGGTAGAAGACCAGCAGGATCCACAACACCGCGATGGGCGAGGCGTCGAGCGAGGTGACGAGCCGCGCCAGCGCCTGCGGCACGCCGAGGATGCCGAGCACGAAGTTCAGGTAGAAGGCCGCCGCGACGATCAGCACGATCATCGCCGTGATCGCGACGGTCGACACGAAGCACTCATGCAGCATCCGGATCGAGAAACGGCCGTAGCAGAGGGACAGGACGAAGGCCGCGACGACGCCCACCGCCGCCGATTCCGTCGGCGTCGCCCAGCCGGCATAGATGCTGCCCATCACCACGACGAAGATACCTATAGGCGGCAGCAGGCCGGCGAGAAGGCCGATACGCTCCTTCATCGGCAGGCGCGGTTCCGGCGTGCCGGCGAGCTTCGGGCGCCACAGGCACATCACCAGCACCACGGCCATGAACATCAGCGTCAGCAGCAGCCCCGGGATGACCCCCGCGGCATAGAGCCGCCCGACCGAGGTGTTCGTCATGGCGCCATAGATGATCATGTTGACCGACGGCGGGATCAGGATGCCGAGCGTCGCCCCGGCCGCGATGGAACCCACCACCAGGCGCTCGTCATAGCCACGCTGACGGAAGGTCGGCAGCGCCACCGTGCCGATGGTCGCCGCGGTCGCGACCGAAGAACCCGACACAGCGGCGAACATGGCGCAGGCGCCGATATTCGAATGCAGCAACCCACCGGGGAAGACGCCGAGCCAGGCCGCCATCGCCCGGTACATGCGATCGGTCGCGCCGCCGCGCACGAGCAGCTCGCCGAGCAGGACGAAGAGCGGCACGGCGAGCAGCACGAAGCTTTCCGTCGCCCCCCAGATCTGCGTGCCGACCGCCGCGACGATGGGCCCGCCGAGATAGGCCGCGGCGCCGGCCAGGCCGAGCAGCAGGATGGTCGTCGCCACATGCAGGCCCAGCGCCAGCATGCCCAGCATCAGGAAGAAGCCGATCGCCGCATCGGCAAGCCCGAATCCGCTCACGACCGCACCTCCGCGGCCTGGGCAGCTTCGAGGCTTTCCTCGATCTCCTCCTCGATCGTCGGCGGGCCGTAGAGACGGTTGATGCGCCCCGGATCGCGCAGCATCGCAACCGCCTGCACCGCCAGCGCGATGGCCACGCCCGCAAAAAGGCCGAGGCCGATCACCCAGAGGCCCTGCGGGATCCATAGCGGGATCTGCAGCGGCGAATTCGAGACGGCCATGAACTCGATGCTCTCATCCAGCACCGACCAGCCGCGTTCGAGCATGAAGACGGCGACGCCGGCGATGGTGATGGCCGCCAGCAGATTCAGCGCGGCCGCCGGCAGGCGCGGCAGGCGCTGCACCACCAGCTCGATGCGCGTGTGCCGCCGCGTCAGCAGCGTCTGCGCGAAGCCGAAGGCGGACATGACCGCGAGGGTATAGCCGCCGATCTCATCCGTCCCTTGCAGGGAAAGACCGAACCGCGCCCGCCCCACGATGTCGACGACGACCAGGAAGCAATAGCCGAGCAGCCACCAGCCGCACAGGATCGATGCGAAGCGCACGAGAGGCCCCGCGTAGCGTGTGACGGGGTCGAGATCCCCACCCCCACTGTCGTGCATGCACTACCCCCTCGTCGGAACGTGGGGATCGGGGCTCGCAAGAAGGGTGCCATGGAGCGGCGGGCCGTCACGCCCGGGCAGCGCCAGGTGACGGCTTCCAAAGGCCTTGCGGCCTTTGGCGGGGAGAGGTTTGGAGAGGGGCAAAGCCCCTCCCCGGGTCGCCTTCATTCTGCCGCGTGCGCCGTCGCCACCGGCAGGTTGGCATTCACCGGAATCCCGAGCATCAGCCCGAGATTCTGCACCGCCGCCCCCGATGCGCCCTTGCCCAGATTGTCGAAGCGCGCGACCAGCACCGCCTGCCCCAGCGCCGCGTCCCCGAAGACCCGGATCTCGAGCCCGTTGGTGCCGTTCAGCGCCTGCGGCTCGATCTTGCCGTTGCCTTCGGCGGGCACGACGCGGACATATTCGCTGCCGGCGTAGCGCGCGGCGAGCAGCGCCTCGATCTCCTTCGGCGTCACCTTCTTCTCGAGCATGTCGAGATGCAGCGGGACCGCGTCCAGCATGCCCTGCGCGTAGTCGGCGACGGCCGGGACGAAGATCGGCCGGCGCGACAGCAGCGAATACTTCTGCAGTTCCGGCAGGTGCTTGTGATGCAGGCCGAGGCCATACATCTCGAAATCCGGCGCTGTCCGGGCCTCATAGGCCGCGACCATGGACTTGCCGCCGCCGGTGTAGCCCGAGACGGCGTTCACCGTGACCGGGTAGTCGGCGGCCATGATCCCGGCCTCGACCAGCGGACGCAGCATCAGGATCGCCCCCGTCGGATAGCAGCCGGGGTTGGACACGTTCTGCGCCGCGGCGATCGCGGCGGGCTGGTCGGGCGTCAGCTCCGCCAGGCCATAGGCCCAGCTCGGATCGACGCGATGGGCCGTCGAGGCATCCAGCAGCTTCGGCGCCTTGGCACCCAGCGCGGCGGCCAGCGCCGCGCTTTCCTTGGCCGCGTCGTCGGGCAGGCAGAGGATGACGAGGTCCACTTCCTCCATCATCTCGCGGCGCGCCCCGGGGTCCTTTCGGCGGTCGGCTGCGATCGAGCGCAGGGCGACATGCGGGTTCGCCGCCAGACGCTCGCGGATCTGCAGGCCGGTCGTGCCGGCTTCGCCGTCGATGAACACCGTGGGGGTCTTGGCCATGGATATGGACCTCCGTTGCGTGAGTAGTGTGCCGCGAAATGCGGCCCGAAATGCAAGAGGGGCGGACCCTTTCGGATCCACCCCTCCTGCATGACAGTCCTGCGTAGACGGGACCGGCGCGTGACGCCGATCCGCTGGCGTCAGCGCTTGCTGAACTGGAAGGAACGTCGCGCCTTCATCTTGCCGTACTTCTTGCGCTCCACGACGCGGGGGTCGCGGGTCAGGAAGCCGGCCTTCTTGAGGATGGCGCGCAGCTCGGGCTCATAGTTGCAGAGCGCACGGGAGATGCCGTGGCGCACCGCGCCGGCCTGACCGGACAGGCCGCCGCCGACCACCGAGCACACCACGTCGAACTGCTGGTAGCGGTCGGCCACCAGGAAGGGCTGGGTGATGAGCATGCGGAGCACGGGACGCGCGAAGTACTTGGACTGCGTCTTGCCGTTGATCTCGATGCTGCCCTTGCCGGGCTTCACCCAGACGCGGGCCACGGCGTCCTTGCGGCGGCCGGTGGCATAGGCGCGGCCCTGGGCATCACGCTTCGGTTCACGCTTGATCGCGGCCTCGGGCGCCGCCGGAGTGCCGGCGACGAGCTCCTTGAGGTCCGCGAGGGTACGGGTCTCGCTCATGGACTCAGGCCGCCTTCTTCACGAGAACGGAATTCTTCCGGTTCAGCGCCGCGACGTCGAGGGCCTCGGGCGTCTGGCCGGCATGCGGGTGCTCGGCACCGGCATAGACATGCAGGTTGCGCATCTGGGCGCGGCCGAGGGGGCCACGGGTGATCATGCGCTCGACCGCCTTCTCGATGACCCGCTCGGGGTACTTGCTCTCGAGGCGCTCGCGCACGGTGCGCTGCTTGATGCCGCCGGCGTAGCCGGTGTGCCAGTAGAACACCTTCTGCTCCGCCTTGGCGCCGGTCACCCGGATCTTGCGCGCGTTGATGATGACGACATGGTCGCCACAATCGACATGCGGGGTGAATTGCGGCTTGTGCTTGCCGCGGAGGCGATTGGCGACCAGGGTCGCGAGGCGGCCGAGCACGAGCCCGTCCGCATCGATGAGCACCCAGCCCTTTTTCACATCCGCCGGCTTCAGCGAAGTGGTCTGTCGCGTGAGCATCGGTATTCCAATGGGTCTGAACGGTGAAGTGGCGCGGCTTATCGGGGAGATGGGCCGGAAAGTCAAGCGGAAGCTACGATTGATTGATACGGTATTCAGTTACCGCGCTCCTGCATCGCCGCTGCCTGCGCCCTTTTTGCCCGATCTGGGAAACGACATCGCCGCGCGGTAAAGCCGGGATGACGCCGCAACAAGGCCCGCGATCCAGGACATGCTCACGCTCGATCACCTCACCGTCATCGCCCCCAGCCTGGCGGAGGGGGTGGCCCATGTCCGGGCCTGCCTCGGCCTCGATGTCCCCTTCGGGCAGCGCCACCGCTATATGGGTACCCACAACCACCTGCTGCAGCTCGGCGATGCCACCTACCTCGAGATCGTGACACTGGACCCCGACGCCGAACGCCCGCCCCGGGCGCGCTGGTTCGGGCTCGATGACCAGGACCGCGTGCGGGCCGATTGGGATGCTGGTCGCCGGCTGCGGGGTTGGGTCGCGCGGACGGACGCGATTGATGCCGTCCTGCTTGGCCGGGAAGGCGTGTTGGGCAGGAAGGTGTCCCTGCCCTGGGAGGAACCCTCCTTCGACTTCGGTATCAAGGATGATGGTTCCCTGCCCATGGACGGGGCGGCACCCTCGATCATCGACCGGCGCGGCAAGCCGCGTTCCATGGCCACGATCGCGGACCTCGGGGCGCGGCTGCTATCCGTCTCGCTGGAACATCCCGATGCCCCCGCGGTCGCCGCGCTGTACCGCTCGCTTGGGGCGGAGCGGGCGCCGACGGTCGTCGCCGGCGAAACGCTCCGGTATCGTGCGCGGATCGGCACGCCCGCCGGCACGAAGGACCTTTTCTGAACGGCCGCGTGCCGCCGCTGCTACCTGGCGGTGCCCAGCCGACCACACCCGGACAGGACCATCAAGCTCATGTTCAGCCACGTCACCCTCGGCACCAACGACATCGCCCGCGCCATCGGCTTCTATGACGCGCTGCTCGCCGGGCTGGGCCTGAAGCGGATCGAATACAGCGGGGAACATGGCTTCGCCGGCTATGCCGCAGCACCGGATACGACACCGCAATTCTGGATCCTTCGCCCGATCAACCGCGAGGACGCCACGGTCGGCAACGGCGTGACCATCGCCTTCGAAGCCCCCGACCGCGCCACCGTGGACCGCTTCCACGCCACCGCCCTGGCCCATGGCGGCACGGATGAAGGCGCCCCGGGCCTGCGCCCGCACTACCACCCCGACTATTACGGTGCTTATCTGCGCGACCCTGACGGCAACAAGCTCTGCTGCGTGTGCCACCGCCCCGAATAGGGGCCGGCAGCCTCGCGCGGCACGGAGAGAGACGCGCGCATGACCGAGAAGAAGCCCCATGGCCTTGGCCGGAACGCCTCCAACTACGGCGATCCGGCCTTTGCCTTGTATCTGCGCCGGTCCTTCGCGAAGTCGATGGGCTATTCCCAGGCGATGCTCGACAAGCCGGTGGTGGGCATCGCGGATACCGCCTCCGACTACAACAACTGCCACCGCACCATCCCCGAACTGATCGAGGCGGTGAAGCGCGGCGTACTCGCCGCCGGCGGGCTGCCGATGGCCTTCCCGACCATCAGCATCTGCGAACCGTCCCTGTCCCCGTGCTCGATGCATTATCGCAACCTGATGGCGCTCGACACCGAGACGATGCTGGCGAACCAGCCCATGGACGCGGCGGTGCTGGTGGGTGGGTGCGACAAGACGGTGCCCGCGCAGCTCATGGGCGCCATCAGTTCCGGCACGCCATCGGTCATGCTGGTGGTCGGCCCGATGCTGGCCCAGGCCTTCGAGGGCGAGCGCCTGTCCGCCTGCACCGATTGCCGCCGCTATTGGGCGCGCTACCGCGCGGGTGAGGTCACCGACGAGAAGATCAACACGCTGGAAGGCAAGCTCGCCACCACGGCGGGAACCTGCGGCGTGATGGGCACGGCCTCCACCATGGCCTGCATCGCCTCGACGCTCGGCTTCATGCCGCTCGACGCGGCCTCGGCCCCGGCTGTGCATGCGGATCGCCTGCGCATCGCCGAGGAGGCCGGCGCCCAGGCGGTGCGGCTGATCCGCAACCCCGTCTCGCCGCTGTCGCTGATGACCCAGGGCAATCTGGACAACGCCGTGCGCGTGCTGCTGTCGCTTGGCGGCTCGACCAACGCCATCGTGCATCTGGCGGCCATCGCCGGCCGTGCGGGGCTGTCGCTCGACCTGAAGCGCCTCGATGCGCTGTCTGAGGAAACCCCCGTGCTGGTGGACCTCAAGCCCACCGGCGAGGGCTACATGGAGGACTTCCACAGCGCCGGCGGCATGCGCGCCCTGCTGTGGGAGTTGCGCGACCTGCTCGACCTGACCGCCAAGGATCTCGACGGCGTGTCGCTCGCGGAACGCATCGGCGATGGGTCGCATTTCGTCGATCGCCGCATCATCCGCGCGCGGGGCGAGCCGGTCTCGCCGGTCGGCGGACTGGTGGCGCTGTTCGGGTCCCTGGCGCCGGAGGGCGCCATCCTCAAGCGCAGCGCAGCGACCCCCTCGCTATTCGAAACCGAAGCCCGCTGCCTGGTCTTCGACGGTCTGAAGGACCTCTCGGACCGCATCGACGACCCGGATCTCGACGTCACCCCACAGGACATCCTGGTGTTGAAGGGCGCGGGTCCGCGTTCCCCCGCCGGCATGCCGGAGGCCGGCTATCTCCCCATCCCGAAGAAGCTCGCCCGCCAGGGCGTGAAGGACATGGTGCGGATGAGCGACTGCCGCATGTCCGGCACCGCCTTCGGCACCATCGTGCTGCATATCGCGCCGGAGGCTTCGGTCGGCGGGCCGCTGCAATTCGTCGAGACCGGCGACCGCATCCGGCTGTCGGTGAAGAACCGCTCGCTCGATCTGCTGGTGGAGGAGGCGACGCTGGCGAAGCGACGCGCGGCCTGGACCCCGGCCCCGGCGCCGAAGCGCGGCTGGGACAAGCTGGTGCACGACCAGGTGACCCAAGCCCCGCTCGGCGCCGACCTCGCCTTCCTGCGCGCCGAGCCTTGATTGCGCTGATCGGGGCCACAGGGCGCTCGGGCGCCGCGCTGGCGCGCGCCCTCGCCGCATCCGGCACGCCATTCATTCCTGTCGCGCGCGATGTGGGGAAGTGGCGCGCCCTCGGCCTGCCGGGCGAGTTCCGCGCCGCCGACCTACGCGACGCCGCCGCGCTGAAACGCGCCCTCGCCGGTGCGGACCGCATCGTCAGCACCGTCCATGCCCGCTGGGCGCCGGCCCTGCTCGCCGCCGCCGAGCCTGGTGCCTCCTTCGTGCTGATGGGCTCGACCCGCCGCTTCTCGCGCTGGCCGGACGCGCATGGCGATGGCGTGCGGGCCGGCGAGGCCGCCCTGCTGGCCTCCGGCCGCCCCGGCATCATGCTGCACCCGACCATGATCTACGGGGCGCAGGGCGAGGACAATGTCCGCCGCCTCGCCGCCCTGATCGCCCGCCTGCCGGTCGCGCCCCTGCCCGGCGGTGGCCGCGCGCTGGTCCAACCCATCCACCAGGACGACGTCACCCGCTGTCTGATGGCCGCCATCGCCCGCGACTGGCCTGAACCGACCACCCGCATCATCGCGGGGCCGGAGCCCCTGCCCTATCGTGATTTCCTGCGTGCCGTCGCGGCCGCCGCCGGGCTGCGGGCCCCACCCATCCTGGCCATCCCGGGGCTGCCGCTGCGCCTGCTCGCCCCCCTCACACGCTTCATCCCCGGCCTGCCGCGCATCGGCGCCGACGAGATCCGCCGCCTCACCGAAGACAAGGCCTTCGACATCACGCCGATGCGAAACGATCTCGGCGTCGATCCCATCCCGCTCGAAGAAGGTCTTGCCCTGACCTTCCCGCAACGCCACACACGGGCCTGACACGCACCGGAGCCGCTCCATGCCCGTGAACAACCGCATCGCCGATTTCCATGCCGAGATGACCGCCTGGCGGCGCGACTTCCACGAACACCCCGAACTCGCCTTCGAGGAACACCGCACCTCGGAGATCGTCGCCGACAAGCTGCGCTCCTTCGGCTGCGACGAGGTGATCACCGGCATCGCCAAGACCGGCGTGGTCGGCGTGATCCGCGGCAACGGCGCCGCCTCCGGCCGCGCCATCGGCCTGCGCGCGGACATGGACGCGCTGCCGATCGTCGAGGATACGGGCCTCGCCTATGCCTCGAAGAATCATGGGAAGATGCATGCCTGCGGCCATGACGGGCACACCACCATGCTGCTCGGCGCGGCGAAGTACCTCGCCGAGACCCGCAACTTCGACGGCACCGTCTACGTCATCTTCCAGCCGGCCGAGGAGAATTTCGGCGGTGGCGAGGTGATGGTGCAGGAAGGCCTGTTCGAGCGCTTCCCCATGGAGCGCGTCTTCGGCCTGCACAACTGGCCGTCCCTGCCCGCCGGCACCTTCGCCTGGCGCGAGGGCCCGGTCATGGCGGCCGTCGCGAACCTTGAAGTGACGATCACCGGCAAGGGCGCGCATGGCGCCATCCCGCAGAACGGCAACGACCCGATCGTGATCGCCGCGGCCATCGTCCAGGCGCTGCAATCCATCGTCGCGCGCAATGTCGAACCGGTCGAAGGCGGCGTCATCACCATCGGCCACATCAATGGCGGCCACACCTACAACGTGATCCCCGAGACGGTGACCATGCTCGGCACCGCCCGCTGGTTCGCCCCGGAGGTCGGCGACCTGCTGGAGAAGCGCTTCCTCGAGACCGTGACCGGCATCGCCGCCGCCTTCGGCGCCAAGGCCGAGGCGAAGTTCATCCGCCTTTATCCCGCGACGATCAACGAGCCGGTCAGCACCGGCCTCGCCGCCGATGCCGCCCGCGCCGTACAGGGCGAAGCCCGCGTCGTGCCGATGGCCAAGCCGACCATGGGCGGGGAGGATTTCTCCTTCATGCTCAACGCGAAGGACGGCGCCTACCTCATGCTGGGTGGCGGGCGCAGCAGCACCGACGCGATGGTCCACCACCCGAAATACGACTTCAACGATGACATCCTGCCTGTCGGCGCCTCCTGGTGGGCCGCGCTGGCGGAACGCCTCCTGCCGCGTCAGGGCTGAAGGCCGAAGCGGGAATGCACGCCGCGGCGCATTCCCGCCGGCGCCGTCCGGCCAATCGCCCGAACGTGCGCGGTCCGCACGGGATGGTGTTAGGCCGGCTGCAACCATTGCGGGTGAAGATCGGGGAAAGCGTTAACCCCCGATCGGAGCCCCCGCATGCCCCGCCCGCGCGCCTCCTTCGATCCCTGGCCGCTCCTGCCGCGATGCCCCGCGGCACCCGGTGAGCTCGGTCGGGCGACGTTCGCGGCCCTTGCCGGGCTGTCGCTGCTGTTCCTCCTCCTCCGACTGGCCCTGCCCGGCCTGGCGGAGGAGTTCGCCCTCCTTGCCGCCCTCGCCGGATGCCTGGGCGGGCTGGCCCTCTCGCTGCTCCTCATGGCCCTGTTGATGGGTGCCGCCGTCGCCGCGCCGACGATGCCGGCCGGGGCGCCGTTCAAGGCGCTCGCTCTCGCCATCTTCGATGCCATCGTGCATCTGGCCTTCGTGATCACCCTCTGCGGCGTGCTCGCGATGTTGGTGCTCCATCATGGCAGGCTCCCGATGGTCGGGATCGGCTTTCTCGGTCAGGCGCTGCTGCTCTGGGTGTGCCGCCGGACGCGGCTCTGGCTGGCCAAACGCAGCGCGGCCTGAATCGCCCAGGGCAAACTCTTCCCCGGCATGGCCGAGGATCAGTACCGCGTGCTACCGGCGTGCCTCCCAGGAGTATTATTTCTTCATTTTTTTCAGATACTTGCAGCGCCCAGCATCCTGGCCTTCCCTGCGCCGAACGCGAGGAGCCAACGCCATGCCCCATGACGGCCACGACCACCCCTCCATCCCCGAGGACGGCTGGAAGCACAGCGGCGTCCGCGTCATTCCCGGCGACAGCCTGGACACCAACACCGCCCAGACGCCGGGCATGAACCGCGCCGCCGCCATTAACGCCGCGCGCGTCGGCGCGCAGAAGATCTGGGCCGGCACCGTCCATATCCACCCCGACGCCAAGACCGGCGCGCATCACCACGGGCATCTGGAAAGCGTGATCTACGTGGTGAAGGGCAAGGCGCGCATGCGCTGGGGCGAGAAGCTCGAATTCGTCGCCGAGGCCGGCCCGGGCGATTTCATCTATGTGCCGCCCTACGTGCCGCACCAGGAGATCAACGCCTCGGCCGACGAAACGCTGGAATGCGTGCTCGTGCGCTCGGACAACGAGGCCGTCGCGATCAATATCGATATCGAGCCGGTGGAGAAGCCGGAGACGGTGCTCTGGGTCGATCCGATCCATAGAGCGCCGGGGGAGTGAACTCCCCGGGCACCCCCTCCTTTTTCTGCCTGTCACCAGGGCACGCCGGCGCCGTGTGACCGCCCATCCGGCCAACGGATCGATTGCGCAGGCGGCGGGCAGAGGGAAACATCGGGGCGACGCAACGTCCCGAGGAAGATCCCAATGCGCCGCCTCGCCGCCCTCCTGCTTCTCGCGGGCCTCGCCAGCCCGGCCGCCGCGCAGCATCTGCGCATCGGGCTCGTCTCCGACCCCGATGTGCTGGACCCGACCCTCTCACGCACCGTCACCGGGCGGCAGGTCTTCGCCGCGATGTGCGACAAGCTGGTGGACATCAACCAGCGGCTTGAGATCGTGCCGCAGCTCGCCACGGCTTGGCGCTGGGACCAGGATGGCCGCGCCCTGGTCTTCACCCTGCGCGAGGGCGTGCGCTTCCACGATGGCGAAGCCCTGACCGGCGAGGCCGCCGCCATTGGCCTGCGTCGCCATCTCACCACCCAGGGCTCGACACGCCGGCCCGAGATGGGGCCGGTGACGGAGGTCGTTGCGACCGGTCCGCTCGAAGTCACGCTGCGCCTGTCCGAGCCCTTCGCGCCGCTGCTCGCCGCACTGGCCGATCGCGCGGGCATGCTGGTCTCGCCGCGCCAGGCGCAGGTGACGGGCGCCGAGTTCCAGCGCGAGCCCGCCTGCGCCGGTCCCTTCCGCCTCACCCGCCGCGTGCCGCAGGACCGCATCGAGCTCGAACGCTTCGACGGCTATTGGGACCGCGCCAATGTTCACATCGAGCGCGTCACCTACCGCCCCATCCCCGATGCCACGGTGCGCCTGGCCAATCTGCGCGCCGGCGCGCTCGACATCATCGAGCGCGTGAGCCCCTCCGACGTCGGCGATGTGCGGCGCGACCAGCGGGTGCGGCTGGTGCAGGCGCCTTCGCTTGCCACCTTCTATCTCGCGATCAATGTCGCGAACGGGCCGCGCGCGCAGACGCCGCTCGGCCAGGATGCGCGGGTGCGCGAGGCGCTGGAACTCTCCATCGACCGCCAGGCCCTGGTGAATGTCGCCTTCGAGGGGCTGTGGGTGCCGGCCAACCAGGCGGTGCCGCCCGACCATCCCTTCTACGCACGATCGGTGCCCATGCCCCGGCGCGACATCGCCCGCGCCCGCGCCCTGCTCCGCGAAGCTGGCCAGCAGCGCGTGCGCGTGAAGCTCTCCGTGCCCAACACCACCGACTACGTGCAGGCCTCCGAGGTGATCCAGGCCATGGCCGCCGAGGCCGGCATCGAGATCGAGATCCAGCAGATCGAAACCGCGACGCTGCTGCGCCAATGGAGCGCCGGCGATTTCGAGGCGCTGATGATCCAATGGTCCGGGCGCGTCGACCTCGATGGCAATCTCTACGCCTTCTACGCCTGCGGTACGCCGCTGAATGGCGGGCATTATTGCAGCCGGGAGGTCGATGCGGCGCTGACCGAGGCGCGGCGCAGCGTCGAACCGGACCTGCGCGCCGCCGCCTATGACCGCGCCGCACGCATCTACCTGGCCGATCGCCCCTACATCAACCTGTGGCAGCCCTTGACGCTGCACGGCATCGGCGCCTCCATCCAGGGATTGCGCGCGGTTCCCGACGGGCTGATCCGTCTGCAGGGGCTGCGCGGCGCGAGGGGATGAAACGATGGCCGGGACGATGCGCGCGGCGGTGGTCACCGCCGAGGGTGTTCGAGTGCAGGAGGTGCCGAGGCCGCTGCCCGGGGCGGAGGAGGTCCTGGTCCGCGTCCGCGCCGCCACGCTGAACCGCGCGGATCTCGCCGTTGCCGCGGGCGGGTCGCATGGCGCGATGGGGGGCGTCGGCACCATCCTGGGCCTCGATTTTGCCGGCGAGGTCGCGGCCATCGGCAGCGGCGTGACGGGCGTGAAGGTCGGCGACCGCGTCACTGCCTCGGGGTCGGGCGGCTACGCCGAGTACGCCATCGCCGATATCGGGCGGGTTCAGAAGGTGCCGGACCGCAACCTGTCCTGGGAGGAAGCGGCGACGCTGCCGGTCGCGCTCGCGACCATGCATGATGCGATCGTGACGAATGGCCGGCTCGCGAGCGGCGAGAGCGTGATGATCCTCGGCGCTTCCTCGGGCGTCGGCATCATGGGCATGCAGATCGCGAAGTTCATGGGCGCCTCGTTGGTGGTGGGCACCTCCACCGATCCGGACCGCCGCGCGAAGCTGAAGGAGCACGGCGCCGATGTCGCGGTGAATACGCGGGATGCCGATTGGGCCGACCAGGTCCTCGCCGCGACGGGCGGCAAGGGCGTGAACCTTGTGATCGACCAGGTAAGTGCCGCGACCATCAACGCCGCGATGCGCTGCACCGCGATCATGGGCCGCATCGTCAATGTCGGACGGCTGGGCGGTGGCAAGGGGGAGTTCGACTTCGACCTGCATGCGACGCGCCGTATCGCTTATGTCGGCGTCACGCACCGCACCCGCTCGCGCGAGGAGATCCGCGCCGAATACGCGGCGATGCGCCGCGACCTGTGGCACGCTGTCGAACAGGGCAAGTTCGGCATTCCCATCGATCGTGTCTTCCCGCTGGATCTGGTGGTGGAGGCGCTGGGCCACATGAAGGCGAACCGGCATTTCGGGAAGATCGTGCTGGCCGTCTGACGCCGGCCATGGCCCGTTGCTTGCTTGCCCTCGTGGCGGCACAGCCAAGGATGGTCCCATGCCCTTCGCCCCGATCATTCCCGCCGGTTCCGGGAAGCCGCTCGCGCCCTATTCGCCGGGCGCGCTGGCCGATGGCGTGCTTTATGTCGCGGGCACGCTGGCGCTCGATGCCGGGAACAACGTGGTGCATCCGGGCGACGCCGCCGCCCAGACGCGCCATGTGCTCGAGACGATCAAGGGCGTGGTCGAGGCCGCCGGCGGGACGATGGCCGATGTGGTGATGAACCACATCTTCCTCACCGACTGGGCGAACTATGCCGCGCTCAACGCCGTCTACGCCGAGTATTTCCCGGGCGACAAGCCTGCGCGCTACTGCATCCAGTGTGGGCTGGTGAAGCCCGAGGCGCTGGTCGAGATCGCCACCGTGGCGCATATCCGCGCGTGAAGTTCACCATCACCGGCCAGGGCGAGCAGGCGATCGTCCTCTCCGCGGGCCTCGGCGGCGCAGCCGCCTTCTGGGGCCCGCAGCGCGCGCTGCTGGAGCAGCATTTCCGCGTCGTCGCCTTCGACCATCGCGGCACCGGGGCGAATGCGGAGCCGCTGCCCGGCGGCTATACGATCGAGAAGATGGCCGATGATGTCGTCGCGGTGCTGGATGCGGCCGGCATCGAGCAGGCTCACCTGCTGGGCCACGCGCTGGGCGGGTTGGTCGGGCTGGAGATGGCGCTGCGGCATCCGCGGCGGCTCGGGCGTCTTGTCGCGGTCAATGCCTGGGCGAAGGCGGACCGGCATACCGAACGCTGCTTCGACATCCGCATCGGCATCCTCGAAGCCCAGGGTGCCGAGGCCTATGTCGCCGCGCAGCCGCTCTTCCTGCACACCGCCCCCTACCTTTCCACCCATCATGGCCGGATCCTCGCCGAGATCGCGCATGGCACGGCGCATTTCCAGGGCAAGCCCAACCTGCTGGCGCGCATCGCTGCGCTGCGCGCCTTCGATGTGAGCGAGGATCTCCGGCGTATCACGGCACCGGTGCTGGTCGCCGCGGCGCGCGACGATCTGCTGGTGCCCTGGACGGCCTCGAAGATCCTGGCCGAAGGACTGCCGAATGCCGAGTTCTGGCTGACCTCCGAAGGCGGTCATGCCTTCACGGTCGAGCAACCGGACCGCTTCAATCCGGTCCTGCTCGACTTCCTGCTGCGCGCTTAGGCCCAGATCTCCCCGACCGTCAGCGGGCGGGCGATCAGCCCCTGGTCGGCGCACCAGCGGCCGGCCAGCGCCAGGGCGGGATCGAGCGCCTCGCGCGTCGTCGTCGCCGTGCCGAAGACACGCAGCAGCTCGGCGACCAGCGCGGCATCGCGCGCCAGTTCCGAACGCACCACCACCAGATGGTTCACCGGCACGAATCCGTGGCGCGCGAGGAAGTCGCGGCCGGCCTCGGCGGGGTCGGGGAAGACGGGACTGCAGCCCTCGGGCAGCTCGTTGCCGAAGATCGCGGCGTCGAGCGCGCCGTCACGCAGCATGGTCGCCATATCCGAACCGGCACGCGCGCGGGTGCAGAAAGGCGGATCGCGGAAGGACGGCACATGCGCGTCCTCGAAAGTCGTCCAGGCAATGGCGTCGGGCGCGATGCCGAAGCTTTCCCGCAGCACGCCGCGCAGCCACATCCCCGTCGTCTGGCTGTAGGCGCGTACACCCACGCGCAGGCCAGGCAGGTCGATGGGGCCGCGCAGACCGCGATCGGGCCGGCAGAGCAGCGCGCCTTCCTGGAAGCGCGATGCCATGACCACCGGCAGCAGGGTGATCGGCACGCCCGCTTCCTTCGCCATCAGGAAGGTGGCGATGGCCATCTCCGACACGTCATAGCGCAGTTCGCGCACCATCGGTGCGAAGGCCTTGCTGATCGGTGTCACCGGAATGCGCTCGAGCCGGAAGAGGTCGGAGGCCGCCAGCGTGGCGGTGTGCGGATACGCGCCCAGCGCCGCGGTCAGCGCGCGCTGCGTCACGCGCCGACCTCGGCGAAGAAGGCATCGACCATGGCGTTGAACGGTGCCGCGCGTTCGAAATGGCCGGAATGCCCGGCCTTGGGCAGGGGTGACACGCGCGCGCCCGGGATCATGGGGGCCATGCCGGCCGCGGCGAAGGGCGGAATGACGACATCCTCCTCGGAGGGCACGAACATCACGGGCGTCTGCGCCGCGGCGAAGGAGGCGGGCGGGCGGCTCCGCGCGGTGTGCAAGCGCGCGCGCACCGCTTCCCGGTCGATGCCCTGCGTCAGGCCGTTGATCTGCGTGTAGATGTGGAAGAGGGCCGGCTGTTCCTCGGCCATGCGCGCGCCGGTGGCGGGCAGGATGTTGCGCGTCAGCAGGTCGGACCGCGCCTCCGCGCTCGCCTTGCTCCAGGCCTCCAGCTTCGAACGCTGCGGTTCGGCCATCTGCCGCGGGTCGAGCGAACCGGTCGTCGCCGCCAGCACCAGCGCCTTCACCCGCCCCGGCCGCAGCAGGGCGTATTCCACGCCCGACCAGCCACCCATGGACTGGCAGACCATGCGGATATCGTCGAGCTTCAGCTCATCCACCAGCGCCGCGACATCCCCTGCATATGCCGCCGGATCCGGCCCGCCGGCCGGTGCGGTCGAAGGAAAGAAGCCGCGATGGGAAAACGCGACGCAGGTGTAGCGCGTCGCGAAATGCGCCACCTGCTGCCACCAGGAGAAGAGGCAGCCGCCGAGCCCGTGGGCGAAGACGATGGCGGGGCCGGAACCCGTCACCTCATAGCGGATGCGCGCATCGGGCCGTTCGATCCAGCCGGCGCGGCGGGGCGGGGCGGCGAAGCTCATGCGAGGCTCTCCACGACATGCGGGAAGACGGACTGGAAGCCCTCGCCCCAGGTGATCTTCTTGTCCGAGTTGCGCGCCGCCTGCGCACCCCGCTGCTGCGCCACGCGGGTGTAGTATTCCCAGAGGTGCTCCTGCCCCTCCATGCACTCGATCGCCGCGCGCTTCTTCGTCCAGACCGAGCCGATATCGAGCAGCATGTCCGGCTTCCAGTTGCACTGTTCCGGCTGGTGCGGTTCGAACAGGAAGACCGGCGGGGCGCCCAGCACCTTCTGCCCCGGATTGTGCCCATGCGCCTGGGCGGTGATGCGCGCATGCTGCGCGAAGTCGGTCACCGCCGGGTGGTCGTGGTTGTAGAGGTCTTCCTTGCTGTGGGTCAGCATGAAGGCCGGGTGAATGTCGCGATAGACATCGACCAGGCGGAAGAACGCGTCCTTCGTCAGGTCGATCGGATAGTCGCCGAGATCCCAGAACTGGATGTCGTGCACGCCGAGCACCTCGGCGGCCTTCTTCGCCTCGACCTCGCGCGACGCCTTCACCCGGTCGAGCGTCATCCCCGGCACGCGCCACAGCTTCGCCGATTCGCCGCGCTCACCATAGGACAGGCAGATCACCGTGACCTTGAAGCCCTGCTCGGCATGCAGTGCGATGGCGCCGCCGCAGCGCCAGACGAAATCGGCCGAATGGGCACTGACGACGAGGGCAGTCTTCGACATACGGTTCCTCCACGGGTGATCTGGCGGCGCGGTGCGCCCGCGCCTAGGCTGTGGCGCGGGAGCAAACCACAGGAGACGTCGCCCGACCATGGCTGACACCTTCGACTACGTCATCGTCGGCGCCGGCGCGGCCGGCTCGATCCTCGCCGCGCGGCTGACCGAGGATCCGGGCGTCACCGTCTGCGTGCTGGAGGCCGGCCCGCCCGACAACAATCCCTGGATCCACATCCCGGCGGGCTTCATCAAGACGCTGGTCGATCCTTCCGTCACCTGGCAGTTCAAGACCGCGCCGACCGAGCGCACCGGCGGACGCGCCATCGCGACGACGCAGGGCCGCACGCTGGGCGGGTCTTCTTCCGTCAACGGCATGATCTACAATCGCGGCCAGCCGGGGGATCTGAATTCCTGGGCGCAGCGCGGCAATCGCGGCTGGGGCTATGATGACTGCCTGCCCTACTACATGCGCACCGAGCGGCGCATCGGCTTCGGCCGCGACGACCGGCGCGGCAAGGGCGGATCCCTGCCCGTCACCGACATGGACTGGATCCATCCGCTGTCGGAAGCCTTCATCGAGGGCTGCGTGGAATCCGGCCTGCCGCGCAACCCGGACTACAATTCCGGCGACCAGGCGGGCGTGGGGTACTTCCAGCGCGGCATCCAGAAGGGCTGGCGCGTCTCGGCGGCGCGGGCCTTCCTCAAGCCGGCCATGTCCCGCAAGGAGCTCGAGGTCCGCACCAATGCGCGCGCCTGCGGCATCGTCTTCGAGGGCAAGCGCGCCGTCGGCGTGAAGTATCTGACGCAGCGCGGCGGCACACCGGTCGAGGTGCGCGCCCGGCGCGAGGTGATCGTGTCCGCCGGCACCGCGAACACCGCAAGGCTGCTCCAGGTCTCGGGCATCGGGCCGGCCAGCACGCTGGCGCGCATCGGCGTGCCGGTCTTCCATGAGCTGCCAGTCGGCGAGAACTTCCGCGACCACTACGCCTCCCGCATCGTCATGCGCGCGAAGGACGGGGTCGAGACGCTGAACCAGCTCGCCAAGGGGTTCAGCCTGGTGAAGCAGGTGGCCCGCTGGGCGGCGGGCAAGCCCTCCATCCTCGCCACCGCGCCGTCGCATGTGCACATCTTCTGGAAGTCCTTCGAAGGGCTGGACGAGCCGGACCTGCAGGGCGTCTTCACCCCCGGTTCCTATGCCGAGGGCAAGGTCTATGTCCTCGACGACTATCCCGGCTGCACGGCGGGCGCCTGGCAGCATCGGCCGGAAAGCACCGGCTGGGTGCGTGCCAAGACCGCCGACGTCTTCGACGACCCCGAGATCCAGCCCAACTACCTGAAGGATGAGAATGATCGCCGCGTCCATCTGGGTGGCATCCGGCTGATCCGCCGGTTGCTGAACAGCGCGCCGATGAAGCGGCTGCTCGACAGCGAAGTCCTGCCCGGCGTGAACGCCCAGAGCGACGACGAATTGCTCGACTTCGCCTATCGCAACGGCTCGACCACCTATCACCTGATCGGCACCTGCCGGATGGGGCCGGATACCGACCCCACCGCCGTGGTGAACGACCGGCTGCAGGTTCATGGGCTGGAGGCGCTGCGCGTCATCGACGCCTCGATCATGCCGTCCATGACCTCCTCCAACACCTACGCCACGACCATGATGATCGCCGAGCGCGGGTCGGACTTCATTCGCGGGCGGCCGCCGCTCGCGGCATAGCGGTGCGACGCTGGCCACGCGCCCGATGGCGCCTGGCCGGCGCCACCGTCAGTGCTTCGCCTGGGTCATCCGGTCGACATAGGCGATGCCGATGGCCGAGACGATGAAGGCCATGTGGATGATGGTCTGCCACATCACCGAATCCACTGTCACGGTCGCGTTCGGCTGGCCGATCCGGCTTGCCTCGATGAAGGTGCGCAGCAGGTGGATCGAGGAGATGCCGATGATCGCCATCGCCAGCTTCACCTTCAACACGCCGGCATTCACATGGCTCAGCCATTCCGGCTGGTCCGGATGGCCCTGCAGGCGCAGGCGGGAGACGAAGGTCTCGTAGCCGCCGACGATGACCATGACGAGCAGGTTCGAGATCATCACCACGTCGATCAGCCCGAGCACCACGAGCATGATCTGCTGTTCGGAGAAGTCGCCCGCATGGGTGACGAGGTGCCACAGCTCCTTGAGGAACAGGAAGACATAGACCGCCTGGGCGACGATCAGCCCGACATAGAGCGGGAATTGCAGCCAGCGCGACCCGAAGATGAGCTGGGCGATGAGCCCGAGCCTGACCGGGGATGTCGCTAGGGTGTCACGCTGCATGGGCAGGTCGTCTCCTTGTGGGGGCGGCGGCGCGATAGCATGAATTATCGGTCATGACGCCACGGCAATCTTCGTCCTGCCGGGCACCGCCCGTCGCGCAGTGTTGATCACGCTGCCGGCACGACCGACCCCATCTCTCGATTGGACGGAGGCCCGCCAGGTGCCTGCCCGCGTCGGTCCTCCGGGCCATTCGGCAGGGAGGTCAGGCATGGCCTATTCCATCGCTCACCCGGCATCGGCGGCCCAGGCCGCGCCCGTCATCCGGCGCATCGGCATCGCCGACCTGCGCGACGCGCTGCGGCGCGGCATCGACGACTTCCTGGCGACGCCCACCCAGCTCATCTTTCTTGCGCTGATCTACCCCGTTGTCGGCCTGGCGGCGGCGCGGATCGCGTGGGGCGGCGACATGTTCCATCTGATCTACCCCCTGATCGTGGGTTTCGCCCTGCTCGGTCCGCTCGGCGCGGTCGGCCTTTATGAGATCAGCCGGCGTCGCGAGCAGGGTTTCGAGACGTCCTGGCTCGATGCGCTCGGCGTGCTGCGCTCCCGCGCCATCGCCTCGATCCTCGGCCTCGGGGTCGTTCTGCTCGCGATTTTCCTGCTCTGGCTGCTCGTCGCCCAGACGATCTATGAAGCCGCCTTCCCGGCGATGCGCCATGCAAGCCTCGGCGCGCTGATGCGCGATGCGATCGACACGCCGGCGGGCCAGTGGATGATCCTGGTCGGCAACGCGGTCGGGCTGGTCTTCGCCGCCGTGGTGCTGGCGATCTCCGTGGTCGCATTCCCGATGATGCTCGACCGCGGGGTTGGCCTTGCTGACGCGATCCGAACCTCGGTCCAGGCCGTGATGGCGAACCCGCTCGCGATGCTGCTGTGGGGGCTGATTGTCCTCGGCGGCTTCGTGCTTGGATGCCTGCCGCTCTTTGTGGGGTTGGCGGTCGTCATGCCCATCTTGGGGCATGCGACCTGGCACCTGTATCGGCGGCTGGTCGAGGCGCCGTAGCCGCCTGGCGGGGCTCCGCCTCCCCCGATCTAGAGCAGATCCTGTCCGGATGAACTCATCCGGACAGGTGAAGATGCTCGCAAAAACAAGAGTCTAGAGCTTTGGAGGTGAACGCAAGTTCACCGGAAATGCTCTAGGCCGCGCGCCTGAGGCTGAACCGCGACCAGACTTCCTCCAGCGCGGCGACGAGACGGTCCATGTCGGCGTCGCTGTGCACCGGGGATGGCGTGATGCGCAGCCGTTCCGTCCCGCGCGGCACGGTCGGGTAGTTGATCGGTTGGACGTAGATGCCGTGCTCGTCGAGCAGGATGTCGCTGATCGACTTGCACAGCACCGGGTCATGGACCATCACCGGGACGATGTGGCTCGGGTTGAGGAGATGCGGCACGCCGATCGCGTCGAGCCGCCGGCGCAGCGTCGCGACGCGTTCGTGCAGCCGGTCGCGTTCGGTGCCGCTCTCCCGCAGATGCCCGATGGCCGCGCGCGCGCCCGCCGCCACGGCCGGCGGCAACGCGGTGGAGAAGATGAACCCCGAGGCGAAGGAGCGCACGAAATCGACCATCGCCGTGGAACCGGCGATGTAGCCGCCGATCACGCCGAAGGCCTTGGCGAGCGTGCCCTCGATGACCGTCAGGCGATGCGCCACGCCGTCGCGTTCCGTCACCCCGCCGCCGGTCGCGCCGTAGAGCCCGACGCCATGCACCTCGTCGCAATAGGTCATCGCGCCGAACTCGTCCGCCACGTCGCAGATATCCGCGATGGGCGCGATGTCGCCATCCATGGAATAGACGCTCTCGAAGGCTACCAGCTTCGGCGTCTCGCGCGGCAGTTCGGCCAGCACGCGGCGCAGATCGGCCAGGTCGTTGTGGCGGAACAGGCGGCGATCGGCGCGGGAATGGCGCATGCCCTCGATCATCGAGGCATGGTTCATCTCATCCGAGACGATCACGCAGCCCGGGATGCGCGCGGCCAGCGTCGACAGCGACGCCCAGTTCGACATGTAGCCGGAATTGAACAGCAGCGCGGCTTCCGTCCCGTGCAGTCCCGCGAGCGCGCGTTCCAGCAGGACATGCTCATGATTGGTGCCGGAAATGTTGCGCGTGCCCCCCGCCCCCGCCCCGTGGCGGTCGAGCGCGGCATGCATCGCGGCCAGCACCTTCGGATGCTGCCCCATGCCGAGATAGTCGTTGGAGCACCAGACGGTGACCTCCCGCGCCGCGCCCGCATCATGGCGTATCGCGTGGGGGTAGCGGCCGGCCTGGCGTTCGATGTCGGCGAAGACGCGATACCGGCCCTCACGCCGCAGCGTGTCGAGTTCCGAACGGAAAAAGGCCTCGTAGTCCATCGCGCTCCTCCGCGGCGGGCGGCGGCCGCAGGGCGCCGTGACCGGCCAGATGCACCGGCCCGGCGCCCCGCGCCTTGACGCGCATCAAGCCGTATCCCTGCCCTTAAAGCGCCTGTGCCGGCCGCTCAAGCATCCGTTGGGGTGACAGCCCGCACCACCTTGCCATATCGCAAGGAGGTCCTGGCGCGAGGAACCTAAGTTGCGTCACGCGCGGGCCGATTGATCCGCAGGGGAAGGGTGTTGTCATGCGACGGTGGATGCTGGGTCTGGTGCTGGTCGTGCTGCCGGGAATGGCCCTGGGGCAGGAAGGCGACGCGGCGGCCGGGCAGCGGGTGTTCAACCAGTGCCGGGCCTGCCACACCGGCGACCAGGGCGGGCGCAACGGCGTCGGGCCGAACCTGTTCGGCATCGTCGGCCGCAAGGCCGGCTCCATCGAGGGCTTCCGCTACTCGGCGAATCTGCGCGAACTCGCCGAGGGCGGGCTGGAATGGACGCCTGAGCGGCTGCGCGCCTACATCCAGAATCCGAAGAGCGTCGTGCCGCGCGGCAGCATGACCTTCGCCGGAATCCGCAACGAGACGCAGATCAACGACCTGATGGCCTACCTCGCCACGCTGAAATAGCGCGTCAGGCGGCGGCCCGGCGGCCACGATAGGCGGCAAGCGTTCCCGCATGCATCAGCCTTCCCGCGAGGGGCCGGCCGATGATGCGCTCGGCCAGACGTGCCGCCTCGACCAGCGCCTCGAGGTCCACGCCCGTCGCGATCCCCATCTCGTGGCAAAGGAAGACCATGTCCTCGGTGCAGATGTTGCCTGCGCCCTTGCTGTCCCCATGCCCGGCGAAGGGGCAGCCGCCGAGCCCCGCGACCGAACTGTCGAAATGGCTGACCCCCATCTCCAGCGCCGCCAGCACATTGGCGGCACCGAGCCCGCGCGTGTCGTGCAGGTGCAGGCCGATCTCGGCCGCGGGCAAGGCGCTGCGCAGCAGGCCGATGGCCCGCCGGATCGCCTGCGGATTGGCCCAGCCCATGGTGTCCGCCAGGTACAGCCGCGGCAGCGCCATCCCGCGCGCCTTGCAGGTGTTGTAGGCCCAGACCAATTCGCCCACGGCGCGTTCGGGCGGGATCTCGCCTTCGAAGTTGCAGCCGAAGGCGGCCATGACCAGGGCGCGTTCCATCGGCACGCCATCCGCCTCATAGCGATCGAGCCAGGCGGCCACGCGTCCGCGCATCTCCGCCGCCGTGCAGTTGTTGTTGCGCATCGCGAAAGCGTCGGAGGCATAGAGCGCGATGCGTCCCGTGACATGCACTCCGGGCGTGGCCCGCGCGCGCTCATAGCCGCGTTCGTTCAGCCAGACCGCATCGTAGCGCACACCCGGCTTTCGCCTGATCGCGGCGAACAACGACTCCGCATCCGCCATCTGTGGCACCGCCTTGGGCGAGACGAAGGAGGCGACCTGGATCTCCTCCAATCCGGTTTCCGACAGCACATCGACCAACGCGGCGCGGCGTTCGATCGGGAAGGTTCCACGCTCGATCTGGAAACCCTCGCGCGGGCCTTCCTCATGGAAATGGACGTGCTTCGGCAAGTCGGACATGGCGTTTCCCCAGCCATGCCTGCGGCGCCGATTGACGGCCGCGCCCGCGGCATGGACGCTGTTGCTTGTCGGCCGAGTATGCGGCCACGCCGTGGCCCCCGCCAGAGGGCGCCCGAGGAGGATGCATCCATGACCCGACCCATCGGTCGGCGCGCGGCCCTGTTCGCGCTGGCCGCCGCCCCTGCCCTGCCCCGCCTCGCTGCCGCGCAGACGGCGCCATGGCCCGACCGGCCGGTGCGCGCCATCGTCGCCTTCCCCGCCGGCAGCGGCACGGATGTGACGACGCGCCTCATCACCGAGCCCATCGCGGCCGAACTCGGCCAGCCGATCGTGGTGGACAATCGCGGCGGCGCGAACGGCTTCATCGCCACCGAGGCCGTCGCGCGGGCGCGGCCGGACGGCTACACCTTTCTCTTCACCGCCAACACGACGCATGGGTCGAACCCGGCGCTGTTCCGCCGCCTGCCCTATGACCCGGTGAACGACTTCGCGCCCGTGGCGCTGATCGGCGTCGGCGTTCTGCTGGTGGTGGTGAACAACGACCTGCCGGTGCGGTCCATGCAGGACCTGGTCGCCTATGCGCGGGCCAATCCGGGCAAGCTCAACTTCGCCTCGGGCAGCGCCTCCTCGCGCGTCGCCGGGGAGATGTTCAAATCCATGGCCCATGTGGACATGGTGAACGTCACCTACCGCTCGAACCCACTCGGCATCACCGATGTCATCAGCGGGGTCGCGCAGGTGATGTTCGTCGATGCGACGACCTCGGCCCCGCATGCGCGGGAGGGGCGCGTCCGCGCCATCGGCGTGACCTCCCGCGAGCGCGTGTCGATGCTGCCCGACGTGCCGACCGTCGAGGAGCAGGGCTTCCCGGGCTACGAGATGCTGTCCTGGAACGCGGTCTATGCGCCTGCCGGCACGCCGGTGCCGATCGTGCTGCGCATGAACCAGCTCATCAACGCGACCATGGCGAAGCCCGAGATCGCGGCGCGGCTGACCGCGAACGGCATGGTGCTGCGCCCCGGAACGCCCGAGGATCTCGCCAATTTCCAGGCCGCCGAGATCGACAAGTGGAAGCGCCTGGTCACCGCCGCGGGGATCGAGCTGCAATGACCGAAGGCGTTCTCGCGGGGCTGCGCGTGGTCGAGCTGGGCCAGGTGCTGTCCGGTCCTTTCGCCGGGGCGATCTTCGCCGATCTCGGCGCCGAGGTGATCAAGGTCGAGAAGCCCGATGGCGGCGACGATGCCCGCCAGATGGGTCCCGCCTTCCGCCATGGCGACGCGCTGAACTTCCACGAATTCAACCGCGGCAAGCAGTCGGTCACGCTGGACCTGAAATCGCCCGAGGGAGTCGAGGCGCTGCATGCGCTGCTCGAGACCGCGGACATCATGCTGCACAATCTTCGCCCCGGCGTGGCCGAGAGCCTCGGCATCGGGCCGGAGGCGGTCACGGCGCGCCATCCGCGCCTGATCTACTGCGCCATGGGCGCCTTCGGCCATGTCGGACCCGAGAAGCTGCGCCCCGGCTACGAGCCGCTGCTGCAGGCCTTCGGCGGGCTCTCCTCCATCACCGGCGAACCCGGCGGGCCGCCGGTGCGGATGGGGGCATCGGTCGTCGATCAGGGCACGGGAATGTGGACCGTGATGGGCGCGCTCGCGCTGCTGGAACGGCGGCACCGCACCGGGCGCGGCGGGGTCGTGAACACATCGCTGCTGGAAACCGCGCTGCTCTGGGCCGGACAGAAGATCAGCAGCTATGTGAATACCGGGAAGATGACCGAGCGCCATGCCTCCGGCCATCCGAACTTCGTGCCCTACCAGGCCTTCGACGCGGCGGATGGGCCGATCCTGGTGTGCTGCGGCAATGACCGGCTCTTCGCGCGCTTCGCGGCCGAACTCGGCCATCCGGAATGGGTCACGGACGAGCGCTTCGCGAAGAACCGCCAGCGGCTGGTGAACCAGAAGACCCTGCTGCCGCTGATCGCGGCGATCATGAAGGGCGTCAGCCGCGCCGATTGGCTGCAGCGCCTTCAGCGCACCGGCATTCCCTGCGCGCCGGTCAATGCCATCCCCGAGGTACTGGAGGAACCGCAGGTCCAGGCGCTGGAGATGGTGCAGACCGTGCCCGGCGAGGATTTCTCGCTGGTCGCCCTGCCCCTCTCCTTCGACGGCGAGCGCCCCCAGGTGAGAAGCGCCGCCCCGCGCCTCGGCCAGCACAATGCGCGGGTGGCGAAGGCGGCGGAGTAGCTACTCCTTCTCGATCCCCGCCATTTGCACCACGCGGCCCCAGCGCTCGCGGTCTTCCGCGAGCATGCGGTCCATCTCCTCCGGCGTGCCGCCCAGCGGTTCCGATCCCCAGGAGGCCAGGCGCGCCTGGACCTCTGGCGTCTTCACGATCCGGTCGATCTCGGTGGCGAGGCGGCGGCGGATCTCGATCGGCGTGCCCGTGGGTGCGCCATAGCCCATCCAGGCATTCGCCTCGTAGCCGGGCAGCCCGGCCTCCTCCATGGTCGGCACGTCCGGCAGCAAGGCGAAGCGGTGCTTCGTGCCGACCGCGAGCGGGATCAGCCGTCCGCCGCGGAAATCCTCCAGGAAGGATGGCACCTGTTCGATGACGAGCTGGATGCGCCCGGCCAGCAGGTCGGTGCGCGCCGGCGCGCCGCCGCGATACTGCACCATCTCCAATTCCAGCCCGCCGGCCATGGCGCGGAACATCTCGACGGTCAGGCGGGACGCCATGCCCGAGGTCGCGAAGTTCAGGCTGCCCGGATTGGCGCGGGCCCGGTCGATGAACTGCTGCACGCTGGTGATGCCGAGCGAGGCGGGCACCGCCATGACGTACGGGATATTCGCGACCATGCAGACGCCGCAAAGGTCGCGCGCCGGGTCATAGGGCAGGTTGCGATAGACATGCCCGTTCACCGCCATCGGCCCGGGCGACCCGGCCAGCAGCGTGTAGCCATCCGGCGCCGCCTTCGCGACGGCATCCGCGCCGATCACGCCGAAGGCCCCGGCCCGGTTCTCCACCACCACCTGCTGGCCGAGCGGGGCGCCGAGATTGTCGGCGACCAGCCTGGTCATCAGATCGGTCGTCCCACCCGGCGCGAAGGGCACGATCACGCGGATGGGGCGGGTCGGAAAGCCTTGCGCGAATGCCGGCCGCGCCAGTGCTGCGGCGACAGGAAGACCAAGGGCGAGGCGACGGGTGGTGACGGGCATGCGGGCGGCTCCGGCGGAAGGCCGGTCATTGCCGGCGGGTCGGAAGGGTCGTGCAGCGTCCTCGCCCGCATAGCAGCGGATTTGAATTCAATTTACAACCGTCAGCGTGCGCGGAGCGACCGAAGCAGCCGCGCGCCCGCATCGTGCACATGCAGGCGCAGCAGCAGGCCGAGCCGGTCCCCATCGCCCTCGCGCAGGGCGGCGAGGATGTCGCGATGCTCGCGGTTCACCTGCTCCCGGCTGTTGGCGATCTGCCCGCCCAGGCGGATGTAGCGCTCCACGCGATTGCCCAACACGCCGAGCAACTCCCCCATGACGCGCCGCCCGCTCGCGGCATGGATGCGGTCGTGGAAGCGGCGGTTGTGTTCACCGAAGCCGCGGCCGCCTTCAGGCGTGCCGGCCGGCAGGGCTTCCATCGCCGCGGCCTCGACCTCCAGTGCGGCCAGGTCCGTCTCGGTTCGCTGCCGAGCCGCGGCCTGGCCGATGCGTTCCTCGAACAGGGCGCGGATCTCGAAGATCTCGGCGATATCCGCTGGATCGAGGGCGGCGACGACATAGCCGCGCCGCGGGCGGGATTGCGCCAGGCCCTCGGCTTCGAGCTGCCTCAGCGCCTCGCGCACCGGGGGGCGGGAGACGCCGAGCCGCCCAGCAATGTCTTCCTGGCGCAGCAGCGCCTCGGGGGCGATGGCGCCGGACAGGATCGCCTCACGCAGATGCGCGGCGACGAAGGCCGGCAACGAGGCATGGGCAGCCTGGGCGCCGGGGAGCGGTTCGGGGAGTTCGAGGTAGGGCGCGTGGGTCATGATAAAATTGAATTCAAAATGCCTGGACAGCCCGCCCGGATGCAAGCAGCCTTTGCGCCGACGACCCGGAGCCCGCCCCCATGCCGATGATCCTCGCCGCCAATGCCAATGCCCAGGGCAGCCATGTCGGCGAATGGCGCCACCCGGATGCCTGGGACAGGCCTGCGGCGAACATCGCCAATGCCGTGCGCCTCGCGCAGATTGCCGAGGCCGGGAAAATGGACCTGCTGTTCCTGGCCGACGGCAACGGGGTGCGGAACCTCGACAAGCCGGACCTGTTCGCCGCCACCTCGCCTTCCGACCGGCCGGGCGTCTTCGAACCCGTCACGCTGCTCTCGGCGCTCGCCATGGTCACGCGGCACATCGGCCTCGTCGCCACCACCACCACCACCTATGACGAGCCCTTCCATGTCGCCCGGCGCTTCGCTTCGCTCGACCACATCAGCGGCGGACGCGCGGGGTGGAACCTCGTCACCACCTCCAACCCCGGCGATGCGCTGAACTTCTCGCGCGAGGAGCATGTCGCGCGCCCCACCCGCTACGAACGCGCCAACGAATTCGCCGAGGTCGTGAAGGGGTTGTGGGATTCCTGGGCGGACGATGCCTTCCCGCAGGACAAGGCCTCCGGCCGCTTCCTGCACCCCGACAAGGTGCACGCGCTCAATCACAAGGGCCCGCATTTCCAGGTCGCCGGTCCGCTCAACGCACCGCGCCCGCCGCAGGGCCATCCCGTCGGCTTCTCGGCGGGACAGTCCGAGACGGGCAAGGATCTTGCCGCGCGCCATTCCGACTGCGTCTTCGCCATCGAGGGATCGCTGCCCGCCGCCCGGGCGCTCTATGCCGACATCAAGGGACGGCTGGCCCAGTACGGACGCGAACCCGGCGACCTGAAGATCCTCAGCGGTGTGACGATCTTCGTGGGCGAGACGGCGCAGGAAGCCGAGGACCTCGCCGGCGCGCTGGACGATCTGGTGCCGGTCGCGGTGGGCGTGGACTACCTGTCGAAGATGATGGGCCAGGACATGAAGCAATACCCGCTCGACGGGCCCATGCCGGATTTCGAAGGCCGCTACACCGGGCCGACCGGGATCGGCCAGGCCATCCTGAAAGTGGCGCTGGAACAGGGGCTGACGGTCCGCCAGACCTCGCGCCGCATCCTGCCGCAGATGGCGGGCAACATGTTCAAGGGCGATCCCATCCAGGTCGCGGACGTCATGGAGGAATGGTATCGCAGCCAGGGCTGCGACGGCTTCATGGTCGCCGCCCCGGTCGTGCCCACCGGGCTTGAGCGCTTCACCCGGCTGGTGATCCCTGAACTCCAGCGGCGCGGCCTGTTCCGCACCGAATACGAAGGCCGCACGCTGCGTGAGAATTTGGGGCTGAAGCGGCCTGCGGACCGCTTCAGCCGATAGGCCTCACACCTTCATCAGGAATTCGGGCCCGACCTCGGGCACCGTATTCGCGCCGATCAGGGCGAGGTCGCGGTGCACCTCCTCCTGCAACAGGTCGATCGCGCGTTCCACGCCGGCCTGCCCGCGCACCACGGCGGCGCAGAGCATCGGCCGCCCCACGAAGACGAAGGCCGCGCCGAGCGCATAGGCCTTCATCACATCGGTGCCGCGCCGCACGCCGCCGTCGTAGATGACCGGCAGCCCGCCGGCGACCTTCACGATCTCGGGCAGCATGCGCAGGCCCGACACGGCGCCGTCGAGCTGCCGCCCGCCATGGTTCGAGACCATGAAGCCATCCACCCCGATCTCCTTCGCCCGCACCACATCGTCCGGGTGCAGCACGCCCTTGATCAGCAGCTTGCCGGGGAAGCGCTTGCGGATCAGTTCCAGATGCGGCCAGGACAGCCCGTCGCGCGCCCCGAAGGCGCGTTCCAGCTCGCGGGAGAGGATGGGCGGGCCGCGCCCGGCATCCATGTTCTCGAAATACGGCATGCCGTGGTTCTTCAGCGTCTTGAACCAGGTGCCGAAGGCCCAGCCGGGATGCGTCGCGCCCTGCCAGAACAGTCGGAAGGTCGGCTTCAGCGGGATGGTGTAGCCGTTGCGGATGTTGTTCTCGCGGTTCGAGGAGACCTGCACGTCCACCGTCAGCACGAAGGTCTTGAACCCCGCGGCGATGACGCGATCGACCAGGGGTTCGATGCGCGAGGGATCACCCGGCAGATAGGCCTGGTACCAGGCATCGGGATTCGCCTTCGCCACCTCCTCGAGCTTGATGAGCGAAGAGGCCGACATGATCATCGGGACGTTCTTCGCCCGCGCCGCCTGCGTCAGCACCAGGTCGCCGCGATAGGCCATCAGCGCCGAGGAACCCATGGGCGGGATGCCGAAGGGCGCCGCGTATTCCTTGCCGAACAGCGTCACCTTCGTATGGCGCGCCCGCGCATCGACGAGGCATCGCGGGACGAATCCCCATTCAGCGAAGGCGCGGCGGTTGTCCTCCAGCGACCAGTCGGTCTCGACTCCGCCCGCCAGGTAGCCATGCAGCATCTTCGGCAGGAACCGCCGCGCCGCCTCCTCGAAATCATGCAGCGAGAGGAACTTCGCCAGATGCGGCGGCACCGGCGGCGCCGAGCGCTTCTGCGACAGGGCCTGGCTGTTGGTGGGGGCGCGGGACTGCGCGGTACCGTCGGCGGTCATGGAGATTTCATCCCGGTATCACTCTTGGGTGCCCGATCTTGGACGGGAATGGGATGGCAGGCCAGACGCCACGGTCCGGCGCAGCGCATCACTCCCCCACGCGGAACGCATCGGCGATGCGTCTCGCGGTCCCGTCCGCCGCCACGATCACCACATCGAAGCGCATCCCCGCCGCGCCATGGCCGGGATTCACCGCCAGCCAGCACTCCGCCGCTGCGACCAGCCGTGCCCGCTGCCGTGGCCCCAGGGCGAAGGCCGCTTCGGCGAGGGACGGCCGGGCCTTCACCTCGACGAAGGCGAGCAGCCCGTCGCGTTCGGCGATCAGGTCGATCTCGCCGGCCGGGGTGCGGGCGCGACGCGCGAGCATCGCCCAACCCTCGGCCACCAATGCCCGGGCCGCGATCGCCTCCGCATCGCGGCCGGAGGCCTCGGCCCGTCGTCCGCGCAGCAGGCGACGCGTTCCTTCGTTGAAACCGGTCATGCCGCTATCCTGCCGCCATGATCCTGCGCCGCGCCATCCTGCTGCTGATCCTGTTCACCGGCCTCGCCGGCGCCGAGACGCCCGCCCGGCGCTTCATGGTCTCCGCCGGCCATCCGCTGGCGGCCGAGGCGGGCCTGGCCGTGCTGCGGGAGGGCGGCAACGCCGTCGATGCCGCCGTCGCGGTGCAGATGGTCCTGACGCTGGTCGAGCCGCAATCCTCCGGCATCGGCGGCGGCGCGCTGCTGCTGCACTTTACCGCCGGCAGCGGTCGCCTCACCGCCTGGGACGGGCGCGAGGCCGCCCCCGCCGCCGCCATGCCCGAGCTGTTCCTGCGCGACGGCCGCCCCCTGCCCTTCATGGAGGCCGTGACCAGCGGCCGGTCGGTCGGCGTGCCGGGCACCGTGGCGATGCTCGCCGCCGCGCATCGCGAGCTCGGGCATCTGCCCTGGGCGCGGCTGATCGCGCCCGCCATCCGCCTGGCCGAGGAGGGTTTCCCGATCAGCGCCCGCCTCGCCCGCGATATCGCCGCCGATGCGGAGAACCTGAAGCGCGACGCCAACGCCGCCGCCTATTTCTTCTCCCCGGCCGGCGCGCCCTTCCCGGAAGGTCATCGCCTGCGCAATCCGGCCTTGGCCGAAACACTGCGCGCCATCGCGGAGCAGGGCGCACCGGCCATGGCGCAGGGCCCGATCGCCGAGGCCATCGTCGCGGCCGTCACGACCCATCCCCGCCTGCCCGGCGCGATGACCGCGACCGACCTCTCGACCTACGCCCCCCGGTGGCGGGAGGCGCTCTGCACGCCCTATCGGCGCTTCCGCATCTGCGGCTTCCCGCCGCCCTCCTCGGGCGGGATCGCGGTGGCGCAGATCCTCGGCCTGCTGGGCCATGCGGAGATGCGCCCGCTCGCCCCCCAGGGCCTTGAGGCCGCGCATTGGCTGGGCGATGCCGGGCGGCTCGCCTTCGCCGACCGCAACGCCTATGTCGCCGATCCCGATTTCGCCTCGGTGCCGACGCGCGGGCTCGTGGATGGGGGGTATCTCACCGCGCGGGCGCAGCTCCTGGACCGCGACCGCGCCGTCGTCGCCCCGCGCGCCGGCAACCCGCCCTGGCGCGAGACGCGCTACGCCCCCCAGACGCAGGAGAGGGAAGCCGGCACGAGCCACGTCTCCATCGTCGATGGCGAGGGCAACGCGCTGTCCATGACCACGACGATCGAGGCGCTGTTCGGGGCCCGGCTGATGGTCGCGGGCTTCATGCTGAACAACGAGCTGACCGATTTCTCCTTCCAACCCGAGCAGAACGGGCGCCCCGTGGCGAACCGGGTGGAGGGCGGCAAGCGGCCGCGTTCCTCCATGTCGCCCACCATCGTGCTGGACGCCGATGGCAAGCTCTTCGCCGTCACCGGATCGCCCGGCGGGGCGCGGATCATTGGCTATGTCGCGCAGTCGCTGGTCGCGCTGCTCGATTGGGGGCTGACGCCGCAGGAAGCCGCCGCGCTGCCGCATGTCGGCACGCTCGGCGGACCGATCGAGCTGGAAGCCGGCACACAGGCCGCCTCCCTGGCCCCCGCCCTGCGCGCGATGGGCCATGAGGCGCGCGTCGTGGACATGAATTCCGGCCTGCAGATCATCCGCGTGACGCCGGATGGCCTGGTCGGCGGCGCCGATCCGCGGCGCGAGGGCGTCGCCATCGGTGACTGACGGCACCGTCGCGCGTTATGCCCCGGGAAAGATGGAGACCAGCATGACCCGAACCGCCCTTGTCGCCCTGTTCGCGCTCGCCCTCGCCGCCCCCGCGCGGGCCGAGGAGACCCGTCAGATCGGCTATGTGAACACGGCCATGACCAATCTTGGCCTCACGCGCAGCCACCGCGTGGTGGTCGAACGATTCAACGACCCCGAAGTGGCAGGCGTCTCCTGCTACATCAGCCAGGCCCGCACCGGCGGGGTCAGCGGCACCCTGGGTCTGGCGGAAGACCCGGGCCGCTTCTCCCTCACCTGCGTCGCGACCGGGGAAGTGCGCGTGGCCGACGGCGCCCGCCGCGGCGAACGCGGGGAGCAGGTCTATGAGAGCAACACCTCGCTCTTCTTCAAGGAGACGCGCGTGCAGCGCTTCATCGACGAGGAACAGCAGGCGGTCGTGTACCTTGCCTGGTCGACCCGGCTGGTGGACGGGTCGCCGTTCAATGCGGTGGCGGTGGTGCCGTATCGGTGAACCCGGCGAGAGCGCGTCGGCTCTCCTCGGTTCGCGTCACGCCGCGAGGTCCCGTCCCTCCTCCACCGCGTGACACGCGACGAGCGCATCCCCGGCCACTTCCATCTCCGGCCGTTCCCGCATGCAGCGTTCATTGGCGAGCGGACAGCGCGGGTGGAAGGCGCAGCCCGTCGGCGGATTGATCGGCGACGGCACCTCGCCGCCGACGGGGATGCGTTCCCGCCCCGTCATGTCGAGGTCCGGGATCGCCTCCATCAGGGCGCGCGTGTAGGGATGGCGCGGGCGCTCGAAAAGGCTCTCGGCCGGGGCGTTCTCCACCAGCCGACCGAGATACATCACCCCGATCCGGTCGCTCACCTGGCGCACCACCGCGAGGTTGTGGCTGATGAAGAGGTAGGTCAGCCCCAGCCGCTGCTGCAATTCCTTCATCAGGTTCAGGATCTGCGCCTGGACGGACACGTCGAGGGCCGAGGTCGGCTCGTCGCAGACCAGGAATTCCGGGTTCGAGGACAGCGCGCGGGCAATAGAGATGCGCTGGCGCTGCCCGCCCGAGAACTCATGCGGGAATTTCTGGCCGTCGAGCGGGGAGAGGCCGACCTGCGTCAGCAGTTCCGCGACGCGGTTCTGCTGCTCGGCGCGGGACGTGACCAGGCCGAAGGCGCGGATAGGTTCGGCGATGATGTCGGCCACGCGCCAGCGCGGGTTCAGCGACGCATAGGGATCCTGGAAGATCATCTGCATCCGCCGGCGCTGATCGGCCATGGCGCGCGCCTCGGCGAGGTCGCGCCCATCGAACACCGCCTCCCCGGCCGAAGGCCCATACAGGCCGACCGACAGCCGCGCGACGGTGGACTTGCCGCAGCCGGATTCACCGACCAGCGACAGCGTGCTGCCCTTGGGGATGGTGAAGGTCACGCCGTCGACGGCGCGCAGGATTCGCTTGTCCTCCCGCGCGATGACGCGCTGGAGGAAGGGCCGGGAGACATCGAAATAGCGGGCAAGGTCCCGCGCCTCGAACATCGGGGTCGCGTCAGCCACGGGCGGCCTCCGTGCCATAGAGCCAGCAGGCAGCCTCGGTGGTTCCGGCGCTCATCAGATCGGGCCGGGTCTCGCGGCACTTGCCGAAGACCTGCGGGCAGCGCGGATTGTAGGCACAGCCCGTCGGGATGGCCGACAGGCGCGGCATGGCGCCATCGATCTGCGCGAGGCGCTCGACGCGGCGATCGAGCGGCGGGATCGAGGCCATGAGTCCCGCCGAGTACGGATGGTTCGCGTGCTTCACCACCTCGCGCACCGGGCCGATCTCGGCGATGCGCCCCGCATACATGACCGCGACGCGGTCCGCCGTCTCGGCGATGACGCCCATGTCGTGGGTGACGAGCATCATCGCCGTGCCGTTCTCCCGCGCGAGCCGCTTCAGCAGCGCGATCACCTGCGCCTGGATCGAGACATCGAGCGCCGTGGTCGGTTCATCCGCCACGATCAGCCGCGGTTCGGCGCAGAGCGCGAGGGCGATCACCACGCGCTGGCGCATCCCGCCCGAGAATTCGTGCGGATAGCTGTCGATGCGCTGCGCGGCGGCCGGGATGCCCACCATCTCCAGCCAGCTGATCGCGCGCCGGCGCGCCTCGGCCGGATTGACCGGCAGATGGGTGGTCATGGTCTCCACCAACTGCCGGCCCACCGTGTAGAGCGGGTTCAGCGTGGTCAGCGGATCCTGGAAGATCGCGCCGATCTCCTTGCCGCGGATGCGGCGCATCTGCTCGTAGCGCAGATTGTCGATGCGGCGGCCGTCGAGAAGGACCTCCCCCCTCGCGATGCGGCCGGGCGGTTCCAGCAGGCCGATGATGGCAGCGCCCGTCATGGACTTGCCGGCGCCGGATTCACCGACGACACCGAGCACCTCGCCGGGTGCGATGTCGAAGGACACGTCGTCCAGCGCGACCAGCGTGCCGCGGCGCGTGGGGAACTCGACGCGCAGGTTGCGGACTTCGAGAAGCGGCCTGGTCATCAACGCAACCTCGGGTTCAGGGCGTCGCGCAGCCAATCGCCCAGCAGGTTCACCGACAGGACCATCGCGATCAGTGCGACGCCGGGGAAGATCGTGATCCACCACTCGCCCGAGAACAGGAAGTCGTTGCCGATCCTGATGAGCGTGCCGAGGGAGGGCTGGGTCGGCGGTACGCCGACGCCGAGGAAGGAGAGCGTCGCCTCGGACAATATCGCGAGGCCGAGGTTCAGTGTCGCGACCACCAGCACTGGCCCGATCACGTTGGGCAGCACATGGCTGACCATGATGCGGAGCTTCGGCACGCCGATCACGCGCGCGGCCTGGACATATTCCTTGTTGCGCTCGACCAGCGTCGATCCGCGCACGGTGCGCGCGAATTTCGGCCATTCGCTGATGCCGATGGCGAAGATCACGACGAAGAGCGCGATCTGGTCATGCACCTCGCGCGGCAGCGCGGCGCGCACCACGCCATCGACCAGCAGCGCGACCAGGATGGAGGGAAAGGTGAGCTGGATGTCGCAGATGCGCATCAGCAGCCCGTCCACCGCCCCGCCGACATAGCCGGCGATCAGCCCCAGCGAGACACCCAGCAGCGTCGCGAAGGCCGTTGCCGAGATGCCCACCAGCAGCGACACCCGCGCGCCGTACATGATGGCCGAGAGCACGTCGCGCCCCTGGTCGTCGGTGCCGAGCAGGTATTCCGGCGCGCCTTCCTCGGTCCAGACCGGCGGCTTGAAGGCATCGATCAGGTTCAGGCTGGCGAGGTCGAAGGGATCATGCGGCGCGATCCAGGGTGCCAAGGCCGCGCCGAGGATGCAGATCAGTGCGACGATGGCGGACAGCACCGTGACCGGCGACCGCCGGAAGGACCACCACAGGTCGGAATCGAGGAGGCGCTTCACTGCGGCCGCCATCTCAGTGCCCCCCCTTGCCGCGCCCGATGCGCAGCCGCGGATCGACCGCGTAGTAGAGAAGATCGACGATCAGGTTGATCGAGACGAAGACGAGGGCGATCAGCAGCAGATAGGTGCTCATCACCGGGATGTCGGCCGCGCCGACGGACTGGATGAACAGCAGCCCCATCCCCGGCCATTGGAAGACCGTCTCGGTGACGATGGCGAAGGCGATGATGGCGCCGAGCTGCAGCCCGACGATGGTGATGACCGGCACCAGCGTGTTCTTCAGCGCATGGCCGAAATGCACCGCCCGGTTCGGCAACCCGCGGGCGCGGGCGAACTTGATGTAGTCGCTGCGCAGCACTTCCATCATCTCGGCCCGCACCAGGCGCATGATCAGCGTGAGCTGGAACAGCCCCAGCGTGATCGAGGGCAGAACCAGCGCCTTGATCCCCGACCAGGTCAGGAAGCCCGTGGACCACCAGCCGATCTGCACCGTCTCCCCTCGTCCGAAGGAGGGTAGCCAGCCGAGCCACACCGCGAAGACCAGGATCAGCAGGATGCCAATCAGGAAGGTCGGCAGCGACACGCCGATCAGCGAGAAGGTGAGGAAGAACCGGCTCAGCCAGGAATTCCGGTAGAGCCCGGTGTAGACCCCCATCGGCACGCCGATCAGCAGCGACAGGGCCGCAGCGCAGAAGGCGAGTTCCAGCGTCGCCGGCGCGCGTTCCGCGATCAGCTCGGCGACAGGCCGGGAAAGCCGGTAGGACAGGCCAAACTGCCCCTGCACGGCATTCCCGACGAATTCGGCGAACTGCACCCAGAAGGGCTGGTCGAGGCCCAATTCGCGCACCAGCGCGTCGCGCTGCGCCTCGGTGAAGTCCTGGCCCAGCATGATCGCCACGGGATCGCCGACATAGGCGAACATCGCGAAGGAGATCAGGGCCACCACGAGCAGGACCGGAATCGCCTGCAGGATTCGACTGATGATGAAGGCAAACATGGTCCCACCCTGTCATGGGCGCGGCGGGCATTACTGCCGCCGCGCCCCATCGGTTCAGTTCATCCGTGCCCAGCGGAAATAGGGCTGGTTGTTCGCCATGTGCGGGATCGAGAAATTCGACCGCATGGCCCAGGGGATCATCTGGTGGTGCAGCGGGATGTGCGGGATGTCCTCCCGGTAGATCCGCAGCGCCTCGCGGATCGCCGCATCGCGCGGCGCGCCGGACTGGTTCACCATGATCCCGATCAGCTCATCCATCCGGGCGTTGGAATAGCGCCCGTAGTTCCAGATGCCGTTGCCCTGCCCACCATCGCGCGAGCGCAGCAGCGACTGGAAGGAATAGAGCGCATCGAGCGTCGGCACGCCCCAGCCCAGCAGGTAGATGGAGGTATCATCCCGCTGGATCTTGGCGAAGAACGGCGCCAGGGGCATGGCGTTCAGCCGCGCCCGCACCCCGATGCGCGCCCACATCGCGACGACCGCCTGGCAGATCTGCTCGTCGTTGATGTAGCGGTTGTTGGGGCAGTCGAGCGTGACCTCGAAGCCGTTCGGATAGCCAGCTTCGGCGAGGAGTTGCCGCGCGCGTGCCTGGTCGTAGGGCAGGCGCACGTCTTCCTCGCGCGAGTAGCCGTTCACTTGCGGCGGGAAGAAGGTACCGGTCACGACCGACTGACCGCGCATCACGGTCCGATGGATCGCCTGGATGTCGATCGCCTGGTACAGCGCCTGGCGCACCCGCAGATCCTTGAAGGGATTGCGCCCGCGCACGTCGGAGTACAGCAGCTCATCGCGATAGACATCCATCGCGAGGAAGATGGTGCGGACCTCCGGTCCCTCGGTCACCTTGATGTTCGGCGCGGCGCGGAGGCGGTTCAGGTCCTGCAGCGGCGGGTCGAGCACGAAATCCACCTCACCCGAGAGCAGGGCGGCGATGCGCGTCGCATCGGAGGAGATCGGGCGGTAGATGATCTCCTGGACGTTGGCCTCGCGGCTCGCGGGCTCGCTCCAACCCCACCAGTCGCGGTTGCGCACCATCACCGTGCGGACATCGGGCTCGCGGAGCTGCAGGCGATAGGCGCCGGTGCCGTTGGTGTTGCGGGTAGTGAACATCTCCTCCCGCGCGCGGGTGTTCTGCGGGCGCGTCGCGTTGTGCGCCTCGGACCAGGCGCGCGACATGATCATCAGGGAGGCGATCTTGTTCGGCAGGATCGGGTCGGCGACGCGGGTGATCACGTCCACCACCAGCGGCTCGACCTGCACGGCGCGGTCGATGGTGTCGACATAGATGGCGTAGTTCGAGGTCGGCTGCTGCGCCCGCGTCACGCTGAACACCACGTCATCGGCGGTGAAGGCCTGGCCTTCGTGGAACTTGACGCCCTCCCGCAGCCAGAAGCGCCAGCGGGTCGGCTCCTGCTGCTCCCAGCGCGTCGCGAGGCCCGGGGCGAGGCCCAGTTCCTGGTTGCGGCTGATCAGCGTGTCGTAGATCTGCTGCAGCACCATGGTCACGGTGCCGACATTCTGGCTGTGGGGATCCATGGTGTTCGGATCGCCCGAAGCGGCCCAGCGCGCCGTCTGCGCCTCCGCCATGCCGGCGCCGAGCCCCAAGGCCAGCGCGGCTGCTATCAGCAGCTTCCGCATCTCTTTTCGTCTCCCCGTCTACCCGGCCCCGGTGCCGGGAATCTCCCAGAAGCCGGCGCCTATAGGGCCGGCGCGGACGGCGGGGAAGGCCCTTCCGGGCCCTCCTCCGCCGCACCGCTCGCGAATTGGAGCAGAAGCGTATAGCCCACCGCCAGCACCACGGGACCGAGGAACAGCCCCAGGAACCCGAAGGCCAGCACGCCGCCCAGCGCGCCCATCAGCGTCAGCAGCAGCGGCAGGTTGGCCCCCCGCGCGATCGCCCAGGGCCGGATGATGTTGTCCACTGAGGAGATCACCAGCGCCCCATAGGCCGCCATGAAGATCCCCCAGGCCGTCTCGCCCTGGGTCAGCAACCACAGCGCGGCAGGGATCCAGATCAGCGGCGCGCCCACGGGAAAGATCGAGATGACGCCGGTGACGACCGCCAGCAGCACCGGCTGCGGCACGCCCGCGATCCACAGACCGAAGCCGGCGAGCAACCCCTGCGCCACCGCCGTGCCGACCAGCCCCCAGACCACACCGCGCGTCACATCGGCGGCCAGGCGCATCATGCGCGTGCCGGTCTCCCCGCCGAGGCGCTGCATCAAGGCCTGCGCGCGCGCCGCCATCGCCGGCCCGTCGCGGTAGAAGAAGAAGGCCAGCACGATGGCAAGCAGCAGTTCGGCGAGCCCCGACAGAACTGCGAGCAGCACCGCGATCGCCTGCTGCGTCAGCGTCCCGGCGTAGGGCCGCAAGAGGCCCGCGAGGCCCAGCAGGTCGAATTCCGCCTCCCCCAGCCATTGATGGATCCACGGCCCGACCACCGGCAGGCCGGACAGCCAGGCGCCAAGGCCGGGCAGCCCTTCGGTCAGCAGGGCCTCGAGGCTCGCGCGCAGCCCCTCCACCTCGTCCCGGCTGGTCGGCGCGGCCAGGGCGATGGGCAGCCCCACCAGCAGGAACATCGCCGCGACCATCAGCCCCGCTGCAAGGCCCCGGCGCAGCCGGACCTGCTCGTGCAGGAATTCGAAGATCGGCCAGGTGGCGAAGGCCAGGATCACCGCCCAGAGCAGCGCCGAGATGAAGGGCCGCAACACCAGCAGACAGGCTGCGGCGAGGGCCGCCAGCGCGGCGATGCCGATCAGTCGCGCCGCGCGCGGGGTATCCATGGGCATGCGCGCATCCTGCACGAAGCCGCGGCGGCGCGCGAGCGCAGGGCTGGCCGCCCGCCGCCGGCGCCGCTAGCCTGCCCGGGGTTCACGCCAGACCAGGGGGAAACACCGTCCATGCCGCGCTTCGCCGCGAATCTCTCGATGATGTTCAACGAGGTCCCCTTCCTCGACCGCTTCGGCAAGGCCGCCGAGGCCGGCTTCACGGCGGTGGAGTTCCTTTTCCCCTACGACTTTCCCGCCGCCGACATCGCCGCCCGGCTGAAGGAGAACGGTCTTCAGCAGGTGCTGTTCAACGCGCCGCCGGGCGACTGGACCAAGGGCGAGCGCGGCATGGCCGCCCTGCCCGGCCGCCAGGGCGAGTTCCGCGAGGCGATCTGGAAGGCGCTCGACTACGCCGCCACCCTCTCCTGCCCACGACTGCACGTCATGGCCGGGCTGATCCCGGACGGCGTGCCGCATGACACGCTGACCGCGGTCTATGGCGCGAACCTCGCCTGGGCGGCCGAGGAATGCACCAAGGCCGGCGTGAAGCCGGTGATCGAACCGATCAACCATCGCGACATACCGAGCTTCTTCCTCAACACCACCGACCAGGCGGCGGCCATCATCAATGCCGTCGGGCCTGAGAAGGTCGGGATGCAGTTCGACCTCTATCACTGCCAGATCACCGAGGGCGACATCGTCAAGCGGGTCGAGAAGCACCTGCCGCTGATCGCGCACATGCAGGTGGCCGACAATCCCGGCCGCAATGAGCCCGGCACCGGCGAGGTCAACTGGCCCTTCGTGTTCGAGCGCATCGACGCGCTCGGCTTCCGTGGCTGGATCGGTTGCGAATACCGTCCGGCGGGGGAAACCACCGCCGGCCTCGGCTGGTTCGCACCCTATCGGGGCTGAGAGCCTGTCTGGAAACGCGCCATCGGGCGCGTTCCGCGTCCGGCGCCGGCCCGCATCCCCACCCGGGCGCCGTGTTCGCATGGCGCCAAAGCCGCTATTGCTCGCCACGCCGGGGCGCCGATCGCCCCATTCCACGCGATTCGCCCCCATCCCGGAGAGAGAGACGCATGAAGATCGCCTTCATCGGCCTTGGCATCATGGGCCGCCCCATGGCCGGGCACCTCAAGGCCGCCGGCCATGACATCACCGTCGTCGAGCGCAGGAGCCTGACCGCCGAGGACCGCGCGGCCTTCGCCGTCGTCCCCGACGTCAAGGCCGCCGCCGGGGCCGCGGAGGTCGTCATCCTGATGGTCCCCGACACCCCCGATGTCGAAGCGGTGCTGTTCGGCGCCGGCGGCGTGGCCGAGGGGCTGAAGCCCGGCACGCTGGTGATCGACATGTCCTCGATCAGCCCGACCGCGACCAAGGCCTTCGCCGAGAAGATCGCCGCGAAGGGCGGCGATTATCTCGATGCGCCGGTCTCGGGCGGCGAGGTCGGCGCCAGGCAGGCCAGCCTGACCATCATGGTCGGCGGCAGCGAGGCCGCCTTCGAGAAGGCCAGGCCGCTCTTTGAGGCGATGGGCAAGAACATCACCCTGGTCGGCCCCGTGGGCGCGGGCCAGACCTGCAAGGTCGCCAACCAGATCATCGTCGCCCTGACCATCGAGGCGGTGGCCGAGGCGCTGACCTTCGCCTCCAAGGCCGGGGCGGACCCCGCCAAGGTGCGCCAGGCGCTGATGGGCGGGCTGGCTACATCGCGCATTCTTGAACTGCACGGCGAACGGATGATCAAGCGGACCTTCGCCCCCGGCTTCCGCATCCGGCTGCATCAGAAAGACCTCAACCTCGCACTTTCCGCCGGCCGGGATCTCGGTGTCGCACTGCCCAATACGGCCTCGACACAGCAGCTTTTCTCGGCGGTTGCGGCCGCCGGCGGGGCCGAACTCGACCATTCCGGCCTGGTCAAGGCGCTGGAGACCCTGGCGGCGCACAAGGTGGCCGAGGACGCTTGATGCAAATCCGAAACGCCTGGCGCGGGAAACCGTGCCACGGCGAAAGGTGTGAGATTACGTCTCGAAAATCGAGCTTACCCTCGCTAGGCTGACGCATCTTACCCCTCCGGGAGGGTTGAATGCGATTTGCGGAAATCGGCCAGCAACTGCGGGCCTATCGTCTTGAATCCGGCCTGCGGGCCGAGGAAATCGCCGCGCGTCTCGGCGTGTCGCGCGCGGCGCTTTATCGATACGAGAAGGGGGAGGTGATCAAGCTCGACACCATCCGCCGCCTCGCCGAACTGCTGAAGATCTCCCCCCTGTCGCTGCTCGGCATCGGCGTCGAGTATTTCAGCCGCCCCGCTGCCTTCCAGGAACGCCTGCGCCAAGTCGAGGAACAGGCCGACCAGATCCTGCAGGTGGGCGGCGGGCTCTGCTATCCGGTCAGCACCGACGCCTTCGACGGCGCCCTGGCCGAGGCCTGGACCGAGGTCGCCGATGCCAGCCCGGACCGGCTGCTGGCGCGCACCCAGATCGAGCAGATGCTCGGGCTGCTGACGGCCCGGAAGAAGCTGCAGCAGTCGCGCAAGTCGAACATCATCGCCCTGCTTGGCGAGGCGACGATCGCGCGCATGCTGACCGATGGCGTGGCATCGGGCCTCGCTCTGTCCGATCGGGCGCGCATGCGCTGCCGCCTCGCCGCGCGAGCCGAGGCCGAGGCCATCGCCGACCAGATGGAGAGCGTGCCGATCGGGCTTCAGATCGGCCTGATCGCCGGGCCGGAGCCGGCCGGCCCCTTCATGGTGCTGCGCGGACGGGAACGCGCCCATGTGGTCGGCAGCGCCTTCGCACCCGACGCACACCCGAACGCCGCGGCCGGGGTGGCCTTCATCACCGCGGCGGATGAGGCGGTGGGAACCCATCAGCGCGTCGCCGAGGCGGCATGGCGGGAAGCCATGAAGGGCAGCGAAGCGGCGGCGCGGGTACGGGAGCTGATCCGCCGCACAGCGGAGAGCTGATTACCGCACGCCGCGGAAGACCCCGGGTCCCGCCCAGCCTGGTCTGCTTCACCAGCGCGCGGGCCCGGAAGGACCGGCGTCGTCACCGGGACGGGACGCCGGGCGCCCCGAAGGCGGCTGCCTGACGATTCAGCAGCCTCGTTCGGCGGCGCGGGGCCGGTGCGGAGACATCGCGCCATCGAAGGCGCCGCGTGAGCGTCGCGCGCAACAAGCTGCCCAATCGTAAAATCACGCAGGCCAGCCCGCCCACCCCGTCGTCGAGGTAACGAAGGGCCTGCGCGCGGCGGGCGCGCTGGCGCCCGGTCCGCCATGCTTATCGGGCGGCGCTTGAGCGTCGTCCCAACGCGCCAGCACACCCCCGCAATGGCCTAGGCCGGGCCATCGAGCGTGCCCGTCAGCACGAGCGTTGATTAGAATGTCTTAAATTTTGCTCCGTTCTCGTATTTTTAAACTTGCTTGAATCTCGTTTTGCGAAGAAAGACATGAATTCAAGCGATCTCGCCGGGTCAGCCGGCCAGGCGCCAGACAGAGAGCCCCCCATGCCCATTACTTCCATGAATTTTCAAAGTGTTAATATCAATGGCACCAGCCCCGGCCAGACTGCCAGTGGAAGCTTCCAAATATCTGGCGATATGACCCAGAGCAGCAATGATGCTGTTACCATATACGCAACGAATACTGTAACAAATCAAACCTATGTCGTGTGGTCCGGTTCCGTAAGCAGCGGGATGGGCCAGACCAACTACAGCCTCAACGCTAATGTTTCGCCGCTCGATCTGCCATCCGGCACCTACACCTTCTCCGCCGTGGCGGATTCAGGCGTCTCAGATGACTACGATAATGGCGATTTTTTTGTCTGCTTCCTCGCAGGGACCCTGATTGCGACGCCCGATGGAAGCGTCGCAGTGGAAGACCTGGCGCGGGGCGACATGGTGCGGACCGCCGATGGCCGCGCTGTCCCGGTGCTCTTCGTCGGGCGCCAGACGATCCATTCCCGCTTCGCCCTGGCCGAAACGAGCCAGCCCGTCCGCATCCGGGCCGGTGCGCTCGCCGAGAACGTGCCGGCACGCGACCTCTTCGTCTCCCCGAGCCACGCCATCGTGCTCCAGGACACGCTCTGCCTGGCGCAGGTGCTGGTGAACGGCACGACGATCGCGCGCTGCGCGGCGCCAACCGAGGTCTTCACCTATTACAGCATCGAGTTGCCGGCCCATGAGGTGATCCTCGCCGAAGGCGCGCCCGTCGAATCCTTCAGTGACAACGTCTCGCGCGATCTCTTCGACAACGGCCAGGAATTCGCGGCGCTCTACCCCCAGGGCCGCAGCGTGGGTGAGATGGCCCTTCCCCTCGCCAAGTCGGCGCGGCAGGTGCCGGCCTCGATCCGTGCCGCGATCGCCGCGCGCGCCGCGGTGATCAATGGCGAAGATCTGTCCCAGGCCGCCTGATACAGGCCGCCCTGTCCCGATCGATGGTCGGGACCCTGGCTGCGCGCGGCCGAGCCATCGGCGCCGCGCGCACCACACAGCCTCGCGCGAGCCGCTTCAGAGGCGCTTGCGCGCGTCCATCACCTCAGCATCGTCGGCGCTGGGGCGCAGCACGAAGCCCAGGGCCCGCATGAAGGCGAGCATCGGCTTGTTCTCCGACAGCACCTGGCCGACGATCTCGCTCATCCCGGCGTCGCGGCCCCACTCGATCAGCCGTTCCATCAGGTGGCGCGCCAGGCCCTGCCCCTTCCAGGACGGATCGACGACGACCGCGAATTCGCCGGTCGCGCCACCAGGCTCGCGGATCAGGCGCGCCGTGCCGACGGTCCGGTCGAGCCCATCTGGCACGGCTTCCACCGCGACGAAGGCCATTTCCCGGTCGTAGTCGATCTGGGTGAGCCGCGCGATCTGCGGCGCCCCCAGCTCGGCAATGGCCGAGAAGAAGCGATACCGGACATCCTCGGCCGAGAGCCGCCGGAAGGCCTCGGCATGGGCGGCCGCATCCTCCGGGCGGATGGGGCGGACCACCACCTCCCGTCCATCCTTGCCGCGCCAGCTCCGGGCGAGTTCCGCCGGATAGGGCGGGATGGCGAGCAGCGCACCCTGCCCCGCCGGTCGCAGCGTCAGGGAACAATCGAGCGCCAGCACGCCGTCCGGGTCGGCGAGCAGCGGATTGATGCCGCAGGCGGCGATTTCGGGGAAATCCACGGCGATCTGGGACAGGCGGACCAGGACATCGGCGATGGCCTGGATGTTCGCCGGCGCATGGTCGCGCCAACCGGCCAGCAGCCGGGCCGTGCGCGTGCGCCGGATCAGCCCATGCGCCAAGGCGAGGTTCAGCGGCGGCAGGTCGAACCCTTCGTCCGGATCGATATCCGCGGCCGTCCCGCCACGACCGAAAGCGATCCACGGGCCGAACATGGCATCGTCGCCCAGGCGCAGGCGCAGCTCCTGCGCGCGCGCCGCCTGGCGCTGCACGAGGAAGCCGGTCAACCGCGCCTCGGGGCGCTCGGCGGCGATGCGCGCCTGCATCTGCGCCGCCGCCGCCCGCACAGCGTCGCGGCCGGTCAGGCCCAGCGCGACACCGCCGACCTCGGTCTTGCGCGGAATGTCGGGGCTCAGGATCTTCAGCACCACCGGGAAGCCGAGCATCGCAGCCGCATCGCCGGCTTCCTCCGGCCCCGCCACGGCGCGGCCCGGCACCACCGGAATGCCATAGGCGCTGAGGACGGAGAGGGCCTCCTCCTCGGTCAGTTCCAGCCGCCCCGCGGCGCGGACCGCAGCGAATTTCCGTGCCACCCGCGCGCGGTCGGGCGCGAGGTCCAGCACCTGCGCCGAGGGCAGTTCCGCCGCGGCGACGCGGTTGCGGCGGTCCTGCGCGAGATGCAGCGCGCCGCGCACCGCGGCCTCCGGCGTGGCGAAGACGGCCACGCCCGCCTCGGCCAGGGCGGCACGCTGGCGGCCCGCGGTGGACTGCCCGGGCCAGCCGACCAGGATCGGCGCGCCACGGCTCGCCTGCACCGCCGCCGCCAGGGTTTCGCGGACCAGATCCGGCGAGGCCTCGGGTTCCGGCGCATGCAGCGCGACGACCACATCCACCCCCGGCAGGCCCGCCAGCATGGCCGCCGCATCGCCCAGCCTGGCCGCCGCACCATGGCCGAGCGCAAGCGGGTTCCGTCCGCTCCAGCCTTCGGGCAGGCCGACCGAGAGAGCCGCCAGGGCTGCGTCGTCGATCGTCGCAAGCTGACCGCCACCGGCCAGTGCCGCATCGGACGCCAGGCTGCCCAGCCCGATGCCGTTGGTCACCACCGCGATGCGATCGCCGGGGCCGGGTGACGGCCGCGGCGGGACGCGCACCCGCGCGAGGGTCTCGGCAGCCGAGAGCAGGTCATCGAGCCCCGCGACGCGCAGCACGCCGGCGCGGCGCAGCGCGGCCTCCATCACCGCATCCGCCTGGCCCGTGGCGTCGCCAAGGCGCCCGCCGGCGCGGATCGCGACCACCGGCCGTGTCCGTGCCGCCGCGCGCGCGGCCGAGATGAACATCCGCCGGTTCTTGATCCGCCGGATATCGAGCAGAATGGCGCCCGTCCCCGGATCGCGCGCCAACCAGTCGAGGACGCCGGCGAAGCCGTAGCCCTGGTTGCCGCCGATGCCGACGACATGGCTGAACCCCACGGCCTCCCCCGCCGCCCAGTCCAGCACCGCCCGCGCGATGGCGGATGACTGCGTGACCAGGGCAAGCCGCCCCTTCGCCGGCGTCATATGTGACAGCGTCGCGTTCAGCCCGATCCCCGGAACGGCAATGCCAAAGGAGCCCTGGCCCAGCACGCGCATGCCGCTGCGGGCCTCCAGCGCGGCGATGTCCGGGGCCTGGCCGGGCACGACGCCAGCATGGCAGCCTTTCGCCGCCAGCGCCGTCATGGCCGCTTCCAGCCGATCGGGCGGCAGGCAGAGCACGGCGAGGTCGGGTACCACCGGCAGCGCCTCGACGGAGGGAAAGGCCTCGAACCCGTCCGGCGCCGTACCGATGGCCATCAAACGCCCGCGAAACCCGCCCGACGCGATGTTGCGGGAGAGGATCGGTGCTTCAGCGCTGCCCTCCGCCGCCACCAGCACGAGGCTGGCGGGACGGAAGAGGGCGGCGTCGCGGAAGCCTCCGCGCGGCGTGAGGGCAAGGCTGCTCAACATTGTGCAGTGCAACATGGCGATGTGCAGGCGGACCCGCAACTGCGGATTCCACATGCCGGGGGCCCACCACCTTGCGGCGGATCGGTCCTCGGCTTCCACTGTCGCCATATGAAGGAGTCAGGAATGAGTCAGGACCGTTGGGATCCCGAAATGCGTGCCTTCACGGCGATGATGGAGGAGCGCGGCCGCGCCTTCCCGCCCGTCGTGATGGCACCGCCGCTGGATGCGGCGCGGGCATCCAATGATGGGCCCGGCCTCGCGCTCGCCGCCGCCGGCGGGCCGAAGATGGCCGAGAGCGGCGATCGCTGGCTGTCCGTCCGCGGCCGGCGCCTGGCCTGCCGGGTGCACCGCCCCCGCACCGACGCGCCGTTGCCGGTGATGGTCTACATCCATGGCGGCGGCTGGGTCTGGGGCAGCATCGACACCCATGACCACATCATGCGCGGCTACGCCGCCGGCGGCGATTGCGCCATCGTCGGCCCGGACTATGCGCTCTCCCCGGAAGCAGCCTTCCCCCAGGCGCTCGAGGAATGCGCCGCGGTGGTGCGCTGGGTGGCGAAAAATGGCGCGGCCTGGGGTCTCGATCCGGCGCGCATCGTGCTGGGCGGCGATTCCGCCGGCGGCAACCTCGCGCTCGCCGTGGCGCTGCTGCTGCAGCAGACCGATCCGGGGTTGAAACTCGCGGGGCTGTTGCTGAACTACGGCGTCTACGACTCGCGGCTCGACACGCCCTCCTATGTCGAATTCGCCACCGGCCACACGCTGACGCGCGAGAAGATGGACTTCTACTGGCGCTGCTACTGCCCGCGCGAGGCCGATCGGCTGCATCCCTTGGCCGCACCGCTGCGTGCGGATGCCGCGGACCTCGCGAAGCTGCCGCCCTGCCTGATGCATGTCGCCGAACTCGACGTGCTGGCGAGCGAGAATGATGCGATGGCAAAGCGCCTGCGCGAGGCCGGCGTGACCGTGGAGAGCACCACCTTCCCCGGCGTGCTGCACGGCTTCCTGCGGGCGATGAACCATGTCTCCGCGACCGACCGCGCCATCGCCGAGGCCGGCGCCTGGCTCAGGCGCACCTTCGCCTAGGTGTCGCAACCCCTGGCGGGGGAAATGCAGGAGTTGCGCGCGCCGGGCGCTCGAATTGCCTGATGGGCGCGGTCGAACCGGAAGGGGCTCTGCCCCTTCCGGACCCACCCCGCCAAAGGCCGAA
>JAYRJZ010000029.1:0-55166 GCA_041906015.1 Roseomonas sp.
GGCATCTCCCCGGCCAGCGCCCGCACCAGCCCCGGCGGCCAGGCGGCGCGCTGTCCATCCGGCCAAACGGCGAGTTCCCGCCCCGGGTCCCCGGCCAGGCAGACGCGCCCACCGCGCGGCAGCGATTCGCCGCCCAGCAGCATGGCCGCCAACACCACCGGGATCATGTCCTCGGGGAGCACCAGGGCGGGATCGAGCCCCCCAGTCTCGGCGACCGCGCGCCCACCGGCGAGCTGCCCCTCGAGCAGGGCCAGCGTCGCGCCGAGCGTTCCTTCGCCCTGCCCGCCCAGCAGGGCACGCCACAGGATGAGCCGCCGGCGCAGCACATCGGCCGCATCCTGGGCAAGGCTCGCCGCCTCGCCGCCGACGCCTTCCATCATGTCGAGCGCATTGGCGATGGTGCCCACCACCCCACCCAGGTCGTGGCACAGGCGCAGCCCGACCTGGCGCGCGAGGATCAGATCGGCCTTCGGCGGCGCGGTCATCATACAGGGCATCCCTTGCATCGCGGCTGCGGACGGTATCCTCTGCGGTCCTGACGCCACATTACCGGCAGGGCCGTGACGACCATCGAACCAGGCATGCGCGTGCGCCTCCCAGCGCGGCCCGAATGGGGGATTGGGCAGGTGCAGTCCGTGGCAGGGCAGCGCATCACCGTCAACTTCGAGCACGCCGGCAAGGTTCTGATCAACGCCGCCGTCGTCGATCTCGAACTCGCGGAAGACGAACGTCCGTGAACGGCCTTGCCGAGGCGGCCTCGACGGCGCTGGCCGATTGGCGGCTGCTGGGCGCCGCGCTGGCCACCGTCATCGCCGGGCTGATGCGCGGCTATTCCGGCTTCGGCACGGCGGTGATCCTCGCCCCCATCTATTCGCTGCTCTGGGGGCCGCGGGCCGGTGTGCCGGTCATGCTGCTGATGGAGCTGCTGGTCTCGGTCCAGCTCCTGCCCTCGGCCATCAAGGATGCCGACCGCCGCGTGGTGCTGCCGCTCGGTGGCGCCGCGGCGATCGCGACGCCGCTCGGCGCCTGGATCCTGTTCTCCGTCGATGGGGAGGCGCTGCGGCGCTTCATCGGCGGCTTCGTGCTGGTCTTCGGCCTGCTGCTGATGTCGGGCTGGCGCTACCACGGCACGCGCCCGCTCGGGCTCAACGTCGCGGTCGGGACCATGGCCGGGCTGCTCAAGGGCTCGACGGGGATGAGCGGGCCGCCGGTGATCCTGTACCTGCTGGCAGGGCTTGAGGATGCGAGACGGCACCGGGCCAACCTGATCATGTTCTTCGCCACCATCGCCGTCGTCTCGGTCATCGCGCCGGTGCTCGGCGGGCTGGTGGATGCGACGGCAATGGTGCGGCTCGCGGTGCTGCTGCCGGTGATGCTGCTGTCCGTGCCGGTCGGCGCGCGGCTGTTCCATGTGAGCCCGGAACGGCTCTACCGGCCCTTCGCCATGGGCGTGCTGATGGCGGCCGGGAGCCTGGCCCTGTTCGGATAGCCAGGGACCCGCGGCCTTCCGAGGACGGGCGGTCCTGGACGGCACGGGCCGCTGAGTGCCGGATTCCACGACGGGAATGAGCGACTTGGCCCGACCATCGGGTAGGATGGGCGACGTCACGGGCTGCGGAAGCCAGCCCCCGGCCATCCCGGCCGCGGCGGATCTGCGCGATGCCGGGCCCGGCGCCAACCAAGGTGGCTTGCGGTCCCTCATCGATGGGTACTTGCAGCCACCGGGCCTTCGGCCCCAAATCCCGGCCATGGGCATGACCGACACCCCCGCAGCCAGCCTGACCGACCCCTTCGGGCGGACGGTGAGTTATCTGCGCGTTTCGGTGACCGACCGATGCGACCTCCGCTGCGTCTACTGCATGGCGGAGGACATGACCTTCCTGCCCAAGCGGGACATCCTGACGCTCGAGGAGATCGACCGGCTCTGCGGTGCCTTCATCGCCCTCGGTACGGACAAGATCCGCCTGACCGGCGGGGAGCCGCTGGTCCGCAAGGGCGTGATGACCCTCGTCCGCAGCCTCGGCGCGCGCATCGGCGCGGGCGGGCTGCGCGAGCTGACCATCACCACCAATGGCACGCAGCTCACGAAGATGGCCGACGACCTCATCGCGGCGGGGGTGCGGCGCATCAACGTGTCGATGGATACGCTCGACCCGGCAACCTTCACCGCCGTCACGCGCTGGGGGAAGCTCGAGCAGACGCTGGACGGCATCTTCGCCGCCAAGGCCGCGGGCCTCGCCGTGAAGATCAACGCCGTCGCGCTGAAGGGCGTGAATGAGGACGAGTTCGACCGCATGATCGCCTGGTGCGGTGAGCATGGCTTCGATCTCTGCCTGATCGAGACCATGCCGATGGGCGATATCAGCGGCGACCGGACGGACCAGTACCTGCCGCTCTCCCTTGTGCGATCCCGCCTGCGCCAGCGTTGGACGCTGGAGGAGAGCGACTACCGGACCGGCGGGCCGGCGCGCTATGTCACGGTGAAGGAGACGGGCGGGCGGCTCGGCTTCATCACGCCGATGACCCACAATTTCTGCGAGAGCTGCAACCGCGTGCGGCTGACCTGCACCGGAACGCTCTTCATGTGTCTCGGCCAGGACGATGCGGCGGAGTTCCGCGAACTGCTGCGCAACCCCGCGACGGATGACGCAGTGCTGGCCCAGGCGATCCGCGACGCCATCGCGCACAAGCCCAAGGGGCATGATTTCGTGATCGACCGCCGGCACAATCGCCCGGCCGTCGCACGCCACATGAGCATGACGGGCGGCTGAGAAGATGCTTCAGGAACTGGTGGAGAAGCTGTCGATCCCGGGCATGCCGCCCTGGGTGAGCATCGTGCTGCTGGTCGCCATCGCGATCTCGATCCTCGCCTTCCTGGCCATGCCCTTCTCCGTCTTCGGCGTGAAGTCGCGGCTGGAGGCGATCGAGGCCGAACTCGCCGACCTGCGGAGCGACATCCGCGCCATGATGCGGCAGGGTCCGACCCTGTCGGCCGCACGCGCGACGGTCGAGGAGGACTACGTCGCTCCGCCCCGTGCGGCCCCGCGGGCAGCGGAGCCGGAGTTCCGGGCATCCCCGCCCGTGCCGCCACCGCCCGCGCGGCCCACCCGAGGCGGACGCGCGGAGCCCCGGCTGAATTGGCCACGGGCGGATCGGGAGGCGTGAGGGCAGGCCCGAGGGGGCTTTGCCCGCTCCGGCCCTTCGACGCCAAGGGCCGAAGGGCCTGTGGAAACCGCCGTTCCGGCGCAGGGCGCCGATGCCGTGCCCCTGCTCGCGAAGGCGCCGCCGCAGCGTTGCGGCATCGGCGCCCAGTGCCAAGTATTGGTTTCCAAAGGCCCTTCGGCCTTTGGTGGGGTGGCTTGGAGGGGCAAGGCCCCTCCAACCTGTCGGGGGCGACATGCGCGTATCCGTGATCCAAATGAACCAGGGCAGCGACAAGGCGGCCAATCTCGACCAGGCCCGCCGCCTGATCGAAGCGGCCATCGAGGCCGACCGCCCCGGCCTCGTGACCCTGCCCGAAACCTGGACGAACCTCGGCGGTGGTCGCGATTCGCGTCGTAGCGCGGCGGAAATCCTGCCCATTCCCGGCGACGAGGGCGGCCCGGCCTATGAGATGCTGCGCGGCCTCGCCCGCACCCATGGCATCACCGTCCATGGCGGCTCGATCATCGAGGATGGCGGGGAGAAGCTGTTCAACACGACGCTGGTCTTCGGCCCGGACGGATCTGAGATCGCGCGGTACCGCAAGATTCACCTGTTCGACATCACCGCGCCGGACGGCACCGGCTACAAGGAGAGCGCGCTGTACGGCGGCGGCGCCGACCTTGCCTTCTTCGAGGCCGGCGGCACCCGCTTCGGGTGCACCATCTGCTACGATATCCGCTTTCCGGAGCTCTACCTGACGCTGCGCCGCATGGGTGCCGAGGCGATCCTCGTGCCCTCCAACTTCACCCTCCAGACCGGCAAGGATCATTGGGAGGCGCTGCTGCGCGCACGCGCGATCGACACGCAGTGCTGGATGATCGCCGCGGCGTCCTACGGCACCTATGACGAACGCGGCGCGACGCGCAGCGTCTATGGCCATTCGCTGATCGCCGACCCCTGGGGGCACGTCGTCGCGAAATGTTCCGACGGCATCGGCTGGGCCACCGCCCGGATCGACCCGAAGCTGACGGCGCGCGTGCGCGCGGGCATGCCGCTCGAACAGCATCGCGAGGCCGCGCAGGCGTGGCGCGTCAGGGCGGGGTCGTGAACCTCGCCATCCTCGCCGCGCAGAACGAGGCCGCCCGCAGCGCCCAGGAGGCGCTAGCGGCGCGCTACGGCGCCGCATCGCCGGACAAGGCCGATGTGGTCGTCGCCCTGGGCGGCGACGGCTTCATGCTGGAGACGCTGCACCGCTTCCTGCGCCGGCGCGTGCCGGTCTATGGCATGAACCGTGGCTCGGTCGGCTTCCTGATGAACGACTACCGCGAGGAGGACCTGCCCGAGCGCATCCAGGCCGCCCAGGAAGCGACGCTGCACCCCTTGCGCATGCGCGCCTTCTGCAACGGCGGACCGCCGGTCGAGGCACTCGCGATCAACGAGGTCTCCCTGCTGCGCGAAAGCCGCCAGGCGGCAAAGATCCGCATCCTGGTGGACGGCAAGCAAAGGCTGGAGGAGCTGATCTGTGACGGCATCCTGATCAGCACGCCGGCCGGCAGCACGGCCTACAACCTGTCGGCACACGGACCGATCGTGCCGCTCGGGGCGAACCTGCTGCCGCTGACGCCGATCTCGGCCTTCCGGCCCCGGCGCTGGCGCGGCGCGCTGCTGCCCGCGGATGTCGAGGTGGTGTTCGAGATCCTGGAACGCGACAAGCGCCCTGTCGCGGCGGTGGCCGACTACACGGAGGTGCGCGACGTCAGCCGCGTCGAGGTGCGCGAGGCACGCGACGTCTCGCTGACATTGCTGTTCGACCCGGATCATGGCCTGTCGGAGCGCATCATCGCGGAACAGTTCACGGTGTGATCGCGGTGGCGCGGCATCCTGGCCGGCGGTGCCGTGGCTGCTCGTCGCCGCGGGTCTGCTGTCCTTGGCGGGTTTCGGGATGGCCGCGCGCCGCGTCGTCACGGCGCCGGGCGGCTGACCCCCGCGCCGGCACCGACATAGGCGCCACGCGGGCCGTGGCCCTCGCATCCCGCCACCAGCGCCAGGGCGAGAAGCAGCGTCAGCCGCACCATCACGGCGCGGGCGCCTCCGGCCAGGGCTCGGCGATGAAGAGCGCATTGCCGTAGCGCATGCCGTGGTCTTGGCGGCGGGTCGCGAAATTGTAGCGCCCACCCGTGTAGAGGCCGAACAGCCCGTAGCCGAAGCTGAACATCACATCGGCCAGGCGCTGGAAGGGCACATGCATCGTATTGTCCGGCGCGATCGCGCATTCGGCCTCGACGAAATCGATCCGGCGGTCGGCCAGCATGTCGCGGAAGCCCATGATGACCTCGAGGTCATGGCCCTCGGTGTCGATCTTCAGCACGCCGATATGGCCGATGCCCTGCTCGGCGCAGAAGCGGTCGCCGGCGACGAGGTCCACTTCCTCGGTCAGTGCGCTGGCCGGGGCCCGGGTGACGATGCGGTTCATGGTCGCCTGCGGCGCAGCCAGCATCCGGGCCTTGCCCGGCCGCATGCCGAAGGCAAGGCGGTGCAGGGTCAGGGCCGGATCGGCCGCGGTGTTCGTCCGCAGGGTCTCGAAGGTGGAGCTGACCGGTTCGAAGGCATGCACGGGCACGGCCGGCCAGACCTGGCGGATCATGCCCACGGTCTGGCCGACATTGGCGCCAATGTCGAAGACGCAAGCGGGCTCATAGCCCGCACAGGCGTTGCGGATCTGCCGGAACGGATTGACCGGTGCGGTGCGCGGCGCGATCACGCCGCGTCGTTCAGATGGCAGGCGCTGCGCTGGCCCGGAGCCACTTCCTTCAGCACCGGCTTCTCCACCCGGCAGCGATCCATCGCATGCGGGCAGCGCGGGTGGAAATGGCAGCCGGGCGGCGGATTCAGCGGCGACGGGATCTCCCCCTTCACCGCCGAGAAGGCCCGCTTGCGGCTTTCGATGCGTGGCACCGAGGCGAGCAGCGACTGGGTATAGGGATGGTTCGGCCGGGCGAAGACCGTCTCGGTGTCCGCCTCCTCCACCACCCGGCCGAGATACATGATCACGACGCGGTCGGAGATGTGCTCCACCACGCCGAGGTCGTGGCTGATGAAGAGGTAGGTGAGATCGAGCTCGGAGCGGAGCTGGATGAACAGGTTCAGGATCTGCGCCTGGATCGACACGTCGAGGGCGGCCACCGCCTCGTCGCAGACGATGAAGTCGGGCTTCACCGCCAGCGCGCGGGCGATGCCGATGCGCTGGCGCTGCCCGCCCGAGAACTGGTGCGGGTAGCGGCGCTTGAAGGCGGGATCGAGGCCCGCGCGACGCATCTGCTCATCCACATAGGCATCGTAGCCGCCGCGGGTGACGATGCCGTGGACCAGCGGCGCCTCGCCCACGATGTCCGCCACCTTCATGCGCGGGTTCAGCGAGGCGTAGGGGTCCTGGAAGATCATCTGCGTGCGCAGCTTCATCTCCCGCGCCGCGGCGCCTTCCCGCGAGAGCAGGTCGGTACCGTTGCGCAGGATGGTGCCGTCGGAGGGCGGCATGATGCCCGCCACCATGCGCCCGAGAGTGGACTTGCCGCAGCCGGATTCGCCGACCAACCCGACCACCTCACCCTTGCGGATGGTCAGGTCCACATTGTCCACCGCGTGGACGATTTCCTCACGCACCCGGGCACCGAGCCGCTGCGCCAGGCGACCGGCGAAGTCGAGCTTCTTCTCGAAGCGGCGGGAAATGCCACGCAGCTCCACCATGGGCACGCCGGCATCAATGGCGCGCCGGGCCGCGGTGATCGTCTCGCTCATGCCGCCTGCTCCGTCGGCGTGGAGATGGGAAGGAAGCAGCGCACTTCATGCCCCGGGGCGAGTTCGCGGATGGCGGGCTCGGCGAGGCAGGCCTCGGCAGCGCGCGGGCAGCGGCTGCGGAAGGCGCAACCCGGCGGCAGGCTGAGCAGCGAGGGCGTCATGCCCGGAATCTGGCGCAGCGGTTCGCCGCGCTTGTTGCGCGACGGCACGGAGCCGATCAGCCCCGCCGTATAGGGATGCATCGGCGCATCGAGCACCTCCGACACCGCCCCCTTCTCGACGATGCGGCCGGCATACATGACCGCCACGTCGTCGGCGAGGCCAGCGACGACGGACAGGTCGTGCGTGATCCAGATGAGCGAGGTGCCGGTGGTCTCGGCGAGCTTCTGCACCTCGGCGAGGATCTGGCCCTGGATGGTGACGTCGAGCGCGGTGGTGGGCTCGTCCGCCACGATCAGTTCCGGTTCGTGCAGCAGCGCGATGGCGATCGCCACGCGCTGGCGCATGCCGCCCGAGAACTGGTGCGGATAGGAGAGCAGGCGCTCATCCGGGGAGGGGATTCCCACCATGCCGAGCGTGTCGCGCGCGCGCTGGCGCGCTTCCTCTCGGCTGACCTTCTTGTGCGCGAGCACCGTCTCGATCATCTGCGTGTCGACGCGCAGGACCGGGTTCAGCGTCATCATCGGGTCCTGGAAGATCATCGCGATGCGGTTGCCCCGCAGGTCGCGCATCTCCTCCTCGCCCATCTTCGAGAGGTCGCGGCCCTGGAACAGGATCTGCCCGTCCACGATGCGCCCCGGCGGGTCCACGAGACCGAGGATGGAGAAGCCCGTCACGGTCTTGCCCGAACCGGACTCGCCCACCAGTCCGAGCACCTTGCCGCGGCGGACGGTGAAGGAGACGTCGTCGACGGCCTTCACCACGCCCGCGCGGGTGAAGAAGTGGGTCCGCAGGTTGCGGACCTCGAGAGTGGCCGTGGCGGGGCTGGCGGGGATGCTGGCGACCGTCATGTCCTGCCTATTTCTTCAGTCGGGGGTTCAGCACGTCGCGCAGCTGGTCACCCACCAGGTTGATGGAGACGATCGTCACCAGCAGCGCGATGCCGGGATAGAAGCTGATCCAGTACTTGCCGGAGAGCATGTACTCATAGCCATTGGCGATCAGCAGGCCGAGCGAGGGTTCGGTGATCGGCACGCCGAGGCCGAGGAAGGACAGCGTCGCTTCCAGCGCGATGGCCCGCGCGACCTGCATGGTCGCGATGACGATCAGCGGCGGCAGGCAGTTCGGCAGCAGGTGCCGGAACATGATGCGGTGCGTCGGCAGGGCGAGGCACTGCGCCGCCTCGATGTATTCGCGCCGGCGTTCGACCAGGGCGGTGCCACGCACGGTGCGGGCGTAATAGGCCCATTCCACGATCACCAGCGCGATGACCACGTTCATGATGCCCTTGCCGAGGAAGGCAAGGATCATCAGCGCGACAAGGATCGAGGGAAAGGAGAGCTGCAGGTCGACGAGGCGCATCACCACCGTATCGGTCCGCCCGCCGGCATAGGCGGCCAGCAGGCCGAGCGAAGCGCCCACCAGGCAGGCAATCAGCGCGGAACCGGCGCCCACGGTGAGCGAGATGCGCAGCCCGTACATGATGCCGGAGAGCATGTCGCGCCCCTGGTCATCCGTGCCCAGCCAGTAGGTGAAGCCGGCGCCGCCGACGGTGCCCGGCTCCATCCGCCCATCCATGATGTCGAGCTGGGCGAGGTCGTAGGGGTTCTGCGGCGCGATCCAGGGCGCGAGGATCGCGATGACGGCGATGATGGCGAAGACCACCAGCCCGAACAGCGCGACCTTGGATTCGCAGAATTCGGAGACGAAGCGACGGAACGGCGTCTCCACCTTCTCCTGTCGCGGGGCGGCGGGCGCCGACCCGCCGATGACGGCCTGGCTCATGTGCCCTTGCTCTCCAGCCTGACGCGCGGATCCAGCAGCGAATAGGTGAGGTCCACGACCAGATTGATGGTGATGAACATCAGCACGATGATCATCAGGTAGGCGACGATCACCGGGCGGTCGAGCACGTTGATGCTGTCGATGATCAGCTTGCCCATGCCCGGCCAGGCGAAGACGCTCTCGGTGACCACCGAGAAGGCGATGGTCGATCCGAGTTCGAGCCCCACCACGGTCACGACCGGGATCAGGATGTTCTTGAAGACGTGCACGAAGGTGACGCGCGCGGGCGAGAGGCCCTTGGCGCGCGCGAACTTCACGTAGTCCATCAGCATCGTCTCACGCACGCCCGCGCGGGTGAGGCGGATGACGAGGCTGATCTTGAACAGCGCGAGGTTGACCGCCGGCATGACCATGTGGGCGATGCCGTCCGCGGTGAGGAACGACCATTGCACGCCCGAGCTGCACGGCGTGATGCCGATGAAGCCGAGCACCGAGCAGGTCTCGCCGCGCCCGGTGGAGGGCAGCCAGCCGAGCTGCACGGCGAAGACCATGATGAGCATCAGCCCGACCCAGAAGGTCGGCAGCGAAAAGCCGAGGATCGACCCCGCCATGATGGTCTTCGACGCCGGCGCATTCGGCCGCAGCCCGGCATAGAGGCCGAGCGGCAGACCGATCAGCAGCGCGAGGAAGGTCGCCCCCAGGGCAAGTTCCAGCGTTGCGGGCATGCGCTGCAGGATCAGCTTCAGCGCCGGCTCATTGAACACGAAGGACCGGCCGAGGTCGCCCTGCACCGCATTGGTCAGGAAGACCAGGTATTGCTGCCACAGCGGCAGGTCGAGCCCGAGCGCGGCAATGGCGCGCTCGCGCTCGATCTGATCGGCGTCCGGGCTGATCAGGATCTCGACGGGGTCGCCGATGGCATAGACGCCGATGAACACGATCAGCGACATGGCCAGGACGACGAAGAGCGCCTGAATGAGACGGCGGACGAGATAGACGGTCACCTGATCAGCCCTGGGTTCAGCGAGGCGCCGGGCGCAGGTCCTGCGCCCGGGTCAGCTCGTCGTTACGTGGCGTGTGTTCGAAGCCGCGCCGTGTCGCCCAGATGTTGGTCTGGATGTGCAGCGGAATGACCCCGACATCGGTCATAGCAATGCGCATGCCATCAATCACCTGCTGCTCCCGCTTCGCTTCGTCGAGTTCGGAGAGCGACTGCAGCAGCAGCGCATCGACCTGCGGGTTGGAATAGCGCCCGCGATTCGACGCACCCCAGCCGCGGTCGCGGTTCACGGTGGCCATGATGTTGCGCAGCGGGTGCGAGCCGTCGGGGTTCGAGCCCCAGCCGATCAGGAAGGCGGAGTATTCCTGGCGGCCGGCGCGGCCGACGAAGGTGGTCCAGGGCTGCGCCTCGACCGCGGTGCGCACGCCGATGCGCGTCCACATCTGGCCGATCGCCTGGATGATGCGGCTGTCGTTGATGTAACGGTCATTCGGGCCGCTCAGCGTGATGCGGAAACCCTGCGGATAGCCGGCCTCGGCCAGCAGGCGCTTGGCGCCGTCGGGGTCGTAGGCCGGGGCGGGAAGGTCGGGCACGAAGCCGAAGACGCCTTCGGGCAGGAACTGGTTGGCCGGCGTCGCCGCGCCTTCCATGATCCGGTCCACGATGGCGCGGCGGTCGATCGCCATCGAGAGCGCGCGGCGCACGCGCACATCCTGCAACGGGTTCCGCCCCAGGGGCTGGCCGTTGTTGTCGGTGACGAAGGGCGAGTTCTCATTCGCCGGCCGCAGGAAGTCGAGACCGAGGAAGATCAGCCGCAGCCCGACCGTCTCGGACAGCCGCACCCGGTTGTCGCCGCGCAGCTTGGCGAGGTCGGAGGTCGGCACCTGGTCGATCAGGTCCACGTCGCCCGCGAGCAGCGCCGCGGTGCGCGCCGCGTCGTTCGTGATCATGCGGTAGGTGACGCGCTGGAACGGCGCGCGATCGCCCCAATACCCATCGAAGCGCTCGAACTCGATGCGGTCGCCGTTGCGGTGCGAGACGGCACGGTAAGGACCGGTGCCCGCCGCCGCGCGCAGCGCGTTGAAGTCCTCGGTCGTCGCGTTCTCGGTCGTTTCCTTGTCGATGATCCGGACATTGGTCATGTCCAGCGGCAACAACGGATAGGGCGCGGCCGTGTGGAAGCGGATGGTCAGCGGATCGACGATCTCGATGCGCGTGATGGGCCGCGCATAGGCAGCGTAGGAGGAGGGGCTGTTCGGCACGTTCGGCAGCCGCCCGATGGTGAAGGCGACATCCTCCGCCGTGAAGGCGTTGCCGTTGTGGAAGCGGACATTCGGCCGCAGCTTGAACTCCCACACCGTCGGCTCGATGGCGCGCCATTCGGTCGCGAGACCTGGGATCTGGCGCGCACGCTCGTCGGTGTTGACCAGCCTGTCGAAGATCGTGTCGGATACCGCGTTGTTCGGTGAGAGTTGGTGGTAGTGCGGGTCGATCGACGTCACGGGCGCACCCACCGCGATGGTCGCCGTTTGCGCATGCGCCTGGCTGGCGCCGAGCGCGAAGCTGGCCGCTGCCATGACGATAGCGGCGGCCTTCGGCCGCCGGATGTTCGGCTTCATTCTTTGCCTCCCGACTGAATCCGGAAACGCCGCTTGTAGCAGTCTGGCTGTCCGCCGGCTAGGTTCTCGCCGGTTTGAAGAACCAGCCGGAGACCGTGAATGACCCGCCTGACCAAGCGACATGCGGCGCTTGCCTGCGCTTTGCTCATCGCCGGGGGCGCCGATGCCTCGGCGCAGAACCTGACGATCGGCATCGGCGGCTCGCCGACCTCGCTCGACCCGCACTTCTACAACGCCTCGCCGAACATCAGCCTGACGCAGCACATGTTCGACACCCTGGTCGAACGCGACGCCCAGGTGCGGCTGCGACCCATGCTGGCGGAGTCCTGGCGCGTCGTCGAACCGACGATCTGGGAGTTCAAGCTGCGCCCTGGCGTGAAGTGGCATGACGGGCGCGACTTCACGGCCGACGACGTCGCCTTCACCATCGAACGCGTGCCCACCGTGCGCAACAGCCCTGGCACCTTCGCCGGGCTGGTCCGCGCCATCACGCGCGTCGAGGTGGTCGATCCGCTGACCATCCGCTTCCACACGGCGGCACCGCACCCACTGCTGCCCACCGAGCTCGGGTCGATCCAGATCATCTCCCGCCACGCCGGCGCGGGGGCCGAGACGGAGCAGTACAATGCAGGCACCGCGGCGATCGGCACGGGCCCCTACCGCCTCGTCTCCTACCGATCCGGCGACCGCACGGAGCTGGTGCGCAACGATGGCTATTGGGGCGGCGCACAACCCTGGTCGCGCGTGTCCTACCGCTTCATCGCCAATGACGCCTCCCGCACCGCGGCGCTGCTGGCGGGCGATGTCGACCTGATCGACCAGGTGCCTTCCTCCGACCTCGCACGCCTGCGGCGCGACCCGCGCGTGGCGATCCACGAGATCCAGGGCCTGCGCCTGCTCTACCTGATCCCCGACTATTCGCGGGCCGAAAATCCCCTCTGGGTCACGGACAACGACGGCAAGCCGCTCACGCGCAACCCGTTCCACGATCTGCGCGTGCGGCGCGCCATGTCCCTCGCGGTCGATCGCCAGGCGCTCAGCGAGCGCGTCATGGAAGGCACCGCGCAGGGAACCGGCCAATGGCTGCCCCAGGGTGCCTTCGGCTACAATCCGGACGTGCCGGTGCCGACCGCCGATCCGGACGCCGCGCGCCGCCTGCTGGCGGAAGCGGGCTATCCGCAGGGCTTCCGCATCACCCTCTCCTGCCCCAACGACCGCTACCCCAACGATGCACGTATCTGCCAGGCGGTCGCACAGATGTGGACACGCATCGGCGTGCGCACCGAGGTGCAGGCCCTGCCCTGGTCCACCTACGCCGCGCGCACCTCGCGCCAGGAATTCAACATGCGCATGGGCGGCTGGGGCAGTTCGACCGGCGAGGCCTCCTACATGCTGGTCAACATCTTCGGCACCTATGACCGGGAACGCCGGCGCGGCGCCTCGAACTCGTCACGGTATTCGAACCCGGCACTCGATTCGCTGACCGAGCGCGCGGCCGCCACGCTGGACGACACGCAGCGAGAGGCGCTGCTGCGCGACGCCGTGCGGATGGTCGCGGTGGACGACCAAGCCATGATCCCGCTGCTTCAGCTCGTGAACACCTGGGCGACGCGACGCGGCTTCACCTATGACTCCCGCATGGATGAGCGCACCACCGCCATGGGCGTGAAGCCCGTGAACTGACCACGGGCGCCAGCCGACACCGCTTCGGCGGTGACGCATATCCCGGCGCAGCGGCTCAGCCCCTGCGCCGGGTAAACCTGGCTGGCAGTCCGATCGCGCCGTATTGCAGAGCAGATCCTGTCCGGATGAACTCATCCGGACAGGTGAAGATGCTCGAAAAAACAAGAGTCTAGCGCTTTGGAGGTGAACGCAAGTTCACCGGAAATGCTCTAGGCTGACAGCTTGAGTCCGACGATCCCGGCCAGGATCAGCCCCACGCAGGCAAGGCGCATCGCCGTTGCCGCCTCGCCGAACAGGACGATACCGAGCACTACGGTGCCGACCGTGCCGATGCCGGTCCAGATCGCATAGGCCGTGCCCAACGGCAGCGTGCGCAACGCCAAGCCAAGCAGGAACAGGCTCACCGCCATGCTTGCCACGGTCAGCACGGTGGGTAGCGGCCGGCTGAAGCCATCGGTGTATTTCAGGCCCACGGCCCAGCCGATTTCGGACAGCCCGGCCCCCAGCAGATACAGCCAACCCATCACAGACCCTCCTTCGGGACTGTGGCGGGGTCGTCCCCACCGATGTTGGAAGACGCGCCGGGGTCGTCCCCGGCGCGAAGGCCCTCTCAGCCCTGGCGGGATGCCACGAAGCGCTCCAGCCAGTGGATAGTATAGTCACCCGACTGGAATTCCGCATCATCCATCACCGCCTGGTGCAGCGGCAGGGTGGTGCGGATGCCGGCGACGACCATTTCCGACAGCGCGCGGCGCATGCGCCCAATCGCTTCGCGCCGGTTCGGCGCGTGCACGATCAGCTTCGCGACCAGGCTGTCGTAGTGCGGCGGCACGGTATAGCCCGAATACAGCGCGCTATCGACCCGAACGCCGAGACCGCCCGGCGCGTGGTAGGTGTTCACCCGCCCCGGGCTCGGCGCGAAGGTCTCGGGGTCTTCCGCGGTGATGCGGCATTCGATGGCATGGCCGCGGAACTGGACGTCCTTCTGCGTGTAGCCGAGCGGTTCGCCCGCCGCGATGCGGATCTGCTCCTTCACCAGGTCGATCCCGCAGACCATCTCGGTAACCGGGTGTTCGACCTGCAGGCGGGTGTTCATCTCGATGAAGGCGAACTGCCCGTCCTGCCACAGGAACTCCAGCGTCCCGGCATTGCGGTAGCCGAGCTTCGCCAGCGCGGCCGTGACCCGCGTGCCCAGCGCCTCACGATCCGCCGCGCTCAGCACGGGGCTGCCGGCTTCCTCGACCAGCTTCTGGTGGCGACGCTGAAGGGAGCAGTCGCGCTCCCCGAAATGCACGACATTCCCGTGGGTATCCGCCAGCACCTGCAGCTCGATATGCCGCGGGCGGTCGAGATACTTCTCCATATAGACGCTGTCGTCGCCGAAGGCGGCCTTGGCCTCGGTTCGCGCAACGCGCCAGGCTTCCTCCAGCTCATCGGCGGAATGCGCGACCTTCATGCCGCGCCCGCCGCCACCCGCCGCCGCCTTGATCAGCACGGGGTACTTCACCTGCTCCGCAACGGCGCGCGCCTCCTCGAGCGATTCGAGCGCGCCGGGCGAGCCGGGCACGAGCGGCACGTCGAGCCGCCGCATCGCATCCTTCGCCGCGATCTTGTCGCCCATCATGCGGATATGGTCGGGCGTCGGGCCGATGAACTTCAGCCCATGGGCCTCGACCATCTCGGCGAAGCGGGCATTCTCCGAGAGGAAACCGTAGCCGGGATGCACCGCATCCGCACCGGTAATGGTCGCGGCGGAGAGGATCGCCGCCACGTTCAGATAGGAATCGCGCGCCGCCGGCGGGCCGATGCACACGCTCTCATCCGCCAGTCGGACATGCATCGCCGTGGCGTCGGCCGTGGAATGCACGGCGACGGTACGGATGCCCATCTCCTGGCAGGCGCGATGGACCCGCAGCGCGATCTCGCCACGGTTCGCGATCAGGACCTTCCCGAACATCAAGCCTTCCTCGCGTCGCTGCGCGCCGTCCGGAAGCCGGCCGATTCAGACTTCCAGGCCCGCGGCCTTCCAGTCATCGGATAGCTCGCTTCCCTCGCGTCGCTGCGCGCCGCCCGGGAGCCGGCCGATTCAGACTTCCAGGCCTGCGGCCTTCCAGTCATCGGATAGCTCGCTTCCCTCGCGTCGCTGCGCGCCGCTCGGGAGCCGGCCGATTCAGACTTCCAGGCCTGCGGCCTTCCAGTCATCGGACGGCTCACTCGATGATCATCAGCGGTTCGCCGTATTCCACCGGCATGCCGCTCTCGACCAGGATGCGCGTCACGGTGCCGGCACGCGGGGCCTTGATCTGGTTGAAGGTCTTCATCGCCTCGATCAGCAGCAGGGTCTGGCCCTGCGTGACCTTGGTGCCGACGCTCACGAACTGCGCCGCGCCGGGCTCCGGCGCCAGATAGGCGACACCGACCATCGGGCTGGTCACCGCGCCGGGGTGGTCGGCATCGGCAGCCTCGGGCGTGACGGCGGCAACGGCTGCCGCCGCGGCCGGGGCGGCGGCCACCGCGACCGGCGCGACGACCGGTGCCGCGACCACCGCCTGGCGCACCACGCGCAGGCGCGATTCGCCGTCGACCAGCTCGATCTCGGTCAGATCCGTATCGCGCAGGATCTGCGCCAGTTCGCGAATCGCGCCGGCGTCGAATTGGATGAAGTTGCCCATTATTCCTCGTCCTGCTCGACCAGCTCCGCCATGGCGCGCATCGCGAGCGCATAGCCCGTGACACCAAGACCGCAGATCACGCCGGTCGCGGCCTTCGAGACGTAGCTGTGCTGCCGGAATTCCTCCCGGCGGTGGATGTTCGTGATGTGGACCTCGATCACCGGCAGCTCGGTCAGCAGCAGCGCGTCGAGCAGCGCGATGGAGGTGGTGGTGTAGCCCGCCGGGTTGATGATGATGCCGGCGGCCCGGCCGCGGCATTCCTGCACCCAGGTCACCAGCTCCCCTTCCGAATTGGTCTGGCGGAAATCGATGGCCAAGCCGAAGGCCTCCGCCGCCTCGGCGCACAGCGCCTCGACGTCGTCCAGCGTCGCAGTACCGTATTTTTCCGGCTCCCGCACGCCGAGCATGTTCAGGTTCGGGCCGTTCAGGACAGCGATCAGGGGGGGTGTCACGGAGGATTCCGCCAGGAAAGGGGCGGAACGGGCTAGCACGGGGGGTTTGTGGGGGGCAAGCGGCGGGGCACCCCCCTGCCATGCGCCGCCCCCGGCTTGCCCCCGCCCCGGTGCTTCGCCACATTCCGCCTGCCATGTCCAAGACGATCGCCATCACCGTGAACGGAGAGGCACGGGAGGTCCCGGCCGGCGAAAGCCTCGCCGCCCTGCTCCGCGCCATCGGCCTCGACACCCGCAAGGTGGCCGTCGAGCGCAACGAGGAGATCGTGCCCCGGTCGACCTATCCCGAGGTGGCGCTGCTGCCCGGCGACCGGCTGGAAATCGTGCATTTCATCGGCGGAGGCTGAGACCATGGACGGAACCCCCGCAACGATCGGCGACGACAGCTGGGAGGTCGCGGGCCGCCGCTTCCGCTCCCGCCTCATCGTCGGGACCGGCAAGTACAAGTCGCTCGAGGAAACCGCCGCGGCGATCGCGGCCTCGGGCGCCGAGATCGTCACGGTCGCGGTGCGGCGGGTGAACCTGTCCGACCCCAACGCGCCGATGCTGCAGGATTTCGTCTCGCCCAAGGACTACACCTACCTGCCGAATACCGCCGGCTGCCACACCGCCAATGAAGCGGTCCGCACCCTGCGCCTGGCGCGCGAGGCGGGCGGCTGGAACCTCGTGAAGCTCGAGGTGCTGGGCCCGCCGCCCTATCTGTACCCGGACATGGAAGGCACCTTCGAAGCCGCCAAGGCGCTGATCGCCGATGGCTTCGAGGTGATGGTCTATTGCGCCGACGATCCGGTCGCGGCGAAGAAGCTCGAGGATCTCGGCTGCGTCGCGATCATGCCGCTCGGCGCGCCGATCGGCTCGGGACTCGGCCTGACCAATCCCGTCATGATCCGCTCCATCAAGCAGCACGCCAAGGTGCCGGTGCTGGTGGATGCCGGGATCGGCACCGCCTCGGATGCCGCGAAGGCCATGGAGCTCGGCTGCGACGCGGTGCTGCTGAATTCCGCCATCGCCCATGCCAAGGACCCGGTGCGCATGGCCCTCGCCATGAAGGCCGCGGTCGAGGCCGGGCGCGGCGCCTTCCTCGCCGGCCGCATGCCTTGGAACTACCAGGCCGACGCGTCGAGCCCGATGACGGGGCTGATCCGCTAGTGTCCCGATCCCGAAGTCCTGCGGACTTCGTTCTCGCGCCACCAGCCGTTGTTTTCAGTGCCCGGCTGATGCGCGATCTTCGTTGGAAATCCGACGAAGGTCGCGGGCAGGACACCAGGATCGGCCGTCGAAGGCACGCTGCCTGGTCCCCGTGATGTTCCGGTCCTTCATCCGGCGTCTCGTCCCGCGTCAGGCTCGGGACGCGGCACCCGGTGGGCCGCGAATCTGCGGCCTCTGCATCATCCGCGATGCCGTCGACCTGCTGCCGGCGCTCTGCGGCCATTACCTGCGCATGGGCTTCGACCGCCTCGTCTTCCTCGACGACAATTCCGCTGACGGCACGACCGAGGCGCTGCAGGCCCTGATGGCGGCGGATGACCGGGTGGTGGTCCACCGCCAGGGCGATGCCGCCTTCCGCCAGCACACGATGATGAACGATCTCGCGAATACCGCCCTGCAGGATGGGTTCGAGATCGTCTTCCCGTTCGACGCCGACGAATTCTGGAACCTCGACGCGGCCCGCATCCGGCTGATGGCCACCGGGCCTGGCGTGCTGTTCGGCCATTGGGTCCAGTTCGTGCAGGACAGGCGGGCCGATGTGTCGGATCGGCGGAACCTCTCGCGGGTGCGCTACCGCGCGCCGCTGCTCGGCGGCACCAACCAGGAGACGGTCGCGCGGCAGGAACGGTCCTTCCTCTGCCTGACGGAGCCCAAGATCGGGCTGCGATCCCAGGAGCCGGTGGACATCCTGGTCGGCCAGCATCGCCTGGTCAGCGGCCCCACCCACGTGCTGGCCGAGGGCCTGGAACTCTTCCACCTTCCCTTCCGCTCCGAGGATGCGATCCGCCAGCGGGGCCTGTGGGCCGGCCGGATGCTGGAAGCGGCGAAGCCCGGCGAAAGCTGGCAATCGGTGATTTTTCGCGACGTCGTGGCCGAGGACCGCGTGACCGCCGCCTGGGCCGCGCACAGCGCGAGCGAGGACGGGTTCCTCGACCTGCCCGGGCGGCGCGTGCCGCTGATCGAGGATACGCGCCTGCGGGACCTGATGGAGAAGGGCGTTGCCTATCTCCGCCGACGGCATCCGCGCATCCTCGCCACCATGCCCCTGGCGTCGATCGCGCGGTAAGCTGCGGCCAGAGGTAACGTTCCTGCGCAAGCCCCTCGTCGCCAAGGGTTCTCATCAGCAGGAAAGCCTTCGGAACCCCTATCCGGGGCATTCTTCGCTCACATTGGAATCGTGCCGGCGCCAGGCCCTTGTCCGACGGCCGGCCTCCCTCCCCCCGACCGCCGTCCCGCCGGCCACGCACCGGCAAGGTAGTTCGCCACCGCGCGGTGGTAGTCCCCGAGTGCGGGGCGCGAGCCGCCGCCGCCCACCAGCCGGTTCATCGCCCGCCAGCGCCGCAGCACCGCCGCCACCGCTGCCGCATGCCGGCCGAAGCCCGCACCATCGGCGGCGATCAGGCGCAGCGCCTCGGCATATTCCGCATCGAAGCGCCCGCCTGCCGTATCCGTCGCCTGGCCGGCACGGAGCTGGTAGCGATAGACCAGCGCCTCCGCCACCGGGGCGTCACCGCCCAGCGCCGCCAGGGCGCCGAGGTCGAACAGCACGTCGTCGATCAGGCGGAAAGCGCGGAAAGGCGCCACCGCATCCCGCCGCGCCATGACATGCAGCGACGCGAAGGCCGAGGCCCAGCCTTCGAAGCCCAAGCGCGCCACGCCGGCATCGGGGACGCGTCGTACCGGCGCGCCGGAGGGGTCGCGCACCAGGCTGGGCACGACCACGACACCGGTGGCGCGGGCCTGGGCCAGGGCCTGCGCCATGGCGTCGGGCGGGCCCTCCAGCGCGTCATCGCCATCGAGCATCAGCACATGATCCCCGGTCGCGATGGCGAGCGCGCGGTTGCGCGCCGCATGCGCCCCGGAGCCCACCGGCCCGACCGGGGCAAAACGCAGCCGCGCATCGGCCGGCAGCACCTCGGCATAGTCGGTGCCGTCATCGGAGGCGACGACCACCTCTACCGCCACCCCCGCGGCGCGGTCGAAGACCGAGGCGACCGCGGCGGGCACTTCCGTCCGCAGGCGATGGGCGGCGATCAGCACGGACAGGTCGGGGCGCGTCATGACCTGGCTTCTGTGCCAGCAGCGCCGCCCTCTGACCAGGATGGCGGCCGGAAATCATCCACAGGATCATCCACAGCCGAAAGCAATTGACTGTGACTCAGGAACCTAAATAGAACACGCATGACGTTGCCCGTTTGTTCCGACCGAGTCGCGTGGCTTGGCGGTGGATTGAGGAGGAGCGCGATGCTCACGCGCAAGCAGCACGAGCTGCTGATGTTCATCGACCGACACCTGCGCGAGACAGGGTTCTCCCCATCCTTCGAGGAAATGAAGGCGGCGCTGAACCTCAAGTCCAAATCGGGCATCCACAGGCTGATCACGGCGCTCGAGGAACGCGGCTTCCTCCGCCGCCGCGCCCATCGCGCCCGCGCGCTCGAGGTGATCCGCCTGCCCGAGAACCTCTCCCCCAAGGCACCCCGCGCGCCCAAGGCGCCCGAGGCGCCGCTCGGGCCCAACGTCATCCGCGGCCCCTTCGGTGGCCATGCGCCGCGGCCGGTGGCGGAACTGCCCGACAGCGCGCCGGTCAGCCTGCCCCTGTATGGGCGCATCGCCGCGGGCCTGCCGATCGAGGCGCTGCGCGACAACGGCGCGAGCATCGACGTCCCGGCGGCCTTGCTCGGCAACGGGGACCACTACGCGCTGGAAGTCGCGGGCGATTCCATGATCGATGCCGGCATCCTGGACGGCGACACGGTCATCATCAACCGCGCCGACACGGCCGAGAATGGCACGATCGTCGTCGCCCTGGTGGATGAGAACGAGGTGACGCTGAAGCGCATCCGCCGGCGCGGCAACTCGGTCGCGCTGGAACCTGCCAATCCACGGCACGAGACGCGGATCTTCGGGCCCGACCGCGTGCGGGTGCAGGGCAGGCTGGTGGGGCTGTTGCGGCGGTACTGACGCGGTCTCCCCCCTCCCCTGTCGCATCGCGCCCGCCTGCCATAGGCTGCGCGCGCCAGGGGAAGGAAATCCGGCATGCAGGCACCTCGTCCGGTCGATCGGATCGAGATCACGATCCTCGTCGACAACCTGACGGACACGCTGTCCTCCACGCCCGCCTTCGTCACCCGCGAATGGCCGCGCCTGCAGCGCGTGGGCATGACGCGCAGTTCCGGCGGCGCGATCTGCTGCGCCAATCACGGCCTGTCGCTGGTCATCGCGGTGGAATCGGATGGCGAGCGCCGCACCATCCTCTTCGACGGCGGCCCGGTGGATTACGCGGTGGCGCGCAATGGCCCGCGCCTCGGCATCGACTTCGCGGCGATCGAGGCGATGGTCCTCTCCCATGGCCATTGGGACCATGCCGGCGGCCTGCCACAGGCCATCGAGATGGTCCGCGCGGCCAATGGTGGCCAGGCCGTGCCGCTCTACCTGCATCCCGGCATGTTCCGCGAACGCGGCGGTCGCGCACCGGATGGCGGCGTACTGCCGATGGACCGGGTGCCCGAACCCGCCGCCTGGGCCGCGATGGGCGCCGAACCCATCGTCACCGCCCAGCCCGCCGTCATCGCCGGCCATGTCCTGGTCAGCGGCGAGATCCCACGCGTCACCGACTACGAGGTCGGCCTGCCCGGCCAGGTTTCCCGCGCCGCCGAGCAGGCGCCCTGGGAGACCGACGAGTGGCTCGCCGATGAGCGCTTCATCGCCGTGCATCTGCGTGGCAAGGGGCTGATCGTCTTCTCCGCCTGCTCCCATTGCGGCATCGTCAACGTGCTGCATGAGGCGCGGCGGCTGATGCCCGGCATCCCGATCCTCGCGGCGATGGGCGGCTTCCACCTCTCCGGCGTGAACGAACGCATCATCCCGCAGACCGTCGCCGATCTCGGCGGTTTCGCACCGCGCTGGCTCTTCCCCTCCCACTGCACCGGCTGGCGGGCGCTGAATGCGCTCGAACGCGCCTTCGGCGAGCAGGTCGTCGTCCCTGGTGCGGTCGGGAAGACCTACCTGCTCGAGGCGTGATCCTCCTCCTCCAATCCGCCCCGCTGCTGCTGCTGCCGGGGCTGCTGCTCTCGGGGCGGGCGGGGCCGCTGGCGGCGGTGCTCGTCGCGCTCGCCGCCGCGCTGCCGGCGGCCTTCGTCTCCCTGCCGGGGGACGCCGGCTTCCTGCCCTTCCTCGGTGCGGAGATGCTGCGCGGCGGCTTCCTCGCGCTGCAGCCGGCGGGCGTGGTGCTGGGTGGGCTGCTCTTCCACGCCGCGGTCGAGGAACGCGATTCGGCCGTCACCGCACAACCCGCCACCCCGCGCGCCGTCTTCACCGCCACGCTGCTGATGGGCGTCTTCATGGAAAGCGTGACCGGATTCGCGGTCGGCGCCGTCTTCGCCCTCGCCGCGCTGCGCGGGATGGGGCTGCGCGGCGCGCCAGCCGGGGCGCTCGCGCTGCTGTCGCTCTGCCTGATCCCCTGGGGTGGGCTCGGGCCGGGCACCGCCCTCGGGGCGGCGCTGACCGGCATACCGGCGCAGCGCATCGCGGCCGAGACGGCCCTGATGACGGCCGCCTGGCTGCTGACGCTCGGGCCGGTCTGCTGGTGGCTCTGCGCGGCGGCGGGGATCGTGGTGCCGGTGCGGGAACGCGGCGCCCAGATCGCCCTGCTGGCCACGATGGCGGCAATCCTGCTCGCCGGGCACTGGGCCCTTCCCTTCGAGGTGCTGGGCATCCTCGCCGCCGGTATCCCGCTGCTGGTCGCGCTGTGGCTCTCGGACCCGCCGCGCGATGCGGCCGCCTGGCGGCGCGCGGCCGGCGCGCTATGGCCCTATGCGCTGCTGACCGTGGCACTGCTCGGGGCGCGGGCCGTGCCGCATCCCCCGGCCGTCCAGCCCTATCCGGCCCTGCCGGCCTTTCCGGTCACGCACGTCGCGGTCGTGCTGCTGGTCGTGGCGGGCGGGCTGCTGCTGCTCCGCCGCGATGGGGGCCGGCGCGCCGCGGGCGCGCTGAAGCGCGCGGCACGGCCGGCGCTGGTGCTGCTGCTCTATGTGCTCTTCGCGCGCGTCATGGCAGGCAGCGGGGCGACGGCGGCGCTGGCCCAGGCCGCGGCGGGGGCTATGGGCTCGGCCGCGCCCTTCGCGGTACCGCTGCTCGGTCTCGGCACCGGCATCGTCACCGGCAGCAATGTCGGGTCCAACGCCGCGATGATGCCAGTGCAGCAGGCCCTCGGAATCGCCGCGGGGCTGCCGCCGCTGCTGGCCCCCTCGGTGCACAACTTCGCCGGTGCCGCCGGGGCCGGGATGTCCTTCGCCGTGACGGCGCTGATATGCGGCCTGCTCGCGGATGGCACGCGGCCGGCGCAGATCTGGCGCATGCTGCTGCCAGCCGCCGCGGGAGTGCTTGTCATTGGCTGGGCGGCGATCCTGCTGCTGCGCTAATGGACCGGCATCGCATCGTCCAACAGCAATATGGACGTAGTATTGCTTCGTTGAAACTTGCCGAATGCTGCATGGCGACTAGCGTCCGGCCCCTGTGACAGCCGCCTCAAACGACGCGCGGCGCCGGGAGTGACGTATGGACAGCCTTATCGCGGCGGCGCCGCGCTTTCTTGAGATCCTGTGGCTGAACATCGTGTTGTCAGGTGACAATGCGGTGGTCATCGGCATGGCGGCCGCGGGCCTGCCGCCGGCGCTGCGCAGCAAGGCGGTGCTGTTCGGCATCGTCGCCGCGGCCGTGCTCCGCATCGTTTTCTCGATCTTCGCGACCTATCTGCTCGGCCTGTGGTGGATCGCCTTCATCGGCGGCCTTGCCCTGCTCTACATTGCCTGGTCGTTCCTCAAGGAACTCCTGCATCACGGGGAGGAGGAAGGCGGCGAGGAAGGCGAGGCCAAGGAGAAGACGCTGATGGCGGCGCTCTGGCAGATCGTCGTCGCCGACGTGTCGATGAGCCTCGACAACGTGCTGGCCGTCGCGGCGGTCGCGCGCAACGACGTTGTCATGCTGGTGCTGGGCCTGACCATCTCCATCGTCCTGATGGGCCTGCTCGGCGGCTTCCTCGCCAGGCTGCTCGATCGTTTCAAGATCATCGCCTATGTCGGCGTCGCGCTGATCGCCTGGATCGGCCTGGAACTGATGTGGGAAGGCACGATCAACGCCAATGCGGCGCTGCATCTCGGCCTGCCCATGCCGGCACCGCACGACGCGCCGCATTGATCACCGGGCCGGCCCTGGCCTAGTAGGTCCCCATCCGGGCGGCATCAGACGCCGCCCGCATGGGAGAGACCCAAGGATGACCATCACCCGCCGCGCGGCCCTGGCCGCGCTGTGCCTCGCCGGCGTCGCGGCCGGCCCGGCGCTGGCCCAGACCACCATCACCATCCAGCACCCGCTGCCCTCGAACAGCCACTACGGCGCTGGCGCCCAGGCGCTGAAGGACAGCTTCGAGCGCGCCACCAATGGCCGCTATCGGGTGAACATCCAGCGCAACGACAATGAGCGCGAGATCGTCGAGAGCGTCCAGATCGGCACGGTCGAGTGCTATCTCGGCTCGACCGGCCCGGTCGGCAACTTCGTGCCCGCCGTGCGCGTGGTGGACGTGCCGTTCCTGTTCCGCGACTACGCCCATGCCCGCGGCGTGCTCGATTCCGAGATCGGCCAGTCCATCCTGCAGCAGTTCAATGCGCGCGGCCTGGTCGGCGTGATCTGGATGGAGAACGGCTTCCGGCACCTCACCAACTCCCGCCGCGAGGTGAACACCCCTGCCGATGTGCGGGGGCTGAAGGTGCGCACCATGGAAAACCAGGTGCACATGCGCGCCTTCCAGACGCTCGGCGCGCTGCCGACGCCGATGGCGTTCAGCGAGCTCGTGCCCGCGCTGCAGCAGGGCACGGTGGACGGGCAGGAGAACCCGATCCCGGTGATCGTGGCGAACAACCTGAACCAGGTGCAGCGCTACCTGACGCTGACGGGGCACGTCTATTCGCCGGGCCTGCTCATCTGCAACCCGGGCATGATGCAGCAGATGTCGCCGGCCGACCGCGCCGCCTTCATGGACGCTGCCCGCGCCGGCCAGCGGGCCAACCGCGACAAGGTGAGCGCCGACGAGGCCTCGGGCGTGGAGGAACTGCGCCGGCGCGGCATGCAGGTCGTCACGAGCGTGGACACCGAGGCCTTCCAGGGCGCGCTGGCCGCGGCCTTCGCGCAGTATGAGCGTGAACTGGACGCCGCGACGCTGCGCCGGATCCGCGACTGGCGCCCGAACTGAGGGGGAGTGGCCCGCGGGGCCACTGAACGGAATCGGGAGGGGCCTCCCCACCAAAGGCCGAAAGGCCTTTGGAAACCTCGATCTGGCACCCGGCGCGACAGACGCGCGGGGGACGCGGCGGGCGTCCTGACGCCCAACGCCCCGATGGTTTGCCTGCCGCCGGGCGTGTCGGGCGGGCCACACGGCCCGGCACCAGGGACAAGCATCGAGCGGAAGCCCTGGTGGCGCACTGCCCGGCGATAGGCGGAGCCTCCTCCCGGCGCCCCATTGCCAGTCGCACCAAGCCCCGGCTAACTGCCGGCAACAAGAACCCAATTCGGAGGATTCACAGGAATGTCCCTGACCAGACGCCTTGCGCTCGCGGCTGCCCTGGCCGCACCCCTCGCCGCCGGCCCTGCCGTCGCGCAGACCCAGGTCACCGTCCAGCACGCCCTGCCGGCCAACAGCCATACCGGTGTCGGCGCGACGACCTTCGCCTCGGCCTTCGAACGCCTGACCAATGGCCGCTACAAGGTCGTGGCCCAGCGCAATGACAATGAGCGCGAAATGGTCGAGAGCGTGCAGATCGGCACCATCGACTGCACCTTCACCTCCACCGGCCCGGTCGGGAACTTCGTGCCGGAAGTGCGCATCTTCGACGTGCCCTTCCTGTTCCGCGACGCCACCCATGCCCGCGGCGTGCTGGATTCCGAGATCGGCCAACAGGTGCTCGCGCGCTTCCAGCCACGCGGCCTGGTTGGCGTGATCTGGATCGAGAACGGCTTCCGCAACATGACCAATTCGCGCCGGGAGATTAACACCCCGGCCGATCTGCGCGGCCTCAAGATCCGCACCATGGAGAACCAGGTGCATATGCGGGCCTTCCAGACGCTGGGCGCGCTGCCTACCCCGATGGCCTTCTCCGAGCTCATCCCGGCGCTCCAGCAGGGCACGGTGGATGGGCAGGAAAACCCGATCTCGGTGATCGTGGCGAACAACATCAACCAGGTGCAGCGCTACTTCACCATGACGCGGCACGTCTATTCGCCGCAGGTCATGATCTGCAATCCGCAGACGGTCGGCCGTCTGAACCAGGCCGACCGCGCCGCCTTCTACGAGGCCGCGCGCGAAGCCCAGGCCGCCAACCGCGCGCGCGTCACCGCCGATGACGAGGCGGGCGTCGCCGAACTCCGCCGCCGCGGCATGACCGTGGTGACCGAGGTGGACACCGCCGCCTTCCAGGCCGCCCTCGCCCCCGCCTTCGCGGAATGGGAGCGCACGCTGGATGCCGCGACGCTGCGCCGCATCCGCGACTGGCAGCCGAACTGAAGCGGACAGACGCGTGAGACGGGGCGCGGAGGCCTGCCGCGCCCCGTCGCATGATCGAGGGAGTGACGATGAACGCGATGAATGTGATGCCACTGCAGGTGACGGCAGCGGCGACCCTCGCCGCCGTCCTGCTCGCGCTGTGGGCAGGAAGGGGGGGCGGCGCCCGGGCGACGATCCGCAGCGCGCTTCTCGCGATCGACCGCGCGAGCACGGGCATCGCGGCCATCCTGGCGAGCATCGCCCTCACCGTCGCGGTGGCGGCCGGGCTCTGGCAGGTCATCGCGCGCTTCGCGACGGAGACCCCCTCCGTCTGGTCCGAGGCGCTGGTGCGCACGGCACTGATCTGGATGGCCTTCCTCGGTGTCGCCGTGGCGCTGCGCGCGGGCGCACTGGTCTCGATCGACGTGGCGCATCGCTACAGCGGCCCTGCCCTTCGCCGGGCGCTGGAGGCCGCGGCGCTGGCCGCTTCCCTCACCATCCTCGGCATCATGTTCTGGTTCGGCTGGATGATGGCCCAGCGCGTGCAGTTTCAGGAGATGGCCGGGCTCGAGGTCTCGATGAGCTGGGGCTATGCCGCCATTCCCGTCGGCGCGGTCTTCGGCATGATCGGGGCCGTCGCGCATTTCCTCGACCGTCGTTCGGAAGAACTGGATCTGGCCGTATGACCTGCCCTGACGACCAGCACGCCGCGGGCGGCGCGCCATGAGCGGTTCCATGTTGACGGTGATGCTGGTGCTGTTCGCCATCAGCATCCCGGTCGCGATCGCCATCGGCATCGCCGCGGTGGTCGGCATCGCCGGCTTCACCTCCTTCCCACTGATCGTCGCGGCGCAGCAGCTCTTCGTCGCGCTCGACAAGTTCCCGCTGGCCGCGATTCCCTTCTTCATCCTCGCGGGCAACCTGATGGATGTCGGCGGCATCTCGCGCCGGCTGGTGGAATTCGCGCGTTCGATCGTGGGCGGCGTCCAGGGCGGCCTGCCGGCGACCTGCGTCGTCACCTGCATGATCTTCGCGGCCATCAGCGGCTCCTCGGTCGCGACCACCTTCGCGATCGGCGCCATCATGATCCCGGCACTGGTCAAGGCCGGATACCCGGTCGCCTTCGCCGCCGCGCTGCAGGCAACCGCCGCCGAGCTTGGCGTGATCATCCCGCCCTCCATCCCGATGATCCTGTACGGCGTGACGACCCAGACCTCGATCCCCGAGCTGTTCATCGCGGGCTTCGGGCCAGGCATCCTGATCGGCGGTGCGCTGATCGTGACCGTGCTGATCTGGTGCCGCATCAAGGGCTGGGGGAAGGAGGACGGCGTCGGCCGCCTGCCCTTCCTCGCCGCCACGCGCCAGGCATCCTTCGCGCTGATCATGCCGGTCATCGTGCTGGGCGGCATCTACGGCGGCGTGACCACGCCGACCGAGGCCTCGGTCATCGCCGTGGTCTATGCGCTGATCGTGGGTATGTTCCTGCACCGCGAGATCCGGCTGCGCGACCTCTACCCCATCTTCCGCAAGTCCGTGATCAGCAGCGCGGTGATCATGTTCATCATCGCCTGCGCAGCGATGTTCTCCTGGCTGCTGAACCGGCAGAACGTGCCCGACGCGGCCGCCGCCTGGCTCGCCACCTCCTTCGACAGCGCCGGCGCCTATCTGCTCGTGGTGAACCTGTTCCTCTTCGTCGTGGGCATGTTCGTCGAGACCTCGGCCTCGATCATCGTGCTCGCGCCGATCCTGCAGGAAGCGGCGCAGCGCGTCGGGGTGGACGGGGTGCATTTCGGCACGGTGATGGTGGTGAACCTCGCCCTCGGCATGATCACGCCGCCCTTCGGCGTGAATCTGTTCGCCGCCGCGCAGGTGGCCGGCTGCAGCATCGACAAGATGATGAAGCCGCTTGCCGTCTTCATTGCCGTGGTCTTCGCCTGCCTGATGGTCATCACCTACATCCCCGCCATCACGCTGGTGCTGCCGCAGCTGGTGTTCCGGTGACCATCGGCACGCCGGAAGCGTTGAAGCACCTTCGCCGGGATCCGGTCCTGAAGGCGGTGATCCGCCAGGTCGGCGCCTGCACGCTGAAGCCGGCCCGGCGCCAGCCCTATGAGGCGCTGGTGCGGGCCATCGCGCATCAGCAGGTGCACGGCCGCGCGGCGGAGGCGATCCTCGGCCGCTTCCTCGCCTGCTGCAGTTGCCCTCCCGGCTTCCCCGCGCCCGAAGCCGTGCTGGCCCTGACGCCGGAGGCGATGCGTGCCTGCGGCCTGTCAGGCAACAAGGTGCTGGCCATCCGCGACATCGCCGAGAAGGCGGCCGCCGGCGTCGTGCCGACCCGCGCCGCCGCACGCCGCCTGACCGACGCCGAGCTGATCGAGCGCCTGGTCGCCCTGCGCGGCGTGGGGCGCTGGACGGTGGAGATGCTGCTGATCTTCACCCTCGGGCGGGCGGATATCCTGCCGGTTGACGATTTCGGGGTGCGGGAGGGCTATCGCCTCGCCGCCGGGCTCGAGGGACAGCCGAAGCCCAAGGAGTTGGCCGTCCTCGGCGAGGCCTGGGCGCCCTTCCGCACCACCGCCGCGTGGTACTTCTGGCGCGCGGCGGACCTCGCCAAGGAAGGCCGCTTCCGACAGCCGGCCGCGCTGTAGCGCACTTCCCCGTGCCGGCGGCGCTGGGGGCGTCACCGCGGACATGACGCCCTGCGCCGCGATGCCGCTGCGCATCGGGAAGCCGAGCCCAACCCGCGCCATCGGCGCCGGGGGCCGGTTCGTCGAACGCGAAGGGACCCTGCGGCCGCCACGTGACCGGGCTCACGGCGGGTGCGATGCGCCCTGCCTAGCCTCGTCCTGTTGTGCCGCGCATCGCCATGCCGATGCCTTTCGATGCGATCACGCCGTGAAGCCTTTCAGGGCCAGGCGACGCGCCCGGAGTCATGATCCGTCACACCCCGTCTTCCGAGAACGGAGGATACCATGTCCCGTCGTTCCAGCCTTGCCGCCGCCCTGCTGATTGCCGCCCTGCCCTTGGTCGGCGCCGTGGCCAGTCCGCTGGCCGGAACCTGGCGCTCGGACGGGAGCGACCAGGCGGTGGAGATCACCTTCTCCGCCGATGGTGCCTTTGCGCGGCGCGACGTCGATGCCGCGGGCGCGGCCATGACCGTATCCGGGCATTGGGCGGTGCTCGGCACTGGCCCCTGGCTGCGGCTCAGCATCGACGACTGGGCGCCGCGCCGCGCCTGCGGTTGGCTGGGCTGCACCGAGATCCGCATGCTGCCGGGCGAAACCTATCGCTATCACCTGACCGGGGATGGCACGCTGGTGCTGGAAGACCCGGGCGGTCCGATCGCCCTGCGTCGAGCGGGGTGAGCCATGACCGGAAGCCCGATGCGCGAAGCCACCGCCTCCCGGACGCTTGCCGCCGATGCCGAGCAATGCCGCGCCGGATTCGGCGCCCTGCTGGCGCGCGCCGACCTGCCGCGCGCCGCCGCGGCCGAGGTCATGCAGCGCTACGCCGAGCCGCACCGCGCCTATCACGGCACGGCGCATGTCGGCCTGCTGTGGCTGCGTCACCTCATGCATGGCGGGGATGCGGGCGATCGCGACCTCGCCCTCGCCATCCTGTTCCACGATGTGGTCTACGATCCGCTCGCGCGCGACAACGAGGCGCGCTCGGCGGCGTTGCTCGGCGGTCTCCTGCGCGCGGATACGGGCTGGGCGCAGCAGGCGATCCTCGCCACGGCGGATCACCTCGCCTATGCGGGCGAGGATTACCGGGTGACGTGGCTGCTCGACCTCGACCTGACGCCACTTGCGGAAGCGCCCGAGGTCTTCGCCCGCAACACGGCGCTGCTGCGCCGGGAATACACGGCGATCAGCGAGCCCGCCTGGCGCAGCGGGCGCCGCGCGGTGCTGGAACGCTTCGCCGCTGCGGCGCCGCTGTTCCGGACGCGGCTCGGCACGATCTACGAGGCCGCGGCGCACGCGAATCTCGCGATGGAGTTGAGCACGCTGTCCGACGCGGCGTGACGGACGTGCCTTCGCTGTGACGTTGGGGGGTTTACCCCTGACGCGCGAAGGTCAGACCGGCGAGGGGCGCCGCCCCTCTCCGGACCTCACCCCGCCAGGCCATGGATGGCCTGGACCGCCAGCACTTGGTTCCTGGCAAGAAGCCTCACGAATCCTGCCCGCGCGCTTCGGCACACACGCCGATCGGGATGCCAGGCGCCAGGTCGAGGTTTGCAAAGGCCTTTCGGCCTTTGCTGGGGCGGGTCTCGGGGAGGGGCAAAGCCCCACCCCGATGCGACTCGGGGCCGGTCTTCACGCCGATGGGCGCTCTGCCCCTCCGCTTCCTCACCACAAAGGCCGTGACCGGCGCCCCGGCGTCAGCCGGCCTCGGGCAGATGCACCACCAGCCAGCCGCGCCCATCCATCTCGGCCCGGTCGCCAGGCAGAAGCAGAACGGTCGTGGTGTCGCTTTCCACGATGGCCGGCCCCGCGATCTCCTGGCCCGAGGCCAGGGCGGCGAAGGCGTAGACGGGCAGTTCCACTTCCTGCCCCGACAGGCGGGCGCGGCGCGTCCCCAGCGGCGCGGCGGCGCCGCCACCGGCCGCGGCCTCCGGCACCGGCATGGGCGGCAGGCGGCCGATCACCGCGAGGCGCGCATTGACCAGCACCACCTCCTCCTCGCGCAGCGCGTAGGTGAAGAGGGATTCGTGGCGGGCATGGAAGGCGTCCGTCACGCGGTCTGCCAGCCCCTCGGCGTCCCAGGCCACACCTTCGAGCGGCACGGCGATCTCGAAGACCTGTTCGCCATAGCGCATGTCGGCGGCGCGCTTCGTCTCCACCTCGCCGCCGAACCAAGAGGCGACGCGGGCGCGGCCTTCCGCCTCGAGCCCCGCCCAGATGGAACGCAGCGTGTCGTCCTCCGGCACACCGCCCGTGCCGAGTTCGCTGCGCGCCATCTCGTAGCGCAGATCGGTATGCAACATCCCCCAGGCCGACAGGCCGGCGGCGAAGACCGGCACGGCGACGCGCCGCATGCCGAGCTCGCGCGCCACGGCACTCGCATGCAGCCCCGCCGCGCCGCCGAAGGACAGCAGCGTGAAGTCGCGCGGATCGACACCGCGCCGCACGGTGGCGACGCGGATGCCATCGGCCATGCGCATATTGGCGAGGTGATGCACGCCCTCCGCCGCCGCCATCGGCGCAATGCCGAGCGACGCGCCGAGCCGTTCGAAGGCCTTGAATGCCCCGTCGCGATCGAGCTTGCGCGCGCCGCCCAGGAAGTTGTCCGGATCGAGGTAGCCGAGCACCAGGTTCGCGTCGGTGACCGCCGGTTCGGTCCCGCCCTGGCCATAGGCGACCGGCCCCGGCACGGCGCCCGCGCTGCGCGGGCCGACCTGCAGCGTGCCGCCCGCGCCGACATGGCCGATCGACCCGCCACCGGCGCCGAGCGTCACGATGTCGAGGCTCTCCAGCGCGATGCGCTCGCCCGCGACCGTGCGGCCGCGGCCGAGCGCGGCCTCGCCATCCTGGATCAGCGCGATGTCGGTGGAGGTGCCGCCGACATCGAAGGTGATGAGATCCTGCCCCAGCCCGCGTTCCGCGAGCGCGACGCCCGCCGCGACGCCGCCCGCCGGCCCCGACAGCGCGGTGCCGGCGGCAAGCCGGGCAGCCTCCTCGACCGGCGCGACGCCGCCATGGGAGAGGATGACGAAGACATTCCCGTCATAGCCGGCATCGGCAAGCCGCCCGCGCAGCCGCGCCAGGTACCGCGAGACGATCGGCCCGACATAGGCATTCACGCAGGCGGTGGAGAAGCGCTCGAATTCCTTGATCTGCGGCAGCACCTCGGCGGAGGTGGTGACGAAGACGCCGGGCAGCGCGGCGCGCACGGCTTCGGCCGCCGCGCGTTCATGCGCATCGTCGCGCCAGGAATGCAGGAAGCAGACGGCGACCGCTTCCACGCCTTCGGCCTTCAGCGTGGCGATGGCGGCATCCAGCGAGGCACGGTCGAGCGGCACCTCGACGCTGCCATCGGGGCGGATGCGCTCGACGACCGGCAGGCGCAGCCGGCGCGGCACCAGCGCGGGCGCCGCGGGCAGGCGGAGATTGTAGCGGTCGGGCTTCAGGCCTTCGCGCATCTCGATCACGTCGCGATGACCTTCGGTGGTCAGCATCGCGACCTTCGCACCCTTGCGTTCCAGCAGCGCGTTGGTCGCAACGGTGGTGCCATGCACGATGCGTTCGGTGCGCGCGAGCAGGTCGCGCAGCGGCAATCCAAGACGTTCGGCGAGCACGCCGAGGCCGTTCACGACGCCCTCGCTCTGGTCGGCCGGCGTGGAGGAAGCCTTGGCGAGCGTCGTCACCCCATCCGAGGCAACGCAGACCACGTCGGTGAAGGTACCGCCGACATCGACGCCGATGCGATAAGTCGTCACCGGGCGCGACCGATTCAGATCTCCGCGCCCTTCGGCGCTCCGACCATCGGGCGCGCTCACAGCAGGCCCTCCGCCGCGTCGGCCGCACGGGCCGCGGGGTCGCGTTTGTCGGGTGGGCCCCATCCGCCGCCGCCGCCCGCCCGCAGATGCAGCGTGTCGCCGGGGGCGAGCGGAATCCCGACCTCCTTCGTCCGCAGCACGCGGGAGGTACCGTCAGCGCGATCGAGCGTGTAGTGATGCGGCGCGCCGTCCTGGCCACCCAGCATCCCCGCCGCGCCATAGCGCGCGCCATCGCCCGCCGTGTTCGCGACCGCTGGCCCGTCCGTTTCCAGCCGCATCACCAGCTCGCCGCCAAACCCGCCGCGATAGGTGCCATCGCCGGCGCTGCCCGGATTGAATTCATGCTTCGTGAAGTAGAGCGGGAAGCGTGCCTCGGCCATCTCGACGCTGCCGAACTTCAGCCCGCCTCCCGAATGCCATTCGCCCGCGCTCGACCAGCCATCGCCCTGCGAGGACCCGCCGCCGCCCGGGCGCGCATGGAACAGATGCCAGACGAAGGACCGCCCTGGCCGGCGCGCATCGCTGCCCTTGATGGCGACGCGGAAGCGCCGCCCCCAGCCACCCATCGCGCGTTCCGGGCAGGCATTGGCGAGCGCCTTGACCACCGCCTCGACGATCTCGTTCGCGCAGTGGGAGGTGCACATCGTCACCGGCGCGCCCTCGCGCGGGAGGACGATCGTGCCTTCCTTCGCGATGATTTCGATGGGGCGGAAGCAGCCATCGTTCTTCGCGACCTCGGGGTCGAGCAGATAGGCGATCGCCATGCGCACCGCGCTCGCCGTGTTGGGCCAGGAGGAGTTCAGGAAGGAGGGCACCTGCAGCGCTGAGTCCGACAGGTCCACCGTGATGGAATCGCCCTGCTTCGTGACCGTCGCGCGGATCGCGATGTCCTCATTGCCGAAGCCGTCATCGTCGAGGAAGGCCTCGCCCTTCCACGTCCCGTCCTTCCAGGAGGCGATGATGCGGCGCGCATGCGCTTCCGACAGGGCGAGGATCGCGGCGACCGCGGCTTCGGTCTCCGCCGCGCCGTGCTTGTCGAGCACGGCGAGCAGGCGCTTCTCGCCCAGATGCGCGGCGCCGATCATCGCCATGAGGTCGCCGCGTACCTCGCGCGGCAGGCGCGAATTGGTGGTGATCAGGCGCACCAGGTCGGGCCGCGCGACGCGGTCCTGGCCGAGCAGGAAGGGCGGCAGGCGCAGTCCTTCCTGGAAGATCTCGGTGGCGGCGGGGTTGTAGGCACCATGGGTGCCGCCGCCGATATCGGTGTGATGGGCGCGCACCACGGAATAGAAGATCGGCCGGCCCGCCGCGAAGACCGGCACGATGATGGTCAGGTCCGGCAGATGCGACCCACCGTGATAGGGGTCGTTCAGCAGGTAGATGTCACCTTCCGCGATGCTGTCCGGGAAGGCGTCCAGCACCGCCTGCACCGCGAAGGGCATCGCGCCCACATGCACCGGGATGTGATCCGCCTGCGCCAGCAACCGCCCGCCGGCATCGCACAGCGCGATGGAGAAGTCGCGCGAGGAGTTCAGGATCTGGGAATAGGCGGTGCGCAGCATCGCCTCCCCCATTTCCTCGACGATGGCGCGGAAGCGGTTGTCGAGGACCGAGAGCGTGACGGGATCGGGTGCGGTCATGGTGGCCGGAAGCCTCTGTTGCGCCGCAACAGCCGTCAAGCCTTGCGGCGCGCGCCGGGCCGGGCATCATCGCGGCAACGTCCAAGGGAAAGCATGCCATGACCGTGACCGTCGAGAACCCCGACCTGCGCATCATTGCCGAGGGCCTGCGCTTCCCCGAAGGCCCGGTCTGCATGCCGGATGGCTCCATCGCGCTCGTCGAGATCGAATCGCGCCGCATCACCCGCGTGACGGAAAAGGGCGAGAAATCCACCATCGCGACCGTCAGCGGCGCACCGAACGGCTTGGCGCTCGGGCCGAAGGGCCTGCTCTACGTTTGCAACAATGGCGGCTTTTCCTGGCATGACGAGCCGGGGATGCTGCGCCCGACCGGCCAGTCGCCGGATTATTCCGGCGGCCGGATCGAGACGGTGGACCCCGCGAGCGGCGCCGTCGCCACGCTGTACCGCGCCGTCGATGGACGCCCCCTGCGCGGGCCCAACGACCTGATGTTCGACGGCCGGGGCGGCTTCTGGTTCTCCGACCTCGGCAAGGTGCGCGCGCGCGACCGCGATCATGGCGGCGCCTATTGGGCGGCGGAGGATGGGTCGAGGATCGTCGAGGCTGCCTTCCCCATCTTCGGTGGCGGCAACGGCATCGGCATCAGCCCGGACGGGAAGACGCTCTACGTCGCGGAGACCGAGACGGGCCGCCTCTGGGCCTGGGATATCGAAGCGCCGGGGCGGCTGAAGAAGGAGCCCTGGCCCTCGGTCAGCGGCGCGCGGATGCTCTGCCAATTCCCGGGCTATCGGCGGCTCGACAGCCTGGCCATCGCGGCATCGGGGAACATCATCGTCGCCACCCTCGTCAGCGGCGAGATCACCACCGTCTCCCCCACCGGCGAGATCCTGCGCGTGGTGAAGATGCCCGAACGCATGCCGACCAACATCTGCTTCGGCGGGCCGGACATGCGGACCGCCTACATCACGCTTTCGACCAGCGGAAAGCTCGTCGCGATGCCGTGGGACGAACCGGGATTCCGTCTTCCGCACGGTTGACACGGCGCGGCGCGCGTCAGAAACCTTAAGGCAACTAAGCAAATCCCCTCGGGAGTATCGTCCAATGACCGGTCCGCAGATTGCGCGCCGCGCCCTGTTGGGCACGGCAGTCGCCGCGCCCTTCATCCGCCCCGCCGCCGCGCAGGGGTCCGATCCCTATGTGATCGGCACGCTGTTCCCGATGAGCGGCCCCAACGCCGAATACGGCACGCTGTTCACCAACGGCGCGGCCCTCGCCATCGAGCATGCGCGCGCGGACAACATGCTGCGCCGGCCCATGCGCATCCAGGCCGAGGACACCCAGGCCCTGCCCCAGCAGGGCGTGATCGGCATGACCAAGCTCGTGAACGTCGACAAGGCGCATTACGTGCTGGTCGGCTTCACCGCCGTGTCGAAGGCGGTCGCACCCGTCGCCGACCGGGCGAAGACCATCGCCGTGAATGGCGGCGCGGTCGGCCCCGACCTGTCGGGCCTGTCGCCCTATTTCTGGAACGTCATCCCGCTCGCGCATCTGGAAACCCAGGCCTTCATCCCCTTCCTGATGCGACGGAACCTCAAGCGCATCGCCCTCGTCTATGTCGATGATCCGCTGGGCGACGCGATCCTGGGCCTGCTGCGCTCCGAACTGCCCAAGGCGGGCGGCGAGCTGGTGGGCAGCTTCTCGGTGCCGCGCACGGCGCAGCAATTCGGCCCCGTGGCGGCGCGCGTGCGCCAGTCGCGCCCGGATGCGGTCTACATCGCCTCCTTCGGCGCGCAGCAGGCGCAGATCATCAAGGGGATGCGCGACAACGGCATCCGCGTGCCGCTGGTCGGCTACTCCGCGCTGTCCATCCCGACCGTCACCGCCATGCCGGAAGCGGAAGGCGTGATCTTCACCAGCCAGAAGTTCGACTACACGGGCGGGTCCGAGGTCACGCGCCGCTTCGCCACCGACTTCAAGGCGAAGTACGGCAGCGAACCCGGCACCTACAACGCGAACTACTACAACGCGGTGCGCCTGTTCGCCCTGCTGGCGAAGGAACTCGAAGCCGAGAATGCCGAGGTGAATGGCGAGAATCTCCGCCGCACCCTGCTGCGCGTGCGGGAATTCGACCTGGTCGGCGGCAAGGCCACCTTCGACGACAAGGGCGACATGTCGGCCGAGATCCAGGTGAACGAGATCCGCGGCGGCCGCGTCGTCCCGATCGCCTGACGTGCTCTTCCTCCAGCTCCTGCTGCAGGGCATCCAGACGGGTGCCCTGTATGCGCTGACCGCCGCGGGCTTCGCGCTGATCTTCGGCGCGACCCGCATCTTCCACTTCGCCCATGGCGCGACCTTCGCCATCGCGGGCTATGTCTTCCTGGCCTGCTGGAATGCAGGGCAGCCCTGGCTGGGCGCGCTGGCGGCCGTCGCCGCGGCGGTGGCCTTCGGCCTCGGCATGGAACGCTTCGTCTACCGGCCCATCCAGCGGCATGAGGGGTCGTTCTTCACCGTCTTCGTCGCGGCCTTCGGCGTCGCGGTGGTGGTGCAGAACCTGATCGGCATGATCGCCGGCCGCGGCTTCGCCTCGGTCGATACGCCGCTGTCGATGGCCAACGAGGTCCTGCCCGACGTCTTCCTCGCGCCGATCTTCTGGATCGCGATCGCCGTGGCCGTCGTGCTCTTCGTCGCACTCTCGGCCTTCCTCACGCGCACCCATGCCGGCGTCGCGCTGCGCGCGCTGGCGCAGAATCCCGACCTGCTGCGCGCCTATGGCCTGTCCTCCAACCGGCTGTCGATGCTGGCCTTCGCGCTGGGCTCGGCCATGGCCGCACCCGCCGCGATCCTGACCGCGATGACCACCGGGCTGAACGAGGCCGTCGGCCACCACGTCATGCTGATCTCGATGGCCGCGACCATCGTCGGCGGCGTCGGGTCGCTGCGCGGCGCGGCACTGGCCGGGCTGATGCTGGGCGTGGCGGAATCCGTGGCGCTGCAATTCGTCGATACGCAATGGGCCGAGGGCGTCTCCTTCCTCGTCCTGTTCGCCTTCATCATCTTCCGCCCGAGCGGAATCTTCGGGGTGGCCCAGACGCGATGATCGCCTACGCCGCCAATCTCGCGACCATCGTCGCGATCTTCGGCATCCTCGCCGCGACGCTGAACTTCATCGTCGGCTATGCGGGGATATTCTCGGTCGCCCATGCCGTGTTCTTCGGCCTCGGCGCCTATGCCGGCGCGCAGGTCGCGTTGCTGCTGATCCCCGATGCGCTGCTCGCCTGCCTGGCGGGCGCCGTGGTGGCGGGCGGGCTGTCGCTATGCCTCGCCCTGCCGGCCCTGCGCGTGCGCGGCGAGTATTTCGTCGCCGCCTCGATGGGCCTGCAGATGATGGCAGTGACCCTGTTCTCCGAGGCCAAGCCCCTCACCGGGGGCATCGGTGGGCTGGTGAACATCCCGCGCCCCACGCTGTTCGGCATCGAGGTCAGCGTCCTGCCGATCGCGCTCGGTGCGCTCGCCCTGATCCTGCTGGCGACGGCGATGCTCCAGCGCGGCGCCTTCGGCCGCACGCTCCAGGCCCTGCGCGACGCCGAAAGCGCGGCCGAGGCGCTCGGCAAGAACGTCGCCGCAGCGAAGACGCTCGCCATGGCCTTCGCCTGCGCCGGGGCCGGCGTCGGCGGCGCGCTCTTCGCGCTGCACCTGTCCTTCGTGAACGTCGAATCCTTCACCATGGACCAGTCGGTGCTGGTGATGGCGATGGTCATCATCGGCGGCACGGGTACGCTGTGGGGGCCGGTCGTGGGCGCGATCATCCTGCTCTCGCTGCCTTCAGGCCTCGCCTTCATCCCCTTCATCCCGCCCACCGAGGTCGGGGCCGTGCAGCAGATCGTCTACGGCCTCGCCATGACACTGCTGATGATCTTCCGCCCCGCCGGGCTGGTCGGCGACCTGTCGAAAGGGAGGGCCACGGCATGACCACCGAGGTCCTTCGCACCGAAAGCCTCTCCCGCTCCTTCGGCGGCGTGCAGGCGGTGGCCGGCGTGTCGCTCTCGCTCTACGCCGGCGCGGTCACCGCGCTGGTCGGGCCGAACGGCGCCGGCAAGACGACGACCTTCAACCTCATCACCGGCAATCTGCGGGCGGATTCCGGCTCGGCACAGATCCGCGGCAAGCCGATCATGGGGCTTAAGCCGTGGCAGGTCGCGCGGCTTGGCGTCGCGCGGTCCTTCCAGGACCTGCGGCTCTTCACTCATATGACGGTGCGCGAGAACGTGCTCGCGGCAACCGAGACCGCGTCGTGGTTCTGGCAGCCCGGCGGCGGCGCGGCACGGCGAGCGCGCGAGGCCCGCGCGGAAGCCGCGCTGGAAGCCACCGGCCTCACTTCGCTTGCCGGCGCGCGCGCCGTCGATCTCGCCTATGCTGAGCGCAAGTTCCTCTCCATGGCGCGTATCCTCGCCGCGGAAGCCGATATCTGGCTGCTCGACGAACCGGCCTCGGGGCTCGATCTCGCCTCGCGCATCCGCTTCGGCGCCCTGCTGAAGGATGCGCAGGCGCGCGGCGTCGCCATCTGCCTCATCGAGCACAATCTCGACGTGGTGGTGGAGTTGTCGAACCGCATCGCCTTCCTCGACCAGGGCAAGGTGCTCGCCGAGGGCGATCCGCAAACCATCCTCAAGGACCCGGCGCTGGCCGCGATCTATTTCGGCGACCGGCCGCAGGAGGCAGCGTGACGGAGTACGCGATCGAGGCGCTCGGCCTCTCCGCTGGCTATGGCGGGCGCGAAGTGCTGCAGGATGTCTCGCTCTCGCTCAAGGCGGGCGAGATCCTGTGCATGATCGGCCACAACGGCGCGGGCAAGTCCACGCTGCTGCGCGTGCTGTTCGGGCTGCACAAGCCCTCGGCCGGCAGCATCCGTATCTTCGGCGAAACGCCGGCGAACTACACCCCGGCGGCGCTCGGCGCGGTGGGCGTGGCGCTGGTCCCCGAAGGGCGCGGCGTCTTCCCGGACCTGACGGTGGAGGAGATCTTCGGCCTCGCCCTGTGGTCGGCAGGCGTACCGAAATCCGGCCAGCGCGAACGCATCGAGGAAGTGCTCGAGGTCCTGCCGCGCATCAAGGAGTTCCGGACGCGGCGCGCCGGCACCCTGTCGGGCGGCCAGCAGCAGATGGTCTCGATCGGCCGGGCGCTGCTGACCCGGCCCAAGGTGCTGCTGCTGGACGAGCCCTCGATCGGCCTGGCGCCCAAGCTGTTCCAGGACCTGATCCGGCCGATCGCCGCGCTGCGCGAAGCGCGCGGCATGTCGATCCTGCTGGTGGAACAGAATGTCCGCGAAGCCTTCGCCATCTCCGACCGCGTGCTGGTGATGCGGTCGGGGAAGTTCATCCATGAGGGCGTGCCGGCCGAGCTCGACGACCACGCGAAGCTGATGGAGCTTTTCTAGAACGCTTCCCGTTCGCCCTCGCGCACGGGCATCCCTCCATCGCGAACATCGTCACCCGATCAGGTGCTGTCACCTGATCGGGAGCTGCCTTAGCGCTGGTGCCCCGACACCTCGGCGCCCGCATCGCGGGCGAGGCGCATATGCAGGGGCACGGAGAGCAGCACCACCAACCCGGCCACCAGGAAGCCGTGCGAGAAATCGACCGGCAGCAGGTCGCTGCGGCCGGCAAGGCGTTGCGATACCTCCAGCGTGCCGGTCGCGAGCACCACGCCGAGCGCGGGCGTCAATTGCTGCAGCGTGCCGTAGAGCGCGGTCGCCGCCGACATCCGTTCATGCGGCACATCGGCGAAGGCGAGGGTGTTCAGCGCCGTGAACTGCAGGGACCGCGCGAGGCCGCCCGCCGCCAGCAGGACGAAGATGGCGATGGACGGCCAGCTCGGCCCGACCAGGGACAGCGCGGCCACGCCGATGGCCGCGACCACGCCATTGGCCACCAGCGTCGCGCGGAACCCCGTGCGCCTGAGCAGCGGCCGCACCAGCGGCTTCATCGCGAAGGCGCCAAGCGCCGTGGCGAAGGAGACGAAGCCGCTCTGCGCCGCGCTCATCCCGAAGCCGATCTGCAGCATGACCGGGATCAGGAAGGGCACCGCCCCTGCCCCGGTGCGGAACAGGCTGCCCGCCACGGCGGGGTCGCGGAAGGTCTCGACGGAGAAGAGCGACAGGTCGAGCGCCGGGCGCTCCACCCGCCGGCAATGCCGCACGGCGAGCCACCCGGTCACCAGCCCGAGGAACAGCCCGAACCAGGAGACGACGGTCGGCACCACATGCCGCCCGACCGTCTCGAGCCCGAACATGACCAGTGCCAGCGCCGATCCGGTCAACGCCAGACCGACCAGATCCGGCGGGCCAGGCCGGATCGGCGCCACATGGGGGATCTTCCAGGCCACCAGCCCCAGCCCGATCAGCCCGATCGGCACGTTGATCCAGAACACCGCGCGCCAGGAGAAAACATCCGTCAGGACCCCGCCCAGCGGCGGCCCCGTCACGGGCCCGAGCAGCGCCGGCATGGTCAGCCAGGCCATGGCCGAGAGCATGTCCTTCTTCGCGACGCCCCGCAGCAGCAGCAGGCGGCCGACCGGCACCATCATCGCCCCGCCCATGCCCTGCAGGATGCGGAACAGCACCAACTCGCCCAGCCCCTGCGACCGCCCGCACAGCACCGAGGCGACGACGAAGGTCGCGATCGCCAGCATGAAGACGCGCTTCGCCCCGAATCGGTCCGCGATCCAGGCCGAGAAGGGAATGAAGACCGTCAGCGCCACCAGGTAGGAGGTGATGGCCGCGCCGAGCCGCGCCGGATCCTCGTTCAGGTCCCGCGCCATGGCCGGCAGCGCGGTGGCGAGCACCGCGCTGTCCAGATTCTGCATGAACAACGCCGAGGCGACGATCAATGCGATGCCACGATGATCGTGACGCCCCTCGGCGGCGCCGCTCATCGGAGCCGGCCGGGCTGGCGGCGGGAAACGGGACTGGACTTGCGCATGCTGCTGGCCATCGGGCCGCGCGGAAAGGGGCCGGCCATGCCCCGCATTGTCGGGGCAGCGGCCCGGAATGGCAATCGGGCGGGGGTCAGGGGCGCAGCACCACGCGCCCGGCGCTGCGGCGCGCGCGGACCTCGGCCATGGCCTCGCGGAAGCCTTCCAGCGGGAAGGCGGCATGGACCTCCGGTTTCAGCGACCCCTCCTGCCACCAGGCCATGAGCTGGGCCCAGAGCGCCCGCGCCCGGGGCGCATAGGCCCGCCGGTTGTCGCCCGGCGACCAGCCGACATAGGTGCCCCAGTTCACTCCGGCGACGGCGATGTTCTTCAGCAGCAGGATGTTCGCCGCGACCGTCGGGATGCCGCCGCCGGCGAAACCCACCACCACCAGCGTGCCGCCATCGCCCAGGCAGCGGAGCGACTCGTCGAAGGCATCGCCGCCGATGGTGTCGAGCACGCAGCCGACGCCCTGCCCACCGGTCGCCTCGCGCACCGCCTCGCGGAAGGGCGCGGCGCTGTCGAGCACGACATCGGCGCCGCGCGCGCGCAGCAGGTCGTGCTTGGCCGCGCCGGCGCGGGCGATCACGCGGCAGCCCATGGCCCTGGCGATCTCCACGCCCGCCAGCCCGACGCCGCCCGCCGCGCCATGCACCAGTACCCAGTCGCCCGCGGCAATGCGCCCGCGCCACAGCAGCCCCGACCCGGCGGTGGGGTAGGAGATCGGGAAGGCAACGGCGGGTTCGGCCGGCAGGCCGTCAGGGATCGCGACGACATGGATGTCGTCGGCCACCACTTCCTCGGCATATCCTCCCCAGTCGAGCACGGCGAAAACACGCGTGCCGGGCGGCGGTGCCTCGGCATCCGGGGCAGCCTCGATGACCGTGCCGACCACCTCCGTGCCCGGCACGAAAGGCAGCGGCGGGCGGCGCTGGTACTTTCCCGCGACGACGAGCTGCGTCGCGAAGGAAACGCCGACCGCCTCGATGCGGATGCGCACGCCGTGGGGGCGCATCGGCGGCGGCGGCACATCCTTCAGCTCGAGATCGTCGAAGTCTCGCCAGGTCTCGCAAACGATCGCGCGCATCATTCCATCCTGATGTTGGCGGTGCGCACGATGGCACCGAACTTGTCGTATTCGCTGCGGCAGAAGGCCGCGAAATCCACCGGGCTGTCCGCGACGGGATCGGCGCCGAGCGTGGCCAGGCGCGGGCGCCCCGCGCTGTACCCCACCCCGGGCGCCATCGCCGCGGGCAGCCGCGGCGGCGCCCAGACGCCATACCAGGTCGAGATCACCAGATCCGGAAAGCCCGCCTCCGCCGTGGTCGGCAGGTCCGGATAGGCGGCGATACGCTGCGGCGTGGTGGTCGCCAGCGGCCGCAGCAGCCCCTCCCGCACCGCCCCCGCGCCGGCTGGCACGGAATCAAACATCACCTGGATGTTGCCCGCGATCAGGTCCTGGATCGCCGGCCCCGCGCCGCGATAGGGCACATGCGTCATGTCCACCCCGGCGATCTGCTTGAACATCTCGCCCGCCAGGTGCTGCGCCGCGCCGATGCCGGAGGAGCCATAGGACAGCTTGCCCGGATTGGCTTTCGCATGATCGGCCAGTTCGCGCAGCGAGCGCACCGGCAGGGAGGGCGTCACCAACGCGACCAGCGGCACCATCGCCATGTTCGTCACCGGCGTGAAATCCGCCAGCGCGTCGAAGGGCATGTTCCGGTTGAGATGCGGGATGATCACATGGATCGAGGCATTCATCAGGAACACCTGCCCGTCCGGCGCCGCGCGCGACACCTCCGCCGCGCCGATCGTTCCCGACGCGCCCGGCTTGTTCTCGATGACCAACGGCTGACCGAGCTCGCGCTGCGCACGCTGCGCGACCACGCGGCCGATCAGGTCGGTCGGCCCGCCCGGCGGATAGGGGATCACCACCCGCACCGGCCGCGACGGCCACTCCTGCGCCAGCGCCGGCACGGCCAGTGCCGTGCCCAACAGGGCACGCCTCGCGATCCTCATTCTCAGTCCCCTTCCCTTCGCGTTTCTTCACGTCAGGATAGGCGGGGACGTCCCAGGAGGAAATGCGATGGATGAGGCGATGCGGCCCTATAGGGGCCTGCGCGTGCTGGATGCGGGACAGGGCATCGCCGGCCCGTATTGCGGGATGATGCTCGCGGCCTGCGGTGCCGATGTCATCAAGCTCGAACCGGCCGAAGGCGACTGGTCGCGCGGGCTGGGTACGGCGCAGGATGGCGTCTCGGTGATGACGGTCTGCTTCAACCGTGGCAAGCGCTCCGTGGTGCTCGACCTGAAGTCGCCGGAGGGCCGCGCCGCCGCCGCGACACTCGCGTCGCGGGCCGATGTGCTGATCGAGGCGTTCCGCCCGGGCGTCGCCGCGCGCATCGGCCTCGGCCCGGAAAATGCCAAGGTGGATGCGGTGTGCCTGTCCATCTCCGGCTTCGGGCAATCCGGGCCCTATGCCGAACGGCCCTGCACGGATTCCGTGGCCCAGGCCTTTTCCGGCTTCGTCGGACTGAATGCCGGCGCGGATGGATCGCCGCATAAGGCGGGCTGCTTCCTCGCCGACATGGCGACGGGCATCTACGCCTTCTCGGCCGTGCAGACGGCGCTCGCCGCGCGCGCGCAGGATGCCGCGCCGCGCCGGCGCGTGATCGACATGTCGCTGATGGCCGCGACGTCCAACCTGCTGACGCACCAGATCGCGGAATGGGGCTACCAGGGAAAGTCCGCTGCGCCGCCGAACGTGCCCGCCGGCGCCTATCAGGCCTCGGACGGCGTGTGGGTGATGGTGACGCTGGTGCGCGAGAGCGAATGGCTCGCCATCTGCGACACGCTCGGCATATCGCACATCGCGCGCGACCCGCGCTTCGTCGATTTCACCGCGCGCCACGAAAACCGCGAGGCGCTCTACGCCATCTTCCGCGACACCTTCGCCACGCGGCCCGCCGCCGAATGGATCGCGAAGCTGCAAGGGGCGCGCCTGCTCGCCGATCGCGTGAACACGCCACTCGACTGGCTCGCGAACGAGCATGTCGTCACCTATGGCGCGGCATCACGGGTGAAGCAGAAGCAACTCGGCGAGGTGCCGTTGCCGATGCTGCCGGGGCTCGGGCACTGGCAGGCGGAAGCGCCGGGCCTGGGGGAACATACCGCTCAGGTGCTGGCCGAGCTGGAACGCTGACAGCCCGGCGCGCCGACGCGGTGCGTGGCGACGGATGGACACCGTCTCCGCGCGCACCTCCTGCGCAAGAGCGCCGGGCGTTGCGCCGCGACCGATACGGAAGCGCTATGCGATGCCGGCCAATATGGGCGCTTCGTCCCGACGGAGCGTCAGGACTTCGAAGCCATCGCCGGTGACTGCGACCGTATGCTCGAACTGCGCGGAAAGCTTCCGGTCATGGGTCATGACAGTCCATCCGTCCGGCTGGGTGGAAACCCTGTGCGTGCCCTGGTTGATCATCGGCTCGACGGTGAAGACCATACCCTCGCGCAGCCGGACCCCGGTCCGGGGCCGGCCGAAATTCATGACCTGCGGCGCCTCATGCATCTCACGGCCGATGCCGTGCCCGCAGAATTCCCGGACGACGGCATAGCCGTTCTTCCTGGCGTGCCGTTCGATCGCGAAGCCGATGTCGCCGATATGGGCACCCGGGCGCACCTTGCTGATGCCTTTCCACATTGCTTCATGCGCGACACGCACGAGCCGCTTCGCGGCGGGCGAGGTGTTGCCGACCAGGTAGGTCTTGCTCGAATCCGCGATGAAGCCGTTCTTCTCGAGCGTGATGTCCAGGTTGATGATATCGCCGTCTCGGATGATCTCATCCGCATCCGGCACCCCATGGCAGACGACGTGATTGATCGAGCCATTGAGGACGAATTTGAAGCCATATTGGCCCTTGCTCGCGGGACGCGCCGCAAGGTCCATGGTGATGAAGCGCTCGACCAGATCGTTGACCTGCAACGTCGACATGCCCGCGAGGTCTTGCCCATCCAGCATCTCAAAGACGGAAGCCAGCAGCCTGCCGGAGATGCGCATGAGCGCCAGTTCGTCCCGCGTCTTCACCATGTCAGGGCGCCGCAGCTTCAGGAAAGCGGACCTGCGCGGCGGCGAACCGCGCCTTGACGATGTCGTTGAACGCCAGGGTGGGATTGGCCTCGGCGAGCATGCCGATCTTCATCCAGAATTCGGCCTGCGCGTTGATCGACCGACACATCACGGTGCTGGCGCGACGGATTTCCTCATGCAGTTCGTCGTCGATCTTCACGATGCCCATGACCAGCCTCCTCATTCGAGAATAAGCGCTTCGTATATGGATCGTATATTGCGGTCAATGCGGAGGCCTAGATACGCAAGGCGTGACGCGCTGTCGGCGGGATCGGGCCGCAGCGCTGAGATAATCGGATGGAGGCTGAGGCTGTGCCCCCAATCGGGCACGGCCTCCGCGCCCCAGCGCCATGGGAGCGGATCGGGCGCCACCACGCCCGCTCCGGCGTTGCCGGGGATTTTCCGCCGCGAAGCCCGGTCGCGCTACGAGGGCTGCATGCCGATCCGCCGCACCAGCGCGCCATAGGTTTCGCGCTCGCGCATCACGCGATTGGCGAAGGCTTCGCCCTGCTCGAAGGTCGGTGCCATGCCCATCGGCGCCATGCCGACCGCCGCGGCGGGGGTGGCGAGCGCCTCGCCCACCGCGCCGGCCAGGCGGTCGATCACCGCCCGCGAGGTCCCGGCCGGTGCCGCGATGCCGTACCATGGCACGGCGAGCGCATTCGGATGCCCGAGTTCCGCGAGCGTCGGCAGATCCGGCACATCCGGATTGCGCCGTTCGGCCAGCGTCGCGAGGCCGAGCACGCGCCCGTCCTTCACCGCCGGCAGCGCCACCGGGTCGAACTGGAGCTGCACACGGCCGGCCAGCAGATCGGTGAAGGCTGGCGCCGAGCCGCGATAGGGCACGTGCTCCAGCTTGATCCCGGTGGCATCGGCGAAGAGCTCGCCCGAAAGCTGCGTGATCGTCCCGTTCCCGGCCGAGCTGAAGCGCAACGCACCGGGATTCGCCTTCGCATAGGCGATCAGACCGGCGACATCGCGGAACGGCACCGAGGGATGCGCCGCGATCACATTGTAGGCGATGGAGGTCATCGCCACCGGCACCAGCGCCGTCGACGGGTCGAAGGGCAGCCGCATTACATGCTGGGCGATGACCAGCACCGCGCAGGGAAAGGCGAGGAAGGTGTGACCGTCGCGCGACTGCACGACCGATTGCGCGCCGATCGTCCCGCCGGCGCCGGCGCGGTTCTCGACGACGATGGGCTGGCCGAGGCTGCGCGACAGGGCCTCGACGATCGGGCGGATGGACAAGTCGGTGGTTCCGCCTGGCGGATAGGGCGCGACCATGGTGATGGGACGGTTAGGCCAGGTCTCCGCGCGGACAAGGCGCGGGGCGGCGAGCATCGGCATGGCCAACAGCAGGCGCCGCCGCAGGGGCGTGACGATCATGGTTCCTCCCTTCCCGCCATCTGGGGCGGATTGCGCGGCAGTGTAGCAGCCGCTGGCATGAGGGCGAGCCCTACCTTCGAGCCGGTCAGCGGGCGGGCGCGCTCCAACGCCTGGTGACCGGGGTCGCCGCGCCGCGCGACCCCGCGCGATAAGCCGTCGCCGTTGCTCACCACTCGCTTCCGGGGACATTCGTGACATCCAGGCTTCTTCTCGCCGCGCTCGGCTGCGCGGCCCTCCTCGCCGCCCCTGCCCGTGCCGCCAGCTTCGATTGCGCCACGCCCGCCGATGACTGGCAGCGCGCCATTTGCGCCGACCCAGCGCTCTCGCAGCTCGAGGGGGATGTCACCGGGGCCTATCGCACCATGCAGGGCACGCCCTGGCTGCATGGGCTGCAGGCACGCCACGACGCCGCCATGGCCACCCTGCGCGGCGCGATCGGCGACCCCGCCGCGCTGCGCCGCGGCCTAGAGGCCCGGCGCGCCGCCTTGTACGAGGAAGCCACATGGATGTCGGTGAACGAGCTGGAAGGCACCCCCGACCGCCGTGTCCGCAGCCAGTGCCTGCCGCTGATCCCTGAGGAGGAGGACAGCCCGGCCCTGCGCCGGCGCGCCTGCCGCGTCGCGGCATTCGGGGCGCTCGCAGCCGTCGATGGCCGGCGCTACAGCTACGCGCTGTACGAGTACCGGCCCGACCCGCGCGGGGAGATGCCGCATGAGACGGGCATCGTCGTCCTGACCGCCGCCCAGCCCGGCGAATGGACCGTGGAGGTTGCGGAGCGCCTGCCCTTCGCGAGTTGCCAAACGCCGCGCGTGGTCCAGCAGGGCCGGGAAACGCTGCTCTACCTGCCATGCGAGGAGGTCGGCACCGCCGGCGGGCCCATCCCGCTGCTCTATCGCCGCACCGGACCGGCCTCCTTCCGCCGCTGGCAGCCGGTCGAAGCGGAGAGCTGGCGCGCCATGCTGGAACAGCGCCTGCCCGCCGGCCTCGAACTCCGCGGCGCGGCGGCCTTCGACCCCGAGCGCATGACCGCCACCGCCCCTCTGCAGCGCGCGACGGATCAGCCCTGCTGCCCGACCGGCGGCCGCGCCGAGGCGCGGCTCGCCATCGAGGATGATCGCCTGGTCCTGCGCGACCTGGCGATCCGGCCGGCCCAGCCGCCGCGTTGAAGCCGGTCGGCCTTGCCTTCCAGACGGCGGCATCGCGCCATCGTCACCGGGTCGTTCACCATCCGGTGATGTGAGCTTCTTCACATCATCGCCCTCGGCCTGCTGCGGGACAGGCTGAAGCCGTGCCATCCTGCCCCGCAGCAACGCCAGAAACCGGGTCCGTCATGCGCCAGCTCGTCCGACTGCTGCTTCTTCTCGCCCTGGCCTTCCCCGGCCTTGCCGTCGCGCAGGACTTCAACCTGCCCGGCCTTGGCCGCGATGCGAGCCAGTACATGCAGGAGATGCAGCGGCGCTTCCCCGCCGGCGCCTCCCCCCAACAGCGCAGCGCCGCCGAACAGCGCGCCCTGCAGGCCGAATCCCGCAACGACTGGGCCGCCGCCGCGACGGCCTGGGAGGAACGCATCGGCATGGGTGGCCAGATCAGCGGGGACCAGTGGCTGGCCCTGGCCCGGGCGCAGCTCAACCGCCAGCCGCCGCAGAATCCGCGCGCGCTGCAGGCCGCCTGGCGGGCCTTCCAGCTCGCGCCCTATGGCGAGCCCGAGGTCCCTTCCCTGCTCGTCATGGCGGAGGCGCTGCGTCGCCTCGATCGCCCCGTCCAGCAGATCGAGGCGCTGGAAGCGGTCCTCGAACGCTCCGACAGCGCCGAATCGCGCCAGCGCCTGGAAGCCGCGCGCCGCGCCGCCGGCATGCTGGTCCGCCGCGTCACGACCGAGCCGGAGGCCGAACCCGCCCGCGCCTGCCTTACCTTCACCAACCCGCCAGCGCGCCGCACCGACTGGAATCCGGGCGACTGGATCCGCGCCGATCCACCCATCCCGAACCTCGCCGTGGAGCGCGAGGGCGACCAGATCTGCGTCGCCGGCCTGCCCTGGGGCGCCTCCACGCGCCTCATCCTGCGCGCCGGCCTGCCCGGCGAGGACCGGCAGAACCTGCGCCAGGACACCCCTGTCGCCATCGCGATGCCCAACCGCAACCCGCGCATCGCCTTCGACACGCGCAGCTTCATCCTGCCGCGCGGGCAGGATCCGCGCCTCGGCGTCGCCACGGTCAACGTCACCAACATGACGATGCGCCTGGTGCGCGTGGTCGAACGCAACCTCGTCGCCCTCGGTCGCGACTGGACCCCGGGCGAGGCGCTGGAATCCTGGACGGCGGAGAGCATCAGCGACGATCTCGGCCGCATCCTGTGGGAAGGCCGCGCCGAGTTGCGCGGCGTGCAGCCCAATCGCACCCTGCGTTCCGCCCTGCCGCTGCCGGACGTGCTGCGCAGCGCGACGCCCGGCGCCTATGTGCTGGTGCTGCGGGATGCCGATGCGCGGCGCGGCGACGGCACCACCGCCATCATGCCCTTCTTCGTCACCGACATCGCGCTGACCGCGTGGCGCGGGGCGGATGGTCTCGCCGTGCAAGCGCGCGGCTACCAATCCGCCGCCGTCACGCCCGGCCTGCGCGTGGCGCTGATGGCCCGCAACAACGAGGTGCTCGCCGAGACCCGCACCGATGAACAGGGCCTCGCGCGCTTCCCCGCCGCGCTGATGCGCGGCAACGGGCCGCTCGCCCCGGTCGCCATCCACGCCGAGACCGAGAACGACCTCGCCTCGCTGTCGCTGGAAGCGGCCTCCTTCGACCTGTCCGACCGCGGCGCCACCGGCCAGCCGCAGCCGGGGCCGGTGGATGCCTTCCTCTGGCTCGACCGCGGCATCTTCCGCCCCGGCGAGACGGTGAACGCGACCGCGCTGATCCGCGATCCCGCCGGCCGCCCGCTCGACCTGCCGATCCGGCTGCGCCTGCGCCGGCCCAATGGCCAGATCGCCGCCGAGACAGTGCCGCCGCGCCAGGATGACGGCTCGCTCTTCTGGCCGCTGCGCCTGTCGGCCGGCGCGACCTATGGCGTCTGGACGCTGGAGGCGCTGACCGATCCCGACGCGCCGCCGGTCGGCCGCACCACCTTCCGGGTCGAAGCCTTCGTGCCCGAACGCCTGGAAGTGACCGCCGGCCCGGTGCCGGGTCCGCTGGTGCCGGGTCCGAACGGGCTGCGCGTGCCGGTCACGGCGCGCTTCCTCTATGGCGCACCGGGGGCGGGCCTCACGGGCCAGGCCGAGATGCGCCTGCTCACCGACCCCGAGCCCTTCGAGGCCTGGCGCGGCTGGCGTTTCGGCCTCGCCCAGGAGCAGTTCGCCCCCGACCTGCTGACCTTCGAGATCCCTGAGACCGACGACCAGGGCCGCACCACCCTGACCCTCGACCTGCGCCAGGCGCCGGACACGACGCGCCCGGTGAAGGGCGAGGTCACCGTGTCCATGAGCGAGCCCGGCGGGCGCGAGACCCGCACGCGATTCACCGTGCCGGTGCGCGCCCGCGGCACGCTGGTCGCCGTGAAGCCCGCCTTCGAGAATGAGGCGATCGACGCGGGCGGCGAGGCCGCCTTCGACATCGCGGCCGTCTCCCCCGAGGGCCGCGCGACCAACGCCACGCTGCGCGTGCGCCTGGTGCGCGAACGCCCCAACTGGCGCATCGTCGTTCGCGGGTCCATCGCGCGCTGGGAGACGGTCTGGCGCGACGAGCCGGTGGATGCGCAGGAGATCCGCGTCACCGCCCAGCAGCCCGCCCGCTTCGCGCGGACGCTGCAATTCGGCCGCTACCGGCTGGAAGTGACGGATGCGAACGGGCTCGGCATCACCTCGATCCGCTTCCGCTCCGGCTGGGCGGGCGTGGAATCGGCCGAGATCCCCGACCGCGTGGATGTCGCCGCCGATCGCCGCGCCTACCTGCCCGGCGAGACCGCGCGCATCCGCATCACCCCGCCCTTCGCCGGCCGGGCCTCCATCACGGTGCTGACCGATCGGCTGGTTTCGCTGCGCGACATCCAGGTCGCCGAGGGTGGCACCGAGGTCGAGGTGCCGGTGGATGCTTCCTGGGGTCCCGGTGCCTATGTGGCCGTGTCCGTCTTCCGTCCGGGCGAGACCCGCAACGGCCAGCCGGCCCGCGCGCTCGGCCTGGCCTGGGTCGGGATCGACCCCGCGCCGCGCACCCTGGGCGTGGCGATCGACACGCCGCAACTGGTGCGTCCGCGCCAGCGCGTGGAAGTGCCGGTGCGCGTGACCAACGCCGCGGGCCCGGTCTTCCTGACGCTGGCCGCAGTGGATGAGGGCATCCTGCACCTGACCAACTTCGCCTCGCCCGATCCAGCGGCGCATTTCCTCGGCCGGCGGCGTCTCGGGGTCGATATCCGCGACGATTACGGCCGCCTGATCGCGCCCGCCGAAGGCGAACTCGCCCTGCTGCGCCAGGGCGGCGACGAGGATGCCGGCGCCGACGCGCTGCAACCGCCGCAGCGCATCGTCTCTCTTTTCTCCGGCATCATGCGGGCGGATGCGAATGGCGTGGCCACCGTACCACTCGACATACCCGACTTTGCCGGTGAACTGCGCCTCATGGCCGTCGCCTGGGAAGGCACGCGCGTCGGCCAGGCCGCGAAGCCGCTCACCGTGCGCGACCAGGTGGTGGCGGAAGCGCTGCTGCCGCGCTTCCTCGCCCCGGGTGACGAAGCGCGCCTGTCCGTCCTGCTGCACAACATCGAGCTGCCGCAAGGCGAGATCGTCGCGGAACTGTCCACCAGCGGTGGGCTCGCGATCGACGGACCCTCGCGGCTGGCGGCGATGCTCGCGACCGGCGCGCGCGCCCAGCCCTTCACCACGCTGCGCGCGACGCAGGGCGGCGAGGGCGTGCTGCGCATGGCCGTCACCGGCCCGAACGGCTTCCGGGTGGAGCGCGAAAGCCGGATCACCATCCGCTCCTCCCGCCCGCGCGTGACGGAAGTCGTCGGCGTCGAACTGCCGCCCGGCGTGGAACTGCCGCTGCCCGTGCCGTCAGATCGCTTCGTCGCAGGGTCCTGGCGCGCCGCCGCATCTTTCGGCGCGGCGGTGCGCTTCGATCCGGCGGCGATGCTGCGCGCGGTGGAGGACTTCCCGCTCTGGTGCCTGGAGCAGTCCGCCTCCCGCGCCCTCGCGCTGTCCGCCGGCATCGCCGAGGAAGCCGACGCCGACCGCGCCATCCGCCTGCAACGCGCGGTGGACGCGATCCTCGACCGCCAGCGCTACGATGGCTCCTTCTCCATGTGGAGCGCGAACGGCGAGGCCCAGCAATGGCTCACCCCCTATGCCGTGGAGACGCTGATCCGCGCCCGCACGGCGGGGGCGACCGTGCCGGAAGGCGCGCTGCGCGAAGCGCTGCGCTTCCTCGACGACGCGATCGAGGACACCAGCGCCGACAATCCGGAATCGCGCGCGGCGCAGGCCTATCGGCTCTATGCGCTGGCGCTGGCCGGCCAGCCGCGCCTCGGCGCGGCGCGGCGGCTGTTCGAGCAGCTCGGCGACCTGCCGACGCAGATCGCCCGTGCCCAGCTCGCCGCCACCTTCGCGCGCGGCGGCGACACGGTCCGCGCGGAACAGGCCTTCGCGGCCGCGCTCACCGCGACGGGGCGGCGCTTCTGGTCCTTCGACTACGGCACGGCGGCGCGCGATGCGCTCGCCACCGCCTCCCTGCTGCGTGAATCCGGTGTGCTCGCCGACCGCGTGAACGCCGCGATGGCAGTGCTGCCCGGCGCGGACTTCACCCCCGCGCGCAGCAGCACGCAGGAACAGGCCTGGGCGGTGCACGCCGCCCAGGTGCTGGGCCAGGGGAGCCGCAACGCCACCATCGCGGTGAACGGGTCCGCCCTGCCGCCGCGCCCGGTGGTGATCACCGCGCTGACCGGGTCGGGCACGGCCCGCAACATGGGCGCGAACCCCGTGTGGCAGGCCGTGTCGATCACCGGCATCCCCGCCACGCCGCTGCCGGCGGCACGCGAGGGCTTCCGCGTCACCCGGCGCTTCTTCGCGCTGGATGGGCAGCCGCTGAACCTCGATGCGCTGGCGCAGAACACCTCCTTCATCCTGCTGATGGAGCTGCGGTCCGAGACCAACGACCGGCATGAGGCGATGATCATGCAAGGGCTGCCCGCTGGGTGGGAAATCGCGTCGCGCCTGCCGGCGGGCGACATCGCCGGCATGCCCTGGCTCGGCACGCTGACCGAGGTGGACAGCCAGCCTGCGCTGGACGATCGCTATGCGGCGGCGGTGACGATCACCCAGCAGCGGCCCTTCGCCCGCATCGCGGTGCGGCTGCGGGCGGTCACGCCAGGGGTGTTCGAGTTGCCGGGGGCGGAAGCGCAGGACATGTACCGGCCGGGGATCTTCGCGCGGCAGAATGCCGGGCGGATCACGGTGCAGCCGTGATGGTCGAGGTGGGACCGGAGAGGGGCTTTGCCCCCCTCCGGGCCTCCCCCCACCAAAGGCCGAAGGGCCTTTGGAAACCGTCACTTGGCGTTCGACATGACAGGGGCACCCACCGGTCAAGCCCCGTGCCGCATCCCCTCGCCGAGCATGGCCGGAAACACGGCGCACAGGGCACCTTCCCCCTCCACGCCGAACTGTCACGCCCGGCGCCAGATGCCGGCGGTCCAGGCCACACGGTGGCCTGGCGGGGTGAGGCTTGGAGAGGGGCGGCGCCCCTCTCCAATCGCGCGCCGTGAAGTGGGCCCTCGCCGCCCTCATCGCCCTGATCGCCGGCGCCATCGCGCTCGACCGTGTGTTCCCGCCCGACCTCACGCGCCTTCACGCCACCGGCGCCGAGATCCAGGACCGCGAAGGCCGCACACTCACCGTCCTGCCCGCACCCGGCGGCGTCTGGCGCCTACGCACCACCGTGGCGGATGTGCCGGCCCCGCTGACTGACCTGCTCATCGCCGCCGAGGATCGGCGCTTCCGCCTCCATCCCGGCGTCGATCCCGTCGCGCTGGCGCGGGCGTCCCTCCAGTGGATCCGGGCGGGGCGCGTCGTCTCGGGCGGGTCCACCCTGACCATGCAGGCCGCGCGGCTGCTGGAACCGCGCCCGCGCAACCTGCGGGCCAAGCTCATCGAGATCTTCCGCGCCGTGCAACTCGAAGCGCGCTTCAGCAAGGATGAGATCCTCGGCATCTGGCTCACCCTCGCGCCGCAGGGCGGCAATATCGAGGGGCTGCGCGCGGGCAGCCTCGCCTGGTTCGGGCGCCCGCCGACGCGTCTCGATGCGGCCGAATCGGCGCTGCTGATCGCGCTGGCGCGGCGGCCGGCCTCGCTGCGCCCGGACCGCCACCCGCAGGCGGCGCGCACGGCGCGCGATGCGGTGCTGGCACGGCGCGGCGGACCGGCCTCGGGTATGTCGGCGGCGGATCGCGCGCTTGCCCTCGCGGCCGAGATGCCGGATCGGCGCCGCCCCATGCCGAACCTCGCACCGCATCTGTCGCGCCAGATGGCGCGGCCCGCGGCGACAGTGACCTTGACGATCGACGGCGCGCTGCAACGCGCCACAGAACGCCTCGCCTGGGACGTCCTGCCGACGCTGCCCGACCGCACCGCGATCGCGATCGTCATCGCCGACATCGCGACGCGGGAGGTGCATGCCATGGTCGGCGGCGCCTGGGGCGAGGAATCCCGCGCCGGCATGCTGGACCTGACGCGCGCGGTGCGCTCACCCGGATCGGCGCTGAAGCCATTCCTCTACGCCATGGCCTTCGAGCGCGGCATCGCCACGCCCTCGACCATCGTTGCCGACCTGCCGCGCCGCTTCGGGGAATACGCGCCGGAGAATTTCTCGCGCGACTTCGCGGGTCGCGTGACGGCGGCGGATGCGCTGCGCATGTCGCTGAACCTGCCGGCGGTCGCGTTGCTCGACCAGGTGGGCGCGCTGCGCTTCGCCTCGGCACTGAAGCTCGCCGGCGCGGCGCCGCGCCTGCCGGCGGGGGCAGATGCATCCTTGCCGCTCGCGCTGGGCGGCGCCGGCACGACGTTGCGGGAGATGGTGGCGCTCTACGCGACCATCGCCGATGGTGGCCAGTCGCGGCCCCTGCGCGTGACGCCGGGCGCCGTGGAGGAACCGCAGCAGGCAGTGGAACGCCGCGCGGCGGAGGCCGTCGCGGGCATCCTCGTCCAGAACTTCCCCGGTGGCGGTCGGACGGGCGTGGCGTGGAAGACCGGCACCTCCTGGGGCGGTCGCGACGTCTGGGCGCTGGGCTTCGATACGCGCCATGTCGCCGGGGTCTGGATCGGCCGGCCGGATGGCACGGCGATGCCTGGCGCGACGGGGCGGCAGGGCGCACTGCCGGTGCTGTCCCGCGTCTTCGCGCTGCTGCCGGAGGCCCCGCGCGCGAGGCTGCGGGTCGTGGCCGATGCGCCGCGCCAGCAGGCGCCGGCCGACCGCCTGCGCCTGCTGCTTCCGCCGCCCGGCGCGGCGCTCACCGAGGGCGCG
>JAYRJZ010000030.1:0-53646 GCA_041906015.1 Roseomonas sp.
CACCCCGGGCGCCCGAACCCCCGCCCCTGCCCGCCGCCAGCGCCCCGCGCGCCGCGGCGCGGCCGATTCCCGCGCCGGACCCGGCCCTGCTTGAACAGGGGCGGCACGGGATGCTGCCGCGCGCCGGTGAGGATGGCCGGACCTCGATCCGTGCCTATGGCCGCGACTTCGACCGCCGCGACACGCGCCCGCGCATCGGCATCATCGTCGCCGATATCGGCCTGAACGCGACCCAGACCGAGGAAGCCATCCGGCGCCTGCCGCCGGCCGTGGCCCTCGCTCTCTCCCCTTATGCCGCGCGGCCCGCCCAGGCAGCGGAACGGGCGCGGGAGCGGGGGATGGAGACGCTGATCTCCCTGCCGCTCGAACCCGCGGGCTATCCGCTGAACAACCCGGGTGACCAGGCGCTGCTGACCGGGCGTTCCATGGCGGAGAACATGGACCGGCTCGACTGGGCGCTGGCGCGCTCGCAAGGCTATGTCGGCGCCATCGGCGCGCTCGGCGCCATGCGCGGGGAGCGCTTCGCGACGCTGACCGAGGCGATGGGCACCGTGCAGGACACGTTGCGGGTGCGTGGTCTGCTCTATATCGACCCGCGCCCGGGTGCCGCCACGCCGGCGCGCGCCTGGGGGCGCAGTGTTGATGTGGTGCTCGACGAACCGGCCGGCACGCGCGGCGAGATCGACCGGCGGCTCGCCGAACTCGAGACCATTGCGCGGGATCGCGGCGCGGCGCTCGGCCTCGCGGGGTCGGTCACGCCGGTTCTGGTGGAGCGCATCGCCGCCTGGGCACAGGGGCTGGAAGGACGGGGGCTGGTGCTGGCGCCGGTTTCGGCGATGATCCGCCGCCCGGAGGGCCTGACCTCCGAATCCTCGGCCAACCCGATCCGCCCTGCGAGCGCTCCATGACCACCCTGCCCTATCGCGACAATGTCGGCGCCGTCCTGTTCAACGCGGCCGGGCTGGTGCTGGTCGCCCGCCGCGCGGACTTGCCCAACGCCGAGGGTGCGCCGGGCGGCTGGCAATTGCCCCAGGGCGGGATGGATGCGGGCGAGGACCCCGCCATCGCCGTGTTCCGCGAACTGGAGGAGGAGATCGGCACCGCGCGGGCCGAGATCCTGGCCGAACATCCGGACTGGATGACCTATGACCTGCCGCCCGAGCTGATCGGCAAGGCGCTGGGCGGGAAGTATCGCGGGCAACGGCAGAAATGGTTCGCGATGCGCTTCACCGGCGCGGATGGCGACATTCGGCTGGATCTCGATCCGCATCCGGAATTCGATGCCTGGCGCTGGACGAAGCTGTCGGACCTGCCGGCGCTCGCCGTGGCGTTCAAATACGACATCTATGTGCGACTCGCCCGGGACTTCGCGCGATTCGCGGTGGCGGCCTGACCCGGCGCGGGCGCTGAGCCGATCGGGACGCCCAGGGCGATCAGAAGCGGGTTCGCGCCCCGCGGCATCAGACGACAGCGGCATGGGGAGGCCCGCCGCCCGCGCCTGACGCATGGCTCGCCCTGCGCGTCTCTCGCCTGGCGTTGGCTTCGGCGCGCTTTCCGTTCGCTGCGCGGCGTGGCTGGCGGCCCGCGACATCCGTGCCGCAGGCCTCCTGGCCCATCCAGCCGACGGCGTGGCGATTTGGGGGCGACCTTGCCCCGCTGCCTCGTCCCGCGCAGTCTGCACCCTCCTTGATTTGGGAGAGACGCGGTGAACGGCGCTGAGAGTTTGGTCCACACGTTGCTGGGCTGTGGTGTGGAAGTCTGTTTCGCGAATCCGGGCACCAGCGAGATGCATTTCGTCGCCGCCCTGGATCGCATCCCCGGCATGAAGTGCGTGCTAGGCCTGCAGGAAAACGTCGTGACCGGCATGGCCGACGGCTATTGGCGCATGGCCGAGAAGCCCGCCGCCACCCTGCTGCATTGCGGCCCGGGCCTCGCGAACGGGCTGGCCAACTTGCACAATGCGCGCCGTGCGCGGTCCGGCATCGTGAACTGTGTCGGCGACCAGGCGACCTATCACCGCATCTACGACGCGCCGCTGACGGCCGATACGGAAGGCTTCGCGCGCGGCGTCTCGCAATGGGTCCGGACCTCGACCAAGGCGGCGGATGTCGGGGCCGATGCCGCGGCCGCGGTGCAGGCGGCGATGAACTCGCCCGGCCAGGTCGCGACCATGATCCTGCCCTCCGACACCTGCTGGGATGAAGGCGGCGTCGTCGCCGCGCCGCTGCCGCCGATCGCCACGCCGCAGGCCGATCCGCATGCCGTCCGCAATGTCGCGCGCATCCTGCGGGAGAAGAAGAACGTCCTGATCCTGCTCGGGGGCAAGGCACTGCGGGAAGGGGCGCAGGCGCTGGCCTGGCGCGCGTCGCAGGCGACGGGGGCCAAGCTGCTGGCCGAAGGGTCCAATGCGCGGGTCGAGCGCGGCCAGGGCCGCCTGCCGCTCGAGCGCGTGCCCTATCCGGTGGACATGGCGGTGAAGACCCTGGAATGGGTCGAACATCTGGTGCTGGTCAACGCCAAGCCGCCGGTCGGCTTCTTCGGCTATCCGGGCAAGCCCTCCACGCTCTATCCGCCCACGGCCGAGATCCATGTGCTGACGCGTTTCGAGCAGGATGCCGAGGCGGCACTGCGCGCCCTGTGCGACGAGCTCGGCGCGCCGGCCGCGGCGATGCCCGATGTCGGCGCGCGCCCGGAACGCGCGCGCGGCGCACCCTCGCCCGAAGGCCTCGCCCAGACCGTCGCGGCGCTGATGCCCGAGGACGCGATCATCGCCGATGAGAGCGTCTCCTTCGGCCGCGGCTTCTTTCCGAAGACCTTTGCGGCACCGCGTCATGACTGGCTGCAGATCACCGGCGGCGCGATCGGCTGTGGCCTGCCGCTCGCGACCGGTGCGGCGGTCGGTGGCGGCGGGCGGCGGGTGATCAACCTGCAGGCCGATGGGTCGGCGATGTACACGGTGCAGTCGCTGTGGACCCAGGCGCGCGAGAAGCTGCCGGTGACGACGGTGATCCTGGCCAACCGGAAGTACCAGATCCTGCTCGGCGAGTATCAGAACGTCGGCGCCAATCCGGGACGCACGGCGATGGACATGCTCGACCTTGGCAATCCGGACATCGGCTGGGTGAAGATGGCCGAGGCGATGGGTGTCGAGGCCGCACAGGCGACGACGCTCGATCAGGTCGGCGACCTGATGGCGCAGTCCTTCAGCCGCTCCGGGCCGTTCCTGATCGAACTGGTGATCTGAGGCGCATCGGAGAGGGGCGCTGCCCCTCTCCTCGCCTTGGCGGCCGTGCCGCCAAGTCTGTCAAAGACCCGAAGCCTTTGGCGACTGACGCTGTCGCTGCGCTAGAGCAGATCCCGATCAGGTGGATCACCTGATCGGGTGAAGATGCTCGCGAAAACAAGCGGCTAGAGGCATTGCCGTGAGCCAGGGCGAACGGGAACGGCTCTAGGGGCGTGCATTCTGCGCCCCAAGCGCGCGTCGTCATCCCTTCCGCCTCTCCCGCCCCGCACCAAGTGGAGGTTTCCAAAGGCCCTTCGGCCTTTGGTGGGGGAGGTCTGGAGGGGGCAAAGCCCTCTCCAGTCCACCGTTCGACAGGGGAAGAACGATCCATGGACATGCAGTTGCAGGGCAAGCGCGTGCTGGTCACGGGCGGATCGAAAGGCATCGGCCTCGCCTGCGCCGAAGCCTTCGCCGCCGAGGGCTGCGATCTCGTGCTGGTCTCGCGCGACGCCGCCGCACTCGCCACCGCGGCCGACGAAGTCCGCGCCGTCCGTCAGATCCGCGTCGAGACGCACGCCGCCGACCTCTCCCGCGACGAGGAGCGCGAGCGCCTGCACGCCGCATTCCCCGACATCGACATCCTGGTGAACAACGCCGGCGCCATTCCCTCCGGCCGGCTGCAGGACATCCCGATGGCGCGGTGGAAGCAGGCCTGGGACCTGAAGGTGCTCGGCTACATCCATCTGTGCCAGCTCTACCTGCCGGGCATGGAAACCCGGAAGGCCGGCGCCATCGTCAACATCATCGGCATGGCCGGGCGCGCGCCGCGCGCGGGATACATCGCGGGCGGCGCCGGCAACGCGGCGCTGATCGCCTTCACCTCGGCGATCGGCGCGGCGGCGCAGGAACACGGCGTGAAGGTGGTCGGCATCAATCCCGCCGTGACCAAGACCGACCGCATGCTGACCCAGGCCCGCACCAACGCCAGGCTGAAGTTCGGCGACGAGGAACGCTGGGCGGATACGCTGACGAACCTGCCCTTCGGCCGCCCCATCGAGGCATCGGAGATCGCCGAGCTGGCGGTGTTCCTGGCCTCCCCGCGCGGGCACTACGTCAACGGCACGGTGATCGACGTCGATGGCGGCGGCATGTTCCGCGCCTGACGGACCGGGCGGCGCTTGATCCGAGTCAAGTCGCCGCATCGCTGGCGAGCGCAACCTGTTCCGGTCGCGGCGGTTCCGCTGTCAGGCGGTCGCGCGCGGCCACGGAGCAAACGCCATGACAAAGACAGCGAAGATCCGCCTCGTCCGGCCAGCCAAGGACGCGGGGGCCGTACCCGTCCCCAAGGCCACGGCGCCCCACGACCGCTCCCTGGACTCGCAGTTCGAAGCCGGCAAGGCCCTGCGTGAGACCGTGCCCCGTTCGACGCTCGGCGCCTGGAAACGCGCCGCCGACCGGCCGGACCCGATCGCCCTGCTGCAGGCTTCCGACGCGGACCGGATGCCGGAGCTGGTGCCCATCCGCTACGGGCGGATGCTGCAATCGCCCTTCGCCTTCTATCGCGGCGCCGCGGCGGTAATGGCGAGCGACCTGAGTGGCACGCCGGCGACCGGCATCCACGTCCAGGCCTGCGGCGACTGCCACCTGATGAATTTCGGCGGCTTCGCCACCCCCGAACGCAACGTGCTGTTCGACATCAACGATTTCGACGAGACGCTGCCCGCCCCCTGGGAATGGGACGTGAAGCGGCTTGTCGCCTCGCTCGTGCTGGCCTCGCGCACCAATGGGCTGTCGGACAAGGTCGGACGGGAAGCGGCGGTCGCAACCGCGCGCAGCTATCGCAAGCGGCTGCGGGACTTCGCCCGGATGGCTCCGCTCGACGTCTGGTACGCCCGAATCACCGCCGAGGATGTCGCCCAGGTCGTCCCGCCCGCCGTCCAGGCCAGGCTGCGCGCGCGGGTCGAGAAGGCGATGAGCGGCAGCAGTTCCGAGTTCGACTTCCCGCGCCTCGCCGGCGTGGTCGGCGGCCGGACCACGATCCGCGACGCGCCGCCGCTGATCTTCCATCCCGACTTTGCGCGGGAAGCGGATTTCCAGAACACCCTGGACGAGGTCTTCGCCATCTACCGCGATACCCTCTCGGATGAGCGGCGTGTGCTGCTCGACCGCTATCGCGTCGTGGATGCGGCGATCAAGGTGGTCGGCGTGGGCAGCGTCGGGCGGCGTTGCTGGATCGCGTTGCTGATGTCAGCCGCCAACGACCCGCTCTTCCTGCAGTTCAAGGAGGCAGTGCCCTCGGTGCTCGAACCTTATGCGGGCGCCAGCCGCTATGCGCATCACGGCCAGCGCGTGGTGATGGGGCAGCGGCTGACGCAACCGGCCTCGGACCTCTTCCTCGGCTGGTTCACCGGCCCGGAGGGAAGGCAGTTCTATGCGCGCCAGCTCCGCGACGCGAAGATCAAGCCATTGGTCGAGACCTTCGATGACGAGCTGATGCTGCTCTACGGCAAGATCTGTGGCTGGGGGCTCGCCCGCGCCCATGCCAAGGGGGCGGATGTCGCCGGCATCGCCGGCTACCTCGGATCGAGCGATCAGTTCGATGAAGCGATGGGAGATTTCGCGGTGGCCTATGCCGACCAGGCGGAACGCGACCACGCCGCGCTCAAGGCCGCGGTGCGCAAGGGGAGCGTGACGGCGACGACAGAGGCGTAGCCCATCCGGCTCCCTGCGCACGGGGCCTGGCGCGCGGCACCACCACGCACGGGCCTCACTGCTTCCAGGGACTGGTCCGCCAGATCTGGCCATAGATCGCAGACTGCTCCTCGACGAAGCGCGTCATGGTCGGGCGGTCCATGTACCGCACGATCAGGAAGTCGCGTTCGGCAAGGGCGCGGAATTCGGGATCATGCGCGGTGCGGCGGATCGCCTCCTCCCAGCGCGCGACGATCGGCGCGGGCGTCGTGGCCGGCAGGGCGAGGCCGCGCGCGGAGCCGGCGGCGACATCGACCCCCTGCTCGATCCCGGTGGGCAGGTCAGGCGCCTTGTCCCAGCGCTCGCGCTCCATGACCGCGATGACGCGCAGCGCACCCTGCTGATGCGCGCGGACCGTCAGGCTGACGGTCGAGATCGACCCGGCGACATGCCCGCCCTGGACGAGTTGCATCGCCTGCCCCGCGCCCTGGGTCGGCACCCAGGTGAACTTCACCCCCGCCGCGCGTTCGATCGCCATCATGGCGAGATGCGGGGCGCCACCCACGCCCGCACCGGCGATGGTGATGGTCTCCGGCGCAGCGCGCGCGGCCTCGACCAGGTCGCGCAACGACCGGTAGGGCGTGTCGTTGCCGACGAAGACCGTATAGGGCTCGTCGGTCAGCAGCCCGGCATAGGCGAAGCTGTCCACGCGATAGCGCGGCGTGTTGTCGTAGAGCGCCGTGACGAGCGCGGGGAAGGAGACGAGGGCCACATGCCGCCCGTCCGGCGCCGCGGCGGCGACCTCGTTCAGCATCAGCATCCCGCCGGCGCCCGGCTTGTTCACGACGATGATCTGCGTCCCGCCGCCGAGATGCCTCTCGAGGAACGGTGCCGCCATGCGCGCCGCGAGGTCGATGTTCCCGCCCGGCGCGAAGCCGACATAGATCTGCACGGGGCGGTCCTGGGCGCGCGCGGCGATCGCGGGCAGCGCCAGCGCGCCACCGAGCATGATGCGACGCGTGGTCATCATCCGTCTCTCCCGGCAGGGTCACGGCAAGGCTGCAACGCCCCGGAACCTTGTGCAAGTGCGAAGGTTGCGCGATCGCCAGCTTCCGCTAGGCTTTCCCGCGACCAGAGCGGAGAAGCCCCGGATGCTGCGCTTCAGCAATTTCCTCTTCCCCGAAAGCCGCGACCCCGATCGCGACGCCGAGGTGATCGCCGACTGCATCGCCGAGGCGAAGCTGTGCGATGAGCTCGGCGTGGAAGTGCTCTGGCTCGCCGAGCATCACTTCGACGGCAATTGCGCCTATGTGGACCCGGTGACCTTCGCGGCCGCGGTGCTCGCCGCGACGAAGCGCATCAAGGTGGGCTTCGCGGTGGCGCAAGTCTCACTGCACCACCCGATGCGGCTGGCCGAGCAGATGGCGCTGCTCGACAATCTCGGCAAAGGGCGGGTGATCGTCGGGCTCGGCCGCGGCACGGCGTACAACGTGTACGAATACCAGGGCTACGGCATTCCCTGGCAGGATGCCGGGTCGCTGTACGAGGAGGCCGAGGGCATCATGCTCAAGGCCTGGACCAGTCCCGAAGGCTTCACGCATCAGGGCAAGCACTGGACGCTGCAGGTGCCGCGGCTGCGCCCGACCTCCTTCACCAAGCCGCACCCCTACGTCATCCGCGCCGCGTCGTCGGAGGAAGGCGCGCTGCACTTGGCGAAGCGCGGCCTGCCCTTCCTGATGAACGTGCAGTCGAACGCAACGACAGCAAAGCGCATGGCCGCCTACAAGGCGACGATGGAGGAGGCCGGCTTCGACGCCACGCATGTCGCGCGCTGCATGGATGAATCCTGGGTCTGGCGGAACGTGGTGGTGGCCCCGACCGACGAGGAGGCGCGCCGCATCGGCGTCCCCGCCTTCGAGGCGATGCAGGAACACCGTCGCCGGCTGCGCGAGAAGATCTATGCCGAGCAGGGGATCATCATGAAGAAGGAGGAAGTGCCGCCCGCCCGCACCGACCCTGGCCATGCGCTGATCGCCGGCTCGCCCGACACGGTCGCTGCGCAGATGGCGGAGATCGAGGCCACGGGGGTGGGCGGCGTGATCTGTTCCTTCCGGCTCGGTCCCATGCCGGCGCAGGTGGCGGCGGGTTCGATCCGCCTGTTCATGGAAAAGGTCGCCCCGCGCTTCGCGCCGGGCGCCGTAGCGACCGCGGCGGCATAGGCGCGTCCCGGGGCCGGCGCGAGAACGCCTGTCGCTCATGCCGGCCGCAGCCATGGCGTCGGGAGGCGCTACCCCGGATCCGTCCTGACCCGCGCGAGCGGCAGCAAGATGTCACAGACCAGCCCTTCATCCGGCCATCGCCGATCGACGCTACCGCCGAGCTGGCCTGCCACCGTGGCCTCGATCACGCGCGATCCGACACCGCGCCGGCTCGGCAGCCCAGGCGAGGGCCCGCGCGTCTCCTGCCAGCGCATGCGCAGCAGGCCATCCGCCTCATCGACGCGCCAGGTCGCGGCGACCCGCCCTTCCGGCACCGAGAGCGCGCCGTGCTTGACCGCATTGGTCGCCAGTTCGTGGAAGACCATGCCGAGGGCCTGGACCGCATCGGCGCGGATGCGGAAGATGGGTGGCCCGTCCAGGACGAAGCGGGACTCGCCCGGCTCGTCGCTGGTCGTCACCGAGCCGAAGGGCGACAGTTCATCGGTCAGCATCGCGGCGAGCGGCGCGCCGGTCCATCGTTCGGCCGCCAGCAGCGCCTGGGCACGTGCCAGCGCCGCGACGCGCCCCTCGACCTTGCGGGCGAAATCCCCCGCCTCCTCGGCCCGCGTCAGGCGCAGGATGGCCTGAACGATGGCAAGCGCGTTGCGCGCCCGATGGTTCACCTCCTGGGTCAGCAATTCGCGGCGCTCCTCCGCCACGCGCCGCTCCGTGATGTCCTGGATCGTGCCCGCCAGGCGCAGGATGCGGCCCGTCTCGGGGTCGGTGCGGACCGGAGCGCCGTGACTCTCCAGCCAGCGCCAGTTCCCATCGGCCCGCAGGAACCGGTATTCCTCGTGATACGCGGGCTGGCGCCCGGTCACCGTCCTTTCCCAGGATCTCAGAACGCGCGACCGATCGGCGAGGTGGATCCGCTTCACCCAGTGGTCGAAGGGTGCGACGGCCACATCCGGCGACCAGCCGAAGATTTCGAGGGCGCGAGGCGACCGCGTGCTGACATGGCTCGCGAGATCAGTCTCCCAGGTGCCCAGCTGTCCGGCCTCGACGGCCAGGCGCAGACGTTCCTGCCCCTCCTGCAGGGAGGCGGTACGCTCGGCGATGCGCTGCTCCAGCCCATCCAGCGTGACTTCGAGTGTATCCTGCTGCCGGCGCACGACGAGCACGAGCCCGAACAGCGCGAGGATCGCGGGCAGACCGACCCCCAGCAACGGGATCAGCGCCTGGTGCCAGTTGGCAGCGATATCCGCCCGTAGGCGCCCCGACGCGACGATGAGATCCGGCGCCCCCTCAACGGAATGAAAGGCGATGACCACGGGATGGTCGTCGCGCCGCGCCGTGTCGTCGACGAAGCCGTCCCGCTGCCCCCCCATCAGGGCCCGCGCCAGCGCGCCCGCACTGGCCATCACGGGCATGGGCCCCGGCCCGGGCGGGTAGCGCGCCAGGATCGGTCCATCGCGGCGCAGCAGCACGGCCGTGTCGCTCGGTTTCTCGGCATGGCGGGCCAGCCCCTCGGCGATCCGCGCCGCATCGAGCAGCAACACCACCGCGCTGCCGGGCGAACGGCGCCGCAGGCCGAAGGGCAGGATCCAGGTGTCATCGCCGCGATAGCTCTCCCCGACGGCGAGGCGCCCGGGCTCTGTCTCGGCCAGCGCCTCCCGGATGCCGCCGCCGAGCGGTGTCGGCGCGGCGCCCGGCTGCGCCTCGATGCGCAGGATCTCCCGCCCCGCATCGTCCAGGAGCAGCACCGCGCGCAGGACGACCTGCTCGGCGACCAGCGGACCGAAGCGCCGGTTCAGCGCCTCCTTCTCCTCCGCGCCCAGCCGGTACTGCATGGCCGCGGTGGCATCCGTGATGCGGCCGGCGATGCGCAGCAGGCTCTCGAGGTTGCGGCTGACGTAGTCGGCGTTGATCTCGACGGAGCGGATGAGGTCGCTCCGCGTCTCCGACCAGGCCAGGCGCCAGGTGCCCCAGGCGCCGGCCGCGAGAATGGCAGCCGGCAGCAGCACGACCGCGGCGATCAGCGTCCATAGCCGCCAGGCGCTGCGCTTCCACTGGCCTGTCACGGCAGTCGTGCCGTCCGGCCTGACGGCAGCGCAGGAAGCGAGGTCATCCATGGGCATCCATGCGCGATCCTGGGGGACCATGCGGCCCCCCGATCAGCATTGGCGCCGACTATTCGGGGCGCGCCGTCGCCGTGCAAGGCGAATCGCCGCGCGGCGCGGGCCAGGCTTCCGCGCCACATCAGTCGATGGCGATGACCAGCTTGCCGAAATTGGTGCCCTTCAGCAGTCCGATGAAGGCCTCCGGCGCGTTGCGCAGGCCCTGGACCACATCCTCGCGCCACCGTAGGCGCCCCCCGCGGATCCAGCCCTCCATCTCGGCGCGGAAGGCGCCGTAGCGGGCCCAGCCCGTGTCGGAGACGATGAAGCCCTGGATGCGCAGCCGCTTGCGCACCACGGGGCCGAGATTGGGGCCCGGCGGCGCGCCCGTCGCATCCGCGCCCGGTGCCTCGTTGTACTGGGCGATCATGCCGCACATCACCATGCGGCCGAAATCGCGGAAGCGCGGGAAGACCGCGGCCTGGGTCTTGCCGCCGACATTCTCCCAATACACGTCGATGCCTTCGGGCACCGTCGCGTCGAGCTGGGCCTCAAGGTCGCCATGGTGGTCGAGGCAGGCATCGAAGCCGAGCTCCTTCACCACGAAGTCACACTTCTTCGCCCCGCCGGCGACGCCGACGACCTTGCAGCCGCGGATCTTCGCGATCTGCCCGACCACCTGGCCGACCGCACCGGATGCCGCACTGACGACGACCGTCTCGCCGGCCTTGGGCTGCCCGATATCCTCGAGGCCGACCCAGGCGGTCAGGCCGGGCATGCCGAGCACGCCGAGGCTGGTGGACAGCGGCGGGTCGGCTTCCGGCACCTTGAACAGACGCTCCGCCCCGACGACCGAAAAGCGCTGCCAGCCATAGCCGCCGAGCACGATGTCGCCGGGCTTGAAGCCCGGATGGCGCGAGGCGACGACCTCGCCGGCCGTCTGGCCTTCCATCACCGCGCCGAGATCGACGGGCTTGGCATAGGATTTCACATCGGCCATGCGGCCGCGCATGTAGGGGTCGAGCGACAGGAAGCGCGCGCGCACCAGCACCTGGCCTTCGCCGGGTACGGGAACCGGCGTCTCGACGATCTCGAAATCCTCGGGCACGGGCGCGCCGGCGGGCCGGCGCTTCAGCAGGATCTGCAGGTTGGTCTCGGGCATGGCGTCCTCCATTCGGGGAGAGGATGCCATCCCCGGGCGGTCAGGGCGAGCCGGGCCAGGGCGGCAACGTCGTGGTCGTGCCGTTGTTGCGCGTGGTCCAGCCCGACATGTCGATCACGAACATGCGTTCGGGCTCGACGAGGCGATGCGCGGCGCGGCCCGGTTCCAGCCACCATTCGACATAGCCGGGGCGCGGGAAGGTCTCCCAGCGCGACAGCCCGCGCTGGACATCGACCATGGCCGTGGCCGGTGCCCAGACGATCTCCATGCCGCGATGGTGCAGGCGGCGATAGGTGTGCAGGTGGCCGCAGGCGATGATGCGCACGCCGCCGTCGACGCAGGCATCGAGGAAGGGCGCGCGCGCGGAATGCGGGATCACCGACGTGGTCGGCGCCGGGTCGTCCGGATCCTTGTCGAAGGGCGGCATGTGCATGAAGACCATCACGGGGCGCGCGCCACGCGTGGCGAGCGCCTCGGCCAGGAAGTCGCGCTGCTCGGCTTCCTCGGGCAGGTCGCTGCCCATCACCGCGGTGTCGAGGCCGACGAGCCGCCAGCCCCCCATATCATGCCGCCACCATTGCGGCCCGACATGGCGCCGCCAGGCCGCCATGCGCGCCGCGTTCACCGGCTGGTCGAGGCGCGAGAAGGCCGGCGCCTCGCCAATGTCGTGATTGCCGGGGATGGCGCGCCAGGGCAGTCCGAGCGCGGCCAGCACCGCCGCGCCATGGGCAAGGTCGCCCTCGGCGGCCGGCCCGTTGAAGGAGAGATCGCCGCCATGCACCAGCAGGTCGGGCGGCGCGGCGGCCATGGCCGCGCGGAAGGCATCCCAGTTCATGCCGAAATAGGCATGGGTCGCGGACAGGTGCGTGTCGCTGACCTGGACCAGGCGGATCGGGGTCATCGGTTCAGCCGAAGGCCAGGTTATCGGGGCGGAGATCCATGAAATAGAAGGTCGTGGGCCGCCAGCGGATGCTGCTGCGCACGGCGTAGAACTCCGCTGGCTGATAGAGCACCGTGCCCGGCGCCGCGTCCTCCCAGGCGTTCAGCATGCGCTCGAACAGGGCCTTGCGCTTCGCGGGATCGGTCTCGGCTTCCAGCGCCCGGCCGGCAGCGTTGAACTCGGCCGTGGTCGCGAAGGCGCCCGACTTCTGGAACCAGGAGTCCGGGCCCCAGGAGATCCAGAGCGCGCCGAGCGGATCGGGCAGGCGCGTGGAATTGGAGTTGTTGCCGATCTGCTGACCCTCGGCGCGCATCTGCGTGAAGTTCTCCACCACCTGGAGCTTCGCGTTGACGCCGACTTCCTTCCACATCTCCACCATCACCTGCGCGGCGCGCAGCGCGTTGGTGTAGTAGTTCGGCATGGTGCGGTAGGTGATCTCCTGCCCCGCATAGCCGGCTTCGCGCAGCAGGCGGCGCGCCGCGGCCGGATCGTGGCGGAGCGAGCGGCCCTGCAGGAACATCTGGCCGAATTCGGGATAGTTGTGGCTGGGCGGAACCACCGCCTTGCCGTCCCACAGCGCCTCCACCAGCAACCGCCGATCGATGGCGAGGCCGAGCGCCTGGCGGATGCGCTTGTCGCCCATTTGCGGGCCGCGCTCGTCGAAGGTCAGGACGTGGACATTGGCAAGCACCACGTCGCGCACGTCGATCCCCGCCGCATTGCGCAGCGTCGCCACCTGGTCCGGCGTGACGTTGGTGATCATGTCCACATCGCCCGATTGCAGCGCCGCGACGCGCGCCGCGAGCTCGGGCACCTGGCGGAACTCCACGCCGCGGGCGGTGGGACGGCCCATGAAGTAGTCGTCATGCGCCTCGAGCGCCACGAGCTGGTCGCGCTGCAGCCGGCGCAGCTTGTAGGGGCCCGTGCCGACGGGATTGAGCGCGAAGCCCTCGAAGCCGCGCTCCTCATAGGCGCGCTTGTTGACGATCCAGGACGCCCAGGAGGCCAGGCGCTGTTCCAGCAGCACGTCCGGCACGCGGGTGCGGAAGCGGACGGTGCGCGGATCGAGCGCCTCGACGGAGGCGAGCGTCGCGAAATAGGACCGCGCCTCGGGCATCAGCGGACGGTCGCCGAACATGCGCGGGGAGGTGAAGGTGTAGACCACGTCCTCGGCGGTCAGCAGGTCGCCATTGTGGAAGCGCACGCCTTCGCGCAGGCGGACCACCAGCTCCTGCGGGCCGGACCGTTCCCAGGCCTCGGCAAGGTGCGGCTTCAGTTCCGACCCACCGCCATCGGCCGCCCCGAGGAAGTCGCGCCGGATCAGCGTGTCGAACATGGAGTAGGTGGTGCGGGTGCCGACATTGGACAGCTCCTTCGCCGGTTCCAGCGTCGGCGGCACCTCGGGCACCGCGATGCGCAGCAGCGGGCGCTGGGTAGGCTGGGCGGCCGCCTCCTCCGCCAGGGGGATGGCGAGGCTCGCGCCGAGAAGGCCGCGTCGGGTGATGCTCATGGCTGGGCTCCGTGTTCCGGCCCGCCATGCCAGAGACGGATGATCGCCATGAGACAGTCGCGTTGCGATCCCATGACGATGGGGTGCTGACAGGAACGACATCCCGTCGCACGGTGCGGCCAACCGAATCACCATCGAGGAGATGCCCGTATGTCCCTGCCCCAATACGAGACCCTGCAGCTCGAGGTGCCCGAACCGCATGTGCTGGTGGTCCGGCTGAACCGCCCGCAGGTGTCGAATGCGCTGAACACGCAGATGGGGCGCGACCTGCATGCGGTCTGGACCGGCATCACCGCAGACCCGGGCGAGACGCGATGCGTCGTCTTCGCCGCGGCCGGGGAGAAGGCCTTCTGCGGCGGCGGCGACCTCAAGGAGCGCAATGGCATGACCGATGCCGCCTGGCGCCACCAGCACGAGATCTTCGAACGCGCCTATTGGGCGCAACTCGACTGCCCCATTCCGATCGTCGCCGCGGTGTCGGGCCATGCCTATGCCGGCGGGCTGGAAATGGTGCTGGCCTCTGACTTCGCCTACGGCATCGCGGGCGCGCGCTTCGCGCTGACGGAAGTGACCATCGGCATCATGCCTGGCGCCGGCGGCACACAGACCTTGCCGCGCATCGTGGGCGAGCGCCGCGCGAAGGAGATCATCCTCACCGGCCGCCCCTTCACCGCGGCGGATGCGTGCGACTGGGGCATCCTGAACCGCGTCGTCGAGACGCGCGAGGAACTGACCGAAGCGGTGATGGAGACCGCGCGCACCATCGCGCGCAACGCGCCGCTCTCCGTCCGCCAGGCCAAGCGGTCGATGCATTTCGGCCTGCAGATGGACATCCGCACGGCGCTGCGCTTCGAGGTGGAGTGCTACAACCAGCTCGTCGGCACCGAGGACCGGCGCGAGGGCATCGCGTCGTTCAACGAAAAGCGCAAGCCGGTGTTCAAGGGGCGGTGATCAGCGTCGCGGTCGAACCGCCGCATCAGGAGGCGGTCGCGGCGCTGCTGCGCCAGTCGGATGCGGTGGCGGCTGCGCTCTATCCCGGCGAATTCCGCCGCGCGATCGACCCGGCCTCGCTCGACCGGCCGGACACCACGCTGCTGGTCGCGCGGCAGTCGGGGTGCGCCGCCGGATGCTGCGCGCTGTTCGACCGCGGCGACGGCAGCGCGGAGCTGAAGCGCATGATCGTCGCCGAGGAGTATCGCCGACAGGGCGTGGGCGAGGCGCTGCTGCGCGGCGCCGAGGCCGAGGCGGCCCGCCGCGGCATCGCGTCTCTGCTGCTGGAAGTCGGCATCCGCAACGAGGCGGCCTTCACGATGTATCGCCGCGCGGGGTTCCTGCCGCGCGGCGCCTTCCCACCCTACGAGGCCACGGCGATCAGTCGCTTCCTGGAAAAGCGGCTGGTCCCGGATATCAGTTCGCGCTCGCCCCCGCCCGTTCGATGATCGGACGCCACTTCGCCGTCTCGGCCTGGATGAAGCCCGTCAGTTCCTCCGGCGTGCTCGGCGCAGGCTCCAGCCCGTGACGCGTCAGGCCGGCCACGACCTCGGGGTCGCGCAGGCTGTCGTTGAGCGCGGCGTTGACGCGGTCCACGATCGGGCGCGGCAGGCCGCGCGGCCCCATCATCGCGTACCAGTTCGCCACCTCGTAGCCGGGCAGGTTCGCCGCTTCGGCGACGGTCGGCACCTCGGGCAGCAGCGCGCTGCGCCGCGGCGACGGCACGGCGAGCGCGCGCAACCGCCCCGCTTCGATATGCGGCAGCACCGTCGCGGCGGTGGCGATCGAGAAATCCACCTTGCCCGACAGGATGTCCGTGATGAGCTGCCCGCCCCCACGATAGGGCACATGGATGGTCTCGATCCCAGCCATGGAATCGAGCAGCGCGCCGCCCAGATGCCCTGCCCCGCCGACGCCGGAGGAACCATAGGACAACTCCCCGGGCCGCGCCTTCGCCGCGGCGATCAGCTCGGGCAGGCTGCGCCAGGGCTTCTCGGGCGCGACGACGAGGAAGTTGGTCACCTCGACGGAGCGGCCGATGGTGGTCAGGTCGGTCAGCACGTCGAAGCTGAGCCGTGTCATGATCGGGTTCATCACCAGGGAGGCGATCGTGCCCATCATCAGGGTCGTGCCGTCAGCCGGCGCGTTCACCGTGGCCTCGCTGGCCAGGTTGCCGCCGGCACCCGGCCGGTTCTCGACCACGATGGGCTGGCCAAGCACGGTCTGCAGGCGCCCCGCGATGCTGCGCGTGGTGATGTCGGTGCCGCCGCCCGGGGCGAAACCGACCAGGATGCGGATGGGCCGCGTCGGCTGCCACTGCGCCAGCGCCGGGCGCGCCGATACGGCAAGGATCGTCGCGCCGAGCGCGCGTCGCGTCGTTGTCATGGCCTCGTATCCTCCCGGCCCGGTTTGGAGGGCCTTGCGCACAGGTTAGCGGCTTTCCCCTCCTCGCGAAAACGGCATGAGGCGACTTGCTGCGCTAACCTGCTTCCCGCTACCTCCTCCGACCATGGAGAGTGCCCTGTCAGCCGCCGAGAACGATGCGGAGGCGCCTCAGGCGCCGCGCCCTGCGGAAACACAGCCGGCGACCAGCCGCTGGGGCCGGCTGTGGCATGGGTTCTCGCGCATCGCCCTTGGCGCGATTCCCACCCTGATCGCGCTGACCATGCTGACCCTCGTGATCCGGGAGGCGCTGAACGACGCGATCGAGTTCACCCCCATCGCCGTGCCGGCCTCCTTCGCCAGCCAGGGCATGACGCCCGAGGTGATGGCCGCGCGGCTGCTCGACGCCATCGACGCCACCGCGACCGAGACCCTGTCCGAGACGCTGCACCGCCCCTCGACGGAACTCGAGAATTCGACGCCGGACCTCAACCTTCCGGTCGTGGGGCTGTCGCTGCATTCGCTCGCCTCGCTGACGCGCAAGCTGCTCGGCTGGCCCGAGCGGCGTTTGAGCGGCGAGATGATCCAGACCAACCAGGATCTGCGCCTGCGGCTGCGCCTGTCGGGACATGGCGTCGTGGCCGATGTCTCGGCCCCGGCGGCGGAGGGGCCGGACCGGCTGCTGAGCCTCGCGGCGCCGCAGGTCTGGCGCGTCGTCTCGCCGCGCCTCTACGCCTGGCACATCGCCCAGCTCGGCATCGAGGAGGAAGAGGTCCGCGAGCGGCTGATCACCCTGCGACGGCGCGCGCGGGACCCCGATACGGTAGCGACCCTCACCTATCTGATCGCGCGCTCCCTCATCCGCGGCGGGCGCGCGGATGAGGGCCTCGCCATGATGGAGGAGCTGGTGGCCGAACGGCCGGGCTACGCCGCGGCGCATTATGGCCGCGCGCAGGCGCTGCACGCGCTGGGCCAGCCGGAAGCGGCCCTGGCGGCGCAGCAGCGCGGGCTCAGCCTCGATCCGGAGAGCCCCTGGGCGCATATCGCCTCCTCCGTCCTGCTGCGCCAGCTCGGCCGCTACGACGCGGCGCTGGCCGCCGCACGGCGGGCGCAGGAACTGGACGAGGACGAACGACCGGGCCTGATCGAGGAATCCCACGTGCTGCGGGAGATGGCGCGGCCCGGCGATGCCGCCGACCGGGCCCGGCGTGTCCTGGCGCTCGATCCCCGCCACGCCCCGGCGCTCGCGGCGCTAGGGGAGGCGTTGCTGCGCCTCGACGAGAACGAGGCGGCGCTTGCGGTCTTCGAACAGGCGTTGCGGGAGGCGCCGCATCTCACGGCGGCGCAGCTCGGGCACGCCAGGGCCTTGCGGGCGCTGGGCCGAGACTGACGGCACAGGCTGCGCACGGCGTGGTCACCCGGGCGCTTCCTTGGGCAACAGGTCTCGGCGCCCTGACGCCTTCGCCATGGCCGCCGCTGGCACAGGCGTTGCACACAATCCATCCCAGAACAACGCGCTGGGAGCCTTGCGGATGCCCGAGACACTGCCCGCCGAACCGCTGGTCGCGGGCCTGTTCCATGTCGCGGTAAAGACCAACGACCTCGACGCGACCGTCGCCTTCTACACGCGCATCCTTGGCCTCAGGAACGGCTTCCGACCGGATTTCGGCTATCCGGGCGCCTGGCTCTACGTGCCGGTCGCGGGTGGGCCGGCCATCCTGCATATCTATGCGGGCGGGCCCGCGCTGGGGGCCGAGGGCCGCGCGCCCGTCGGCACGGCCGCCATCGACCATGTTTCCCTGTCCTGCCGCGGCTACCACGGCTTCGTCGCGCGCTTCCGCGAGGCGGGGCTGGCGTGGCGGGAATTCCTCGTGCCCGGCACCACGCTCTGGCAGCTCTTCGTCTACGACCCCTCGGGCGTGCAGTGCGAGCTGACCTTCGAAGGCGCCGGCGAGGCCGGGCCGCCGCCGGACATGTCGCCGGCACGCGCCTATGTCGCCGGCAGCAGCTTCTTCGATCCCGCCTGCTATCCCAAGCTGAGCTGAAGGAACCCCGCCATGCATCGCCGTTCGCTGGCCCTCGGCCTGCTTGCCTCCCCCTTCGTGATCGGCCAGGCGCGTGCCGCCGATGCGGTACGCGTCGCGGTGTTCGAGGCCGCCTCCACCCTGCCCTACTTCGTCGCCCTGTCGCGCGGCTTCTTCACGGAGGTCGGCATCGAGGTGCAGGCCAACACCCTCGCCACCCACCCGCTGATCGTCCAGGCGCTGGTCGCCGGCGAGATCGATGCCTGCACCAACCTGGTGACACTGGAGGGGGCGAACATCGATGCGCGCCGTCCCAACACGGTGCTGTATTTCGCGCTGAACGGGCAGAATGCGGCGAACCGGATGGAACAGTTCGTGGTGCGCGCGAACAGCACCGCGACCTCGCTGCGGGACCTGCGCGGGGCCCGCATCGCTTCCGCCCCCGGGCCGGCGAACATGGCCGCCGCGCGCGGCGTGCTGGCGGCGGTCGGGCTGCAGGACGGGCGCGACTACACCTTGGTCGAGCAGCCCATGGGCGTGCATATCGGCGCCATGCAGTCGGGGCAGTTCGACGCGGCCTATACGCTCGAGCCTGTCGCGACGATCGGCGCGCGCGCCGGGGCGATGAAGATGCTCGAGGCCGGGGTGATCGCGACCTATCTGCTCGGGCGGACGGATGCGCAGGCCTATGCGGCGGGGGCAGGCTTCGCGGGGCGGTTCCTCGAACAGAAGCGCGACGTCGCAGAACGCTTCGCGCGCGCCTGGTCCAAGGCGATGGACGCCATCCGCACCGACCCCACGACGCGCCAGGCGCTGACGCAGTATCTGCAAACGCCGGCGGACCTCGCCGCCGTGGTGCCGCTGCCGGCCTTCAAGATGGTCCGGGAATTCACCGCGCAGGATCGCGCCGACCTGCAGAAATTCGTCGATATCGGCATCCAGATGGGCGTGGTGCGCGGACCCTTCGATGTCGGAAGCTTCACGCGCGCGCTGTGATGAAGACGCATCCGCCCGCCATTTCCCCGCGCCAGGCCGCCATGTCGATCCGCGGCCTGCGCAAGGCGTTCGGCGGGCAACCCGTCTATTCGGGCTTCGATCTGGATGTGAAGCGCGGGGACATCCTCGCCATCTTCGGCCCGAACGGCTGCGGCAAGTCCACGCTGATCAACATGGCGGCTGGGCTGCTGCCGATCGATGGCGGCACCATCCTCTATGACGGGCGGGAGGTGCGCGACGTCCGCGTCGGCTACGTCTTCCAGAACTATCGCGAGGCGCTGTTCCCCTGGATGCGCGCGGCGGACAATATCCGCTATCCGATGCGCCGCCTCGGCCTGCCCAGGGGCGAGATCGAGGCGCGCCTCGACCGGCTGAAGACGGAGTTCCGTATCCGCTTCGATCTGTCGCGCTATCCCTACGAACTATCAGGTGGGCAGCAGCAGCTCGTCTCCGTGATGCGCGCCTTGGCGGTGGAACCCGAAGTGCTGTTCCTCGACGAGCCCTTCTCCGCCCTGGATTTCGAAACGACGCTCGATCTGCGCGCGCTACTGCAGGATGTGCTGAAGCATCTCGGCGTGACGACGCTGCTCGTCTCGCATGACCTTGAGGAGAGCATCGCATTGGCCGACCGGCTGCTGATGCTGACACGGCGACCGACCACGGTGGCGGATGACCTCGCCATCCCCCTGCCCTGGCCGCGCGGCGTCGAGACGCTGTCCGACCCCGCCTTCGTCGCCCTCAAGCGCCACTGCCTGCAGGTCTTCGAGGCCGCGGTCGCCGGCCGGCCGGTCGCCGCATGAAGGCGGTGCTGATGCCCACGGCCGGTGCGGTGGCCTTCGTCGCGCTGTGGTGGCTCGCGACGGTGCTGCGCCTCGCCGACCCCATCCTGCTGCCAACGCCGGCCGAGACCTGGCGCGACACCATGGCAGCCTTCACCAACGGCCGGCTGTTGCACGACCTGCAGCGCACCATCGTCCGCACCGTGCTGTCCTTCCTGGTGGCGACGGCGATCGGCGTGCCGCTCGGCGTCGCGCTGGGCGCGAAGGAGCAGGTCTATCGCGCCGTCGAGTTCATCATCGATTTCTTCCGCTCCACCCCGGCCTCGGCGCTGTTCCCGCTCTTCCTGATCCTGTTCGGCATCGGGGAGGGCACGAAGATCGCCGTCGCGGCCTTCGGCGCGGCACTGGTGATCCTGTTCAACGCCGCCTATGGCGTGATGAACGCCCGCCGCACGCGCGTGCTCGCCGCGCGGGTGATGGGCGCTTCCGAAGCGCGCATCCTGTGGGATGTGATGATCTGGGAAGCATTGCCGCAGATCCTGGTCGGGATGCGGGCGGGGATCTCGCTCGCGCTGGTGATCGTGGTCGTGGCGGAGATGTTCATCGGCAGCACGGACGGGCTGGGACAGCGCGTGATCGTCGCGCAATCCCTGTTCGAGAGCGGGCTGATGTATGGGGTGATCTTCCTCGCCGGCGCGCTGGGGTATGTGCTGAACCTGCTGTTCCTGATCGCGGAGAAGCGGTTCGTGCACTGGTCGGGGCGGTAGCGGCGGAAGGGGCCTTGCCCCCTTCGGATCTCCCCAATGCCCGGATTACGCCGCCAGCGACGCGAAGGCCTCCGTCCCTGGCACCTCCGTGTACATCCGCCGCAGCTTCGCGAGGAATTCCGGCCGCGACTTCCTGCGCGACCCTTCGATCGGGTCGCCCCACGGCATCATCGTATCGGACGCCTCCAGGCTGAACCGGCGGATGAATTCGATCCGTTCGTCGCGCAGCGCCCCAATCTGCGCCACATCGCCGCCAGCGCGCAGCACGGCACCGGCGATGACCCCGTCCTCGATCGCCTGCGTCGCACCCTGGCCGAGGGTCGGCACCATGGCGTGGGCAGAATCGCCCAGGAACAGCACGCGCCCGTCCATCGCGCTGCGCGCGAGCGGCGACACCTGCAGCCGCGCCCAATGAATATCGTCCACCATCTCGGCGAGCTTGCGGCTCATCCAGGCGACAGCAGGGCAGGCTTCCCCATCTTTCGGCATGTAGAGGCGGCCCTGATAATCCGGCGTGCGCATCTCGGGCGCGATTTCGGCCTCGGGCGAAGCCAGGGGAATGGCGCCGGCAATGTAGGCGGCGCCACCTGGCAGGCGGTAGGCAAGCAGCCGCGCATGCCCCTCGAACCACTGCCCATATTCCTCATAGGGACAGTCATGGGCATCGGGGACGAGCAGCCGCGTCATGGCGATGCCGTGGAACTCCGGCTTGGGCACGCCGAGCGTCAGCGCGCGCAGGCGGGAGTAGCGGCCATCGCCCGCGACCAGCAGGTCGAAGCCGCCGAAGCGGTGCAGCGCACCCGCGCCGTCCTTCAGCACCGGCACCGGGCGGCCGGCGGCATCCTGCTCCAGGCCCTCAAGCGTCAGGCCACGGCGCGTCATCGGCGCGACCGGCTCGCGCAGCACGCGGTAGAGCTCGGACCAGCGCAGCCGGATCCCGGTTTCATCCGCCACGTCGAGGAGGTCGAGATCGAAGAGACGCTCGCCACGGCTGGTCTCGATGAACCAATGCTGCCAGGGCAGCGAGGCGGCGCGAGCCGCCTCGTGGCGCTTGGGCAGATGCAGGCGCAGCGCCTTCATCGCATTGGGCCCGACATTGAGACCCGTGCCCGCTTCCGAGGCATCACCCTCAGTCATGCGGTCGAAGGCCTCGACGGTGATGCCGGGCGCATCCGCCAGCATTTCCGCCAGCACGCTGCCGGCGACGCCGGTGCCGATGATGCCGATCCTCATGGTGAATCCTGCTCCGCGATGGCAGCGATCAGCCCGCCGCCTGGTGGCCCCTGATGCTCCGCCCCACCAGAGACGAAGATGCGGCCGTCACCCGTGACCGCCGCGACGACCGCGCCGAGTGCGGCGCGCAGATGCCGCTGCGCATCGATGTCCGTGTCGCCGAGCATGGTGTGGCGATGGCCGCGGACGCGGCCGGTGATGTCGGGCTCGCCCTTGGCGAAGACCGCGCGCAATCGGGCCGGGCCGCCCAGGGTGGCGACCAGGTCCTGTACAGCCGCGATGTCGAGCACGTCGCGCATCGGCCGCACGCCGAGGATGAGGCCTGGCATCCAGCCATCGGCCTCGCCGAGGACAATCACCTCGTCGCAGGGCACCTCGATGCCGGCGGAGACGACGACCCGCGAGGAGAAGGCCGAGAAGTCGCGCAGCAGCGCCGCCTCCCCGGCGATGGTGTCGCCCAGGGCATGGGCAGCCCCGATCGCCGCGGCGGCGCGGGCGCGTGCCATGGCCGAAAGGCTCCCCGCTGGCGTCTTGACGAAGACCAGGCCCGGATCGGCGATGCCGCCCTGCGCCATGGCCGCGCGTACCGTGGTGGCGACGGCATCGATCTGCGCCCGGGTCCCGATGGCCTCGGCGGGCAGACGGGGGCCGAAGGCCGTGGCGATGGCCAGGCCCCGCGGGCCGGACGCCCCCTCATCCACGGCGAAGAGCGTCGCATGGGGGCTAAGCACGCCCTCGGTGCCGCCGGACAGGACGCAGGGGATGCGCGCGGCGAGGCTGGCCGCCGCCTCCCCCGTCCGCGCGGCGAGCAGATGCATCAGCGACTGGGTGAAATAGCCGCGCGTGAAATCGTTGAGCCCGCCATTGCCCTCGGTCTTGCCGACGACGCCGCGCAGCGAAGCCAGCGCGATCGTCCCGGCATCGAACAGCACGGCAATGGCGGAAACGTCACCCGGATGCGCCATGGCGACGCGATGAACCAACAGGCGTGGCATCAGTTGATGGTGATGCCCGCGTCACGCACGACCGGCCCCCAGACCCTGGCGAATTCCGCGTGGAGCTGTTGGTACTCGGCCGAGGAGACGGTTCGCCCCAAGGGATAGAGGCCGGCGGCGACGAGGCGTCTCTGCGTATCGGCATCGGCGAGCACCGTCTGCATCGCGGCGTGCATCTCGGTCACCACGGCGGCTGGCATGCCACGCGGCCCGGAAATGCCGGTCCAGGAGGAGACCGTGAGATCCGGCAGACCCAGCGCCCCGTAGGTCGGCACGCCGGGCAACGGCGCGAAGGGCCCGGCGGTGGAGACGGCGATGGCCTTGACCTGGCCGGCCTCGATCGCGCCGGTCGTGCCGGCCAGTGGCGTCAGGAAGCAATCCACCTCGCCGGCGAGCGTCGCCTGCAGACCGGGCCCGGTGCCGCGATAGGGCACATGCACCCAGCTGCCGCCGCTGAGCTTGGCCAGCATCTCGCCCTGGAGGTGCTGCATGCCGCCAGCGCCCGAACTGCCGTAGCTGACGCCACTGGGCCGCGCGCGCGCGGCCTCCCGCACCTGCTCGAAGCCGGCGAAGGGGCTGTTGGGGGGCAGCAGCATCACGGTCGGCGTATCGGCGACCATGGCGATATGGGTGAAATCGGCATCGCCATCATAGGGCTTGGGCGTCATCGCCAGCGGCACGATGCCGTTGGGTGAGGTGTTGGAGATGCCGATGACGCTGCCATCGGGCGGCGATTGCACCAGCACGCGCGTGCCGATGGCGCCCGAGGCGCCGGCCCGGTTCTCGATGACAATGGGGCGCTTCAGCGCGGCCGCGAGCCCAGGCTGGATGATCCGGGCCGTGGTGTCCGAGGCCCCGCCCGGTGCGAAGGCGACGATCAGCCGGATCGTTCCTGCCTGCGCGCGCGCCAGTTGCGGCGCGAAGAGGCAGGAAGTGGCGGCAGCGAGAACGGCACGGCGACGCATGTTGGGCTCCGGCGCGAGGGCACCGGAACTCCAGCAAGCGCGGGGCCAATCCCGTCAGGCGGTCGGGTCCTCCAGGAATTCGAAGCCCATGGTGCGCGCGTGATAATGCAGCCCGCCATCCTGCACGATCAGGAAGCGCGCCTGGATCGACCCCGCATTGTGGTGGGAATGCGGGTCGCCGGCCGGCGTCACCAAGGTGTTGCCGATGCTCCACGGCCTCTTCTCGCCGCCCACCATGGAATGGCAGGCCTCGCCCTGCAGCGCGAGGGTGATGGCCGCGGAGTTGTGGCGATGGGCGCGCTGATGCTCGCCGGGCGGCAAGGTGTTGAGCGAGAGCGTCAGGCTCGGCGTGATGTTGCGCCAGGCCTCGAGCCCGTCCGAAGAGAAGATCACCGCAAGCCCGGACGTCCCCGGATTGGTGGTGCAGGCGCCGATGATGGCGAGCTGACGCTCGATCTCGGCCGCCGGGTAGTGGACCGGCGCGATCGGCGCGGCGCTTTCGCGCAGCGCCTCGAAGGCCAGCATCGGCTCGTTGCCGACAAGCCAGACCACGGCGTGCTCCCGTGCTGTCAGACGCTGCGCGCCACCGGGGATCAGGAAGATGTCACCCTCGGCCCAGGCAAAATCGGGCGCCTCGCCGGCGCCGCGCAGGACATAGCCGATCAGACCGGTGGCCCGCGTGTCGAGGTCCAGCACCTCCCCCGCGCGGATCACCGCATAGCGCGCGAGCATGAGCGGCGAGGTGGCGGGAAAGGGGCAACCGATCGCCGACGACTGGTCGCAGAGCAGCACGCCGGTCGGCGTATCAAGGTCCATGGCAGCGGCGGCGACCGCGGCGAAATCAGCGGCTGGAACCGGCGCGAGCTTGACGTTGAAGGCGTTGCCGGAATTGAAGAAGCGCGCGCGGGCTGCGGCTTCCGTGGCAGGTGCCTGTGGGTGCTGCACGGGCAGGTCGGCCATGTCGGTCATGTGGTCAGTTCCTTCACCATGGCGGCCAGCAGGGCGGCGCCGGCATCCACATGGGCGGGCTCGGCCCATTCCTCCGGCGCGTGGCTGACGCCGCCACGGCAGGGGATGAAGATCATCGCGGAAGGGCAGCGTGGCGCGAGGTGCCGCGCATCATGGCCTGCCGCCGAGAGGATCGGCATGGCCGGCAGGCCGAGACGGGAGGCCGCCTTGGCCAAGCGCTCACGCAGCCCGGCATCGAACGCGTTGGAGGGTGCGTCGACCAGGCGCGTGACGGTGACGGCGCAGGGCAGAGCCTCGGCCATGGCAGCGGCTTCCAGGGCCGCGCCGTAGGACTGCAACGCCGCATTGTCGGGATGGCGCAAATCGATCCGGAAGGTGACGCGCCCCGCGACGACAGAGGGCGCATTCGGTTCCACCGTCACGCGGCCGATGGTGAACTTCACGATCGGGTCGGTCTCGCCGACATCGCGCTGCATGCGGCTCGCGATGCGCGCGAAGGCCATCACCGCATCGCGGCGCTTGCCCATGTCGAGCGTGCCGGCATGGCCTTCCTCGCCCTCGATCACGATCTCCCAGGTGATCTTGCCCTGGATGCCGGTGACGATGCCGAGCGGGATGCCCGCCTGTTCCAGCAGCGGGCCCTGTTCGATATGCGGTTCGATGTAGAAGGCCGGGGTGAAACCGAGCCCGCGGCGCGGCATCGCAGGGAAGGCGGCATGCAGCGCATCCAGCGCCTCGCCCACGCTGACGCCCGCGGCATCGCGCACGGCGCGGATGGCATCGAGGCTACGGAAACCGGCGAAAGCCTCGGAGCCCATCATGCCCGGCGCGAAGCGGCTGCCTTCCTCGTTCATCCAGGCGACGACGGTGATGTCGCGCGCCGGCACGATGCCGATCTCGGCCAGCGTGGCCGCGACCTCCAGCGCCGCCAGCACCCCGAAGGCCCCGTCGAACATCCCCCCCGTGGGCTGGGTGTCGATATGGCTGCCGATCAGCGCGGGCGGCAGGCTTCGGTCACTTCCCGCCAGCGTCAGAAAAAGGTTGCCGGCGGCATCGGTCGATGGCTCCAGCCCAGCCTCGCCGGCCCAATGCAACAGCAGGTGCCAGGCCTCGATCTCACCTGCGGTCAGGGCCTGGCGGTCGACGCCGCCATCGGCGCGCCCGCCGATCTCGGCCAGGCGCATCAGGCGCTGCCAGAGGCGGCTGCCGCTCATGTCGTGCGCATGATCTGGCCGGGCAGCGCGCGCGGGTCGCGCTTGCGCCAGCGTCCGGCTTCGACCTGGGCGATGAAGGCGGCGAGCAGGGCGTTGAAGGCGTCGGGTTCCTCCAGATTCAACGTGTGGCCAGTCTTGGGGAAGATCGACAGGCCACAGGCTGGAATGGTCTTCTTGAGGAAGATGCCGGGCTGCAGGCAGTGGTCGTCCTCGTCGCCGACGATCACCAGCGTCGGGACATCCATCACCTTGAGCTCGGCCTCGAGGTCCCAGAAGGAGGGGCGACGGGCCTGCACGCCACGCATGGTGAGCGCGGCGCCCAGGTCGGAATGGGTGGCGAGCCGGTCGGCGAATTCGCGCCAGCCGCGCGGGTCCTTGTCCTGGAACTGCACACGGCTCGCGCCCTCGGCATAGATGGGGGCGAAGGCGCGGGCACCGTCCTTCTCGAAGCGGTCGGCGACCTCGAGGGAAACGCCGCGGAAATACTCCTCGTGTTCCTTCTCGCAGCCATAGCCGGCGCCCGCGACAGTCAGCGACAGCGCGCGGTCCGGATGGCGCAGGCCGAAATGCACGGTGGCGAAACCGCCCATGGAGAGGCCGACGATATGGGCCTTGGCGATGCCGAGCGCGTCGAGAACGGCGATGGCGTCGGCAACGGCGATGGCTTGGGAGTATTGTTCGACGTTGCTCGGCACGTCCGAGGGCGGGTAGCCGCGGGCGGCGTAGGTGATGCAGCGGTGGCGGCGGGCGAAGTGCCGCATCTGCGGTTCCCAGCTCGCATGGTTGCCGCCGAATTCGTGGATGAAGAGCATGGGGGTGCCCTCCCCCGCTTCCTCATAGTGCAGGCTGATGCCGTCCGGCGTCGTGATGCGCGGCATGGTGCGGTCCTTCAGAATTGCGGCGGCAGGTCGTTGAGGCTGCGCGCCGTCTCGACCAGGGCAGGCAGGCGGTCGGCGAGCTTCTCGGCCCAGTCGCGCGGAACGGAAGTGCTGACCTTCACGAAGCGATGGCCGAAGCGGGCGGTGTGATAGGCGCCCTGGCGGATCATGATGCCGTCGCGGTTGGCGGCTTCGACGAGGGCTTCGGGCCTGAGGCCGCCGGTCTCGATGACGAGGAAGTTGCCGTGGGAGGGCCAGACCGGGACGGAGAAGCCGGGGATGGCGAGGGCGGCCTCGCGGATCAGCGCGTTGTTGGCGCGGGTGGTGGCGCGGACGGTCGCCATCCATTCGGGTTTCACGGCGAGGCCGGCCAGCGCGGCGCGTTGGGCGATGACGCTGGCGCCGAGTACGCCGGAGGATTGGGCGGCAAAGTCTTCCAGCATGGCGGCGGGGGCGACGAGCGCGCCGATGCGCAGGCCGGCAAGGCCAAGCCACTTCGAGAACGAGACGGAGACCACAGCGTTGTCGGGGGCTTCGAGCAGCGCGGGGTAGTGGTCATCGGCGAAGTCGCGATAGGTGCAGTCGTGGACCAGCAAGGCGCCGACATCTTCCGCGATAGCGGCGAAGGCGGCGATTTCCTCGCGCGTGTAACGGATGCCCAGCGGGTTGTTGGGATCGACGATGTAGATGATGGCGGTGCGATCGTCGCAGGCGGCGCGCAGCGCGTCGGGCGTCAGGCGGTAGTTGCAGGCCGGGTCGTAGATCGGGATTTCGATGACCTCGGCGCCGGCCTGACGGGCGAAAAGGCACGGCCACTTCCAGGTCGGGTCGGTGGTGACGAAGGTGGTGCCGGGGCGGCAGCGGGCGCGGCAGACCAAGGCAAGGGCGTTGACGCCGCCTTCGGTGACGAGGGCTTCGGCGCCGGTGACGCCAAGGTCGGCGGTGATGGCGGCGCGCAGGGCTTCGAAGCCGAGCGGGGGCGCGTAGGCGTTGAACTCGGCGGCGTCGATGGACGCGTGCATGGCGGCGAGCACCGCCGGATGCGCCGGGATGTGGTTGGTGTTCTGGCCCATCCAGGCGAGGCCTGGCGTGGCGGTGAGATTGTCGAAGTAGCGGTTTCGGGTGAGAGCGCCGGACATCAGATCACCGAGCCGCGGGCGGCGATGCCGCCATCGATGGTGACCACGGTGCCGGTGATGTAGCCGGCGCGCGGGGAGGCCATGAAGGCGCAGAGGTCGGCCGTCTCACGCACGGTGGCGGGACGCTTGCCGGGGTACTTCGCGTAGAGCTCTTCCCAACGGGATTCGTCACCGAGCATGTCGCGCGCCTTGATGCGCATGATCTTGAGCATGCGGTCTGTGGCGACGGGGCCGGGGTTGATGCCGACGACGCGGATGCCGTCGTCGAGGCTGCGGCCGCCGATCGCCTTGGTGAAGGACATCAGCGCGGCATTGCCGGTGGAGCCGGCGAAATAGGCGGCGTCCCAGTTCTCGCCGGAATTGCCGATGACGTTGATGATGACGCCGCCGCCCTTCGCCTTCATGCGCGGGTAGAAGCAGCGGGTGAGCGTGATGTAGCCGAAGACCTTGAGGTCGAAGCCGCGGCGGATGGCGTCGTCCGTCACGGCGTCGAGCGGGCCGGCGGGGATGTCGCCGGCATTGTTGATCAGGATGTCGGTCTCCGCGGCGGCTTCGGCGAGTTGTTCCATCGCGGGCGTGGAGCCGAGGTCGAGGGCATGCACCGTGACGCGTACGCCGTGGTCCGCGCGCAGGCGGGCAGCGGTGGCTTCCATCGCGGCGCCGTTGCGGGCGGCGAGGTGGAGGTGGCAGCCCTCCTCGGCCAGCACCTCGGCACAGCCCAGGCCAATGCCCTTGGAAGCCCCGGTGATCAGGGCGGTTTTGCCGGTCAGGTCGAGCTGCAAGGGAATCTCCGGGGAGTTATGTATACGCCAGATAGGCAATTCGCATACCAAGAGTCAGTCCAGCCCAGCGATCAAGTCCAGCAGGTTCTCGCCGAGCAGGGTCAGGTGTGCGCGCATGGCGCGGTGCGCGGCTTCCGGGTCGCGGGTGAGGATGGCTTCCATGATCTCCTCATGCTCGCGAATCGTGTCCTCGATCCGGGTCGGCATGTGGGTGACGCGACGGCGATAGGCGGCGACACGGTTGCGCAGGCGGCGGGTCTCGTCGGCGAGGAAGTCGTTGTTGGCGGTCTCGTAAATGGCTTCGTGAAACTCGGCATTGACGTCGTAGAAGGCGTCCACGCCGGCCTCGGCAGCGGCGACCAGGCGGGCATGAATGGCACGCAATGCCTCCGCTTGCGGCGGGGTGACGCGGCGGGCGGCGAGGCGGGCGCAGAGGCCTTCGAGCTCGCCCATGACCTGGAACATTTCGATCAGGGTTTGCGCGCCGATGGAGCGCACCACGGCGCCCTGGCGGCCGCGCAGCTCCACCAGGCGATCGGCGGCGAGCAGGCGGAAGGCCTCGCGCACCGGGGTGCGGGAGCAGCCGTAGCGCTCGGCGATTTCCTGCTCGTCCAGTCGGCTGCCGGGTTCGATGCGGCCGGCGGCGATCTCAGTCTCCAGGCGGCGGTGCAGCGTGTTGGCGAGGGTGGCAGGGAAGGGTTCGATGCGGGCCGAGGGGCGCCCTTTTTCTGCCCATTCTGCACGGCCGACTGCCTGCTTGCTGCGCATTTGTATTCCAATGCCCCAATCTTGTGTGCACCAACTGCCATTTATGTATTCCACAACCCATGCCCGTACCGCCAGTATCAATCCAAGGACGGAAGGCGAGGCATTGCAGACCACCACCACAGCGCTGCTCGAGATGCAGTCGATCGGCAAACGCTTCGGCGCCGTGCAGGCGCTCGACGGCTTTGCCATGGACGTCGAGCCAGGTGAGTTCGTCACGGTCGTTGGGCCGAGCGGCTGCGGGAAGTCCACGCTGTTCAACATCGTCGCCGGGCTGGAAGAACCCGACGATGGCGGCATCCTGCGCTTCAAGGGGCGCGGCTGCCATGCGAAGGAATTGCTCGGCCGCGTCTCCTTCATGCCGCAGCGGGATCTGCTGCTGCCGTGGCGCAATGTTGTAGACAACGCGATCCTGGCGCGGGAGATCGAGGGGGCCAACCGCGCCGCGATGCGGGCCGAGGCGCGCGCCATGCTGCCGGAGTTCGGCCTGGCGGGGTTTGAGAAGCAGTATCCGCATCAATTGTCGGGCGGCATGCGGCAGCGCGTGGCGCTGATGCGCACCTTCTTGTTCGAACGCGAACTGATGTTGCTGGACGAGCCATTCGGCGCGCTGGATGCGCTGACGCGCAGCATGATGCAGCGCTGGTTGCTCGACATCTGGCAGCGGCATCGCCGCACCATCCTGTTCATCACCCATGACGTGGATGAAGCGATCTTCCTCGGTGATCGCGTGCTGGTGATGACCGCGCGTCCCGGGCGCGTGAAGCTGATGCGCAAGGTCGATCTGCCGCGGCCGCGCGGTGCTGATCTCATCACCTCCCCCGAATTCACCGCCATCAAGCGCGAAGTGCTCGATGCGATCGAGGAGGAAGCCATGAAGTCCTTCGTCGCGGAGACCGCCGCATGACGCCCGCCGAAGCCGAAGCCCGAATCTCGCTTGCCGCCTGCTACCGGCTGGTCGCGCGTCTCGGCATGGATGATGTGATCTACAACCACATCTCGCTGCGCGTACCCGACGAACCGGGCGCCTTCCTGCTCAATCCCTATGGGTTGATGTTCGGGGAGATCACCGCGTCGTCGCTGGTGAAGATCGACATCGAAGGGCGCAAGCTGTCGAACAGCCCGCATGAGGTGAATGTCGCCGCCTTCGTCATCCATGGCGCGCTGCACAAGTCACGCGAGGATGCGGCCTGCGTGCTGCACACGCATTCCGATGCGGCACTCGCCGTCTCGGCGCAGAAGGACGGGCTGCTGCCGCTCAGCCAGTTCGCCATGCGATTCTACAATCGCCAAGCGTTCCATGACTACGAAGGGGTGGCCATCGACATGGATGAGCAGCAGCGGCTGATCGCCGATTTCGCCGACCATCCGGTGATGCTGCTGCGCAACCACGGGATGCTGACGCTCGGCCGCACGCCGGGCGAGGCCTTCATGCTGCAATATTACTTCGAACGCGCCGCGAAGATTCAGCTCATGATGCAGGCTTCCGGCGTGCCGATCATCGCGCCGCCGCATGACGTCTGCGAACACGCCGCGCGGCAGTTCTGGGACCTCAAGGGCGACATCAAGATTCCCGGTGAGCGCGAATGGCCGGGCTTCCTGCGCCAGCTCGACCGCGAAGACCCTTCCTACCGCGACTGACACCCCAAGGAGCCACCATCATGAACAGGCGACTTCTTCTGACCGGCCTCGGGGCGGCACTCGCCCTGCCCAGCATTCCGCGCGCCGGGGCGCAGACGCTCACCCGTGCGACGCTGCGGCTGAAGTGGCTGACCCAGGCGCAATTCGCCGGCTTCTACGTCGCGCTGCAGAAGGGCTATTACCGCGAGGCTGGCATCGATCTCACCATCAACCCCGGCGGGCCAAACCTGCTGACCGAGAATCTGGTCGCTTCCGGCGCCGATACCTTCGGCCTGTCAGGCGGCACGGACAGCGTCTTCGCGGCACGCGAGCGCGGCCTGCCCATCATCTGCACCGGTGTCGCGCATCAGCAGACACCCTTCGTCTTCGTCGCGCGCGCCGATGGCCCCATCCGCACCCTCGCCGACTTCAAGGGCAAGACCATCACCACCTGGTTCACCGGGGCGAACTTCGTGCTGCTCGGCATGCTGGCCCAGGCCGGGCTGCAGCCATCGGACTTCACGATGCAGCCGCAGCAGGTCAGCGTGACACCCTTCGTGGACGGCCAGATCGATGTCGTCACCGCCACGCGCTACAATGAATTCTATACGCTGATGACACGCATGGGCCGCGACAAGCTGCGCGTCTTCGTGCCTGACGACCACGGTATCACCTTCCCGCGCGACACCGTCATCGTCAGCGAACAGACCGCGCGCGACAAGCCGGACATGGTCAAGGCCTTCATGCTGGCTTCCATCCGCGGCTGGCGCGATGCGCTGCGCGACAAGAAGCTCGGCGTCGATGCGGTGATGGCCGTGGCACCCACGCTGAATCGCCCGCACCAGGAATTCATGATCGACGAAGCGGGCAAGCTGATGGTCGCCGGCCCCGCCGCGACCAACGGCCTGTTCTGGGTGGACATGCCGACCATCCAGAAGGCGCACGATTTCTTCCTGCGCAACGGCGTGATCAAGGCGCCGATCGACCTCGCCGCAGCCTACAAGCCGAGCTTTCTGGAAGGCATCCCCCTCGCCGACCGGATGGCATGAGATCTGCGTTGCGCCTGGCCGGCGGGCTGCTGCTCGCCGGCCTCATCTGGGAGGGCGCGGTCGTCTTCTTCGGTATCCGCCAGCACACGCTGCCGCGGCTGTCCGAAGTGCTGGCCGCGATCGCGCTGACACCAGGCGCCTATTGGCATGGCTTCCTGCGGACAGCGATGGAAACCTTGGTTGGCTTCGCCGCCGGGACCATCGTCGGCGTCGCGAATGGCCTGGTCTTCTTCCGCGCCCCCATCCTGCGCGACATGCTGCTGCCAATCTTCGTCGTCTCGCAGACCATTCCCGTCATCGCCTTTGGCGCGCTGGTGGTCATGTGGTTCGGCAACACGCTGATGGCCAAGGCGGTGATCGCCTTCTACCTGACGTTCTTCCCGGTCACGGTGAACACGCTGCTCGGTCTGCAATCGGTCGATCCGCGACAGGTCGCGCTGCTGCGCAGCTTCGGCGCGGCCGGCCGGCAGATCCTGTTCCGGCTGCAACTGCCCATGGCCTTGCCGCAGATCTTCGTGGCATTGCGGCTCGGTGCGTCGCTCAGCCTGGTCGGTGCGATCGTCGGCGAATGGTTCGGCGACACCACGGGCATCGGCGTGCTGCTGCTGCAGGCGATGTACAACGAAAGCGTGGTCGCATTGTGGGCAGCGATCCTGTGCGCGGCGGTGCTCGGGATGGGGTTCTACGCGCTGGTCGCCCTCGCCGAACGGCGGATCGTGTTCTGGGGGGCGGAGCAGTGATCGCGACGCGCGGCCAGAGAGGGGCCTTGCCCCTCTCCGGACCTCTGCCCACCAAATGCCAGTGGCGTTTGGAAAGCCGGCACTTGGCGATGGGCACCAATTTCGCACCGGATCGCCAGCGTCCGCATCGTGCGCAAAGGCGCGTTTCGGCACCCTTCTGCGCCCCCGCGCAGTGCGGCATCGCCGACATGAACACCAAAGCCCGCCTTCGCGCCCGGCTCGCGTCTGAAGGGTCCGGCACCGATCCTGTACCCGGCACCAGATGCCGGCGGTCCAGGCCACACTGTGGCTTGGCGGGGTGGGTCCGGGAGGGGCAGGGCCCCTCCCGCGCGCCATGACCCGTCATCGCAGTCTCGCCCGCGGCATCCTGGGCGGCGTGCTCCTCCTCATCCTGTGGGAGGCCGTCGCCCGCGGTTTCGCCCTGCCTGCCTATACCCTCCCCGCGGTCAGCGACATCCTCGCCGCGGTCTGGCAGCACCGTGCCGCGCTGTCCGCCGCGGCCTGGATCACGGGGCAGGAGGCGCTGGCGGGCTACATGCTCGGCAGCATCATCGGCATCAGCCTCGCCGGGCTGCTGGTGCTGGCGCCGATGCTGCGCGGGGCCGTGCTGCCGACCATCATGGCGATCAATTCCGTGCCCGTTGTCGCCTGGTCGCCGCTGGTGCTGCTGTGGCTCGGCGTCGGGATGGCCTCGAAGATCGCGATGGTCGCGCTGGCGGTCGGTTTCACCGTGTTCCTCAGCGCGCTCGCGGGCTTCGACCGGGTGGACCGACGCAGCGTCGATCTGATGCGCTCCTTCGGCGCGGGTCCGGCGGCGGTGTTCTGGCGGCTGCGCCTGCCGGCCGCGATGCCGTTGATCGCGGCCGGGATGCGCGTGGCGACGGTGCGCAGCCTGATCGTCGCCATCGTGACGGAGATGCTCGGCGCCTATGGCGGGCTCGGCTGGGTGATCTACCAGGCGGTCACGCTGATCGACTTCGTCCAGGTGTGGTCGGCCATCGTCGTGGCATCGGCGATCAGCCTGGCCTTCTTCGGCCTGGTCGGCGCCATCGAACGGCGCCTGGTCTTCTGGCGGTGAGAGACATGACGCGACAGATGCATCTCGGCCTGTTCATCCTGGGCACGGGCAGCCATGTGGCGGGCTGGCGCTATCCCAGTGCGATCGACAGCTTTCAGGACATGGCGGCGATCCGTGCGATCGCGCGCGAAGCGGAGCGCGGCCGCTTCGACATGATCTTCATGGGGGACAATCTCTACGCCGATCCGACGGCGCACCCGTCCTACACGGTGCGGCTGGAACCGCTGACCATGCTCGCGGCGCTCGCATCGAGCACGACGCATATCGGCCTCGGTGCGACGGTGGCGACGACCTACAGCGATCCCTTCACCGTGGCGCGGGCCTTCGCTTCGCTCGATCACATCAGCGGCGGGCGCGCGGCGTGGAACGCGGTGACGGGGGCGAGCCCGCAGGCCGCGCCGAATTTCGGCAAGCTGCATCCCAACCACGCCGAACGCTATGCCATCGCCGGCGAGTTCGTCGATGTTGTGACGGGGTTGTGGGATTGCTGGGCGGATGACGCGATCGTCGCGGATCGCGCGACGGGCGTCTATGTCGATCCGACAAAGCTCAGGCCGCTCGACCACATCGGCCCGCATTTCGCGGTGCGGGGACCGCTCAACATCGGTCGCTCGCCGCAGGGGCGGCCGGTGGTCCTGCAGGCGGGCGGATCGGCACCAGGGCTCGATCTCGCCGCCCGCACGGCCGATGTAGTCTTCGCCGTGGTGCAGGATTTCGATGAGGCTCGCGCGCAATACGCCGCGCTGAAGGAACGGTTGCCGCGCTACGGGCGATCCGCGCGGGAAGTGACGGTGCTGCCCGGCGTCATGCCGGTGGTCGGGCGCACCGACCGCGAGGCCTTCGACAAGCTCGCGACGCTCCAGGGCTTCATCGACTCCCGCAACGCGCTGCAATTGCTGTCCGATCGCTTCGGCACGGATATGGGGCAGTACGAACTGGACGGGCCGGTGCCGGACCTGCCGCTGCCGGACACCTATCACTCCTTCTCCCGGGCCCTGCTCAACAAGGCCCGAAGGGAGGGGATGTCGCTGCGCGACGTCTACAACCTGATCGCCGCGGCGCGCGGGCATTGGGTGCTGTGCGGCTCGGCCGATACCGTCGCCGACACGCTGCAGCACTGGTTCGAGGGCGGCGCGGCGGATGGCTTCAACATCATGCCGCCCTGGTTCATGGAAGGCTTCACGGACTTCGTGGAGCTGGTCGTGCCCATCCTGCAGGAACGCGGCCTGTTCCGGCGCGACTATGCCGGGCCGATGCTGCGCGACAACCTGGGCCTGGCCCGCCCGGAACGGGCCGCCTGAACCGAGCGGGGCGGGCCTGGCCCACCCCGCGAGACCGTCATTCGGCGGGCACGGCGCCCTTCGGCGGCCGGGCCGGCTGGGGCGGCAGCAGCCCATCGGCCTCCGCGCCGATCTCCTCGCGCCACGGCCGCCACTTCTCGAAGGCCACCAGCGCCAGGACCAGCACGGCGGCGAAACCCAGCGCCAGCATCCAGAAGGGCACGCCCGTCACCATGTCGAGGGTCAGCTTCCCCTGCCCCGCCATGTCGAGCAGCGGCCGCAGCGAGGGCTCCGCATAGGTGAAGGCGAGCGCGCCGAGGATGCCGCCCGCGAGCGTGAACCAGGCATCCTTGTAGCCTGCGCCGATCTGCGCCAGCACCGTGCCCGGGCAGGCGCCGGCCAGGGCGATGCCGACGCCGAGCAGCAGCCCGCCGGCGATGTCGGCCATCGGCAGCAGCGCCTTGGGCGCGAGCTTCACCCAGCCGAAGCCGGTCATGACAGCGAGCACCAGCAGCCCCGCCGCGACGCCGGCGAGGAAGACCCGCAGCATCAGGAAGGAGCGGAACTGGAACTGCCCGAGGATGACGGCCGGTTCGAAGACCCGCGCCTTCTCGAGCAGGAAGCCGAAGGCCGCGCCCATGGCGAGGCCGAGGAGGATGGCAGCGAAGACGGACATGGTCGTGGCCTCAGCGCACGGGGCGGAAGAAAAGGGTCGCCGTCAGGATGCCGCCGGCGAACATGGCAGCCACCGCGGCGAAGGAACCGAGCGAGAGCTGCGCCATGCCCGACAGGCTGTGGCCGGAGGTGCAGCCATCGGCGATGCGCGCGCCGAGCAGCATCACGAAGCCCGCCACGAAGGCCATGGCGAACCGACCGACCGGGCCGAGGCCCGTCGCGCGCTTCCATACCGGCGCGACACCGCGGCGCACCGCGCCCGACAGGCGGGAGGAGGCAAAGGCGCCAAGCGCGATGCCCACGACCAGCGCGACCTGCCACCAGTTCTTGGCGCCGTCGAGATGGCCCGCGGCGTAGCGGATGGCCCGGATGCCGGGGTCGACGAATTCGGCGAGCGAGGCGCCGACGGTCACGAAGGAGGAGGAAGCCCCGAGCGCGGTGCCCAGGAAAAGGAAGGCGGGGATCTGCAGCAGCCCGATCAGCGCCCCGGCGACATAAGGTGACCAGGCCTTGTCCGTGAGATGAGGCATGGGCGGTTCCTTCCAGTGCTTTGCGGCTCGTTTGCCGCGCACATCATTATATTCATCAACTCGAATGCTTCAACACCGATGACGGAAGGGCGCGAGACCCCACATGCTTCACCAATGCCTGATCCCGTCCTGATCTGGTTCCGCCAGGACCTCCGCCTCGCCGACAATCCCGTCATCGCTGCCGCCGCCGATGGCCCGGTCCTGCCGGTCTATGTGTTCGACGATGATGCCGGGTCGCCCGGTGCCGCCGCGCGCTGGTGGCTGCATCACAGCCTGCTCGCCCTGTCCGAGGCGCTCGCGGGCCGTGGAGCACCCCTGCTGATCCTGCGCGGCGATCCGCGCGCACTGATCCCGGACCTCGCCGCCCGGATCGGGGCCCGCGACGTCCATGCGGGCCGGCAGACCGAACCGCTCGCCCGCCAGCGCGACGCCGCGACGCATGAGACGTTGCAGCACGACGGGCGACGGCTGGTGTTGCACCGCAACGCCTTGCTGCACGAGCCGCATCAGTTACGCACTGGCTCAGGCAAGCCCTACATGGTCTTCACGCCCTTCTCGCGGGCGGCATTCGCGGCGCTGGACGGCCTGCCCCCGCCCCTGCCCGCCCCTGATCGGCTGATCGCCGCGCCTGGCACACCGATCGGGCTCCCGGTGACTGCGCTTGGCCTGCTGCCCGCGCCGCCGGAGCCGGACTGGGCGGCAGCATTCGCGGACTTCTGGACGCCTGGCGAGGCGGGCGCGGCAACACGTCTGGCCGCCTTCCTGCGCGATGGCCTCGATGGCTACGCCGAGCGCCGGGACATGCCGGCTGCGCCGGGGGGAACCTCGGGCCTCTCGCCGCACCTGCATCTGGGGGAGATCTCGCCACGGCAGGTCTGGCATGCCGCGCGGCATCAAGGTGGCGCCGGGCTCGAGACCTTCCTGAAGGAGATCCTGTGGCGGGAATTCTCGTACCACCTCCTCTGGCACCACCCGCATCTGCCCGACAAGCCGTTACGTCCTGAATTCAATAGCTTCCCCTGGGCGACGGATGCCGCAATGCTGCGCGCCTGGCAGCGCGGCCGGACGGGTTACCCGATCGTCGATGCCGGCATGCGCCAGCTCTGGCGCAGCGGGTGGATGCACAACCGGGTTCGGATGATCGTCGCTTCCTTTCTCGTGAAGCACCTGTTGCAGCCCTGGCAGGCGGGCGCGGCGTGGTTCATGGACACGCTGGTCGACGCCGACCTCGCGAGCAACGCGGCGTCCTGGCAGTGGGTCGCGGGCTGCGGGGCGGATGCCGCCCCCTTCTTCCGCATCTTCAACCCCGTCCTGCAGGGCGAGAAGTTCGACCCCGAGGGCACCTATGTCCGTCGCTGGTGCCCCGAACTCGCGCGCCTGCCGGACCGCTTCGTCCATCGACCATTCGAGGCGCCGGCCAGCGTGTTGCACGGCGCGGGCGTGGCGCTTGGGCGGGACTACCCGTCGCCCATCATTGATTTGGCGGCCGGCCGGGCCCGCGCCCTCGCGGCCTTCGCGTCTGTCAAGGGCAGCGCCCCGGCGTGACCCCCTCCCTCGACCTCCTGCGGCGGCAAGGCTTCGCGGGATTGCGCGTGGTGGGGGACGTGCACGGCGATGCCCGCGGCTTCGAGGCGGCGGTAGCCGGTGCCGAGGCCGCGGGGCTGTTCCTGATCCAGCTCGGCGATCTGACCGACCACGGCTCGGACAACCCCGCCGTGCTGCGATCGATGTTCAGCCTCATCGACGCGGGCCGCGGCCTCTTCCTCCTCGGCAACCACGACCACAAGCTGCGCCGGGCGCTGACCGGGCAATCCGTGCGGATGGAGCGGGAAGGTCTCGGACGGACGATGGACCAGATCGCCGCGGCACCGGACGGGGAGGCTTTGAAGGCGCGCGCCATCGCGGAGATCGCCCGCGCGCCGGCCTGGCTGGTGCTGGGGCGGCTGATGTTCGTGCATGCGGCCTTCCATGACGGGATGCTGCAGCAGCCCTCCCCGCCCGATGCCGGCACGGCGCGCCCCGAAGGCCTGGTGGGTCGGGCGATCTTCGGCCAGGTCACCGGGCGTCGCGGGGCGGATGGCTTCCCGATCCGGCTGATCAACTGGGTCGATCGCATCCCGTCCTGGCTGACCGTACTGGTCGGACACGACAACCGCTCCACCGATGGGCGCCCGGCGACGATGACGGGGATGCGCGGTGGCCGGGCGATCTTCCTCGACACCGGCGCGGGCAAGGGCGGTGCGCTCGCCTGGCAGGATTTCGCCCTGGCCGAGGCCGGGATCGACTCACCGCAAGGGCGTGCGGAGAGCATGACAATCTGACGACATCGCAACATCCGCTTGGAGGCGCGATATCCATGGACACCCAGCTGCGGGATACCGCCAAGGGCGCGCCTTCCATCGCCGGAGCGGCTGCCGATCTTGCGGCACCGCGCCGCGGCCTGCCCTATGCGGGCAAGGACGAGACTGTAGTGCATGCCCCTGACCCGCTGATCGTCGGGTCCACCGCGCATGTCATCGGGGCCAACACGCATATCCTGGGATGGTCACTGCAGCCGGCGCAGCGGCGGCACGGGCGCGGCTGAAGCGGCAAGGGTGATCGGGGAGGCCGGAGCCCCCCAGACCCATCCTCAATCCCAAAGCCTGCTGTTGGTCAGTTCCTCCGCGATGCGCTCGGCGGCTGCCTCCAGCAAGGCCTCGCCCTTCTCCTTCGATGCCGCCCGGGCATCGCCGATGACGCCGGTCGGCGTGATGTCCTTGAACGAGCGCCGTCGGATCATCGCGGCGGGCTGGCCCTCCGGCCGCGTCGAATGCGGGCCATGCGCCTCCGGCAGGTGGTCGGGCCGCAGCGCGTCGGGTGCCAGGGTCATGATCATCGAGGTCTCGGCCTCGCAGGCGTGGAGAACGTTGGACTGGCGTTCGAGGATGGGCGCGAAGGCATCCCCCGCCAGGTACCAATAGGTGCCGGCAGCCACCGCGATCCCGAATTCGGTCTGGCATTCGCCGCCGACCACGGCGATGGCCTCGGCATTGCCGCCATGGCCGTTCAGCAGCATCACCCGCTTGAATCCCGCCCGCGCCACGGAGCGCACGACCCCCTTCAGCACCGCCGAGAAGGTGGCGAAATCCAGCGTCACCGTGCCGCCGAAGGGCACATGATGCTCGGCCAGGCCCGTCCAGACGCAGGGCATGACGACCACGGGCCGTCCGGCCGCGGCCATGCGCTGCGCGACGCGCTGCGCGACGCCGGTCGCGCAGATGATATCGACGCCGGTGGCCAGGTGCGGGCCGTGCTGTTCCAGCGACGCGACCGGCACGATCACCAGGGCACCGACGGCCGCGCGCTCATTGAGTTCGGAAAAAGTCAGCTTCATCCATTCGATTTCGGTCGCGGTCGCCATGGCATCCTCTCCGGCGGGTGATCGGGCGAAGGATGCGGCGCCACCCCGGCGACGTCGAGTGCGGCCGCGCCGGCCGCGACAGCCGATGCGGGTCGTGGCAAGATGTGCGGGATATGCGTCAGCTCCTCCTTCTGCGCCACGCCAAGTCCTCCTGGGACGATCCCTCGCTTGCCGATCATGCGCGGCCGCTCAACGCGCGCGGCCGGCGGGCCGCCACGGCCATGGCGGCCGCCATGCGCGACCTCGGCCTGTCGCCGGACGTGGTCATGGTGTCCTCCGCCCGGCGGACGCTGCAGACGCTGGAAGCCATATCGCCCTTCGCCGACAGCCCGCTGATCGAACCCATGGACGACCTGTATCTGGCGCCATGGCCGCGGATGCTGGACCTGCTGCGCGAAGCGCCCGAAACCGCCCGCAGCGTCATGCTCATCGGCCACAATCCGGGCTTGCATGACCTGGCCCTGGCCTTGGCCGGGCCGGCCGCCATGGCCGGCGCATCCGCCTCGGCCGCGCGGCGCATGGCAGAGAGCTTCCCGACCTGCGCCCTGGCGGAATTCATGGTTGCGACGCCCTGGCGGGGCCTCGCCGAGGGCGGCGGGCGGCTGGTCCGCTTCCTGGTGCCGGCCGACCTCCCCGAGACGGTGCTCTGACCGATGGTCGCCTCGACAGCACGAAATGGCCGGGGCCCGCTCCCCGATGAGGACAGTGAAGCACCACAGCCTGCGTCCAGCCCGGCGGTCGAAGCGCCGGCCGAACCTCGACCACTCTCCCTCGTCTTCGAGCTGCCGGCTGAGGCCGCCGCGCGGCTGAGCCGCTTGCCGGGCATTGCGGCGATGCGCCAGGGTCGTGCCCGCGGCGCCGCCGCGGCGATCATGTGGTTCGACAGCGCCGACGGGCAGTTGGCGGCCGAGGGCCTGGCCGTGGAGGCCCCGGCGCGCGGGCCACGGATGCTGGTCCGGATGCTGCCGGAAGCCACGGCCACCTGGCACCCCGGCCTGCCCCCCGAACCGTTGCGGGCCGTGGCCGAGGACGAGTCACCCCCCGAGGCTGGCGGCGCCCCCCTGGCGGCCTTCGCTGCCTTTGCCGGCCGCCAGCAGACCCTGCGGCTCGAGAGCGACAACGGCCCTGTTCAGGCTGTCCTGCTGGAAGGCCGGCTGCGCAGCGTGGCGGCGGAACGTCCCGCGGCACGGCTGACGCTGACCGGTTCGCGCGATGGGGTGCTGGCGGTGGCGCGGATGATCGCCGCTGAACTCCCGCTTCTGCCGCCGCTGGCCGCCCTCGCCGAGGAGGGCCGGTCGCTTGCCACGGGCCTGCCGGTGCGGCCTCGCCGCCTCGGTGCGCCCGACACCTCGGCCGCCGCGACGGTCGAGGATGCCTTCGTGATGGCCGCGGGCCACCTGCTCGAGGTCCTGCGCCAGCAATCGGCCCGCATCCGCGCCGATGCCCCGCCGGAACCGGTGCACCAGTCCCGCGTGGCGTTGCGCCGGCTGCGCTCGGTCTTCCGGGTCTTTCGTGCCGCGACCGATTGCGCCGAGCTGCGCGCCATCGACACGCGACTGCGCGAGGTGCTGGCCACCCTCGGCCCGGCCCGCGATTGGGACGTCTTCCTGGGTGGCATCGTGCGGCAGGTGGAGACCGCCTTTCCGGAGGACAAGCGCATCGCCGGGCTGCGCCGGGCCGCCGCGGCCCAGCGGAAGGAAGCCTATGCCGCCGTGCTCGCCATGCTGGGTGGGGCAGCCTGGCGGCTGCTGCTGATTGACGCGGTGGGGCTGCTGCTTGCCCGGCCGTGGCGGCAGGCGGCGGAGGAGACACGCCTCGCGGCCCTCGCCGCGCCGATCGAGACATTCGGCCGCTCCGTCCTGTCCCGCCGCTGGCAGAGGCTGCGCCGCGCCGGCAACGGCTTCGAGGAGTTGGACGCCGAGCAGCTCCATGAGCTTCGCCTGGACGGCAAACGGCTGCGCTATGCCGCGGAGGTCTTCGCCCCGGTCTTCGGCGCCCGCGCCGGCCGCCGCTTCCTGCGCCGGGTCGCGGCGCTGCAGGAAGGGCTGGGCCTGGCCAACGATGCCGCCGTGGCGCGTGGCCTGGCGGCACGTCTGGCCAAGCCGGGCGATGGCGGGCGCGCCTGGGCGGTCGGCGTGGTCGAGGGCTGGAGCGAGGCCCGCGTCGCCGCCAGTCGCGACGATGCGCGCGAGGCCTGGGACCGCCTGCATGGCAAGGATCGTTTCTGGTCAGATGACTAGCTACGATTCCTGAGACGATTCTCGCAGCCGTCACCCGGCATTAACGATTTCCTGCCGAAAAATGGCCCTCGGGCCGGTTGCAGGCGCGGGGGCGATCGGTTTAACGATCCGGCGTGCTCGAACGACGGCGTATCTTCAAGGGCCGCAGGAACCGGCCCCGCATGCGTGGCGCGGCGCTGCTGCTCTCGGCGGTGGTGGCGATTCCGCTGCTGCTTGCGCTGGCCCTGCCCACCAATCTGTTCGGCTCCGCGCCGGCGGATCGGCAGTGGCGCGCCGAGGCCGGCGATGTCCGCATCGTGGATGGTGAGACCCTCGCGCTGGGCGAACAGGTGGTGCGCCTGTCCGGCATGGCAGCACCGATGCGTGGCGAGGTCTGCCGGCGCCCGGACGGCGAAGGCTTCGATTGCGGCGCCGCCGCGGCCGCAGCACTGATGCGCCTGGTCGTGGGCCGGCCGGTCACCTGCCGGATCGTCGGGCGGGACGCCTTCGGCCGCGGCATCGGCCAGTGCGACGCTGGTGGGACGGATCTGGCCCGCACGCTGGTCGGCGGCGGCTTCGCGATCGCGACCGGCAGCGCCATGCGCAGCGCCGAAGCGACGGCGCGCCAGGGCGGCAGCGGCCTGTGGGCGAACCGTTCCGGTAGCCCGCAGGACTGGCGCAGCCGCGAATGAAGCCTGCTCCATGTGCCGGCTCTCACGGGTTTGCCAATCCCGGCGGCGCGCCCTTATCTTGCGCCGCATCATAACCGGCGGGGCCACCCCTGACCCCCGCCGAACGACCTGAGGAAGTTCCTGCATGACCAGCAAGGCCACCGGCTCCATCACCGTCACGCTCGACGGTTCGAACAAGAGCACCACCCTGCCCCTGCTCGGCGGCACGCTCGGGCCGCAGGTGGCCGACATCCGCAAGCTCTATGGCGACCTCGGGATCTTCACCTATGACCCCGGCTATGGCGCGACGGCGTCCTGCGAAAGCACCATCACCTATATCGACGGCGATGAGGGCGTGCTGCTCTATCGTGGCTATCCGATCGAGCAGCTCGCGGAGAACACTTCCTTCCTCGAGGTCGCCTACCTGCTGCTGAATGGCGAACTGCCGAACAAGGGCGAGTACGACGCCTTCCACAAGGGCGTCACGTACCACACCATGCTGCATGAGCAGCTGCGCCGGTTCTATGACGGCTTCCGCCGCGACGCCCACCCGATGGCGATCATGTGCGGCGTGGTCGGCGCCATGGCCGCCTTCTACCATGACAATCTGAACATCAACGATCCGGAACAGCGCCGCATTGCGGCCTTCCGCCTGATCGCCAAGGTGCCGACCATCGCGGCCTGGGCCTACAAGTATTCGGTCGGCCAGCCTTTCCTCTATCCGCGCAACGACCTCGGCTATGCTGAGAATTTCCTCTACATGCTGAACGGCGTGCCGGCCGAGGAATACGTCAACAACCCGATCCTCTCGCGCGCCATGGATCGCATCCTGATCCTGCATGCGGACCATGAGCAGAACGCCTCGACCTCGACGGTGCGCCTGGCCGGCTCGACGGGTGCCAACCCCTTCGCCTGCATCGCCGCCGGCATCGCCGCGCTGTGGGGCCCGGCGCATGGCGGCGCGAACGAGGCGGTGCTGAAGATGCTCGCCGAGATCGGCACGCCGGAGAACATCCCGCAGTTCATCTCCGAGGTGAAGGACAAGAACTCCCACACCAAGCTCATGGGCTTCGGCCACCGGGTCTACAAGAACTTCGACCCGCGCGCGAAGATCATGAAGGAGACCTGCCACGAGGTGCTCGCCGAGCTCGGCATCAAGGATGAGCCGCTGCTCGACATGGCGATGGAGATGGAGCGGATCGCGCTGTCCGACGACTACTTCGTCTCCCGCAAGCTGTACCCGAACGTGGACTTCTATTCGGGCATCATCCTCAAGGCGATGGGCATCCCGACCTCGATGTTCACCGTGCTCTTCGCGGTCGCGCGCACCGTCGGCTGGGTGAGCCAGTGGAAGGAACTGATCGAGGATCCGTCCCAGCGCATCGGCCGCCCGCGCCAGATCTACACCGGCGCCGGCCTGCGCGACTTCGTGCCGATGGACAAGCGCGGCTGAATCAGCCGCCGCAGCGCCACAAGGATGAGCCGGCCGGGGGCGACCCTGGCCGGCTTTTCGTTGGGCGCATCCATGCCTAGGCTTCCGCCATCGCTGGGTGGAGATGCGGCCATGGCTTCCTACAACCCGCGCGACTTTCGCGCGCTGACCTTCCACGACGTCACAGCCGCGTTCCGCGACGGCAGCGATTCGCCACGCGCCTATCTGGAACGCAGCCTCGAGACCATCGCGGCGCGCGAACCCGTGGTCCGCGCCTGGGTGGTGCTGAACCAGGCGGGCGCACGCGAAGCCGCCGACGCCAGCACGGCGCGATGGAAGGCTGGCCAGCCGCTCTCGCCCATCGACGGCATGCCCATCGGCATCAAGGATCTGCTCGAGACGCGCGACATGCCGACGCAGATGGGCTGCCCCGCCTATCGCGGGAACTTCCCGAAGCGCGACAACGCCGCGGTCTGGGCGCTGCGCCAGGCGGGGGCGATCATCCTCGGCAAGACCGTCACGACGGAACTCGGCGGCGCGCATCCCGGCCCGACGACCAACCCCTTCGACCAGGCGCGCACGCCGGGCGGGTCGTCATCCGGCTCCGCGGCGGCGGTGGCGGCGCGCATGATCCCCGCCGCGCTCGGCACACAGGTGGGCGGCTCGGTCATCCGGCCCTCGGCCTATTGCGGCAACGTCGCGCTGAAGCCGAGCCAGGGCGGCATCAACCGCGGCGAACGCCAGGCGACCAGCATGTCCACCACCGGCGTCCATGCCGGCTCCATCGAGGATATGTGGCAGGTCGCCATCGAGATCGCGAAGCGCGCCGGCGGCGATCCGGGCCGGCCGGGGCTGGTCGGACCCGACTCGCCGCCGCAGCCGCGCCGGCCGATGGTGCTGGGCGTGATGGAGACCGAAGGCTGGGCCGCGCTGGACGATGCCAGCAAGGCCGCCTTCGAACAGGTCGTGGAACGGCTGCGCGCCCAGGGCGTCACGGTGCTGCGGCGCGACCACCCTGCCCTCGCCGCCTTCGAAGCGGCCCTCGTCGGCGTACAGGCGATGACCAGCGCCATCACGGGCTGGGAGAATCATTGGCTGTTCCGCAACCTCGTCGCGCAGGATCCGGCGGCCATCAGTGTTCGCTCCAGGGCCGTGCTGACCGCTGCCGAGAAGATGACGCCCGAGGATTACCGCCTGCGCCTGATCCAGCGCGAGGAGGTGCGTGCGCGCCATGCCGCGCTGACCGGCGTCGTGGACGCGCTGATCGCGCCGGCCTCTCCCGGCCCCGCGCCGCTCTGGGCCGGCGATATCCCCGGCCAGGCCCTGAAGCCGCGGCCGACCGGCGATGCGGTGTTCAACACGCCGAGCTCGGGCATCGGCGCCCCGGCGGTGACCATCCCGCTCGCCTCGGTCGGCGGCATGCCCTTCGGCATCCAGGTGATGACGCAGCTCCAGACGGATGCGCAGGCCACCGCCATCGCCCGCTGGATGCTGGACAGCATCGAGCCCGTGATCGGATGATGTACGACATCCTCGTCGTCGGCGGCGGCATCAACGGGTGCGGCATCGCACGGGATGCGGCGGGGCGCGGATTCTCGGTCTGCCTACTGGAACGCGATGACCTGGCCAGTGCCACGTCTTCGGCCTCGACCAAGCTCATCCACGGCGGGCTGCGGTATCTGGAGCATTACGAATTCCGCCTGGTGCGCGAAGCGCTGGCCGAACGTGAGGTCATGCTCCGCATCGCGCCGCACATCGTCTGGCCGATGCGTTTCGTGCTGCCGCATCGCCCGGAGATGCGCCCACGCTGGATGATCCGCGTCGGCCTGTTCCTCTACGACCAGCTCGCGCGCCGCGTCAGCCTGCCACCGCATGAGTCGATCGATTGCCGGACCCATCCCTGGGGCGCCCCCTTGCAGCCAGGGATCACCAACGCCTTCGCCTACTCCGATTGCTGGGTGGAGGATTCGCGGCTCGTGCTGCTGAATGCGCGCGACGCCGCCGCGCGCGGTGCGGAGATCCTGACGCGCACCGCCATGGTCGGTGCGAGGCGCCACGCCGATCATTGGGAGCTGACGGCGGAATCCGGTGACGGCACGCGCCGCACGCTCCAGGCGCGCACGCTGGTGAATGCCGCCGGTCCCTGGGTGATGGATGCCTTCGGCCTGGCGGGCCAGAAGCCGCGGGGCCATGTCCGGCTGATCAAGGGCAGCCACATCGTCGTCCCCGCGCTGCATGACGGGCCGCAGGCCTATCTGCTGCAGAATGACGACCGGCGCGTCGTCTTCGTGATCCCCTATGAGGCCGGCTTCTCGCTCATCGGCACGACCGACGTGCCTTATGATGGCGATCCCCGGGAGGTTCATGCCTCGACGGAGGAGATCGCCTATCTCTGCGCCGCCGTGGGCAAGCAGTTCCGGCGCGCGCCGAGGCCCGAGGATGTCGTCTGGACCTATAGCGGCGTGCGGCCGCTCTATGATGACGGCTCTTCGGACGCCTCCTCCGTTACCCGCGACTACGTGCTGGAACTGGATTCGGTGGCCGGCGCGGCGCCCCTGCTCTCGGTGCTGGGGGGGAAGATCACGACCTATCGGCGCCTTGCCGAGGAAGCGGTGGCGCGCATCGCCAAGGCCAGTGGGCGCGATGCCGGCACGCCCTGGACGGCAACGGCCGCGTTGCCCGGCGGCGATCTCGGCCCCGGTGGACTGGTGGGCTTCGAGGCGGATGCCGCCCGGCGCCATCCCTGGCTGCCACCCGCGACGCTGCGGCGGCTGGTGCGCGCCTATGGATCGGAACTGGACCTTGTTCTCGACGCGGCGACGAGGCTGGAGGATCTCGGTGCCCCGCTCGGCGCCGGTCTGACGGAGCGCGAACTCGCCTGGATGCGACGCCACGAATGGGCGCGCACGGCCGAGGACGTGTTGTGGCGCCGCTCGAAGCTCGGCCTGCATATGGGCCCGGCGGAACGGGAGGCGCTGGCGCGGCGGCTGGGCTGACCGCGCCATTGCGGCCCGGCCGGCCTTGCCATCGAGGCGCGCGCCCTCTCATCACGCCCGGCTCTCCGATCCAGGAGGCATGCGAGGCCTCCCCGGCCGGCGTCATTCTCTCGTCTTGTCCTGCTCCTCGAAGACCGTGGTGGCGACATGCGCGGCCGTCATCGCTGACGGCCACCCGGAATAGAGCGCGAGATGGGTGATGATCTCGCTGACCTCCTCCCGCGTCAGGCCGTTCGCCAGGCCACGGCCGATGTGGCCTTCGAGCTGGTCCTTCCAGCCCAACGCGGTCAGCGCCGCGATGGTCACGATGCTGCGGTCACGCTTGGACAGCTCCGGGCGCTCCCAGACATCGGCGTAGACATAGTCGCGCGTCATCTCGACCAGCTTCGGGAAATGCGGGTTGATACGGTCGCGCCGGGCGAGCGACGAATAGGCCACGGGACGTCTCCTTGCTTCTTGTCCGACCGAGCCTTGCCGATGTCTCAACGATCAGCAAGGCGCGGGCTCATCCCGCCACGGTCGCGATGGCCGAGGCGGCGGCAGCCGGCTCTGACCGCCATGCCCAGGATGATGTCGGCACGCATGGCGATCATCGCGCCACGGGCCGTGCGCGATCGATTGCCGGACAGGTGGTGGAACGCGCCGGATGACGCCCAGGTGGGCAGGTCGGGGCGATGACGATCCCGCCATCCTCCAGCGCGTCGATGCTCAGGGCCCTGCGGGCGTGATGTCGAAGCGCGTGATGTCGTCCAGCGTGTCGCCGAACCACCCCCGGATCTCGGCATGCTGGCGGCCGATCGGCCGTGGCACGCCGTTCTCGATGGTCATGGGCAGGTCGTGGCCGGGGATCAGCAGGCAGCCAGGGCGGCTGCGGCAGATCTCCCAGATCATCTCGATCGTCGCGCCACTTACTGCGGGGTCGTAGGTCATGTCGGTGCGGCGCGTGACGAGTTCGATCCGGTTCTTCGCCGCATCCTGCAGCAGCACGCAATCCTGGCCGTCGCCGGCGATCAGGAAGATCAGATGCCCCGGGGTATGGCCGGGGGCGAGACGCGCGGTGATGCCGGGCAGCACCTCCTGCCCGTCATCCATCAGGCGGAGGGTGGGCCAGCGCGACAGCGCCTCGACGGCATGTTCCGGCACCGAGGTCTCACCCCAGGGCAGGCCCAGCGCCCAGGCAAGCTCCGTCCGCCCGATGAAGATCCGCGCCTGGCGGAACATCGGCCAGTTCACGCAGTGGTCGAAATGCGAATGGCTCAGCAGCAGGTCCGTGACGTCGTCCGGCGTCAGGCCGCGCTCCGTCAACTGGGCCGCCAACACTTTCCGCAGCCCATACCCCCCGCCATCGAGCAGCACCACGCGGCCATGGCCGCGCAGCAGCAGCACCGTGCTCCAGCCCAGCGCGCCATGCGGCACGACCTTGCCGGGATAGCCGCTCACCAGGACATCAAGGTCCCAGCCCCCACCTTGCCATCGCATCCGGATCACCCCTTCCCGGCGCGGAGCCTAGAGCATTTCCGGTGAACTTGCGTTCACCTCCAAAGCTCTAGACGTTTGCTCTTGCGAGCATCTTCACCTGTCCGGATGAGTCCATCCGGACAGGATCTGCTCTAGGCTCGCACCGACGAGGCGGCCAGGGGCCACGCTCAGCCCGGTGCGATCACCTCCGGCCGGACTCCGACCGTGAAGAGCCGTCCCAGCCGCGCGGCCGGCGCAAGGTCAGCGCCGATGGCGGCCAGGCACGCCCAGACGCCGATTGCAGCGGCATCGAGGACCGGGATGCCGAGTTCCGCTTCGAGCGGCGCGACGGCCGCGAGGCCAGGCAGGTTCGTGCTCCAGATCAGGATCGCATCGGGCCGGTGCCCGGCGGCGATGTCGCGCGCGAGCGCCATGATCCGCGATGCCGGCACGGCCGCCGACGCCTGATTGTCGACCAGCCCCAGGCCACGCGCGCCAGCCAGTTCCCGTCCCAGCCCTGCCACGGCGGGCGCCGCATCGGCGGCGGCGCCCGGTACGATCATGCCGATGCGCCGCGCGCCAAAGGCCTCGAGCGCCGCCATGGCGGCCAGCGCGGTCGTCGTCGCCACGCAGCCCGCCGCCCGCGCCATGGTCAATGCCAGCGCGCGATCCGCCGCGAGACCAAGCGTCGCGCCACGCGATCCATTCCAGCAGACAACATCGACCCCGGCATGGCCGAGTTGCCAGGCTGCGAGGCGATACGCCTCCTCGGCATAGCCATCCGCCGGCTGGCCGATCCCGGCACCGTAATAGGTGATCCGCGAGACGCAGGAATCCATCAATGGGAACAGCGTCATGATGCCGGCGACCGTGCGTTCCGCCACGCGGTTGGACGACGGGATGATGTTGCCGATCGCCGGGCGGGTGGTCATGCGGGCTCGATCTCCGTTTCTCGCCGCCGCAGGATGGCACGGGTCCCGTGCGGCGGGGCCGCATGATGGAAGGGAATTGATCAGGATGCGCCTGCTGCTGGTGAACCCGAACACCAACACCCGCACCACCGCCGCGATGGTCGGCATCGCCCAGGCGGCCGCACCGCGCGGCGTTACCGTGGAGGGCGCCACGGCCGCCAGCGGGGCGCCGCTCATCCTCGATCCGGCCATGCTCGCCGTGGCGGCCGAGGCGGTGCAGGCGCTCATCGCCGCCACCGACCTCTCGCCCTTCGCCGGCATTGTCGTCGCGGCCTTCGGCGATCCGGGCCTGCAGGCCCTGCGCGCCAGCGCCGCCATTCCGGCGACCGGTATCGCCGAGGCGGCGATGGCCGAGGCCGCCGCCCATGGACGCTTCGCCGTCATCACCACGACGCCGCTGCTGGCCGAGGCCATCGGCCGGCGCGCCGTGGCCTATGGACACGGAGATGCCTTCGCCGGCACCTGGCTGACCGAGGGCGACGCTCCCCACCTGATGGCGGATCCCGACCGCCTGGCATCGGCGCTGGAAGCCGCGATCGGCCGGGCCACGGCGGAGGCGGCGCCGGACGCGGTGATCATCGGGGGCGGCCCGCTGGCGGCCGCGGCCGCGGCGCTCCGCCCGCGTCTGGCGCTGCCCATCATCGAACCGGTGCCGGCCGCGATCCGGCTCGCCCTGCGACGGGCCGAGGGACCATGACACGGCCCGGATGACAAAGCCGCCATGCGCGCTTTCGGATGGAATCGGATAGTCTTCGACCATGGCCCCAGCGGCCGGACAGGCTACAACGCACCCATGAAGCCCCCTTCGGACTGCTCGGCCTGATGTCCGGCGCCACTGCCACCGCCATGGATGAAGGGCGGGTGGCGACGCTTGAAGCCTGGCGGACCGGATCGCGGCTGTGCGAGTGCCCGAATTGCGGCCGCTTCCAGAAGCTCCCCTCCCTGCTGCCGGGCCAGTCGGCGCGCTGCATCCGCTGCGACGCCGTGCTGCGCCGTGCCCGCATCGACCCGTTGGGCCGCGCGCTGGCGCTCAACCTCGCGGCCCTGTCGCTGTTTGCCGTGGCCTGCCTGATGACGCTGATGACGGTCAGCACCGCCGGCATGGTGCGGCACGCCAGCCTGTTCAGCGGGCCGATCGACATGGGCCGCAGCGGGCTGTGGGAACTGACCATCGTGGTGATGTTCACCACGGTCATCGCCCCGGTCGCGAAGCTGTCCTGCATGGCCTATGTGCTGGTCGGGCTGCGGCTGCCGCGCTCACCGCGCCACATCCGCCGGGTCTATGCCTGGGTCGAGCATCTCCGCCCCTGGTCGATGGTCGAGGTGTTCCTGCTCGGCCTGCTCGTCGCCTACACCAAGCTGGTCGACCTGGTGCATATCGAGCTCGGCGTGGCGCTCTACGCCATGGGGCTGCTGATGCTGACCATGATCGCCGCCGAGGCGGTGCTGGACCGACAGGCGGTGTGGGAGGAGATGGAGCGTCGCGGCGTGCCGCATGGTGACATCGACCATGCCGCGACCGCGCTCTCCGCCCCCGATGCCGGTGCGCTGTCCTGCCACACCTGCGGCCTGGTCAGCCTGCCGCACCACCATGGCGACCATTGCCCGCGCTGCGGCAGCCACCTGCATCGCCGCAAGCCCAATGCGGTGGCGCGCGCCGTGGCGCTGCTGATCGCGGCGGCGATCCTGTATGTGCCGGCGAATGTCTATCCGGTGCTGCAATTCATCCAGCTTGGCTCCGGCGAGCCCAGCACCATCCTGGGCGGGGTGGTGGAGCTGCTGGATGGCGGGATGTGGCCACTCGCCCTGCTGGTCTTCTTCGCATCGGTGGCCGTGCCGTTACTGAAGATCGCCGGGCTCGCGGTGCTGCTGCTGTCCGTGCGCTTCGGCTGGACGGGCCGGCTGCGCGACCGCACACGGCTGTATTTCGTGGTGAACGCGATCGGACGCTGGTCAATGATCGACATCTTCATGGAGACCATCCTGGTGGCACTGGTGCGTTTCGGCTCGGTCGTCAGCATCGAGCCGGGGATGGGCGCCATCGCCTTCTGCGGCGTCGTCATCCTCACCATGTTCGCGGCCGAGGGCTTCGACCCGCGCCTGATGTGGGACGCCGCCGGTGAGAACGACGCAGCGCGCGCGGAGGCCGCCTGATGGCCCTCGATCACCCCGAAGCCAAGGTCACCACGGCGCGGGTCGGGCGCAGTCGCTGGCTGTCCCCGATCTGGGCCATCCCGATCGTCACGGCGCTGATCGCGGGCTACCTCGTCTGGCACACCTATTCCCAGCGCGGCCCGACCATCACCCTCACCTTCCGCAACGCGGAGGGGCTGACCGCCGGCCAGTCGCAGCTCCGCTACCGCGACGTGGTGATGGGCACGGTGCAGGAAATCAGCCTGGCCCCCGACCTCCAGCACGTGACCATGTCGGTACGCACGACGCGGGAGGCAGAGCCGCTGCTGACGTCGCATGCCCGCTTCTGGGTGGTGAAGCCGCGGCTCTTCGCCGGCAGCCTGATGGGCCTCGATACGCTGCTCTCGGGCTCCTACATCCAGGTGGCGCCCTCTGCCCCGGGCGGTGAGGCGCAGCGGCACTTCACCGGGCTCGAGGACCCGCCGCTGCTGACCACCGAGGAACCGGGGCGCACCTTCCTGCTGCGCGCGGACCGGATCGGCTCGATCAGCCTTGGCTCCCCGGTCTTCTACCGTGACATCGAGGTCGGCCAGGTGATGGGCTGGGACTTCGCCGACATGGCGGAAAGCGTGACCATCCACACCTTCATCCGCTCCCCCTACGACCGCTATGTTCGGGAGGGCTCGCGATTCTGGAATGCCTCGGGTCTGTCGGTGCAACTCGGTGCGGACGGCGTCCAGTTCCGCCTGGAATCCGTGCGCGCCCTGCTGCTCGGCGGCATCGCCTTCGAGACGCCGGAAGCGGCGCGCAACGGTGCTGCCGTCGCGCAGAACGACGTGTTCCGCCTCTATGCTAGCCAGGAGGCGGCGAACAACGCGGCGCTGACGCGGCGCGTGCCCGTCATCTCCTACTTCACCGATTCCATCTCGGGCCTCTCGCCCGGGGCGCCGGTCACCTTCCAGGGCGTGCGCATCGGCGAGGTGCTGGGCTACGATCTTGAATTCGACGCTGCGACCAATCAGCTCCGCGTGCCTGTGCGCTATGAGATCGAGCCGCAGCGCGTCACGGGCTCGACCGAGGCCGAGCGCCGAGGCCCGCTCGAGAATGCGCGGATGCTGGTGCAACAGGGCCTGCGCGCGCGGCTCGTCAGCGCGAACCTGATCACCGGCCAGCAGCGCATCGCGCTCGAATTCGTTGAGAACGCGCCACCGGCCCAGATCACCCTGCAGGGCAATTCAATCGTCATGCCCACCGCGCCGGGCCAGTTCGCCTCGATCATGGAAGGCGTGAACCGCGTCCTCGCCAGCATCGAGGCGCTGCCGTTGCAGGATATCGGCCGCAACGTAAATGAGACCGTCGCCGGCGTGAACGAACTGGTGCGGGACCCTGCGCTGCAGCAGTCGATTGCCGCGCTGCAATCCACGCTGACAGCGGCTGAGACAGCGATCCGCAACCTCGATACCACGCTGCAGCCCACGCTGCGCAGCCTGCCGCAGGTCGTGGCCGGGCTGAACAGCGCAGTCGCGCAGGCGGGACGGCTCATTACCTCGGCAAATCGCGGCTATGGTGACGACTCCCAGTTCCAGCGCGACCTCGAACGCATGCTGGAGCAGATCTCGTCCGCCGCGCGGTCACTCCGCGCGCTCGCGGACCAACTCAACCGCACCCCGGACT
>JAYRJZ010000151.1:0-7725 GCA_041906015.1 Roseomonas sp.
AGGCGCGCCGGACGCCGGCGCGGCCGTGCCACCCCAGGCCGACGGGGTGTTGCCGGCCGCCGGCGCGCGCGCCGTGCGCTGGCTCGGCTGCGGCGGCAGCGCCTCGCCCGCCATGATGCGCGCGTATTCCGCCTCGCCCGGCAGCACCACCCGGTCGATCCGGTTGTTGTCGCCGTAGCGGGGATCGTTGGCCGGCTCGACGCGGAGCTTGGCGGCGAAGGTGATGCCGTTGAGGTCGGCGAGGCCGCGTAGGATCCGCTTGGCCTTCGCCGCCTCGCTCATGTCGTGCGGGTCGAGACCGAGCGCGCTGTCGATCATCGCCCGGAACATCCCCTTCGAGATCTTCCAGCCGATGGACACACCCTGCTCGTCGACCTTGCCTCCGGCGACCGTGAAGCTCTGCCAGAACTTCCGCTTGCTGTGCGGTCCCGCAACCACGGTGAACTCGCAGTCGAGCATGCGCACGTCGCTGCCGGGGGTCTTCGCCGCCTTGAGCAGCTCCCGGTCGAAGGGGCTGGCGCCGTCGATGCCGCCCCTCCGGATCTCCATGCGCAGCTTCACGAAGCTGCCGTCCGGGATGAGGTCAGTGCCGCGCGGCAGCTCAGCGTCGTTCATGTCGAAGGTCATGCGTCAGCTCCTGGGCGCGAGGTTGATCTTGCGGAGAAGGGCGGCGAGGTCGGGCGGCTCGGTTTCATCGAGGCGGCCCGAGCGATCCTTGGCCGGCAGGCCGAAGCTGTTGGCCGTGCGGCAGACGAGACGGCGTTCGGTGCCGCGCTCCGGGTCGTGCACCGGCGCGCCCTGCGCATCGCGCGAGAACAGCGCCATGGAGACCACCTGATCCACGATGCCGGGGAGCTCGCGGCCGGCCTTGCCGCCCTCCATCTGCGGCTGCCAGGAGACGCGGCCGAGGTCGTCGGTCACGCGTTCCAGGATGCCGACCATGATCAGGCTCTTGCCCGGCGCGTGCTGCAGGTGCTTCAGCAGCCCGATCACCTCGCGCGCCATCAGGCCGTAGGCGCCGCGCGTGTCGGGCTTGCCGGTGCGGTCGGAGAACGCCTCCGGCCGGGTCTTCGCCCACGCCATCGCCTGCCGGGTCAGGTCGGTGATGCTGTCGAGGAAAACGATGCTCTTGCCGGCCAGCAGCCGGACCAGGTCGGGATGCGCGGCGACGAGATGCTGGTGGTGGGCGGCGGAGAAGTAGCCATTCGGGTCTGCGGCCGGGTTCACGCCGCCGATCAGGCAGGCGAGGTCGATCGCGTCCTCGAAGCAGCGGATCGGGATGCTGTCGCCGCGCCAGTCCTGGACGGACTTCATGCCAGCCTCGAGATCCACGCAGAGCGTGGTCTCGTGCGGCAGCGTCTTGACCAGCGTGGTCTTTCCAACGCCGCTCGGGCCGAACAACGCCATGGTGGTCTTGTTCGCCGCGGCGGAGAGACGCTCGTCGGCGGTGACGATGCGCAGCGGCATCAGGCGCCTCCCACCTTCAGGGTGAGCCGGAAGGTCTGCCGGCCGGTGCGGACCGTGCGTGCCGGTTCGAAGGCCTGGCGGATGCGCTCCGGCCAGGCGACGTAGGCGCGCTCCGGCACCTTGAAGCTGACCTCGAGGTATTCGCCGGGATCCTCGCCACCAGCGCGGATCTGCTCGGCGAGGTCGGCGAGCCTGCGCTGGTCCCACTCCACGCGCTTCGGCAGCTCGGCGGTGACCTCGACCTCGCCGTCGTCGAAGCGCACGGTGCCGGTGTCCTTCCCGGCAGCGGCGCGGGCGCCGACGGCGCGCTGCTCGTAGCGGAGCGCGATGGCGGCCTCGATCCAGTCCTGCATGCGCTTCGCTGCCTCGACCGCCTCGCGGGCTTCGGCCTGTAGGAGGGCGAGGTGCTCGGCCGGCAGCGCGATGATGTCGCCCACTGGCAGGTGGCGCAGGCTGTCGAGGGTGGGGCGGTTGGTGCGGAGCGCGTCCATCACGCCGCCTCCGCCAGGATGCGCGGGAGAAGCAGGGGCGAGGTCTTCCTCGGCCGACGCCGCGCGATGGCGACGTACTCGTAGTCCTCGAAGCCGCGACGGCGCTGCACGAGATGTACATGCCCCGCCTCGGCCAGCTTCAGCGCGCGGCTCGACAGCCGGGCGACCCGGACGCGCTCGTCCTGCGGCAGCAGGTTGAGGCTCGGGCAGGTCTCACGCGCGAGCGCGCCGCGGTGGTAGGTGATGGCATCGCCGCTCGCGGCGTTGCCGAGCCAGGCGCAGAACGCCGCCTCGGTGAGCGGCGCCGGCGGTGGGGTGGGGGTCGGAGAGCAGGTGGCCATGACCAGCATTACTCGGGCACCTCGAATTCCGTATCAGGCCGCCGAGGGGATGCCGGCCGCGAGCAGCCGAAGCCGGATCTCGCGGATGCGCCGATAGATCCGCATGCGCGGCATCGTGCGCTGCTCGCCGAACTCGTGCGGCGTATGGCGGCTCAACGCGGCGCAGAGGGGGTGATCCTCGGGGTCGATGGCGCCGACGGCGCGCTCGAGGTCGAGGCGGCGCTCCAGCGCGGCGAAGGCGTCGGATGGCTGGCCGCACCAGCTCCCATAGCTGTCCGCTTCGGTGAAGACGTCCGCGAAGCTCAGCTCGTCGCTGCCCGGCAGCCGGTCGTCGAGCGAGACGGTGTGCGCGCGGCGCCGGCGCTGCCGGTACTGCTCACCGATGCGGAGGGCGGCGTGACGCATGCAGACGCGGGCGAAGGCGCCGAGCGCGCCCTTCGCCGGATCGTAGGCCGGCAGCCGCGACAGGAGGTCCGCCAGCAGGTCGTGGCGGAGGTCATCGCGGTCCTGGTGCGGTAAGCCGAGGCTGCGCCCCAGCCTCCGGGCTTCCTCGGCAGCGACGGTCTGGATGGTGCTGAGATCGGCGGGCGTGATCGGGCGAGACATTCGGGCTGGGCTCCATCGAGGTCGATGGCCACAGCCTCGGGCGAGCAGCCGGAGGAATCCTCTCGCCTTCCTCCCCGATCCTCCCGGAATCCTCTCCGCCGCGCCCTGGCTAGGCGAGCACCACCCGGATCGGGGGCGATGACAGGCGGTAGCCGCGCCGCGTCACGTTGACGATCAAGTCCCGGCCTTGCTGGCGCGGGAGCTCCGCCGCGCTGCACAGGGCCTCACGGATGCGGCTGATCGACTTCTCCAGCTGTTCGACGGCGATTGGCTCTGCCCGATCTTCTCCGCCGGACAGGGCACGGAGCAGGTAGTCCTGCTGCGCGAGCGCCTGGCCATCGGCCGCCTCGCGGGCCAGCACCGCCAGCACGTCGAAGTCACGCGGCCGGAGCCGCAGCTGCGCACCGGCGAAGCTGGCGGTGACGCCGAGCACGTTGACGGCCAAAAGCATCCCGCCGGCGTCGGTCGCCGGGGCGCCCATCGCCGATGGCGCGAGCCGATCGCGCTGAAGGCTCAGTTCGGTCGGATGGAGCGCGTCGAGCAACCCGACCAGGTGGTAGCGCATATCGAGGAAAGGGCGCCGCGCCCCGGCGTCGACGCCAGGGGGCACGAGGAGCGTGGTGCTGGGCGGCGCCGGGGCCGCCCGCAGGATGGGGAGGAGCGCGGACGATTGGAACGCGAGCGGATCCACGATCAGTACCACGGCTCGGCCGTCCGCCAGGTCCCCGAGCCGCCATACGCCAGCGCCGAGCCGTTCGGGTGGATCGGGCCAACTGGTCCCGGCGGCGAGCATCGCGACGAGGCGATCGACGGCAATGGCGAAGCTGCGCAGGTCACTGGCGTCAAGCACGGTGTCCGAACTTGCGTCGTCGGGGCACTCGGCGACGAGCCGGCCGTCGATCTCCACGATCCGTCGCTCGCCGAACCCACAGGCGCAGCCCGCGCAAGGCGGCCAGCTTGAGGCAGGCGGCAGCTCCGTGAGGATGCCTTTCGCGAGCAGTCGAGCGAATACCGGCCCCAGGAACGGCGCCGCGTCGCGCCCAGAGAGGATCGGCTCCGGCCCCGCGGCGCTACGCCGCAGCAGCAGCTTCGCCAGGCTGTCGTTCAAGGCAGAAGCCGTTCCGACGGAGGAGCTCCATGATGCGGGCCTCGAAGCGGTGCCGCTTGAACACCGCGAGCGACGGCGGCTTGATCTTCACCGTCACACTCGTCGCGCGCTTCCTGCCGGCAAAGTGGATGCGCAGCACGACATGCCCGATACGGTACCGGCCGGGGCCGAACGCCACACGGTCGGTGTGCTGCTGGACGCGCATAAGGGCCGAGCCGCTGAAGGAGCGCGTGACATGCGTCGCCAGGACGATGGGGTGGCCGTCGCGCGTCTCGCTGTCGAGCCTGTCCAACTGCACTTCGATGATCTCGACGCGCTGGATCCCCGGGTCGAAGGCGTGATCGACACCGAAGCCGAGGCCCGTCCGCTCGATGCGCTCCAGGGTGTAGAGGTCTTGGCAATCCTCGCCGGCGAAGAAGCCGGGCCGCTGCAGGATGTGGCGCGCGAAGAACTCCGCGAGATCAGCGCGCAACGCCTTGCGCAGCCCAGCGATGCCGAGCCGGCCCGTGCTCACCTGGTACGAGAGGACCGCGTATTCGAGTCGCCGGAACCGGATCACCTCCTCGCCCCCGCGCCCCACCACCGGCAGGACCGAGACGGGCGCCCCGTGGGTGACCGCAGCGCGCAACGTATCGCCATCCTCGTACCAGCCGACGCGGCAATGGGCGCCGCGGTGATCGCGCTTGAACATCTCCCCGGCCGCGGCCTCGAAGGCGTCCTTTGCCGGACCGGCCAGGTCTGGCTCGACGCTCTCGTCGCGGCCGACGTACTCCGCGAACGACGACCGCGCCTGGAGCACCGCGAGGTCCGACGCCGCCTCGAACACCCTCGGATAGCGGAGATACGCCAGCAGCGCGAAGTGCTTCGGGTCGAGCGGGACAGCGTCGTCGGTGCCATCGTCGGCGGGGGCGGCGATGGTGACCTTCAGGCGCGCTGCGCGCTCCTGCAGCAGCACCATGCCCGCCTCGGTGCCGAGCTCCGCGACGTGATGGAGATCCGCCACCAGCCCGCTCGGCAGCGCGTCCTCAGGCCCCTCGAACAGCTCTGCCAACGCGGCTCGCGCCTCCGGCTCCGGCAAGTCAAAGAGGGCCAAGTCGGGCCGCTCGGCGCCAGGCGCCTCGCGCTCGAACAACTCCCGGAACAGCTCCAGGCTCACGGTGCGCAGGAACTTGGGATTGACGAACTTCCTCAAGTCGGAGGCCATGGACGGGGTCTCGCTCGACGGGCGAAGGTTGGGGGGATGGGAACGCGTTCCGCGTTTGTTCTAGACAAGCGCCCCGCCCGGAGTCGAATCCTATTTCGCGGCCGCGATACGGTTCGGCGCGACGGTGAGTAAGGGCGGGGCATGGCAGCGCCCATCCCGCCAAACCCTCACCTTCCGCCCCACCTCCGCGAGGTGTGCGACCTCCTCGCCCGCGGCCTGCTGCGGCTGCGCAGCCGCGCTGCAGAGGATCTCGCGCGCGACGCCGAAGAGGCCCGCGGGTCGGGAGACGTTCGCCTACACTCCACCGCCCGGCAGCGCCGTCATGCGAACCCCAGGAGAGAGGGAGTCGCATGACCCGAGGAACCATGACCCAACGCCGGCAGCGGGAGGCAGCGCCGCCGGCGCCCACCGTCCCGAAGATCCCGCCCGCGCAGGTCCTGCCGCGCCTGGCGGCGCTGCAGACCGCCACGGCCGCCGAGCTGAAGGACCAGTGGCGGGCCCTGTTCGGCAAGGAGCCGCCGCTCTTCAACCGGCCGTACCTGGTCAGTCGGCTCAGCTACCGCGTGCAAGAGCTCGCCTACGGCGGGCTGAAGCCGGAGACGCGGGCACGGCTCGAGGCGTTGGGTGAGCAGCTCGACGGCGGGAACGTGGTGCTGCGACGGATCCGCGCCGACAGCCGGCCGCTGCCCGGCACGCGGCTGGTGCGCGAGTACGACGGCGTGCAGCATGTGGTCACGGTGCGCGCCGACGACTTCGAGTACGAGGGGCGGCCGTACCGGTCCCTCTCTGCCATAGCCCGTCATATCACCGGCACGCGCTGGAACGGCTGGGTGTTCTTCGGCCTACGTCAGCCGGGAGCCTCGGCATGAGGACGCGCGCTGCCGCCGGCGCGGCGATGCCGGCCAGCACGAAGAAGCTGCGCTGCGCAGTCTACACGCGGAAGTCCACTGACGAGGGGTTGGACAAGGAGTTCAACACGCTCGACTCCCAGCGCGAGGCCTGCGAGGCGTACGTCGCCAGCCAGCGCGCCGAGGGCTGGGTGCTGGTCCGCGACCGCTACGACGACGGCGGCTTCTCCGGTGGCACGTTGGAGCGCCCCGCGCTGAAGCGGCTGCTGGCCGATATCGAGGCGGGCCTGATCGACGTCATCGTGGTCTACAAGATCGACAGGCTCAGCCGGTCGCTGATGGACTTCGCCAAGCTGGTCGAGACGTTCGAGGCGCACCGGGTGACCTTCGTCTCGGTGACGCAGAGCTTCAACACGACGACCAGCATGGGGCGGCTGACGCTGAACATCCTGCTGAGCTTCGCGCAGTTCGAGCGCGAGGTGATCGGGGAGCGCATCCGCGACAAGGTGGCCGCGTCGAAAGCGCGCGGCATGTGGATGGGCGGGAAGGTGCCGCTCGGGTACGACGTCGCGAACCGCAAGCTGGTCGTGAACGAGCCAGAGGCCGAACGCGTGCGGCGCGTGTTCGAACTCTTCGTCGAGACCGGCTCCGGCGTCGAGACGGTGCGCCGCCTGCAGGCCGGGGGCGTGACCGCCAAGTCTGCCAGGCCGCTCGACAAGGGCGACGTCTACAAGATCCTGAACCTGCGGACGTACATCGGCGAGGTCACGCACAAGGGAAACGTCTATCGCGGCGAGCATGAGGCGATCGTCCCGCGGGATCTTTGGGATCGGGCGCACGCCATCTTGCAGGTCAGCCCGCGCGCCCGCGCCGCGCAGAACCGGCAGCACGCGCCGGCGCTGCTGAAGGGGCTGATCTTTGGTGTCGACGGCCGGGCGCTATCGCCGACGCACTGCCGGAAGGGAGGTCGGCTCTACCGCTACTACGTCGCGCAGCGTGTGCTGAAGGGTGATGCGCACGGTGACGACGGCATCGTGCGGCGCGTGTCGGCGGCACAGATCGAGGGCGCCGTCATCAGCCAGGTCCGTGCCTTGCTGCGGCAGCCAGAGATCGTCGTCGGGACGTGGCTCGCCGCCCGGAAGGACGCGTCGAACCTCACAGAGCGCGAGGTGCGCCACGCACTGCATCAGCTTGACCCGCTTTGGGGCGAGTTGTTCCCGGCGGAGCAGGCAAGGATCGTGCGCGCGCTGGTAGAGCGAGTGGTCATCGGGCCGGACGGCGCTGATATCCAGGTGCGCGTCGAGGGGTTGGCCGGTTTGGTCCGCGACCTCACCGCGATTGCACCCGAAGCGCTGAGGGTTGCCGCATGACCGCCGCGACGAGCATCACGGTTCGAGTGCCACTGAGGATCCGCAGGCGGCCCGGACGAAGGACGGTGGTCACGCCGGTCCCGACCGCTGGCACCGACACCGCGATTGCCACGCGCGCGGACCCTGCGCTCGTGAAGGCGCTGGCGCGCGCGTTCAGGTACCAGAGGATGCTAGCCCGGAAAATTCATCAGGGTTGGCGGACATGGCGCAACCCGTTGATCGGCCATAGGATTCGGCTGCGACACCATAATCCAGCCGATTACGGAGACCATGCCCGCCGACGCTCAAAC
>JAYRJZ010000031.1:0-53155 GCA_041906015.1 Roseomonas sp.
GGGTGGCTTGGAGGGGCAAACCCCCACCCATTCCACAGCGGAAGGTGCTGGGTGGTCAGGAAGGCCTTTGGAAATCTCGACCTGGCACTGGGCACCAGAAGCATTTATGAAATGCCGTCGGTGTTTTGGGTATTGTGTCGGAAGGCCCCTTCGGACGGCGCGCACCGCGCGAGGCTCGGCATCATCGATCGCCAATACGGTTTGCGAAGGCCTTGGGACTTTGCTGGAGCGTGGCCCGGAGAGGGGTAAAGCCCCATTCACCCACCGCCGCAGGGATTCCGCCTCAGCCCCCGCGGGGCGGCCGCGGCAGGAGCCTGCACCAACGACACGATGCAAGGCCCCAGGGCTCGCGTGAAGCGCCAGTCGCTGGCGCCACCATGCCCACGGATCGGGGCTTCGGGAAACAGGGCAAGGGTCGGCGCCTGGCGCTGTCCGGCCAAATTCGCGACCGCTGCGGCGCGGGCGCCGGGGTCCGGGTCGAACGGATCTTCCGCGAAGACGGCAACGGCGAGCCGCGGCCCCTCGTTAGGCAGCCCGGCGAGGATCCGGCGAAAATCACCGAGGCCCTCTGCGAGGTTGTTGGGCCGCGCCGCTTCTCCGTGGGCGGCGGGCGCGAAAGCCAGGACGGCGTGCACCAGTTCCGGCCGCTCGGCAGCGATCAGGACGGATTGCCAGCCGCCACGCGACTGCCCGGCCAGGACGACGCGCCGGTAGCCTGCCTCGCGCAGCAGGGGCAGGCCGCGCCGCAACGTCGCCGTGGCGCTGGGCAGCAGGTCGTCGGCCGGGTCGCGGTCGAAACGCATCACATCCCAGCCGGCATCATTCAACAGGGCGAGGATGCCCGGCAGGGAGCGCTGGCGCTGATCCATCTGTGGCCCGCCATAGCCATGGGACCAAAGGACGACGCCCTCCGCCGCCCGTGGCCCGTGACGAAACATCAGGGGGGCGGCGCGGAAGGGGCCGATCTGCAGCATCACGGGATGGAACCCCGACACGGCCTGGCCAGGCAACGAGCCGTCGAGAGCCAGGACCCGGCAGGTGTGGCCCGGACCCAGCGCGGTCGTGGCATCGCGGTCGCAGACCGTCTGCGCGGTGTTCCTCACCGTATCGGTGGAGCTGCCGCCACCGAAGAACCGCCAGGTGGACCGGCCATCCGGCGTGGTGGCCAAGGCGAAGGCCGCATGTGTCATGGCACCCCGGTAGTGCAGGGTGAAGCCGGTGACGGTGCTGACGCCCCGCGCCGCCCCCAGCGTCGCGACCGAGAACAGCGCGCGATAGGCGGCGAAATCCGTATTCGGGTCCTGTGCCCGGGCCGGGGCAGCCCAGAGCAAGGCGATGAGCGCCAACCCTAGGAATTCGGCGCGGCGGGGCTTATGCATCCGTCTCCCTTTCGCCCCGCAAGGTACGAGACGCGCGCGCGCAATGAACGACAGCATCGCATCCCCCGACAAGGCGGCTCAGGAACCGGCTGCGCCGCGGTACAATTTCCGGGCCGCCGAGCCTCGCTGGCAGAAGGCCTGGGAGGAGAATGCCTGCTTCGCGGTGCCCGACGTGCCGCCCGACGGGGCGGCAAAGTACTATGTTCTTGAAATGTTCCCATACCCCAGCGGCAAGATCCATATGGGGCATGTGCGCAACTACACCCTCGGCGACGTGGTGGCGCGCTACAAGCGGGCGCGCGGGCATCTGGTGATGCACCCGATGGGCTGGGACGCCTTTGGCCTGCCGGCGGAGAATGCGGCGCGCGAACGCGGCATCCATCCTGCGAGCTGGACCTACCAGAACATCGCCAACATGCGCGAGGAACTGAAGCGCATGGGTCTGTCCCTGGAATGGGCCCGCGAGTTCGCCACCTGCGATGCGGAATACTATGGCCAGCAGCAGAAGCTGCTGCTCGACTTCTGGAAGGCGGGCCTCGTCGAGCGCAAGGAATCCTGGGTGAACTGGGACCCGGTGGACGGGACGGTGCTGGCGAACGAGCAGGTCATCGACGGGCGCGGCTGGCGTTCCGGCGCGCTGGTCGAAAAGAAGAAGCTGTCGCAGTGGTTCCTGACCATCACGAAGTTCGCGCCGGAACTGCTGGAGGCGCTGGGCGACCTCGATCGCTGGCCCGAGCGTGTGAAGCTGATGCAATCCAACTGGATCGGCCGCAGCGAGGGCGCGCGGGTGCGCTTCGCGCTGGCCCAGCCGGTGGATGGCATGACCGAGGTGGAGGTCTTCACCACGCGCCCCGATACGCTGTTCGGCATGTCGTTCCTTGCGGTCGCGGCGGAGCATCCGCTGGCGGCGGCGGCGGCCGCGGTGAATGGCAAGGCGGCGGATTTCGTCGCTGAATGCCGCAGCATGGGCACCTCGGAAGCGGTGATCGAGCAGGCGGAGAAGAAGGGCTTCGACACCGGCTTCCGTGTGAAGCATCCCTTCACCGGCCAGGAATACCCGGTGTGGATCGCGAATTTCGTGCTGATGGAATACGGCACGGGCGCCATCTTCGGCTGCCCGGCGCATGACCAGCGCGACCTCGATTTCGCGCGGAAGTACGATCTGACGGTGACGCCCGTGGTGCTGCCGAAGGGTGCGGATCCGGCGACCTTCAGCGTGGCGAACGAAGCCTTCACCGATGATGGCATCGCCTTCAATTCCGGCTTCCTCGACGGGCTCGATGTCGCGGCGTCGAAGCGCCGCGCGATCGAGGAACTGGAAAGGCTCGGCGTCGGCAATGGCGTGGTGAACTGGCGCCTGCGCGATTGGGGCGTCTCCCGCCAGCGCTACTGGGGCTGCCCGATCCCCTTCATCCACTGCGATGATTGCGGCGTGCAGCCGGTGCCCGACGACCAGCTTCCGGTGCGGCTGCCGGAGGATGTGGATTTCTCGAAGCCGGGCAATCCGCTCGACAACCATCCGAGCTGGAAGCATGTCGCCTGCCCGTCCTGCGGCAAGCCGGCGCGGCGCGAGACCGATACCTGCGACACTTTCGTGGACTCCTCCTGGTATTTCGCGCGCTTCTGCTCGCCGCGCGCGGAGGTGCCGGTGACGAAGGCCGCCGTCGATGCCTGGCTGCCGGTCGACCAGTATATCGGCGGCATCGAGCACGCGATCCTGCACCTGCTCTATTCGCGCTTCTTCTCCCGCGCGATGAAGGCTGCGGGCCATCTGTCCGTCGAGGAGCCCTTCGCGGGGCTGTTCACCCAGGGGATGGTGCAGCACGAAAGCTACAAGGGCGCGGATGGCCGCTGGCTCTATCCCGAGGAAATCGAGTTCGACGCCACGATGGACGGCACGCGCAGCGCGCATGTGAAGGGCGGCAACGAGCCCGTCACAATCGGCCGCGTTGAGGCCATGTCGAAGTCCAAGCGCAACACCGTCGATCCGGGCGCGATCATCGCGAAGTATGGGGCGGACACCGCGCGCTGGTTCATTCTGTCGGACAACCCGCCCGACCGCGACATGGAGTGGACCGAGAGCGGCGTCGCCGGCGCCTATCGGTTCACCCAGCGCGTCTTCCGCATGGTGGAGACCGCGCTGCCATCCCTGCCGCCCGCTGGCACCGCGCCGGAAGCCGAGGGCAAGGCGCTGCGCCGCGCCACGCACCGGACCATCGCCACGGTGACCGAGGCGCTCGAAACCTTCGCCTTCAACGTTGCCGTCGCGCGGCTGTATGAATTCGCCAATGCCATCGAGGCGGCGAAGGACGCGCCAGGTGGGGCGAAGCGCGAGGCGCTCGAGATGCTGGCGCGCCTGTCCGCACCGATGATGCCGCACCTGGCCGAGGAATGCTGGTCCCTGCTGTGTCCTGGCCAGGCGGGCCTGGTGGCGCAGCTTCCCTGGCCGGAGGCCGATCCGGCGCTGCTGAAGGCGGAAAGCGTGACGCTGGCGGTGCAGGTGCTGGGCAAGCTGCGTGCGACCATCGAGGTGCCGGTCGGCGCCAGCGAGGAGACCATTTTCGCAGCGGCCGAGGCGGAGGAGAATGTGCAGCGTGCGATCGCCGGCAAGCCCATTCGCAAGCGCATCCATGTTCCCGGGAGGGTCGTGAACCTTGTCGTCTAGGCGCGCGTTTCTCGCCCTGCCGGCCCTGGCCCTGGGGGGGTGCGGCTTCCGGCCCCTCTATGGCTCCCGCCCGGACAGCCAGGCTTCGGCGGCGCTGTCGACAGTGCGCGTCGGGCTGATCAACGAGCGGAACGGGCAGTTGCTCCGCCGCGCCCTGGAGCAACGTCTGGGCGCCGAGGGCGTGGCCGCGCGTTACGATCTTCGCGTCGGCCTGTCCTATGGCATCGAGGTCCAGGGATTCGAGCGCGATGGTACGCCGAGCCGCGTGCGCATAACCGCGACGGCCAACTGGTTCCTCTACGACAATGGCGTGCCGCCCCGCCTGGTCGACAATGGCTTGGTCCGCACCTTCGACGCCTACAACGTGCCCGAGAACCAGTTCTTCGCCTCGGATACTTCCCGCGATGCGGCCGAGCGGCGGCTGGTGGACCAGCTAGCCAGTGACATCGTGCAGCGCCTGGCCGTGCGCTTCGAAGCCGGTCCACCCCAGGCGGGCTGACGGGCGGCGTGGCGAAGCTCGACGCGCGACGCCTGCAGGCCTTCCTGGCCGATCCCGGCGCCGCACGGCTTGTGCTGATCTTCGGCGAGGATGGTGGCCTGGTGCGCGAACGCGGCGAGGCCTTGAGCCGCGCCGTGGCTGGGGACGATCCCTTCCGCCTGGTCGATATCCCGCGCGAGGTCGCCGCCAAGGATGCCGGGTTGCTCGCGGCCGAAGCGGCCACGCCAGCCCTGACCGGCGGGCGGCGGCTGGTGCGCGTACGCGATGCGACGGATGGCCTCGCCAACGCAGCGAAGGCGGTGCTGGCCGGGCAGGGTCCGGGGATCGTGCTGCTGGAGGCCGGCGCGCTGGACGGGCGCAAGGGGCTGCGCGCGGCGATGGAGAAGGCCGGGCCGGAAGCGGCGGTGATCGCCTGCTACGTCGAGACGGGCGCGGCGCTAGAATCTTCCATCAGCGGCTTCCTGCGCGACTTCGGCGTCAGTGCCGAACCCGCGGCCCTGGCCTGGATGGCCGGACGGCTCAGCGAGGATCGGCTGGTGATGCGGCGGGAGTGCGAGAAGCTCGCGCTCTATGTCGGTGCGGGTGGGCGGGTGACGGAGGAGGACGCGTTGGCCTCGCTGTCTGAAGGCTCGGCGCTCGATCTGGATGCGGCGCTGCTCGCGGCGACGGAAGGCGACGCGCCGCGCGCCGATGCGGCGCTGGACGCGGCCTTCGCGGAAGGGGCGGCGGCGGTGCAGGTGGTGCGGGCCGCGCTGCGGCATGTGCAGCGCCTGGAGGTCGCGGCCGCAGCGGTGGCGCGGGGAGCCTCGACGAAGGATGCCGTGGAGGGCTTGCGGCCGCCGGTGTTCTTCAAGACGCGACCGGCCTTCGAGCGGGCGCTGCGGCTGTGGCGCCCGGACACGCTGGCCGCCGCCGGCGCCGCGCTGCTGGAGGCGGAGCGCCTGACGAAGACAACGGGGATGCCGGATGCGACGGTGGCGCGCGCGGCGGTGATGGGGCTGGCGCGGGAAGCGGTGCGAGCGAGGCGGGGGTGAGATCGGGGCGCTGCCCCGGACCCCGCCAGGGCTCCGCCCTGGACCCGCCAAGGGCCCACGGCCCTTGGATCCCGTTCCTCGGTGCCAACGCCGCGGGTGCGACAGCCCAACAGAGCGAAGGTCCAGGAAACTGAGTTTCCTGGCGGGGGAGCGCGAGGGGGCGGCGCCCCCTCGCTACGCCATATCCGGGTCGAGCAACCGCAGCACCCCATCGAGCTGATCGCGGTCCCGATAGCTGATGGTGAGGTGCCCACCCTTGCCCGCGCTCTTGATCCCGATCTTGAGCCCGAGCCGTTCCGTCAGCCGCCGTTCGAGCGAGGCGATATCCGGATCCTGCCGCGCCGCGCGCCGGGTGGCCGGGTCGCGCGGCGTGGCCGCAGCCAGGGCTTCGGTCTGGCGCACCGACAGCCCGCGCACCACGACAATTCCCGCGAGACGCTCAGGATCGTCCGCGCCGAGCAACGCGCGGGCATGCCCGGCGGATAGCGTGCCTCCGCGCAGCATGTCCCGCACGCGGTTCGGCAGGTTCAGCAGGCGCAGCGTATTCGCGACATGGCTGCGCGACTTGCCGACCGCCTGGCCGAGGCCTTCCTGCTTCAGTCCGAATTCGCCGATCAGCCGGGCATAGCCTTCGGCTTCCTCAAGCGCGTTGAGGTCTTCGCGCTGGAGGTTCTCGACGAGGCCGGCGGCCATGGCAGCGCGGTCGTCGAGCTCACGGATGACCACGGGCACATCATGCAGCTTGGCCTGCTGGGCGGCACGCCAGCGGCGTTCCCCGCCCAGGATCTGGAAGCGCCCGGGCGTGCCGGGCTTGGGGCGCACCAGGATGGGCTGGAGGATGCCGTGTTCCAGGATGGAGGCCGCGAGCTCGGCCAGCGCCGCCGGGTCGGGGGTGCTGCGGGCCTGGAACGGGCTCGGTTCCAGTGCCTCGATCGGCAGGCTGCGGGGGGCGCCGGAGGCGGTGGGCGCGGGCGGCGGCTGGTTGTCCCCCATCAGGGCCGACAGGCCCATGCCAAGGCGCGTGGGCTTCTTCATGCGGCGGATTTCCGGGCGCGGCGTTCGCGCTTCAGCAGTTCGGCAGCGAGGTCCACATAGGCCTGCGCGCCGGCGGAGCGGTGATCGTAGAGGATGACGGGCAGGCCGTGCGACGGCGCTTCGCTGATGCGGACGTTGCGCGGGATGATGGTCGAATAGACCTTGTTGCCGAAGAAGGCGCGCACATCGGCTGCGACGAGTTCGGACAGGTTGTTGCGCTTGTCGAACATGGTCAGGACGATACCTTCCAGCTCGAGCTTCGGGTTCAGGGCGCGCTTCACCCGTTCGACCGTGCGGGTGATCTGGGAGACGCCTTCAAGGGCGAAGAATTCCGTCTGCAGCGGGACCATCACCGAGTCGGCCGCGACCAGCGCGTTCAGCGTCAGCAGGCCGAGGGAGGGGGGACAGTCGATCAGGATGACCTCCGTCCCGTTGAGGCCGTCCCGCTGGGTTTCGAGCGCGTCGCGCAGGCGGCGCTCGCGATTCTCGAGGCCGACGAGCTCGATCTCCGCGCCGGCGAGCTCGGGGTCGGCCGGCAGCAGGGTGAGGTTGGGGATCTTGGTCGGCCGCAGCAGCTCGCTGAGCGGCTTCTCGCCGGTCAGCAGCGCATAGGAGCCGGCGCCACGGTCCTGCCGCGCGATGCCGAGGCCGGTCGAGGCATTGCCCTGCGGATCCATGTCGATCAGCAGCACGCGACGCTTGGTGGCAAGCGCGGTGGCGAGGTTGATCGCCGTGGTGGTCTTGCCGACACCACCCTTCTGGTTGGCGAGGGCGATGATGCGCAGGGAGGTGCGGTCAGGCGTCGCTGGCACGGCGGATCTCGCTCAGGCGAAGGATGGTGGCCTCGGGGTCCGTGCGGCTTTCGAACCGCTCGACGGTGAAGTGCCAGCCTGCGGCGGCCTTCGTCAACTCCTGCTCGGCGGTGCGGCCTTTCGGCAGGATGGCGACGCCGTCCGGCGCGAGGAATCGCGCGGCGAATCCGATCAGCATGTCGAGCGGCGCGAGGGCGCGCGCGGTGACCGCGGCGACCGGCGGCAGCACGGCCTGTTCGATGCGTCGGGCATGGATCGTGACATGCGGCAGCTTCAGCGTGCCGGCCGCCTCGATGAGGAAGGCGGCCTTGCGACGGTCCGATTCGACCAGATGCACGACGCGGTCGGGCAGCGCGACGGCGATGACGATGCCGGGCAGGCCGCCGCCTGAACCGAGATCGGCGATGATGCCCTGGGCTGGCAGAAGGGCGACGAGCTGCAGGCTGTCCGCAATGTGGCGCCGGTCGATCTCGGCGGCGGTCTTCGCGGAGACCAGGTTGATCGTCGCGTTCCAGCGCAGCAGCAGGTCGCGATACGCGGCGAGCCGGGCGTCGCGGGCAGGGTCCGGCGCGAGGGCCGGGATCGGATGTTTCACGTGGAACGCACCCCGTCCCGCCGCAGCGCCACGGCAAGGGCGGCGATGGCGGCCGGCGTGACGCCGGGCAGCCGGCCGGCGGAACCCAACGTCGCCGGCCTCGCCGCGGCGAGGCGCTGGCGCATCTCGTTGGACAGGCCGGGGATGGCGGCGAAGTCGAGCCCGGCGGGGATGTGGGTACGCTCCTCACGCTCCAGCAGGCGCATTTCGGCTTCCTGGCGGCGCAGATAGGGAGCGTAGAGTGCCTCGGCCTCGAGCTGGGTGCGGAGCGCCGGTGAGAGGTCGCGCAGCCAGGGGAAGACCGCCGCGATGGCGGCGTCTTCCACCGCGGGCAGGGCCAGTACCTCAAGCACCGTGCGCCGCTTGCCGTCCTGGTTCACCGCGATCCCGGCGGCGGTCAGTACGGCCGGGGTCGCACCATCGGCCTGGGCGCGGGCGAGGGCATCGGCGAGGGCGCCGGCGAAGGCGCGATGTCGGGCGGCGCGTTGGGGTCCGACGCAGCCCCAGGCGATGCCCTTCTCCGTCAGGCGCTGGCCGGCATTGTCGGCGCGCAGGACCAGGCGGTGCTCGGCGCGCGCGGTGAGCATGCGGTAGGGCTCCGTCACCCCATGCAGGACCAGGTCGTCCACCAGCACGCCGGCATAGGCCTCGCCGCGCGTCAGCACGCGATCCGGTTCGCCGCCCGAGGCACGCTGCGCGGCGTTCAGCCCCGCCATCAGGCCCTGCGCGGCCGCTTCCTCATAGCCCGTGGTGCCGTTGATCTGGCCGGCGAGGAACAGTCGCGGCACGGCCCGGACCTCCAGCGCCGGGGTCAGTGCGCGCGGATCGACATGGTCGTATTCGATGGCATAGCCGGCGCGCAGGATGCGGGCGCGTTCCAAGCCGGGGATCGAGGCGATCATCGCCGCCTGGACATCCTCTGGCAGGCTGGTGGAAATGCCGTTCGGATAGACCGTGTCGTCGTCGAGGCCCTCTGGCTCCAGGAAGATCTGATGGCGATCCCGCTCCGCGAAGCGGACGACCTTGTCCTCGATCGAGGGGCAGTAACGCGGCCCGACGCCCTGGATGCGGCCGCCATAGACGGCGCTCTGGTGCAGGTTGGCGCGGATCAGCGCGTGGGTCGCCGGCGTCGTTGCGGTGATGCCGCAGGCCACTTGGCGGTTGGTGATGCGCTCCGTCATCCAGGACAGCGGCTCAGGCGGGTCGTCTCCAGGCTGAGCCTCCAGGGCGTCCCAGGCGATCGTCCGGCCGTCGAGGCGCGGCGGCGTTCCGGTTTTCAGCCGCGCCAGCGGCAGACCGATCCGTTCGAAGGCAAGCGCCAGCCCGATGGCCGGCACGTCGCCGACGCGGCCGGCTGGGATGCGCCTTTCGCCGATATGGATCTCGCCGCGCAGGAAGGTGCCAGTGGTCACCACCAGCGCACCACAGCCGAAGCGACGCCCGTCGGCGGTCACCACCGCCGCGATGCCGCCATCCTCGTCCAGCACGATATCCTCAGCCGCGGCGGCAAGGATCGTCAGGCCGTCCTGCGCATCGAGCAGCGCCTGCACGGCCTGGCGATAGAGCCGCCGGTCGGCCTGAACCCGCGGGCCGCGCACGGCCGGGCCTTTGGACCTGTTCAACATCTTTACATGGATGGCTGCGGCATCGGCGGCACGCGCCATGATGCCATCCAGCGCGTCGACCTCCCGTACCAGATGACCCTTGCCGACCCCGCCGATCGCCGGGTTGCAGGACATCTCGCCGAGGGTCTCTCGCCGGTGGGTCAGCAGGAGCGTGCGTGCGCCGCATCGCGCAGCGGCCGCCGCAGCCTCGCAACCGGCGTGGCCGCCACCCACCACGATCACGTCGAAGGAGCCGTTCATGGGCGGGGATATAGGGGAGAAGAGAAGAGCGGGGGAGAGAACTCCCCCGCGCCCCCCTCCTTCTTTTGGCGTTCCGCCCCTGCAGACGGCCGGCGCCGTCATTTGCCGATGCAGAAATCGGCGAAGACGATGTCGAGGATCGCTTCGACCCCGACGCGGCCGGTCAGGCGGCCCAGGGCCCGAAGCGCCGCGCGGAGGGCTTCGGAGGTGAGCTCGGGGAGCGGGGCCGCTTCGGCTTCGGCCAGCCAAGCGGCGGCCTCGGTCAGGGCGGCACGGTGGCGTGGCCGGGTCAGCAGGGCCGTATCGCCAGGACCGGCGAGCCGCGTTGCCGCCTCGGCCAGGCGGGCGCGCAACTCGTCGAGCCCCTCCCCGCTTCGCGCCGAGACAGTCAGCGGCGCGACACCGCCGATGGCTGTGGGTGCGGGGGCAAGGTCAATCTTGTTCGCCAGCACCAGCCCCCCGGGGCGGATCCAGGCGAGGGTTTCGGCATCCGGTGCCGCATCCGTGGCGAAGACGGCCAGCACCAGGTCGGCTTCCTCTGCGCGGCGGTGCGCGCGGCGAATGCCCTCGCGCTCGATCTCATCAGCCGCATCGCGGAGGCCGGCGGTGTCCGCGATCGTCACCGGCACGCCGCCCAGGATCAGCCGAACCTCAACCACATCGCGGGTCGTGCCCGCGCGGGCGGAGACGATCGCGGCCTCGCGCCCCGCCAGGGCATTCAGCAGGGAGGACTTCCCCGCATTCGGCGCACCCAGAATGGCGACCATGAGACCGTCGCGCAGACGCTCGCCGCGACCCCCATCGGCAAGATGCGCGGCAATTTCCGTCCGCAGCCCAGCGGCACCCGCCCGCGCCCGCGCGTCGAGATCCGTGGGCAGGTCATCCTCGGCGAATTCTATGGCGGCTTCCTGATGGGCCAGGAGCCGCGCCAGGCGACCCGCCCAGTCGCCGTAGAGTGCCGCGAGGGCGCCATCCACCTGGCGCAGTGCCTGGCGGCGCTGGGCCTCGGTCTCTGCGTCGATCAGGTCCGCGATGCCCTCGGCGGCGGTAAGGTCCAGGCGGCCATTGAAGAAGGCGCGCCGGGTGAATTCGCCGGGCTCCGCCGGCCGCGCACCGAGTGTGGCGAGTGCTGTGCCAACGGCCGCGATGACGGCCGGCCCACCATGAAGATGAAGCTCGGCACTGTCTTCCCCGGTGTAGGAGGCTGGCCCCGGGAACCAGAGCAGGAGCGCGTGATCGAGGACCTCACCCGTTCCAGGCGAGCGAAGCCGGCGCAGGCTGGCCATGCGCGGTGCCGGCAGCCGGCCCGCCAGCCCGTTCAGAATGCCTCGCGTTCGTGGACCGGACAGGCGCAGCACGGCGATGGCCGCGCGCCCGGCGCCGCTGGCCAGGGCGAAGATGGTGTCGCTCGCCGTCATCCCTGTTCCACGTGAAACATCACCCCTGGCCAACCGACCGGCGCTGCATGTAGCGGTGGATGCCCGACTGTCCAACCCGACCGGACGCCGCGCTTGACGCCGCCCCGCTTCCGGGTGTCTGTCGCCAGGTCAGCCATGCCACAGCTCTCCTTCCACACCCCGCTGGGGGACCTGACCTTGTCCGAGGAGGACGGCGCCATCGTCGCCCTCGATTGGGGACGCGGACGCGACCAGGAGGAGACCCCCCTCCTCCGGCGCGCGCGCGACCAGATTCAGGACTATTTCGACGGGACGCGGACCGCCTTCGACCTGCCGCTTGCCCCCCACGGCACGACCTTCCAACGCAAGGTGTGGGACGCCTTGTGCGCCATCCCGGCCGGCGAGACCCGGACCTACCGCGACATCGCCGACGCGGTCGGCTGCCGCGCGGCCCGGGCCATAGGCCAAGCGAACGGCGCCAACCCCATTCCGATCCTGATTCCCTGCCATCGGGTGGTGGCGGCGGATGGTTCCCTGGGTGGCTATTCGGGCGGCGACGGTGCGGTTACGAAGCGTTATCTCCTCGACCTCGAGCGCGCGGCGCCCGGGGTCCCCACCCTTTTCGCGGTCGCCCCCCGGACCGCCCAGAGACGGACCCGCTCTTCATGACCCACGCCATCCGCATCCATGAAACCGGCGGCCCCGAGAAGCTGGTCTGGGAGGACATCCCCCTGCCGGCCCCAAAACCCGGCGAGGCGCTGGTGCGCCACAAGGCCGTGGGGCTGAACTTCATCGACGTCTATTTCCGCACGGGCCTCTACAAGGCTCCCTCGCTGCCCGCCATCATCGGCATGGAGGCCTCCGGCATCGTCGAGGCGGTGGGCGATGGCGTGACCGAGGTCGCGCCAGGCGACCGCGTCGCCTACGCCACCGCGCCGATCGGCGCCTATGCCGAGGCCCGCTGCATCAAGGCCGATCGCCTGGTGAAGCTGCCTGACGCCATCGGCTTCGAGCAGGCCGCGGCCATGATGCTGCTGGGCATGACGGCGGCCTTCCTGATCAAGAAGTGCTACCCGGTGCAGCCCGGCCAGACCGTGCTCGTCCATGCCGCGGCGGGCGGCGTCGGCCTCATCATGTGCCAGTGGCTGAAGCATCTCGGCTGCACGGTCATCGGCGTGGTCAGCACCGAGGAGAAGGCCGCCCTCGCCCGCGCCCATGGCGCCGAGCATGTCCTCCTCACCAGCGAGGATGTGCCGGCCAAGGTGAAGGCGGTCACCGGCGGCGCCATGCTGCCTGTCGTCTTCGACAGCGTTGGTCGCGACAGCTTCATCACCTCGCTCGACTGCCTCGCGCCCTTCGGCATGCTGGTGTCCTACGGCAATGCCTCGGGCCCGGTGGCGGTGGCCGACCTCGGCATTCTCGCGGCGAAGGGCTCGCTCTACCTGACCCGTCCGACGCTCGCGACCTATACCGCGAAGCGCGAGGATCTGATCGGCCGCGCCAATGACCTGTTCGAGGTGGTCGCCTCGGGCGCGGTGAAGATCCGGGTGAACCAGACCTTTGCCTTGAAGGACGCCGCCGACGCGCATCGGGCGCTCGAAGCGCGGCAGACCACAGGCAGCACCATCCTGCTGCCCTGAAGCGGCGCGGCTCCGACGGGTGGCCGTTCTGTCTCAGCCCGGCCGTCCGCCCTTATCATAGCATCGCCAGGGGCCCCGTTCCGGCAACAGCCACAGCGGCTCCGGCCCACCCGGATCGCCCGGCAGCCGTTCGAGCCGCAGCTCGAGCGCGCCGCTGTTGTTGCCCACCGTCTGCCACAGGTCATTGGCGAACAGGTACAGCATCCCCGCCGAGTGCTCGCTGCGCAGCAGCAGCGAATCCCCCGGCGAGCCAAGGCAGGCGCCGAGCGGAGCCACCTGCCAACGCAGCCGCTCCGGATCGCGAAAGAACAGGTAGCGCAGCGCCACCCGCAGCGGCAGCTCGCGCAGTCGCCAGCGCTGCGGCCCGGCGATGGTGGCGCACAGCGTCATCCACGGCACCGCCGGCAACCGGCGCCGCCAGCGCCAGAACCAGCGCGAATCGACGCGCTGTTCAGCCGCGGGCTCCCCGGCGGGGCCGCAGGGGCTGCAATCCTGGTCGCGCCACACGCCGCCCAGCCAGGTCAGCCGGTACCAGGCATCCGGCGCGTCGCCGCCGTGGATGACAAGGCCGGTGCGGTCCCATTGCCGGTGCGCCTCGGTTACGAAGTTCACCGCTTCGCCCGGGGCGAGGTCATGCAGATCGAGCCGCCCCGCCCCCGCCGCTACGGCGGCAGCCCGTGTGAAGACGCTGTCATGCACCCCGATCCCGGAATTACCACTTGGCGCCCCGGCGTCGAGCCGTGCCCAGCGCGGCCAGGTGCCCATCAGCAGCCAGGAGGGTTGCCGCGCCGTCTCGTCATGCAGCCGTGCGAGCGGGTCGGGCCGCAGCGCCGCGAGGGCCTCGGGCTTCACCGCCAGCCCGTGCCGCTGCGCGTGCCCCAGCATCCAGCCCAGCGTGATGTCCGAAATGCCGGTTTCGGCATAGCCGCCACCCACATCGGCATGTGCCCCCCGGAACCAGAGCTGCAGCAGAGTCTCGTTCCAGCCGCGCGCCGCCCCTGGCGGTCGCCAGAACAGGGTCGGGAAGAAGGTCGCCCGCCGCTCGTCCATCGCCAGCGCGTGATAGACATGCCGGCAATTCGGCACCGGATTGGTCGATAGCGACAGGTTGCGGAAGCCTCGCACCGTGAACCACCAGCCCCAGAGCGGCGCGCCGAGCGAGGCCACCGTATCGAAGACGCCCAACATCTCGATCGGCACATGCGGGTGCTGTCCCCGTGCCTCGTCGGGCTGCTCGGGATCGGGCAGGAGGTGGAGGAACTCCGGGTTGATTGCCACGCGCTCCGCCTGGCCGCGTCGCGCCCGGTAGAGATCCAGCGCCGCCGGCACGTAGCGAAGATAGCCCGCCTTCAACACGCCGCAGCGTGCGATCACCCCCGCGATGCAGCGCGCCGTATAGGCGCCGCGGGAGAAGCCGAGGATCACGATGCGATCGCCGGGCCGGTATTGCCGGACGACCTCCTGGTAGCCTTGCAGGATGTTCTCGCCGATGCCCGTGCCGGTCATGCCCTCCAGCGCCATGCGCAGGCGCCGGCCCAGGGCGGCAAGCCAGTTCACCTGCGACAGGCCCAGGCGCTTCGACCAGCCCTCGATGCCGGCGAGCAGCCGGGCGGCGCGCGATGTGCCGGTACCGACGCCGGGATCGTACCAGATCGTCTGGGTCTCATCCTCGACCAGCGCCTGGCGGATCTTCCAGATGTTGCTGGCGGCGGGATCCTCGGCATCGGGCGGGCGGTTCCCGGTGCCGTCGCAGAGGATGACGATGCGTCGTCCGGCTGTCGGCGGGGCGCGTGGCGGCATGGGCGCGACCGGCGCTTCGGCCCCGTCGATCAGCGCCTCACCCAGCCTGACCCGCGCGCCGAGCTCGCGCACCGACCAGAGCAGCGCGGCGCCGGTGACGAGCACGCCGAGCACCGTGCCGGCGCTTGCCGGGAGGCCGCCGATGATCTCCTCGATCACGGCCGGCAGGCCCGATGTATCCGGCCATGCCACCAGCCAGCCGGCGGCGAGCCCGATAAGGGCGGCGAGGAGAAGCGCGACCAGCCTCGCTTCCCACAGGCGTCGGCGCCGTCCTGCTCGGTCCAGGTGCCAGACCGAGCCGCGCCAGCGCAGATGAAAGGAAAGCAGGCCGCAGGCCAGCCACGCGGCGCCGAGCAGGACAGCCAGACGCACGGCCAGGGCCGTCAGGAAGGCGAGAAGCGCGCCCATTGCTCATCCTTTCGCGTCGTCCGCGAAAGCCTAGAGCATTTTCCGCCCACATCGGATCGGCACCGGCTTCACCGGCGCTGCGATCTCTCGCGGGGCCTGGAACGGAACCGATCTGCCCGGTCGCCGCAGAACCCGCTCCGGAGGATCAGCGGCCGGCGGTGGACTGGCTGCGCAGCTCGCGTGCGCGGGCGAGGACGCGGTCCTCGAGTTCGGCCGAGGTCGCGGGTGTCACCAGTGCATCGGACCAGTTGTTGCCCTGGCGCACCTGGCGGAACACGGAGATGCGGACGCCATCCGAGCGGAGCTGCCGGCCCATGACATAGGCCGTCGCCTTGAAGCGTTCGGTGGACGTGCCGGGCGGCGAGTACCAGTCGGTGATGATCACGCCACCGAAAGGATCGGCCGAGGCCAGCGGCATGAAGGACAGTGTGTCGAGCGTTGCGCGCCACAGATAGGCGTTCACGCCGAGGCCCGCCCCACCGCCGCCGCCCGAGCCGCCGCTGTCGTCGCCGCGGGGTCGCGAGGTGCCGAACAGGACCAGGCCGTCATCCTGCCCCGTCAGGCGACCGCGTACGCGATCGCGTCCCGACTGGGAGGTGTATTCGTCCCGTCCGACGTTGCGGACTTCGTTGGAATCGCCGCAGGCGCCGAGCGCGGCGACGGCGGTCAGGGCAACCAACAGGGCCGCAGGGCGGCGCCGAGGGGGGACGGCAGGGTTCATGGCGGCGTGTTTTAGCCTTGGAAGCATGGCCGTGAAAAGGCGAAGCCGGTCAGTGCCCTGAAACGTCTCGCAGATCAAACGCAATAGGGGCCTCGCCGGACTGCTGTCGCGCCAGGATCCGGCGGAACGCCTGCTCCAATCCGCGGGCGTAGCGGGGCGTGTCGAACAGCGGCGATCCGGGCAGATTCGCCTCCAGCCGGGCGCGGATCGCGGCGAGACCGGCGCGGTCCTGGGCCAGCGCGATGGCCCGCGCCTCGAAGGCGGCCTGGCTGTCGACCACCATGTCGTCGAGGCCGACGGCCTGCAGCAGGCTGGCCGCGACGCGGCCGGCGAAGGCCTGGCCGATCCGCGTCAGCACCGGCAGGCCTGCCCCGAGCGCGTCGCAGGCCGTGGTGTGCGCGTTGTAGGGCAGGGTGTCGAGGAAGAGGTCGGCCAGGGCATGCCGGCCGAGGTGGTCGGCGTGATCGACCCGCCCGGCCATGACCAGCCGCGCCGGATCGATGCCGCGCGCCGCCGCTGCGGCCTTCAGGTTGCGCGTCGCCGGCGCGTTCTCCTCGCGCAGCCACAGCACCGCGCCCGGCACGGCGGCGAGGATGCGCATCATGCCGTCAAAGGCCTCGGGCAGGATCTTGTGGGTGTTGTTGAAGCAGCAGAAGACGACGCCGTCCTGGGGCAGGCCGAACTGCGCGCGGGTCAGCCCGGCGATGGTGATCTCCCGCATGTCATCGGTCGGCATGAAGCAATGCGGCAGGCGCACGGGCTTCTCGGCGTAGAAGCGGTCCGCGCCCTCGGGCAGGGTCACGCCGTCGCCGATGACGTAGTCCATGAAGGGCGCGCCCATTGTGCCCGGATAGCCCAGGAACACCGCCTGCACCGGCGCAATGCCATGGGCGAAGAGGGCAGTGCGCGAATCCCCCGTATAGCCGTTGAGGTCGAGCGCGATGTCGAGGCCGAGGCCGCGGATGTGATCGATCGCCGCGGCGTCGGGCTGGGTCGAGATGTCGTGGAACTGTTCGACCGCGGCGCGGATGCGCGCCTGCACCGCATCGCCGGTCAGCCTGCCGAGGGAAATGGCATGGATCTCGAAGGCATCACGGTCATGGAGTTCCAGCAGGCGGGCCATCAGATGGCCGACCGCGTGTTCGCGCAATTCGCCGCTGACATAGCCGATGCGGATCCGCCCGCCCGCGGCGCGCGCCGGCAGCGTCGTGCGGCGGGCGGGCTGGTTCTCCCGCGCATGGGCGCTGGCGCAGAGCAGGTGCAGCGCCGGATCGTCGGCGATGCACAACGCCTCGAAGGGTGGCAGGCGCAACGTACCCTTGGCCGCGCCGGCCAGCACCGTCGCGCGTGTCGTCGCGAAATCCGTCCAGTCGCAAAGCCGCAGCCGGTTGAACAGCAGCATGGCTTCGGCGGCATCGGGGCTTCGCGCCGCCGGCAGCGTCACGGCGCGGGCGAAGGCGGCAACCGCGCCTTCCGCATCCTTGGCCGCCAGCCGCGTATTGCCGCTGACGAGCTGCACCGACCGCGACGCCGGATGCAGCTCGGCGGCGCGGTCGATCGCGGCCAGCGCGTCGTCGAAGCGGCGCAGGCCGGCGAGGGCGAGGGCACGGCCCGTCAGGCCCCGTTCGAGATTCGGCTCGCGGCGCAGCACCTCGTCGAAAATGGCCAGGGCGGGCGCGTAGTCGGTCAGGCTCAGCAATCCTTGCCCCAGGGTCGTCAGGAGCTGGATGGTCGCGCCGCGCTGCTGCACGCGGTCATGAAGGAAGCCGACCGACTCCCGGTGGCGGCCGAGCCGCTGCAGCGCCGCGCCCAAATGGGCTGCTGCCGTCGGATGGGCGGGGTCGGTGGCGAGCGCGGCCTGGAAGGCGCGCAGCGCCTCCTCCGCCCGATCGAGGGCCATCAGGCTGGTGCCGACATTGTTGTGGAAATCGGCATCGATGCCCGGAAAGCGTCGCAGGAGGATGGTGCGGCAGACCTCGAGCGCTTCGGCATGGCGGCCCATTTCGAGCAGCCCGTCGGCCAGGTTGAAATACGCATGGGCGAAGCCGCCATCGGTCTGGATGGCCTGGCGGAAGGCTTGCACGGCCTCGGCTTGGCGACCCAGGGCGCGCAGGACGTTGCCCATGTCGTTGAGCAGTGTGGGGTCCTTCGGTGCACGGTCGATGGCGGCGCGGATATGCGTCAGCGCCGCCGCAGCCTCCCCCTTGGCGAAAAGGGCGAGGCCGAGCAGGCGGTTCACCTGGATCCCGCTGCTGTCCTGCGGCAGCGCGCGGCGGTAGCACTGGATGGCGTCGTCAAGCCGGCCGGCCTGGTGCAGGGAGACGCATTGGCGCAGATCGACCGCGGCAGCCATTCTTGGCTCCCTTCCTTGCCCTGACGAATGGAAGGGGCCTGTCAGGCCCCTGAAAGACGAAGGGCGGCAGGGTTTCCCCTGCCGCCCCCCGGTGCTTCGATCCCGAAGGATCAGAAGGCGAGACGGATGCCCACCACGCCGATGTTGATCGAGCGGGTGTTGCCACCGTTGAACGACGCGAGGGTCGTGCCGGTCCGGGCGCCCACCGTGGTCGGAGCCGCCAGGTAGCGCGCGTTGGACGGCTGCCCGCCCATCGGCACGTTCTCGTCGGTGATGTTGTTATACAGACCGAAGAGCACCAGGCCCGGAGCGAGGTTGTAGGCGATGCCCACGCCCCACAGGTCCTGACGGCGGTCGTCGAGGTCCGTGTAGGCAACCGTCGTGGCGGAGGTGCGCACGGCGGACACGCCGTTGCCCTGCCAGCCCTGGCCCCACACCGCACCGAAAATGAGCGGGCCCATCGTGTAGGTCAGACCGAGCAGGTAGTGCTGCGAGCTGTCGACACCAGCGTTGATGGCCGTACGACCGACCCAGGCGCCACGGTACTGACCCCAGGTGTATTCACCACCGAAGGAGAAGCCGTAGCCCGTCAGCACGAGGCCGGCGGTGTAGGCGTAGACGTTCTGGGCGCGCGGGTTGCCGACGTTGCCGAAAGCGACGCCCGAGCCGTTCAGCTGCGGGGGCGAGGCCCACATGCCGCCGAGGCCGGCATTGATGCCCACCGGGCCGAAGGTGCCGCGGTAGCGGACGGCCGCCGACATCTCGTTCTCGATGCCGGTGCGGTCGCGCTGCGCCTGGGTCGTCGAGCCGTCGATGTTCGTGCGCTCGCCTTCGTAGGCATTCGGCGCGTAGGACATGCCGAAGTCGAAGCCGGCGAACTGCGGCGACAGGTAGATGATCTTCGTCGCGTCGCTGCCGTCGTTGATGCCCGACATGATGTAGGGCGACGTGTCAGTCAGGCCGGTCTGGACGATGAACTCATCCCACTCGGCGTCGCCGCCGAGGGCCTGGGAGGCCGGGGCGCGGACCTGCAGCAGCGAGGCGGCGCTGTCTTCCTGACCGAAGCGGAAGGTGCCGAGGCCGTCGAAGCCGAGGTAGCCGTACAGTTCGTCGAAGGACACCGTCGTGCCGTCACCCGTCTGGGCGACGATGTTGTCCATCTGCAGTTCGAACACCGCACCGTAGGTGATGCCGTTCGAGGTGCGGCCGTCGACGAAGACGTTCAGCTCGGCGTCGTTGCGGAAGTCATACCGCGAACGGGCACGCGACTGGTTCGTGCCGGTCACCGTGTTGCGGCTGCGGGCATAGTCCCAATCGTCCTGGACCAACGCACCCGTGAAGGCGAAGTAGCCACCGAGACGGATGGTCAGGCCACCGGCGCCGGCCATCGCCGCGGTCGGCGGAACGACAACCTGCGTGGACGCCGGCTCACCGATGGAAAGCGGCGTCGGGGCGACGCCAACGGTCCCCGGAGCGGTGGGAACGGTCACGCCCTGGCCAACGGCACCACCACCGCCACGCGTCGTCTGGGCGAAAGCCCCCGGCGCGAGCAGGGCGGCGCCGACAACAGCGGTCGTCCCCAGCAGAATCTTGCGCATTCTAGTCCTCCTCATCGCCGGCTAGCCGGCAGTTCCGACGGCCGCCCTGCCCCCCCGGACAGGGACCGCCGCCGCATTCCTCCCAATACGGGCGGAAGGGCGGCGTCGTGGCCTGGGCGGACTATGTCCCGGCGCGGCGCCGGGCGGCAACCGCCCGTTCACCCGCGCCGCGACTTAGCTGAGACAGTGTGGCGGGGGCGCCACAGCCTCCGGGGCCAGCCCATCGATCGCCGCGAACCCCGCGGCGCGCCGGGGTACGCATGCCATGGTCGCCACCGACACACCGCCCAGCGCCGCCGCCGGCACCCCCAGGCGCCGCGCCGCCGCCGCCCAGCGCAGTGGCCCGAGTGCCCTGGCGCCGGGGTGGGAGCGTGTGGCGAAGATCGGGGACAGGAAGGCCAGGTCCGGGCGGAGGCGCCGCGCCCGGGCCGCCGCCGCGGCACCCCCATGGGCGGCGAGGCTCAGCAGCACCCCCGGCGCTCCGGCCCGTCGCGCGGTCAGGAAGGCCGGCAGCCCCCGCGTGTCCCGGCGCTCCGGCAGATGCAGGCCCGCCCGCGCACGCAACGCGGCGCGGCCATCCCCGGCGAGCAGCAGGACAAGGCCCCGTTGCCGGGCCAGCCGGGCCAGTGCCGCGAGCACCGGCGCCGCCAGCCCCCGCGCCAGGATCCCCGCCCCCCGCGGCAGCCTGGCGGCCGCGGCGCAGGGGTCCGGCAGGCGGACCGGGTCCGTGACGAGCCACAGCACCGGCAGGGCCCGCGCCCGCCGCCGCGCCGGGGTCAGTCGCCGCGCCCGGGCGGCCAGGGCCGTGACATTATTCATATTGTGGATTCCGGATCCCGCCGCTCTGCCCTAGTGACCCGACTTCCGAAGTCCAGCGGACTTCGGAATCGGGCCATTAGCCATTGTTTTCAGTGGCCTGCTGATCCGCGACCTTCGTTGGAGGTCCAACGAAGGTCGCGGGCAGGACACGAGAGCCGTTCCCGTTCGCCCTGGCTCACGGCAATGCCTCTAGCCTTTGTTTTCGCGAGCATCTTCACCCGATCAGGTGATTCCACCTGATCGGCATCTGCTCTAGCCTGCCCATCCCATGACCACCACCACCGACATCGCCGCCAACCTGGCCGCCATCCACGCCAGGATCGCCGAGGCCTGCATCCGCGCCAACCGCGACCCTGGGGCCGTGACCCTGGTCGCCGTCTCCAAGACCCACCCGCAGGAGGCGGTGGTCGCCGCCCTGGGCGCCGGCCAGACCGAGTTCGGCGAGAACCGGGTGCAGGAAGCCCAGGCCAAGTTCCCCGGCCTGCGCGCCGCCCACCCGGCCATGCGGCTGCACATCATCGGCGGATTGCAGACCAACAAGGCGCGCGACGCGGTTGCGGTGGCCGATGTGATCGAAAGCATCGACCGGCCGAAGCTCGCCGCGGCGATCGCCGACGCCATGGCGAAGACCGGCCGCCGCCCGGACTGCCTGATCCAGGTGAATACGGGGGACGAGGCGCAGAAATCCGGCGTGCCCCGCGCCGAGGCCGACGCCTTCATCCGCGCCGCGCGCGAGGAACATGGCCTGCCCGTCACCGGCCTGATGTGCATCCCCCCCGTCGAGGGCGATCCGCGGCCGCATTTCGCCTACCTGCGCGAGCTCGCCGCCCGCCACGGCCTGCCGGTCCTGTCGATGGGCATGAGCAGCGATTTCGAGGCGGCGATTGCCGAAGGGGCCACCCATGTGCGCGTCGGGACCGCCATCTTCGGGCATCGGCCGGCGCCGGCGTAAGGCAGACACGGCGACCCCGTCACCCCGGGCACAGGCGTTGCAGGGGTGGCGCCGTTACCAGGGAGGAGCCCGCCATGTCCGACATCTATGCAACCCGCGGCTATGGCAGCCGGAAGCAGGGCTTCGGCGCCCGGCCGGGCGTCGTGGTGGTGGATTTCCAGCGCGGCTTCACCGATCCGGCCTTCCCCATGGCCGGCGCGCCAATGGTCGAGGAGGCGGTCCGCAACACCGTCCCGCTGATCGAGGCAGCCAAGCGCGCCGGCCTGCCGGTCGTCGCCTGCGTCAACGGCTATCACAGCCGCATGGCGGTGCCGCATTGGAAGGCCGATCCGGTCTATGACCTGATCGCCGGCACACCCTCGGTGGAGCTCGACCCGCGCATCGCCGCGGCCGGGCCGGATGTGGTGCTGATGAAGTCCGCGCCGTCGATCTTCTTCGCCACCCCGGCCGGCGCCATCCTGACCAAGGAACGGGTGGACACCGTCATCGTGACCGGCTGCATCACCTCGGGCTGCGTGCGGGCGAGCGTGATCGATGCCTTCTCCCTCGGCTTCCGCGTGATGGTGCCGCATGACTGCGTGGGCGACCACGACCCGGTGGCGCACCAGCAGAACCTGACCGATGTCGACCGCCGCTATGCCGATGTGATCGACGCCGCGACCGCCATCGCCGAGATCGAGCGCTGGCGCCAGGCCAATGACCGCGGCTGAGGCTTGACGCCGGGGCGCGCAGGCGGGATGCACCGCCCCGGTTCCGCTTCAGCCAAGGCTTCCCATGACCCGCGTCTTCTCCGGCATCCAGCCCTCGGGCGTGCCCACCCTCGGCAACTATCTCGGCGCCATCCGCAACTGGGTGCCGCTGCAGGATACGCATGAGGCGATCTATTGCGTCGTTGACCTGCACGCGATCACCCAGTGGCAGGATCCCGCCGATCTGCGCCGCCAGACGCGCGAGATGGCCGCGACGCTGATCGCCTGCGGCCTCGATCCGAAGCGCTGCACGCTGTTCGTGCAATCGCATGTGCGCGCGCATGCGGAACTCGCCTGGATCTTCAACTGCGTCGCCCGCCTGGGCTGGCTGAACCGCATGACGCAGTTCAAGGACAAGGCCGGCAAGAACCAGGAGGCCTCCTCGGCGGGTCTCTACGTCTATCCGAACCTGATGGCCGCCGACATCCACGCCTACCACGCGACGAAGGTGCCGGTGGGCGAGGACCAGAAGCAGCACCTCGAACTGGCGAACGACATCGCTCAGAAGTTCAACCACGACTACGGCGTGGACTTCTTCCCCAACATCGACCCGCTGATCCAGGGCGTGGCCGCGCGCGTGATGTCGCTGCGCGACGGCACGAAGAAGATGTCGAAATCCGATCCGTCGGACCAGTCGCGCATCAACCTCAATGACGACCCGGATACGATCGCGCAGAAGATCAAGCGCGCCAAGACCGACCCGGAACCGCTGCCGGAACACCTGGCGGGCTTCGACGGACGGCCGGAGGCGCGCAACCTGGTCGGCATCCTTGCCGCCATCACCGGCACCATGCCGGAAAACGTGCTGCGCGAGCATGGCGGGCAGGGCTTCGGCCAGTTCAAGACCACGCTGACGGATGCGCTGGTCGCGCATCTCGCGCCGATCCAGGCGGAGCTGAAGCGGTTGCTGGAAGATCCGGCGGCGCTGGACGCCGCGCTGCGCACCGGCGCGGAACGCGCTTCGGCCGTCGCCGAGCCCATCGTGGCGAAGGCGCGGGACATCGTGGGCTTCCTGCCGGCGCGGTGAGCGGATGACGCCGGACCGCGGAGCGACGGTCCGGCGCACCGAATTCAACGGGCGGCGTTGAGGCGCTGCCGGGTGCCGCGGGCCTTGGCGTCGGCCGCTACCCGAACAACCGCGCCAGATCCTCCGGCACCCCGGCCATCGGCGCCTGAGTCACGCGCGGCCGGCTCTCCCCGCCGGCCAGGGCCGCGGCAAGTGCGCAGTCCAGGCTGTCCAGCACCGGCACGCCGACCAGCGGGGCGACGCGCGGGGCGATGCCGGCCAGGCCGGCGCCGCCCAGCACCACCGCGCCCGCACTTTCCGCCACCGCGGCCTGTGCGGCTTCGGCAAGCAGGGCCGCGGCGGCCGCAGGGTCGCGCGCGATCATGTCGCCGGTCGGGGCGATGCCGCGCACCATGACCCGATCGGGGCCATGGCCACGGATCAGCGCGAACTCCTCGAGCATCGGCACCCAGAGCGCACCGCCGGTCAGCAGCGCGATGCGCGGGGCGAGGGCAAGCGCTGCGGTGATCGAGGCCTCGGCCATGCCCACCACGGGAATGGGCAGCAGCTCGCGCGCCGCCTCGATGCCGGGTTCGCCGAAGCAGGCGATCACCACGGCGTCGAAACCAGCCGGATTGTCGCGGCCGACATGCGTGGCGAGAGCCGCCAGCACCGCATGCCCCGCAACGGCGACCGCGGCGCGTGTCGAGATGTAGCGGGCACCGAAAGGTGCCGTCACCGGGACGAGCTCGGCGGGTCGCAGGCCCAGGCGCGGCAGCGCGTCCGCCGCGCGGGCGGCGATCAGGGCGGTGATCGCGGGGTCGGTGTTGCCGTTGAGCAGGAGGAGCCGCATCGGATCGCATCAGCACGGCGGCGGCGTCCAGCGCAAGGCGGTTGCGACAGGGAGGATGTGGCGACGGTCGGCCGGGGAAGGGCGTTGCCCCTCCCCGGACCCCACCCCACCAAAGGCCGCAGGGCCTTTGGAAACCAATACCTGGCGCTGGGCGGAGCGGGCATTCCGGCACGCCGAAGGCCGCTTCGTGCCCTATGCCGGAATCTCCCGGCCACCCGGCCCGACGCGATCGTCGCCATCCCGCTCGGACGATCGTGCCCGAGACCAGATCGAGGTTTCCAAAGGCCCTCTGCCCCCGCTTGTCCTTGTCCGGAACCGCGATGGCCCCGACGACGCCAGACGGAACCTCAGCACCGCTTGCATGCAACTTGCCTCTCCGGTGGGCATTGCCCCGGCCGGCGGCCCTGCCCTGCGCCACGAAGCGCATGGCACATCCCTTGCTGCGCCGGCTGGATGCGCCGGGACCCGACGGCCGGCGCCCAAGGAGAGCGCATGATCTTCTATCTGCTGCGCCGCGTGCTTTACGCGATCCCGATTGCCCTGGCGGTCGGGTTGTTCTGCTTCATGCTGGTGCAGATCGCCCCGGGCGATCCGATCAACGCCATCGTGCCGGCCGATGCGCCGGGCGATGTGGTGGAGCAGGTGCGGCGCGACTACGGCCTCGACAAGCCGCTGCCGGTGCAGTTCGGCATCTGGCTGTGGAAGGTGTTGCATGGCGATCTCGGGCGGTCGCTCGCGACCGGGCGCAGCGTCTGGTCGGACCTGTCCGGGGCGATCGTGAACACCTTGCGCCTGGCGATCGTCGCCTCCGGCCTCGGCTTCATCATGGGTTGCGTGCTGGGTGGCCTGGCCGGCACCTTCCGCGGCTCCGTCGTCGACCGCGCGGCGGTGGGCATCGCGGTCGCTGGCGTGTCGGTGCCGCATTACTGGCTCGGCATGGTGCTGGTGGTGGTGTTCTCGGTGCAGTTGAACATGCTGCCCGCGATGGGGGCCGGGCCTGGCGGCTCCGGCGACTGGAGCTGGAACTGGGAGCACATCCAGCATCTGATCCTGCCGGCGGTGACGCTGGCGGTGATCCCGATGGGCATCGTGACGCGCACCGTGCGCGGCATCATCGCCGAGATCATGAGCCAGGAATTCGTCACGGCCCTGCGCGGCAAGGGCCTGACGCGCGGGCGGATCTTCGTCCATGTCGTGAAGAACGCGGCGCCCAACGCGCTCGCCGTGATGGGGCTGCAGCTTGGCTACCTGATGGGCGGGTCGATCCTGGTGGAGACGGTGTTCTCCTGGCCCGGGACGGGATTGCTGCTGAACAACGCGATCTTCCAGCGTGACCTGCCGGTGCTGCAGGGGACGATCCTGGTGCTGGCGATGTTCTTCGTCGCGCTGAACCTGCTGGTGGACCTGGTGCAGACCGCGCTTGATCCGCGGATCAAGCGGGCCTGAGGGGAGAGAGCCGATGAGCATGAGCACGACTCCCTCCGCCGCCGAAGCGGAGCTTGCCGTCCAGGCCAGGCAGGCCGTGGTGAAGAGCCAGGGTTACTGGGCAGGCGTATGGAAGCGTCTACGCCGCGACCCAGTGACGATCGGCTGCGCGCTGGTGCTGCTGCTGATGTTCCTCGCCATCGTCTTCGCGCCGCTGCTCGCGCCGCATGATCCCTATCAGGGGTCGATGATCCGGCGGCTGCGGCCGATCGGGACGACGAACTATCCGCTGGGGACGGATGAGCTCGGCCGCGACATGCTGACGCGGCTTCTCTATGGCGGCCGGCTGTCCTGGTTCATGGGCATCGTCCCGGTGATCCTTGCCTTCGTCATCGGCACGTCGCTCGGCGTGCTGGCGGGCTTCGCGGGCGGCAAGATCAACATGGCGATCATGCGTACCACCGATGTCTTCTACGCCTTCCCCTCGGTGCTGCTGGCGGTCGCCATCTCCGGCGCGCTGGGGGCGGGCATCGTGAACGCGATCCTCGCGCTGACGCTGGTCTTCATCCCGCAGATCATCCGCGTCGCGGAAAGCGTGACGACGGGCGTGCGCAACCTCGATTTCGTCGATGCCGCGCGCAGTTCCGGTGCGAATGCCTTCACCATCGTGCGCGTGCATGTGCTGGGCAATGTGCTGGGGCCGATCTTCGTCTATGCGACTTCGCTGATCAGCGTGTGCATGATCCTCGCCTCGGGCCTGTCCTTCCTCGGTCTCGGCACCAAGCCGCCCGAGCCGGAATGGGGCCTGATGCTGAACACGCTGCGCACGGCGATCTACGTCCAGCCTTGGGTGGCGGTGCTGCCCGGCGTGTGCATCTTCATCACCTCCATCTGCTTCAACCTGCTGTCGGATGGGCTGCGGCAGGCGATGGACGTGAAGGCATAAGCACCGCATGCCGATCGCGCTTCGCGCGATCGGCACGAAGGTCCGGGAAACGGAGTTTCCCGGCGAGGGTTCGAGGGGGGCGCCGCCCCCCCCCCCCTCCTCCCTTCAGCTCATCGGCACGCCGACCCATCGCCTGAAGCCGGCCCTGCCGTTCAGGGCCGCATACCAGGCGCCGAGTGCCGGAAAGTGCGGCATGCCGGACAGGTGAACCTCGGACCCGAACCACCGCCGGGCGTAGCAGCCGAGGACGATGTCGGCGATGGTCATGTGCTCGCCGTCGAGATAGGGCCAGCCATGCGCCTCGATATGGGCGTCGAGTATCGCCCAGCATTCGGCCGCGGCCTTGGCCGATGCCTGGATGGCCGCCATGTCGCGCTGGTCGGGCGGGGTACGCACCATGCCCCAGAACAGGTTGCGTTCGGCGGGGGAGAGGGTGGAGAGCTGCCAGTCCATCCAGCGGTCCGCGCTGGCCCGTGCCGCCGGATCGGCAGGGTAGAGCGGGCTGCCATGCTTCATCGCCAGGTAGCGGAGGATGGCATTCGATTCCCACAGGACGAAGCCGTCATCCTCGATGGTGGGGACCCGGCCATTGGGGTTCATCGCGCGATAGGCCGGGTCGTTGACGACGCCGTGCTCCATGCCGGCATCGATGCGCTCGTAGGGCAGCGCCAATTCGTCGAGCAGCCAGAGCACCTTTTTCACATTGACCGAATTGGTCCGGCCCCAAAGTCTGAGCATGCGGTCCCCCGAAATTGCCGTTCGCGATGCTATGGCGAAATCGTGTTCGCGGTCACCGCATTGCGCCGCAGCATTGCCGCAACCTTTCCATGAATATCGCGATAGTCTCGGTACTGATCACACCGCGCCCCCGGGCGCGATGCCGGAGGGTTGCATGTCGGAAGCCGAGTTGGAGCGCCGCCTGGCCGAACTGGACCGCCTGCTGAACGACCCCGAGACGCGGATGGATGCGGAGCGGGTGTGGACCATCCTGGCCGAGATCAGCGAGCGCGGCGCCAGGGCGCGATCCGGCAAGGCATGAGGGCGGGCTGGCCCCGGGCGCCGGACCTTACGCCCGCCGCGCGGCGATCAGGAATTCCCGGTTCCCTTCCGGCCCCGTGATGGGGCTGGGCTCGATGCCCATCACCCTCCAGCCCGGCAGCGTCGACCACCAGGCGCGGATCGTCGCGCAGACCTCCTCATGCACCGCCGGGTCGCGCACCACGCCGCCCTTGCCGACCTTCTCCGGCCCCGCCTCGAATTGCGGCTTGATAAGCGCGACCGCCCAGGCATCGGGCGCGGCCAGGGCGAGTCCCGCCGGCAACACGGTGCGCAGCCCGATGAAGGAGGCATCGCAGACGACGCAGCCGGGTGCCTCGGGGATCTGTTCGCCCGTGAGGTGGCGGGCGTTCACCCGTTCCAGCACCACCACGCGCGGGTCGTTGCGCAGCTTCCAGTCGAGCTGCCCATGCCCGACATCGACGGCATAGACGCGCGCCGCGCCGTTCTGCAGCAGCACATCGGTGAAGCCGCCGGTCGAGGCGCCGATATCGAGCCCGATCCGCCCCGCCGGCGACAGGCCGAAATGGTCCAGCGCATGGGCCAGCTTGATGCCGCCACGGCTGACCCAGGGATGGTCCTGGCCGCGCAGGACCAGGGGCAGGCCCTCGGGCAGCAGGTCGCCGGCCTTCTCGATGCGGCGCTCGCCGCAATAGACCTTGCCGGCCAGGATCAGCGCCTGCGCCTTGGTCCGGCTGTCGGCGAGGCCCCGTTCGACCAGCGCCACATCGGCACGCTGGCGGGCCATCAGGCCCGCGCGGGCAGGGCCTGGGCCGGCTGGCCCAGCGCGGCCAGCACCGTCGCAACGATCTGCGGCGCGTTCAGCCCGGCCTCGTCATACTGCTTCTTCGGCGAATCATGGTCGATGAAGCGGTCGGGCAGGCACATGGGCCGGATCTTCAGACCGCCATCGAGCAGCCCGCGCGTCGCGAGATGCTGCATCACCAGCGCGCCGAAGCCGAGGATCGAGCCTTCCTCGATGGTCACCAGCACCTCGTGCTCGCGTGCCAGGCGCTCGACCAGCGTGGTGTCGAGCGGCTTGGCGAAGCGCGCATCGGCCACCGTGCAGGACAGGCCATGCGTCGCCAGCTCATCCGCCGCCTTGAGGCATTCGCGCAGCCGCGCGCCGTAGGAGAGGATGGCGATGGAGGTGCCTTCGCGCAGCACGCGCCCGCGCCCGATTTCGAGCACCGATCCGCGTGCGGGAAGCTCGACGCCGAAACCCTCCCCGCGCGGATAGCGGAAGCCGACGGGATGATCGTCGATCGCCGCGGCGGTGGCGACCATGTGGGCAAGCTCGGCTTCGTCCGACGCGGCCATCAGTACGAAGCCCGGCAGACAGCCGAGATAGGCGATGTCGTAGGCGCCCGCATGCGTCGCGCCATCCGCGCCGACCAGCCCCGCGCGGTCCATCGCGAAGCGCACCGGCAGCGATTGCAGCGCGACATCGTGCATCACCTGGTCGTAGGCGCGCTGGAGGAAGGTCGAATAGATCGCGCAGAAGGGCTTCATCCCCTCCGTCGCCATGCCGGCGGCGAAGGTGACGGCGTGCTGTTCCGCGATGCCGACATCGAAGGTGCGCTTCGGAAACCGCTTGCCGAACAGATCGAGGCCCGTGCCGGAGGGCATCGCCGCATTGATCGCGACGATGCGCTCATCGGCTTCCGCCTCGGCGATCAGCGCATTCGCGAAGACCTTGGTGTAGGAGGGCGGGCCGGGCGGTGCCTTGGCCTGTTCCCCGGTGACGACGTTGAACTTCTGCACGCCGTGATACTTGTCGGCCGCGGCCTCGGCCGGCGCATAGCCCTTGCCCTTTTGCGTGACGACATGCAGCAGGATGGGCCCCTGCAGGTCCGTGTCACGCAGGTTGCGCAGGATCGGCAGCAGGTGGTCGAGGTTGTGACCATCGACCGGGCCGACATAGTAGAAGCCCATCTCCTCGAACAGCGTGCCGCCGGTGAACCAGCCGCGCGCATATTCGTCGGCGCGCCGCGCCGCACGTTCCAGCGGCGCGGGGAAGCGCTTCGCGACCCGCGCCATCAGGTCCCGGATCGACAGGAAGGGGCGCGAGGAGATCAGCCGCGACAGGTAGGCCGACATCGCGCCGACGGGCGGGGCGATCGACATGTCGTTGTCGTTGAGGATGACGATCAGGTTCGCCTTGGACGCGCCGGCATTGTTCATGGCCTCATAGGCCATGCCCGCGCTCATCGCGCCGTCGCCGATCACGGCGATCACCTGGCGGTCATCCCCCTTGAGGTCGCGCGCCACCGCCATGCCGAGGCCGGCGGAAATGCTCGTGCTGGAATGCGCGGCGCCGAAGGGGTCGTATTCGCTTTCGCTGCGCCGCGTGAAGCCCGACAGCCCGCCCCCCTGGCGCAGGGTGCGGATGCGGTCGCGCCGCCCGGTCAGGATCTTGTGCGGATAGGCCTGGTGGCCGACATCCCAGATCAGCCGGTCCTTCGGCGTGTCGAACACGGCATGCACGGCGACGGTGAGTTCGACCACGCCCAGCGACGCGCCCAGATGCCCGCCCGTGGTGCTGACCACATCGATCGTCTCGGCGCGCAATTCCTCGGCCAGCGTCTTGAGCTGGTCGGTCGAGAAGTTGCGCAGATCGGCCGGCACACGCACGCGGTCGAGCAGGGGGGTGGCCGGACGGGTCATCAGTTCCTCCGTGCGATCGCGAAGCCTGCGAGCGCGCGTAACAGATCGGCACGCTCACCGAGCGCGTCCAGATGCGCTGCGGCCTGGGCGGACAGTCTTTCCGCCTGGGCCTGGGCGCGGGGAATGCCGAGCAGCCCCACCAGCGTCGCCTTGCCGGCATCGGCATCCTTGCCGGTGCGCTTGCCCGTCTCCTCGGCCGAGGCGGTGGCGTCCAGCAGGTCGTCGGCGATCTGGAAGGCGGCGCCAAGGTCGCGCCCATAGGCGGCGAAACCATGGCGCATCTGGGCGGGCGCCTTGCCGAGGATGGCGCCGGCCTCGGCGGCGTATTCGATCAGCTTGCCGGTCTTGAGGAGCTGGAGGCGGCCGATCTCGGCTTCCTCGAGCGGCTCCTCGGCGGCTTCGGCCAGCATGTCGAGCATCTGCCCGCCGCACATGCCGCGCGGGCCAGCCGCGCGCGCCAGGCCGCGGCAGAGTTCCACGCGCACGCCGGGATCGGGATGCGTCTCGGGCTCGGCCAGCACATGGAAGGCATGCGCCTGCAGCGCATCGCCGGCGAGCACCGCCGTCGCCTCGTCGAAGGCCTTGTGCACGGTGGGCTTGCCGCGGCGCAGGTCGTCATCGTCCATGCAGGGCAGGTCGTCATGGACCAGCGAATAGGCGTGCAGCATCTCGATCGCCGCGGCGGCGCGCAGCGCGGCCTCCCGCGCCACGCCGAACTGGCGCGCGCCTTCGAGCACCAGGAAGCCCCGCAGACGCTTCCCGCCGCCCATCGCGGCGTGGCGCATCGCGTCGAACAGCCGGGCCTCCGGCCCTTCCGAGGGCGGGATCAGGATGTCGAGGGCGACGTCGATCTCGGCGGCCGCCTCGGCCATCGCGGCGCGCAGCGCCTCGGGGGCGGCGGTCACGATGCTACTCGACATCGCGCAGCGTCAGGCCAGCGGGGCCTTCCACGATCGCCTGCACCTTCTGCTCGGCCTCGGCGAGCTTGCGTTCGCAATGGGCACGCAGCGCCGCGCCGCGCTGATAGGCGGCGACCGAGGCTTCCAGCGCCCCCTGCCCGCTTTCCAGCGCCTTCACGATGCCTTCGAGCTCGGCCAGCGCCTGCTCGAAGGTGAGGGTCTCGATGTCGGGCGACGTGTCGCCGCCCGCCGTGCTTGTCCTGGCCATGCCGGGCGAGTTTAGCAGCCCGGCCGTCCGGGGGCTATTCGGGCTCGATGCCGGCCTGGCGGATGGCGTTGGTCCACTTCACCGTCTCGGCGCGGACGAAGGCCACGGCCTCGGCGGGGGTGGAGGGCCGGATGTTCATCCCGAAGGTGCCAAGGCGCTGGCGCACCTCCGGCAGGGCCAGCGAGGCGACCGTCGCGGCGTTCAGCTTCGCCACCCGGTCCGCCGGCGTGCCGGCCGGAACGAAGAGGGCGAACCAGGCGATCACCTCGTATTCGGCGAGGCCGCCGGCCTCCCGCACCGTGGGCACGTCAGGCACGGCGGCCGAACGCTCGCCCGAGGTGACGGCGAGGATGCGCAGCGCCCCGGCCTGGGCTTGGGGCAGGATCACTGCCTGGTCGGCGATGAAGAGGTCCACGCGGCCCGACAGCAGGTCCTGCACCGCGAGCGGCGAGGAACGGTAGGGCACATAGAGCATCTTGATCCCCGCCGCCGCGGCGAGGGATTCGGTCGCCACGCGCTGGGAGGAGGAGGCGGAGGCGAAGGTCACGCCCTCCGGCCTCGCCCGCGCCGCGGCGATCAGGTCAGCGAGGGTGCGATAGGGGCTGTCCGCCTTCACCGCGACGAGCAGCGGGACGGTCGCGATGGTGGAGACGGGGATGAAGCCGTTCTCCATGTCGAAGGGCACGCGCTTGAACAGGGCGTTCGCCGCGGCATTGGTGGAATTGGTGCCGATCAGCACGGTGTTGCCGTCGGCCGGCGCGCGGGCCACCGCCTCGGCGCCGATCAGGCCGTTGGCGCCGGCGCGGTTCTCGACCACCACCGGCTGGCCGAGGGTCGGGCGCATGCCGTCGGCCACCACGCGGGCGACCGTGTCGGTGGCGGATCCGGGGGCGAAGGGCACGATCGCGCGGACGGGCTGGTCGGGCCAGGCCTGCGCCTGGACGGCGGCCGGCAGGAGGGAGGCTGCCGGCAGGGCGGCAAGCAGGGCGCGGCGATTCATGGACGGTTCCTTCCCGAAGGTCGGCGCTGATAGGGCCGGATCGGGACTTTGGGCAAGGGGGCGCGAAAGCGCAAAGGGCCTCGGTCGCGCCGCACCAAGGCGGTTGGCCCGCCGAGGCACGCGGTTGGCTCAGGAGGTTGCACGGGAAACCTGTTTCAAACAGGCCGATGGCGAATGGGAGAGCGGCGCCCGTGGGGCCTCACTCGGCGTTGCGGGCGTCCCGGATGAACAATGCCTTGGATTGCCCGTCGCCGCGCGGCCGCTCCTCGATCTGGAAATGCCGCGACAGCGACTTCACGAGCCCACTCAGCTTGGCGTGACCCCAACTGCGGGAGTCGAAATCCGGCGATTGCTTGGCGATGACGCTGCCCACGGCCGAGAGGGCCGCCCAGCCACTGTCATCCGATGCCAGGTCCACCGCCTGGCGAAGCAGGGAAAGCAATTCCCGGCTCTGTTCCGGCGCCGCCTTGGCCGAGGGCTTTGCCGTCCGCGGTTGCAGCAAGTCCGTGTAGACGAAGCGGTCGCAGGCAGCGACGAAGGCCTTGGGTGTCTTGCGTTCCCCGAAGCCGATCACCTGCAGCCCGTTTTCCCGAATGCGCCGGGCGAGGCCGGTGAAGTCGCTGTCGGAGGAGACGATGCAGAAACCATCCAGTCCGCGCGTATGCAGCAGGTCCATCGCGTCGATGATCATCGCGCTGTCGGTGGAATTCTTCCCCTTGGTGTTGGCGAATTGCTGCATGGGCTGGATGGAATGATCGAGCAGCACGGATTTCCATCCGCCGAGCTGCGGCGTGGTCCAGTCACCATAGGCGCGCTTGACGCTCGCCACGCCATAACGCGCGACTTCGGCGAGCAGGGCTTCGATGACCTTCGGATTGGCGTTGTCGGCATCGATCAGCACCGCGAGGCGACCGGAATCCGTGTTGTCGGCAGCCATGGTGCCTCTCCCTCGGGCAATCACGCCCGCATCAGCGTCCGCACATGCACCGCCACCGACCGCCCGAGCGCTTCGAGGTCGTAGCCGCCTTCGAGGATCGACACGAGCCGCCCCTGGCAGCATCGCTCCGCCAGCCCGCACAGCGCCTCGGTCAGCCAGGCGAAATCCGCCTCCCGCACGCGGAGCTGCGCCAGCGGGTCCGCCGCATGCGCATCGAAGCCGGCGGAGAGCACCAGCAGGTCCGGCGCAAAGGCCTCGACCGCCGGGATGATGTGATCGGCCCAGGCCTCGCGGAAGGCCGTGCCATCCGAACCGGGCGGCAGCGGCACGTTCAGGACGTTGCCGACGCCATGCTCGCTCGCATCCCCGGTGCCGGGATAGAGCGGCCATTGATGCGAGGAGGCATAGAAGATCGAGCCATCCGCCTCGACGCAGGCCTGGGACCCGTTGCCGTGATGGACGTCGAAATCCAGGATCGCGACGCCCGTCGCCCCGTGTTCCGCCTGTGCATGCCGCGCCGCGACCACGGCGTTGGAGAACAGGCAGAAGCCCATCGGCCGCGCCACCTCGCAGTGATGCCCCGGCGGGCGCGTCGCGCAGAAGGCGCGGCGGAACTCGCCCTTCATCACCGCATCCACCGCCGCCACCGCCGCGCCGGCGGACCGCAGCGCCGCTTCGGCGCTGCCCCAGGACATGATGGTGTCCCCGTCCAGCGGCACGCGCTCATCCGGTTCGGGCCGGATGGCGAGGATCGCCTCGACATAGTTCTCCGGATGCACGCGGATGAGCTGCTCGACCGTCGCCAGCGGCGCCTGGTCGCGGATCAACTCCGAGAACTCCCCCGCATCCAGCGCCGTGAGCACCGCGCGCAGCCGGTCGGGGCATTCCGGGTGATGCGGCCCCGGGTCATGGTTCAGGCAGGCGCGATGCGTCAGCAGCAGGACGCTCACGCGGGCGGGTCCTCCCGCTTGCGGATGACGAAGCGATAGGCGCCGGCTTCCTCCCCGAAGGCGACCAGCGCATGGCCGGTTTCCTTGCAGAAGGCGCGGAAATCGGCCACCGAGGCCGGGTCCGTGGTCAGCACCGTCAGCCGCGACCCGGCTGCCAGGCTGCGGAGAGCTTTGTTGGCCTTGAGCACGGGTAGCGGGCAGGTCAGCCCTTTGACGTCGAGGAGCGTTTCACCCATCAGGTGATTGCACCACCCGGCGCGGCGCGGGGCAAGCGCGGCGCGCGGACCGAACCGCGGGAGGACAGGCGATGACACGGCAGGCAAAGGGGATCGGGCATTGAGGATGCGCTTCGGCATCGACCTCGGCGGTACGAAGATCGAGATCGTGGCCCTGGACCCGGACGGCGCGGTGCGGCTGCGCCAGCGCATCCCCACACCCAAGGGCTACGCCGAGACGATCGACGCCATCACCACACTGGTCGGCGCGGCCGATCGCGAGACGGGCGCGCTGGGCAGCATCGGCGTCGGCATCCCCGGCAGTCTCAGCCCGGTCACGGGGCTGGTGCGCAACGCGAACACCCAGGCGCTGAACGGCAGGCCGCTCGACCAGGACCTCGCCGCCGCCATCGGCCGCCCGGTGCGCGTGACCAACGACGCCAACTGCCTGGCGATGAGCGAAGCCGCGGACGGCGCCGGCGCCGGCTTCCGCACCGTCTTCGCCGTCATCATGGGCACGGGCTGCGGCGGCGGGATCGTCAGCGCCGGGCGGATTCTCGATGGGCCGAACGGCACCGCGGGCGAATGGGGCCACACCCCCCTGCCCTGGATGCGGCCCGAGGAATTCCCCGGCTATCGCTGCTGGTGCGGGCGGCATGGCTGCCTCGAGACCTATCTCTCGGGCACCGGCCTCGCACGCGATTGCGACGGGCCCGAGGCGCACGATGCGAGTTCCATCCCCGCCCGCGCCGCGGCCGGCGAGGCCAAGGCCGTCGCCGCCCTGGCGCGCCACGCGGATCGGCTGGCACGCGCGCTGGGGCTGATCGCAAACATCCTCGACCCCGATGTGATCGTGCTGGGGGGCGGGCTGTCGAATATGCAGCACCTCTATGCCGAGGTGCCGGGGCTGATGGCGAAGCACGTCTTCGGGGATGTGGCACGCACGCCGATCGTGCAGGCGAAGCACGGGGATTCGTCCGGGGTGTTCGGGGCGGCGCGGCTGTGGGATGCGGGGTGACTGCCGGGCGCAGGGCAAAGCGGGAGGGGCTTTGCCCCTCCCGGACCCTCCCCAGCAAAGGCCGAAAGGCCTTTGCAAACCTCAACTTGGCGTCGGGCAAAGTGGACGGCTCGCACCCTCGAAAGCCTCACCGCGCCCGACGTGACCTTCATCATGCCGTTCCGGCCGTCACGCCCCGCACCAGATCGAGGTTTCCAAAGGCCTTTCGGCCTTTGGTGGGGAGAGGTCCGGAGAGGGGCAAAGCCCTTCTCCGGTTCCGCCCGCACCGACATCTGGAATGCGCCGTCCCAGACGGGATCTCACCCTCCCGGCCACCACACCCGGAAGGTCGTCCCCACCCCTTCCTCGCTCTCGATCGTCAGTTCCCCGCGGTGCCGGTTGACGATGTGCTTCACGATGGCGAGTCCCAGCCCGGTCCCCCCGGCCTTGCGCGACCGCCCCCTGTCCACCCGGTAGAAGCGTTCCGTCAGGCGCGGGATGTGGTCGCGCGGGATGCCCGGCCCGTCGTCGCTGACCGACAGGGTGACGCCCGCGCGCCCGTCCCGCCCCGGTGTGACGGCGACGGACAGGCGGATCTCGCCACCGTCCCGCCCGTGGCGGATCGCGTTGTCCAGCAGATTGCGCACCACCTGCGCCGCCTGGTCGGCATCGGCCGGGTGGGCCGGGGCACTGTCCGGCGCATCGAGCGTCAGCCGTACGCGATGCGCCGCCAGTTGCGGCGCGATGGCGTCCGCCTCCGCCCGCGCGATGGTGGCGAGGTCGGCGCGGCCGGACGGCGCCTGGTGCTCGGCGATCTCGATGCGCGACAGGCCGAGAAGGTCGTCGATCAGCCGCCGCATGCGGTCGGACTGCTCGGCCATGATGGTCAGGAAGCGCTGCTGCGCGGCGGGGTCGTCGGCGGCCGGGCCGCGCAGCGTCTCGATGAAGCCGATCAGGCTGGCGAGCGGCGTGCGGAGTTCATGGCTGGCATTGGCGACGAAGTCCGCGCGCGTGCGCTCCACCGCGCGTTCGCGCGTGCGGTCGGACAGCAGCACCAGCACGCAGCCGCCATCGGCCAGCGGCGGATCGAGCGGGATGACCTGCGCCAGCAGTTCCCGCGGCACCGGCACGGGCAGGGAGAGATCCGCGACGGCCGGCTCACCCGAGGCCAGCGCGCGGTCCAGCGCCTCGGCCAGCGCCGGGTGGCGCAGCAGCGCGGCGGCGTCGGCGGGCGGCAGGGTGGTGCCCTGGGGCGGGGCGCCAAGTGCTTCCCGCGCCGCGCGGTTGGCTCGCAACGGCAGGCGTTCGGCGGAAAGGACCAGCAGCGGGTCGGGCAGGGCCTCGATGATGGCGGCATCGGCGCGGCGCAGCCGTTCCACCTGCGCCCCGCGTTCGGCGAGGCTCCGCGCGAGGCGCGTGACGCCATCCGCGACATCCTGCACCGAGGGCACCAGCGGCGTGACCGGCAGTTCGGGCACGCCCCCGCCGGCCGCCGCGGCCCGGATGCGCGCGGCGAGGCGCGCGAGATTGCCGAGCCAGACCCGAGCGGTCACCGCCGCCGCGCCCAGCGTCGCGACCAGCGCCGCCAGGCCCGGGGCCAACGGGAGCTCTTCCGTCGCCATCAGCAGCAGCAGTGCCGTGCCGGGCACGGCCGCGATGACGGCGGTCGAGCGCAACCAGGCGCCGAGGCGTGGCTGCTCCCCGGTCATGGCGCGGATCAGGAGCCGGCGCTGCCGGGGCGCGGGGCGGATTCGACCATGCGGGGCTCGCCCTGGCCCTCGATGGCGAAGAGGGCGAGGCCGCGCTGCACCACGCCGTCGGGCTGCAGGCGGATCGGGCCATCCACGCCGTCGAAGATCTCGCCGGTGTTCGGGCCGGCCTGGCCGCGCGGGGTCAGCACGACGCGCGCGGCGACGCCCGCCGCGTCATAGGCAACACCGGCGAGGCGCGGCGGGCGCTCGCCGAAGGCGCCTTCGTAGCGCGCATCGAAGCGGGCGCGGCTGTTGGGATCGGGCGCCGCGAAGAGCGCCCCGACCAGCGCCGGTTCCTGCCCCATCGCCGGGTCCATCGCCCAGAGCGCGTGGCCGAGCAGGCGCGGCGCGGGCTCGCTGAAGCCCGCCGGGCCCAGCGCGGCCGCGATCGCGCGCGCGGTGGCACCGGTGCTGCCGATCATGATGGCGTCGAGCCCGCCCGGGGCGCGCTGCGCGAGGTCCTGCGCCACCGAGGCCGGGTTGGCGCGCGCGCTGTGCAGCACGATCACCGGATCGGTCAGGCCCCAGGTATTGGCCTCGGCCCGCATCGCAGCGGCAAGGGTGCGGCCGAAGGCATCGTCGGGGGCCGCCAGCGCGAAGCGCCGCGCGCCCGAGGACTGCGCCGCGCCCATCACGCGGCGGACCTGCTGCGCCGGGGTGACGCCCAGCGTCCAGACGCCGGACCCGGCCTGGGCCGAGTCGTTGGTGAAGGCAAGGATCGGAATTCGCGCCGCGCGGGCGGGGCCTGAGGCGGCGGAGGTTTCCGCCGCCGTCAGGGGCCCGACGATCACCCGGACGCCTTCCTGGCTCGCGCGGCGCGCCGCGGCGGCGGCGCCGGAGGCCGAGCCGCCGGTATCCATCGGCAGGAAATCGACGTTGCGGTTGCCGCGTTCGAACAGGGCCAGCTCGGCGGCCTGTTCCATCGCCGCACCGAGCGGCGCCTGCGGGCCGGTCATGGGCAGCAGCAGCGCGATGCGCGAGCGCGGCGGTTCCTGCAGCGGTGCGCGGGACGCGACCTGGGAGGCTTGCTGCGCGCACCCCGCCAGGCCCACAAGGGCGGCCAGGACGGGCACGGAGGCACGGCGTGGGAGGCGAAGGCGAGACAGAAGAGACACGATGCGAGGATCCTCCCGCTGATCCGGCCGGTCGGCCAAGTCTTGTGCTCGTCGCGACGCCGATCGGCAACCTCGGCGACCTGTCGCCCCGGGCGCTGACGGCGATCCGGGACGCCGACGCCGTGCTGTGCGAGGACAGTCGGGTCACCGGCGGCCTTCTCGCGCGGCAAGGCGTCGCTGCGACCATGATCCCCTTGCACGATCACAATGAGGCGGCGCAAGCCCCTCGCTTGGTCGAACGCATGAAGAAGGGTGCCCGTTTCGCCCTCGTCTCCGATGCCGGGACGCCGCTGATGAGCGATCCGGGCTATCGGCTGGTGCGGGCGGCGATCGCGGAAGGCCTGGCCGTTTCGGCGGTGCCGGGCCCGAATGCGGCGGTGATGGCGCTGTCGCTGTCGGGCCTGCCGCCGCACCCTTTCCTGTTCCTCGGCTTCCTGCCTGCCAAGGGTGGACCGCGCGCGGCGGAGCTCGCGCGGCTGCGGGCGGTGGAGAAGGCCGGGCTGGCCGCGACGCTGGTGTTCTACGAAGCCCCGCACCGGTTGGCCGAGACGCTCGCCGCGATGGCCGAGGGGCTCGGCGCGGATCGCCCCGCCGCGGTGGCGCGGGAACTGACCAAGCGCTTCGAGGAGGTGCGGCGCGGCACGCTGGGGGACCTCGCGGCGCATTACGCGACGGCCGAGGCGCGGGGCGAGATCTGCATCGTCGTCGGCCCGGCCGAGGAGGAAGCGATGGGGCCGGAGGAGTTGGACGGCCGCCTGCGCGCGGCACTTGCCGCGGGGCTCAGCCTGCGCGACGCGGCGGCGAGCGTCGCCACCGCGACCGGACTGCGGAAGCGGGATGTCTACGCGCGGGCCTTGGCACTGGCCGGGGAGGGGTGACGGGCGGCGCAGCGCTTTGGCCCGCCCCCATTATCGTGCCGCCCCGGTGCGCGGCCTCGTCAGTTCGTCGCCTGCACCTGCGGCGGCGGCAGGGTGTTCGTGTTCCGCGGCATGGTCAGTCCCTGCCCCGCCTGTGGCGCGGCCTGGTTCGCCGGCCGGTTCGGGAAGCCGCCCGCATTCTGCACCACCGTGCGCACCCCGCCCGCCGCTTCGCTCGCCGCCGCGAAGGCGACATCGCCCCAGAAGCGATCGAGCACGCCCATCGGAACCTCGTTCAACTGCAAGACGCGGCCGAGATCCTGCCCGTCCTGGCGCGAGACGGTCCACAGCAGCTCCACGCGCTGGTTGCGCTGCGCCGGCTGGTCGACCACGGCGACCTGCCCGGTCACGGCGAAGCGGGCGCCCTGGGTGCTGTCCTGGGCGATCATGCCCTGGTTCGTCAGGGCCTCGCGGAGGCGCGCGGTCAGCGCCTGGTTGCCGTCGCCCGGCGCGCCGCGAACCATCGGCACATAGATCCGCGGCGGGCCGACCTCGGCCAGCGCGGCAGGGTCGTTGCCCTTGCGCGCGGCCTCGGCGCGCAGCAGCAGGTCGGCGATGCGCGGCGCCGCCTCGCGGGCGACGCGCTGCAGGACCTCCGGGCTGGGATCCTGCCAATCGCGCGCCGGGATGCGGGTGCCGAGCGTCGCCCCTTGCTGCCGCCCATCCGGGTCGGTCAGGACATAGCGTGGGATGACGGCATTGCCCTGCAGGCTGGCCTCGACCGTCAGGCGCCAGTCGAGCGGCAGCGGATCGGTGGCCGAGGCGGGGACCTCGGCGGTCAGCAGGGCGGTGGAGAGTGCCTCGGCGAGGCCCAGCGCCTGGGTCTCGCTCAGCAGGGCGCCGGCCGGGGTGGGCACGGCCAGGCGATAGGCCGGTGGCGCGGCCAGCGCCCCTGCCTGCCCGCCCGGATTGCCGCGGAAGGGCTGCGGCAGGTCGCCACAGGCGGGAAGGGCGAGCAGCAGCGCCAGCGCCGCGCCGCGCAGGGCCCGGAAAGAAAAGCTCATGAGCCGCATTACTCCGGCGGAACGGCGTTGGGCTACAGCACCGCCACGCAGGTGGCGAAGGCGGTGATCACGATCATCAGTATGAAGATGTAGATGTAGGGCATGCGTCATCCCCCGCTCGTCCCGCGCGCCGCCCCGGGGGTGAGGGCGATGGCCGAAAGCTGGTGCCCGATCGGTCCGCCGCCGGCCAGCGTCCGGCGACGGTGGCTGAAGAAGTCCGTGTCCAGGGCAAGGGTATCATGCGGCGTGACCTCCGCCGCCGCCCCGGCCGCCGCCAGCCGTGCGGCGCAATATCCCGCCAGGTCGAATTGCCAGCGTTCCGGTCGCGCCCCAACGGCGAAGAAGCGGGCATCGGCGGCATCGCGCGCCAGCACCGCATCGCGCAGGTCGGCCGCGACTTCATAGGAAGGCTGCCGGATGCAGGGGCCGACAGCCGCGACGATCCGGTCGCGCCGCGCGCCCAGGTCGATCATCGCCGCGATGGTCGCTTCCAGCATCCCGGCCACGGCGCCGCGCCAGCCCGCATGGGCGGCGCCGATCACGCCCGCCTCCGCATCGGCGAAGAGCACCGGCGCGCAATCCGCCGTGACGACACCGAGCGCGACGCCAGGCCGGCGCGTGACCAGCGCATCGGCGGTCGGCCGGTGGCCCTCGGGCCAGGGATCGTCCAGCACCGCGACATCCGTGCCGTGCACCTGGGTCAGCCCGAACAGCGATGCCCCCGGCAGGCCCAGCGCATCGGCGGCGCGGCGGCGGTTCTCGCGCACCGAATCAGGGTCGTCCTTCGATGACACCGAGCAGTTCAGCGCGGCGAAGGGCCCCGCGGAGACCCCTCCACGCCGGGTGAAGAAGCCATGGGCGAGGCCGGGCTGGGCGGCGAGGCTCTCGGCGGTGACGAAGACGGCCATCAGGATCCCTCGAAACCGGGCAGGACGGGAAGGCTGGGATGGCAGAGGCAGAGCGCCTTGAACAGCCTGCCCATGTGTTCCGGCGCCGTCAGCCGTTGCGCGGCGGCCAGATGCTTCGGCCCGCCCCGCGCCGCGAGCGCGGCCGCGCGCGAATGCAGCCCGAGCCGCGCGAGGAACACCCCCTGCGGCAAGGGCCCCTGCACGGCGGCCCCGGCGGCATGGGCCGCCCGCGCCACGGCGCCGAAATCGACATGGGCGGTCAGATCGGCCTCCCCCGCCGGGCCGAGGGGGTCGGCCGGGCCATGGGCGCTCATCGCCTGGAGACTGTCCCCGAAGCCGGATTCGGCGGGGCCGTAGTCGATGAACAGCGCCGCGCCCCCCTGCGTCGCGACCCGGGCGCCGAGGGCGGCGGCGATGGCAAGGGCGGGCTCATTCACTTCCTGAACGGCGCCTTCCTCGGCGGTGTCGGGTAGTGGCGGGGCATCGGCTGCCGGGGCCTCCACGAAGGCGCCGGCGGCGACGTGGCGCTCCATCCAGGTGTCACCGCGCCGGACGAATTGCCGGATCGGCAAGGCGTCAAGGAACTCGTTGCCGATCACGATCGCCGGGCCAGGCGGCAGGGTGGCGATGGCGTCGTGCCAGGTCGCATCCGGCACGCGGCTCGCCTGGACCTCCCGCAGGCGGGGGGAGGTCTCGACCAGAAGCACGCGCAGGGCGGCGCGGAAGGGCGGGACCATCTCGGCAACGGCGCGCAGCGCATCAGCCATCAGCGTGCCACGGCCGGGGCCGAGCTCGACCAGCAGGACGGGGTCAGGGCGGCCCATCAGATCCCAGGTCACCGCAGCCCACAGACCGAGGCATTCGCCGAAGGCCTGGGAGATTTCAGGCGCCGTGGTGAAGTCGCCGGACACGCCGAAGGGATCGCGCGCGGCGTAATAGGCCGCGACGGCACGGGACATGAAGTGGTCGAGGCGTTCAGCCATGGCGGGCGCTCACGCCGCAGGCCGGGCGCGGCGGCAGGGGCGATCCTGCCCTGCTGGTGGCACCGGAGAGGGGCGTTGCCCCTCTCCGGACCTCACCCCACCAAAGGCCGAAAGGCCTTTGGAAACCGACACTTGGTGCCGGACGCGACGTCCTTGCCGCTCCCTCTAAACATCCTTCGTGCGCAAGAGCGGGTCGCGGCGCCATTCTGATCGGTGCGCGCGGCACCAAGTCGAGGTTTGCAAAGGCCCTTCGGCCTTTGCTGGGGTGAGCCCGAGAGGGGCAAAGCCCCTCTCGGTTCCACCATGGAAGAACGAGGACCGCGTCCCGGCCGCGGGCGAGAGCCCTTCTGCGGCCCGCCACTTCAGCCATTCGCGGCCTTCGACCGCGCCATCAGCCAGGCCCCCACCAGGACCATCGGCAACGACAGCAACTGCCCCATGGTCGCCCCGGCGAAGAGGAAGCCCAGATGCGCATCCGGCTGGCGGAAGAACTCCCCGATGATCCGCGCCACACCGTATCCGGCGAGGAACGCGCCCGACAGGAACCCCCGCCGCGCGCGCAGCGTCCCGCTATTCGCCAGCAGCATCAGCACGGCGAAGAGCGCGATGCCTTCCATGCCGGCCTGATAGAGCTGCGACGGATGTCGCGGCTCGGGCCCGCCGGTCGGGAACACCATCGCCCAGGGCACGTCCGGCGCGACGCGGCCCCACAATTCGCCATTGATGAAGTTCGCAACGCGCCCGAAGAACAGCCCGATCGGTATCACGCAGACGATGCGGTCGGCGAAGGCCACCCAGTCCAGCGCGCTGCGACGGCAGAACAGCCAAGTGGCGATGATCACGCCGAGCGCCCCGCCATGGAAGGACATGCCGCCATGCCAGACGGCCAGCGCCTCCCACGGGGCGGTGATGTAGTAGCCGGGCCGGTAGAACAGCACGTAGCCGAGCCGCCCGCCCAGGATGACGCCCAGCGTGGCCCAGGTGACGTAGTCGTCCACCTGTTCCCGCGTCGCGACGGGCGGCGTGCGCGTTACCATCCAGCGGGCGAGCCGCCAGCCCAGCACGATGCCGGCGATATAGGCCAGCGCGTACCAGCGGATGGCGATGGGGCCGATCTCGATCGCGTTCGGATCGATCATCGGGAAGGGGATGGCGAAGAGCATCAGGCGAAGGGATCCTCGGCGTTCAGCAGCACGTCCTGGACATAGGAGCGCACGCCATCTTCCAGCGTCGTTGCCGGTTCGGTGAAACCCGCCGCGCGCAGGCGTTCCATCCGCGCCTCGGTGAAATACTGGTACTTGCCCTTGAGGTCATCGGGCATCGGGACGAAGCGGATATCGGCGTTGCGCCCCAGCGCCGCGTAGATCGCCCGCGTCAGGTCGAGGAAGGTCCGCGCCTGGCCGGACCCGATATTGTAGAGCCCCGAGGCCTGCGGGTTGCGCTGCAGCCACAGCATCGCGGCGACGCAGTCGCGCACATGGACGAAGTCGCGCTTCTGCTCCCCATCCGCGATGCCCTCGCGGTCCGAGGCGAAGAGGGTGGCGGCCTCGCCCTGCATGATCTGCTTGAACTTATGCAGGACCACCGAGGCCATGCGCCCCTTGTGGTGCTCGTTCGGGCCATAGACGTTGAAGAAGCGCAGCCCCGCCCAGGCCGGCGGCCGCTTGTGCCCGCGCGCGAGCATCTGTGCGACGCGCCGGTCGAAGGCGAGCTTCGACCAGCCATAGAGGTTGAGCGGCCGCAGCTTCGCCAGCGCCTCGGCGCGCAGGTCGTCCTCGAAGCCGAGCTCCCCGTCGCCATAGGTCGCGGCCGAGGAGGCGTAGATGAAGGGCACGCCCGCTTCGGAACACCAGTCCCACAGCATCTGCGGCAGGGCGATGTTGGTGCGCGCCACCAGATCGCCGTCGGTTTCCGTGGTCGCGCTGATCGCGCCCATGTGGAACAGGGCCTTCACCGGCGGCGCCTTGGCGAGAAACGCCGGCAGTTCCTCGGGCGGCACAATCCCGGCAATGGCGTGCTTGGCCAGATTCCGCCATTTGACGCCCTGGCGCAGGCGGTCCACCACCACCACCTCCTCCCCGCGGGCGCAGAGGGCGGCGACAAGGTTGGAGCCGATGAAGCCGGCTCCGCCGGTGACGATATGCATTGACGATCCGCTGCTTCCGAGCCGGCCCTTGAGGCAGGGGCGTCGGCGGTATAGGCCCCGCCGGGACGGCCCGGCAAGGCGAGCGGCCAGACAGGAGAGCTTCCGATGAACAGCGACAGCGGCCGCCCGAAATTCATGGACGACCTGGCCGGCATGGCCGGCGGCGCCTTCTCGGTGCTCGCCGGCATCCGGGCCGAGATGGAGCAGATGGCCAAGGCCCAGACCGAGGCCATGATCCGCAAGCTCGACCTGGTGAAGCGCGAGGAACTGGACGCGGCCATGGAAGTCGCCCGCCGCGCCCGCGAACAGGCCGAGGCCCTCGAAGCCCGCATCGCCGCGCTGGAAGCCCGGTTGGCGGCAGATGAGGCTGGCGTGGAATCCTCACCCGAGGACTGAAGAAGAGATTGCAACTCAAGCGGGCTTGCAGCGCGTTTTCGCGTCTGCGTAGTCTGCCAATCGTTGTCGCCCGCCCGATTCGCCCACAACATCTTGTGGACACCGGGCGGTGCCACCGGGCAAGGAGGTGCCGCAATGTCCGCCTCTCTCCAGATGGAACGGGATCGTTCCGCCAACCCGCTCGACATCCTCGAACAGATCATCGCCGCCAATGAATGGGCCTTCGAGCGCCGTTCGGACGGGGAGATGGCGGCCGAGGCCCCGGGAAAGTGGTGCGATTACGGGCTGCACTTCTCCTGGTCGCACGAGATCAGCGCCATGGCCTTCACCTGCGCCTTCGACATGAAGGTGCCGGCCGATCGCCGCGAGAAGCTCTACGAGCTGCTGGCGCTCGCCAATGACCGGCTCTGGATCGGGCATTTCGGGATCGAGATGGAAGACGGCGTGCCGGTCTTCCGCCATTCCGTGCTGCTGCGCGGGGCGCAGGGTGCCAGCGCGGAAAGCCTCGAGGACATGGTCGACATCGCCATTACCGAGTGCGAGCGCTTCTTCCCCGCCTTCCAGTTCGTGCTGTGGGGCGGCAAGTCGCCGGCCGACGCGCTGGCGGCGTCGATGCTGGACTGCGTGGGCGAGGCCTGATCGGCCCGGTAACGAAGCAGGCACCGCGGAACGACAGCACGCCCCAGCGGATCGCTGCGGAATCGGGATAGTCGTAGGGCGCGACAGGCTGTTCTACTTGTCGTAGAGGGATCGTTGCGCGCTTGGCGCCGGGAGCACGAAGCCAGCCTCCACGGCCAGGCCGGCACCCGAAACCAAGTACAGGACGCCCCCGATGCGCCGTTCCTTTCTGAAGCTCGCCCTTTTCGCTCCGCTCGGCGCCTGCGTGCCGCGTGGGGAGTACGAGGAGCTGCAGCGCGCCTACCGCGAGCTGCAGTCCCAGTACAGCCAGGACCAAGCCACCATCCAGATGCTGGAGGGCCGCCTGAAGGTTACCATGACCGACAGGATCCTCTTCCCGTCGGGCGGCTACACCATCAACGAACAGGCGCGTGAGGTCCTGCGCAAGATGGTGCCGACCCTGCGCAGCCTGACCCAGACCCGCGTCATCGTCGAAGGCTACACGGACAACGTGCCGGTCTCGCGCGAGATGCAGCGGGCGGGGATCGCGTCCAACCTCGATCTCTCCTCGCGCCGCGCCGATACGGTGGCGGACGTGCTGATCCGGGACGGGGTGCCGCGGAACATCATCTCGGCCGATGGGCGCGGGGATGCGAACCCGGTTGCGTCCAACGCGACGCCGGAAGGGCGCGCGCAGAACCGCCGCATCGAGGTGACGCTGGTCGGGCCGGGGAACTGAGGCGGTTCGGCAGGAAATTGGTGAGGGGCACCGCCCCTCTCCAAACCTCACCCCGCCATGGGCCGAAAGGCCTTCCTGACTACCCAGCACCTTCCGCTGTGGAATTGGAGGGGCTTTGCCCCTCCAAGCCACCCCAGCAAAGGCCGAAAGGCCTTTGCAAACCTCCATTTGGTACTGTGCACCACGGGCAGAATGGTGCCGAAACCCGCATTTGCGCATGAAGCGCGCTCCGTGGGTTCGGGATGGGCACCGCGCCCGACGCCAAAGGACTGCGGTCCAGGATGCCCAGCATCCTGGCGGGGTGGTCCGGAGGGGCAGAGCCCCTCCGGCTTCCAGCGCAACGGTGCCCATGCCTTTGGTGAGCAGAGGCAAGGCCCTTGCCCGGCCCAGCGTCGCCGAATGCCCGCGCGTATGGGGCGGAGCCCCCAATTCCGCAGCGAATGAATAGGGGCAACCGCGCCGGCGCCTGGCGGAGAGGGGCCTCCGCGGGGGCGCCCGCCGCTCTCCGTCAGAATGTCGTCCGCCGCACCCGTTCCACGCCGCCGCGGATCGCCCCGCGCCGCTGCATGCACTCCGTCCAAAGCCGTGGCAGCAGGGCCAGCAATTGCTGGCGGATGATCTGGTCGTGCCCGAGATTGGCCGAGCTGACCGAGTCCGCGAGGCGCTTCGCCTCGGGGTTGTTCTCCGCCTCGACGCGACAGGCCTGGGCGTCGGGGGAATCGTCGATCGGCACATTCGCCCACACGCCGCCATCCTGGCAGGCGCCGAGCCCGATCGCCGCCGCTCCCAGTGCGGCCATGGTCCAGCCGGTCCTCATGACGCCATCCAGTCCTCGATCAGGCGGCGTGCGATCGAATCCGCGCGCGGGAGGGAGAAACCAAGCTTCTGGTGATTGCGCATCTCGTCGCGGGTGAACCAGCGCGCATCCTTCAGCTCCTCGGGGTCGATGCGGATCTCCTCGCTCAGCCCCTCGGCATGGAAGCCGAGCATGATCGAGGAAGGAAAGGGCCAGGGCTGGGAGGAGTGATAGAGCACTTCGCCGACCTCGATGCCGGCTTCCTCCTTCACTTCGCGCCGGACCGCTTCTTCCAGGCTTTCGCCGGGTTCCACGAAGCCCGCCAGCGTCGAATACATCGTCACGTTCGGGAAGCGGTGGGAATGGCCGAGCAGGCAGGAATCCCCGCGGACCACCAGCATGATGACCGCCGGGTCGGTGCGCGGGAAATGCTGCGCGCCGCAGCCCTGGCAGACCATCACGTGACCCGCCGAGCGCGGTTCGCAGCGGCTGCCGCAGATGCCGCAGAAACGGTGCTTGGTGCGCCAGTGCATCAGCCCCCGCGCATGGGCGAGGACGCTGGCCTCGCCCGGCGGCAACAGGCCGGCGACCTGGCGCAGATCGGTGAAGCCGCCCATCCCCTGGGGTAGCAGCGGCAGCGGGTCGTCGGCGTGGGAGCAGTCCACCGCGAAGCAGGGCCGGCCTTCCCACAGGCCGAGGAAGGCCCAGGGGCCATCGGCCATGCGCACCGCCTCGGCCGCCGCGCCGGTCAGCAGGACCGCCTCCGGATGGCCGTCCTCGACCCCCTTCATCAGGTTGCGCGCGCGCCAGACAGGGGCGAAGAGGCTGTCGGGATGGGTCAGCGCCGCGGCGATGAACTCGGCATCGTCGCGCTTCTCCCCGGCCCGGTCGAGCGGACTGCCGGTATAGGCGTTGGGGCGGCTGGCGGGGATCATGAGCATGGGGCCGGGAACCTGCCACGCAGCCCGGCCTGCGTCCATCCGGGCCGGCCGGTCAGGCCGCGACGGCGGCCCCGAGCCGGCGCAGGGATTTCATCCCGGTGTCGCACATCACGGTCACGACGGTGGCATCGGGCCCGAGCGTTTCCGCCTGGCGCAGCGCCGCGACCAGGTTGGCCCCGGTGGAGGGGCCCGCGAAAAGGCCTTCCTCGCGGGCCAGGCGCAGGGTCATGGCCGTGGCCTCGACAGTCGAGACGGGTTCGATCGCATCCGCGATGCCCGGTTCCCAGAGCGGGACCACATATCCTGCCCCCATACCGTCGATGCCGTGCGCGCCGGAGGGGCCGCCGGACAGCACGGCGGATTCCGCGGGTTCCACCGCGGCGATGCGGACCCCGGGGTGGCGCCGGCGCAGGGCTTCGCCCAACCCGCGCAGGCTGGCCGCCGTGCCGACCGACTGGACGAAGGCTGTGACCGGGACGTCGATCTCCGCGGCCATGCGGTGATAGGCGGCGAGCTGGTCCCGGTTGTTCATCTGATCGGTCCAGAAGGCGCCGGTGCGATCCGCGATAACCCCGGCGGCGGCGATCATGTCGCGGGTCAGCTTCTCGGTCATGCGCCCGGATTCGCTTGGGATGACCTGAAGCTGCGCGCCGAGCAGGCGCATGTGGTCGAGCTTCTCCCGCGAAAAGGCGTCCGAGGTCACGACATGCAGCGGGTGACCCTTCACCGCGCAGACCAGGGCCAGCGCCACCCCGGTACTGCCGCCCGTGTATTCGACGACCGGCCCGTCGGGCGGCAGGCGGCCATCGGCCTCGGCAGCGTCGATCATGGCGAGCGCCATGCGGTCCTTCATGCTGCCGGTGGGGTTGGCGCTTTCGATCTTCAGCAGGATGCGCGCCCCGCTGCGCGGCCGGATGTGCCGCAATGGCAGCAGGGGCGTGTTGCCGATGGTGTCGAGGATCGTCTGCATGGGACTATTCTTGCATATACAAATTTTGTAGCTGCATATAGAAGGGGGCATGGCCACGCAACCGAAATCGACCCTGCGGCCCGACGCACGCGCCCTGCTCACGACCTGTCCAGCCTGGAACAGCCGCCTCGCGGCGCGGCGGATCACGCAGGCGCTGGATCAGGTGTTGGGACTGTCTTCGGCCCGGATCGGGCTGATGGCGCAGATCGCGACCGCCGAGGACGATACGCTCGGCGCGCTGGCCCGCCGCTGCGGCATGGACCAGTCCACCCTGTCACGGAACCTGCGGGTCCTGGAGCGGGAGGAGCTGGTCGAGCTGGTGACGGCGGAAAGGGATCTGCGCCGAAGGGCGGTGTGGCTCACCGAAGCGGGGCTACGGCAACTCGAAGCGGCATTGCCGGCTTGGCGGGCGGCGCAGGGGGCGTTGGCGGCGGAGCTGCGCGACCTGGCGCGGGCACTGTCGGAGGCGACGGCGGGCTGATGCGAGGACCGGGAGGGCTTTGCCCCTCTGCACGGACCCTTCCCACCCCATGCCAACCGTGCCCGTGTGCGACCATGCCGGCGACCGCGGGAATCCGCCCGCTGTCGTCACCCCGCTCGTGACAGCCCCGGCCAATTCGCGTCGGCGCGCGCGATCCGCCCCGGCATGTCCTGCTCCCACCGCCGCTTGATGGCCGGGCTGTAGTTCAGGAACAGCCGGCCAGCGACGATCCGCCACGCTTCGGGGTCGATCGGCGCGACATAGCCCTCGCTGACCGCATAGGCGCAGAAGCCGCCATAGGCCGGCGCGTAGCGTTCCGGGTCCGTGGCGAATCGGTCCCGATTCCCGGCGGAGGCGAAGCGCCAGGTCGCGCCTCGCCACGCGACGGCGAATTCCGGGTGTCCCGCGACCGCGCGGCCTTCGGTGAAATAGGCCACGACGTCGGTGCCGCGCACGGCGATGCCGTCCTCGGCATTCACCGTCGAAGCCCAGGATGGTGTGGGGAAAAGCAGGGTTCCGACCGGGACGGCGATCGTCGCGCCGGGCACCATCCACAGCATCGAACGGCGGGAAAACGACATGGCGGGCTCTCCTTCACCTGCCTTTTCGCCACCCGAGAAAGCCTGGTTACGGACCCCCCATTGGCGTCCGGCCCCTGCGGCATGATATGGTGTCCCCGGAAGGTCGGCGGCGGACGGGCTCCTCGCCAACCCGGTCAGGTCCGGAAGGAAGCAGCCGTAACGGGTTCTCGCCCGGGTCGCTTGCCGGCCTTCCACCCTTTGCCCCGCCACCCCGGCCCGCGCGGCCGCCCGCCCCAGGGAAAGCATGGCCTCCGACCTCCTCGGCTTCCCTTCCGCAACGGATGCGGATTCGACGGTCGAGGAAGGCCTGCCCGAGCCGCCCGCCCCGCAGGGTCCGGGCCTGTTCGGTGATCCCGCGCCGGCCGCCGCATCGCCGCCGCCTGCCCCTGCCCCCGTGCCCGCCGACGCGCCCTACCGCGTGCTGGCGCGCAAATACCGCCCGACCACCTTCGACGATCTGATCGGCCAGGAAGCCCTGGTCCGCACCCTGCGCAACGCCTTCGCCCAGGGGCGCGTGCACCACGCCTTCCTGCTGACCGGCGTGCGCGGCGTCGGCAAGACCACCACGGCCCGCATCATCGCCCGCGCCCTGAACTGCGTCGGGCCGGACGGCAAGGGCGGGCCCACCGCAGACCCCTGCGGCGTCTGCCCCGAATGCCGCGCCATCCTCGCCGATCGTCACCCGGATGTGACGGAGATGGACGCCGCGTCCAACAACAGCGTCGATGACGTGCGCGAATTGCGCGAGGCGCTGCGCTTCCGTCCTGCCCAGGCGCGGCAGAAGGTCTTCATCCTCGACGAATGCCACATGCTCTCGGGTGCGGCCTTCAACGCGCTGCTGAAGACGCTCGAGGAACCGCCACCCTCCGTCACCTTCGTCCTGGCGACGACCGAGCTGCGCAAGGTGCCCATCACCATCCGCAGCCGCTGCCAGACCTTCTCGTTGCGCCGCGTGCCGGTGGACATGCTGCGCGACCATTTCGGCCGCATCGCGGAGAAGGAAGCGGTCGAGGCCGAACCCGAGGCGCTCGGCATGGTCGCGCGCGCCGCGGACGGGTCGGTGCGCGACGGCCTCTCGCTGCTCGACCAGGCGATCGGGCTCGCGGGTGGCGGCGCCGTCACGGCCGAGAGCGTCCGCGAGATGCTCGGCCTCGCCGACCGCTTCATGGTCTTCGACCTGATGGAGGCGGTGATGGGCGGCGATGTCGCCGGCGCCCTCGCCATCCTGGATCGCTCGCATGAGGTCGGCGCCGATCCGCTCGCCGTGCTGCAGGACCTCGCGGACCTCACGCATCTGCTGACGCGCTTCCGCGCCGCGCCGGCGTTGAAGGACGACCAGACCCTGCCCGAGGCTGAACGCACGCGCGGTTCCGCGCTGGCGCAGAGGCTGTCGGTGCCGACGCTGGCGCGGGCCTGGCAGATGCTGCTCAAGGGCCTCGCCGAGGTGCAGCAGGAAGGCGTGGATCGCCGCGCCGCGGCCGAGATGGTGCTGATCCGCCTTGCCCATGTCGCGGACCTGCCGACGCCGGGCGAATTGGTGAAGCGTCTGACAGAACAGGGTGGCGAGGCGGCGCCGCGCCCTGGGTCGGGCGGTGGCGGATCGGGCGGGCTGCGCGCCATGGGCGGCGGCGGGGCCGTTGTCGCGGCCGCGCTGGAACCCGCCGCGGCACCGCAGCCGCGCGAATGGCGGGAGGTGGTCGCGCTGGCCTCGGGCGTGAAGCCGATGCTGCACGCGCATCTGCTGCATTATGTGCATCCGGTGCACATCGCGCCGGGTCGTATCGAAATCCGCCCGCAGCCATCCGCGCCGCGCGATCTCGCCGCGCAGCTCACCACGCTGCTCGCCGAACGCACCGGGACGCGCTGGACGGTCACCGTCTCCAATGCGGAAGGTGAACCGACCCTCGCCGAACAGGGCCGCAACGCCGAAGCCGACCGCCGCGAGGCCGCGCGCAACCACCCGCTGGTACAGGCCATCATGCTCGCCTTCCCGGGCGCGACGATCGAGGCCGTGCGCGACGCCGCGGCCGATAATTACGGCCTCGTCGCGACCCCGGCCGCCATCACCGCCGAGCCGGACGACGACGCCATGGACGGCCGCGACTTCGCCCCGCCCGAGGCCGAGACGGCCTGGTCCGACGACGAATCCTTCAACGACGACTGAGACGATGAGGCACGCCCCACGATGAAGAACCTCGGCAACATGCTGAAGCAGGCGCAGCAGATGCAGTCCCGCATGCAGGAGATGCAGGCGAAGCTGGAAGCGACCGAGGTCGAAGGCAGCTCGGGCGGCGGCATGGTCAAGGTGCGCCTGACCGGCAAGGGCGACCTGCGTCGCGTGACGATCGACCCCGCCCTGATGGTGGCGGATGAGCGCGAGGTGCTGGAAGACCTGCTGGTCGCCGCCCACGCCGATGCCAAGCAGAAGGTGGAAGCCACCATGGCCGAGGAGATGCAGAAGGCAACCGCCGGCATCAACCTGCCGCCCGGGATGAAGCTGCCCTTCTGATCACGCTGATGAAGGGGGCGCCGCCCCCCTTCACCTCCGCCAGAGGTCTGAGGCCTTTGGAAACCATCACCTGGCGCCGGGCGCCACAGGCGCGATGATTGCCAACGATCCGATCGAGCACCTGATCACGATGCTGTCGCGGCTGCCCGGTCTCGGGCGGCGCAGCGCACGGCGCGCCGTACTCAAGATGCTGATGGATCCCAGCGACAAGATGCTGCCGCTCGCCGACGCGCTGCGCGCCGCGGCCGATGCGGTGCGGCCCTGCGAGGTCTGCGGCAACCTCGACGCCGCCTCCCCTTGCCACATCTGCAGCGACCGCCACCGCGACCACAAGCATGTCTGTGTCGTCGAAGGCGTCGCCGATCTCTGGGCGCTGGAACGCGCGCATGCCCATCGCGGGACGTATCATGTGCTGGGCGGGCTGCTCTCCGCGCTTGGCGGGACGGGGCCGGAAGACCTGTCCATCACCCCGCTGCTGCGCCGGATCGAGGCCGATGGCATCGAGGAAGTGATCGTCGCGCTGCCCGCCACGGTGGATGGCGCGACCACCACCCACTACCTGACGGACCGGCTGAAGCCGACGGGATGCACCGTCACACGGCTCGCCCAGGGCGTGCCGATCGGGGGCGCGCTGGATGTGCTCGATGACGGGACGCTGACCGCGGCGTTCAAGGCGAGACGCACGTTGTGATGAGGGCGGGCGGAGCGGGGAGGGGCCTTGCCCCTCCCCGGACCCCACCCCACCAAAGGCCGAAAGGCC
>JAYRJZ010000152.1:0-7300 GCA_041906015.1 Roseomonas sp.
GGGGCTGTCCTGCCCCCCCAGCGTATCGAGCGCCGCAGCGACGCGGCGCCGTGCCTCCACCTGCATCGTCGATAGCGTGTCGACGCGCGTGCCTGGGATGCGCATGATCTGAGACGTCGACATGCTGTCGAAGCAGGCGGCGCGGAACAGCCCGCGGAAGATCTCACCCGCTTCGTGCATCTGCGGCGTGATGCTGCCACTGGCCAGCATCATGCCCAGCGTGTCCACGGCGCGGCGATGCTGCACGGGCGTACCGGTTTCGGGATCGGCCGCACGGATCGGGTCCGAGAAGCCACCATGCTGCAGCCGCCACTTCGAAGGCTTCGCCAGATCGTCGAGCTTCGCCTTCGCTGCCTTCGTCTTGCGCTTACCGGCCATGGTGGTTCTCCCCGTTGCGACGCCCCCAGCGCCGATTGGCTTCGTTGGTTATGGCCTGACGCAGCCAGTCGTCGGTGATCTCGGCGATCGGCAGGGCGGCGACGCCGTGGCGATGCCAGGCGGCCGCGCGCATGGCGTTCACCTCGCTGTCGTTGGTCGGGCTGCGCGTGCCGCGGTCGAGGCAGGACCGGGGCGGTTGCGGTGCGCCGTGCATGGTCATGCGCGGCCTCCCGTGGGGTCGGTCGCCCAGAGCAGAAGGGCGATGGCATCCGCCTCGTTGTCGTCGGCCGGCGCGAAGCCGCGGGCCTGGATGGCGGCGACCATCTTCGCCTTGTCGGCGTTGCCCTTGCCGGTGGCAAAGCGCTTGATGGTGCCGACTGGGACGCCCTCGTAGGGGACCTCATGCTCCTCGCACCAAGCGGTCAGCGTGCCGAGGAAGCCGCCATAGATGTGCGCCGCGTCGGTGCCGGCATGCGCGCGGACCTCCTCGAACACGATCCGCGCCACACCGCCGGACAGTGCGGCGACCTCCGCCAGCCATCCGCGGAAGCGCAGGAAGCGCATCCCGCCGCCTTCGAAGCGGGTTGGCCTGAACGCCATGGTGCCGGAGGTGATGCCGCCGTCACGCGACCGCAGGGCCCATCCGGTGGTGGTGCCGAGATCCAGGGCAAGCACGGCGTGGTGCGCCAGGCTGATCGCGGGCGGGATGGCGATGGGCGGGCCGCTTGCATGGGCGGCGGGCATGGTGAGAGTCGCGGGTGCCATGGTGGTCTCCGAGAGGGGATGATCCTGGTGAGGGCGGCGACGGCGCGGTTCTTGGCGGAGCTCGCCGTCGCTGCCCGGCTTGGGGTGGATGACCCTGGGAGGGGGGTGGCCCACGCGCCCAACCCGGTCGCCCGAGGTGTGGTGTGCGCGCGCCGATGAGGCGCGCACGCACACCCCCCGTAGGGGGGAGGCGAAAAACCGAATCTGCCAATCTGCTCCAAGTCACTGAATTACAATCAGAAAAAGCAGATTCGGAGCAGTTTCGGACAGATTCGTTACGCGAAACTGCTCTCGGCCAGAAGCCGCTGATCTGATTGACGAAAAACAGATTCGCAGTTTCGGCGGCCGAGCAGATTCGGACCGAAACTGCGCAGTTTCGTGAGCAGTTTTGGTCAGTGCGGAGGCGCATCGAGGGGGCCATCAGACGGGCTCCTCGGGGTCGTGCAGCACCCACACCTCGGGGTTCTCGACCTCGAGCAGCGCCTCGCTCCGGGGGCACTGGAAGTGGCTCGGGAGCACCCGGACGGTGGCCGGGACGATCTCGCCGGTCTCGGCGTCGATGGCCTCCTCTCCGGTGCCGAGGAGCATGTCCTGGACGACAAGGTAGCCGTTCTTCGATTTGGTGTAGGGCTGCCCGAGATCGCGCGCTTCGCGCCGGTACTTGATGTAGCCCTTCATGGCCAGGACACCGATCCGCTCGCGGATGTTGTCCTTGCCGCCCAGCCCGCGCTTGTTCTCGAACTTCGACGCGAAGGCGTTGGCGGTGCAGAGCCGGCCTTCCTCCGCTTCCTCGGCGATCAGGCGCAGGATTACGTCGTGGCGGCGCGTGCGCTCGGCATCGAGTTTGCGCCCGATGTCTTTCCTGACCAGGCGCTCGCCCGTCCGGTCGAGCTCGATCCAGGCGCCGCCACGTTTGTCGACCAGCATCGGCTCGAGGCCAGGCCCGTTGCGGAGCTCGACATGCAGCTCGCGTTCGGTCTGCTCCTCATCTGGGCGGAACAGGATAGCGCCCGAGGTGTAGTAGCCGCGCAGCGCGCTGGCGCCGGAGAGCGACAGGAAGGGATCGTCCTTCACCTGCTGCTTGCTGAGCTTCTTCGTGTGGTGGGCAAGGACAATGCCCGCCTCGGGGGCGACCTGGTCGCGCAGCGCCTCCACGCGGCTCTGCAGGAAGAACATCATCGCCGCGTTGTCGTTCTCCCCTTCGCCCCCGGGCCCGCCATCGAAGAGGTTGCGGATGGGGTCGATGCAGATGATGTCGGGCGGCGCGTCGGGGAATGCGGCGCGGATGGCAGCCGCGACAAGGGGAACGCCCTGGTCATCGAGCAGCATGCGCAGCTTGGGGGTGACGACGAGGGTGTCGCGGGCGCGCGCTACGATCGTGGGATCGAGACGCAGCTGCTGCAGGCGCTCGCGCAGGTAGTGGTACTGGATCTCCGCCTGGAGATAGAACACGCGCAACGGGCGCGGCGCGGTGAAGCGCAGGAACGGGGCGCCGGCGGCGGCATGCACCAGCAGGCTGATCAGGAAGTCTGATTTACCGACCTTCGGCGCGCCGCCGAGCACCAGCATCCCGCCCGGAGTCAGCAGGCGCGGCCCGATCAGGTCGTCGGGCATGGGGGAGGTGTCGTCCAGCAGCGCGCCCAGGGTGTGCGCGGCGATGGTGCTCGCCGGTGGTGCTGTGGCGCGCAGCAGGGGCGGCCCGTTGCGGTCGACATGTAGGGCCCAGATCGCATCGGCCTCGACCTTGAGGCGGTCCAGCGGCCATTCGGGGCGGAGGCAAGCAGCGTTGTACTGGCAGATTGCCTCCCAGCCCTCGTCGCCGGTGATGCGGCCCTCGTGGACCATGCGGACGAAATGGCCGATGGCGGCGCTGGCGCCCTGGAAGCGGGTCCAGGCGTCCTGGCTGCCCTCGCGCACCGGGGTGGTCAAGACCGCATCGAGCCCGGGGCGGGTGGCGCCAGGGGCGGCGGGGTGCGCCTCCAGGGCGGGCATGGTGGGCATGGCGGCGACTGCCGCCGCGAAGTCGGAGAGCTCGACCTCGACCCTGGAGTGGTGCTCCCGGATCGTGACGCGCCGCTGCACGCCGTGCTTCTGGTGGACCGTCCCGGGCACGCGGATCGGCTGGTGCGCGGAGCGGAAGTGAAGGTCGCCGCCAACCTTCTCCGCGATCTCCCCCCGCAGCGCGCATACCCGCGCTAGGTCCTCACCCTCGGCCGGCTCGGTGAGCCGCCACCAGGCGTGCAGCTTGGCCGCACCCTCGGCGGTGCGGCCGCCGCTTTCGACCAGGAGGGTGGGCGCGCCCAGGTGGTGGATCAGATGCGCCAGCTTGGCGGCGATGTCGCCGGCGTCGAGATCGACCACCACCGCCTGCATCTGCAGCACATGCTCGGCGCGGGCATGGCCCTGCTCGGCGACAGTGCCGGGGATGACATAGACGGCGCTGCCTTCGCGCGCGGCCCAGGTGGCATAGGCGCCGAGGGATGCGGCGGCGTGCCGGTCGGCCGGGACCCAGATGTTGTGCGGCTTGGTGTCGAGGCCCAGGCCGTGGTCGACGAAGCCGCGGACGGGGATCAGGCCATCGCAGTAACCGAACACCACGTCGAGGAAGGCGCCGATTTGCTCGATGTCCGGCGCGAAGTGGCCGGAAGCAGGCAGCGTCGACTGCCCATTGCTGGGAAGCCGATCGACAGCGATCTGCTCACCGGCGGGAATTTCGCTCGCGCTATCCTCCAGCAGCGGTGCGGCATCGTTGAAGTCGCCCCATGCCGTCATGCAGGCTGCGCCCAGCAGCGCTTGGCCCAGGGGCAGAAGCGGCACTCGAAATGGTCGGCCTGGGCGGCAACGCGAGGCAGCAATTCGCCGGCATCGGTCGCGGCCAGGATGCGCACCGCCCGGTCCGACATGCGCTGCGCCAGCTCCGCGTTGAACGGCACCAGCTCGTGATGGAGCTCGGCGGTGTCCTTGTTGATGGCTGTGAAGAGGGCAGGATTGTCCGCCACGCCCGGGACGCTCGCGTCCATGTACGCTTGGTAGACCGCGATCTGCGCCGCATAGATCGGCTTGGCCACGCCGACGCCCTTGCTGGACGTCTCGCGCCAGGCCTTGGCGTTCATGGTCTTGCATTCCCACAGCGCCGGGAACGCCATGCCGAGGATGGTCGGGCCGCCAGCGAAGACGCCATCGACATGGCCGCGGATGCGACCGCCCGCGACCGAGAAGCCGAACTGCTCGCCATGCGCGCCACCACCGCGGCGGGTGTAGAGATCGAAGCCGGCGGCGCGCAGCCAAGCGACGGCCACGTCCTCCAGCGCGTGGCCGATCCCGAAGATGCGCAGCAGCCGTCCGTCGAAGTCGGCGCCCTCATCCTTCGGCGCCGTCACGAACTCGAACTGCAGCGCGCGCTCGCAGGCATGGCCGAGGCGCGAGCCGCCCAGGTAGCTGCGCGGCGGCGTCGCCTGATTGGCCGTGACCAGCGCCGCGTCGATGGCGGCATTCACATGCGCTGAGGTCTGGCTGCGGCTGTTGAAGTCGAGCATCAGAAGGGCACCTCCGCCGCCGTGTCGTGGCGGGCGATCGCCTGCATCGCCTCCTGGAAGCCACCGACGGCGACCTCGATCAGCGTCAGCACTTGCGCCTCGCTCAGCTCCTGGAAGCGCGTATCCCAGCCGATCTCGGCCATCGTCTCCGCAACGCGGCGCATGGCGGCGCGCATCGCGGCCTTCTCCTGCTCGGTGAGGTCAACCATGGCGGACGACCTCCCCGCCAAGCGCGACCAGAAGGCCTGGCAGGCGATGCAGCAGAAGCAGACCGAGGGCCGCGGCTTCTTCCGCGGCAGCGGGTCGAACCAGCCAAAGCCACGCGCCGGGCGGGAGCAGACGGCGCAGGGTGGTTCCGGGGAGCGGACCATGGATCATGCGGCCTGCCCCAGCGCCGAGGGCTGGGCGCTGCGCACGAGATGCTGGATGGCCTGGCGATTGAACTTGAAGGTCAGCAGCGCCGAGGCCTGGTACCGGGTCATGCCGAGATCGGCCCGGGCTGCCGGCGGCAGGTGGATCAACTGGCGCTCGGTCGGCGGCTCGCGCAGCCAGCGCCGGCTCTTATGGGCGCTCTCGTCCGTCTCATACGCGTTCAGCCAGTCATCCGCCGCGGCCAGCGCCACCAGCCGCTCCCCGATGGAGAGCAGGCGCGGCCGCTCCTCCTTCGCCCCGCCAACTGCGTGCCAGGCCCCGTTCAGGAAGAAGATGCCCGCCCAGCCGTTGAACCCGTTGGCCAGAAGGGCGGCGTCATCGCCGAACAGGTCGCACCACTGGAAGGCAGAGCGGCGGAGGAGGTCGATCTCCGTCATGATGAAGTCGGTGAGTGGCGTCGTGTCGTGCCCTCGGGGCTCGAAGGCGTGGCCGCAGATCGGGCACTCCATCACCGCGATCGGCACCTCGGCCTCGCAGGAGGGACAGGTCTTGGTGGGTGGCTCGCCCTCGCCGGGCTGGCTGTCGAGATCGACGTCCTGCTCAAGGCAGCCGTAGATCTGCGAGGATGTGCCGAAGTCAAGGACGATGCAGTCGCGCTTGACGATGCCGGGATGCTCGCTGGGATCCACGGTGCGCAGCCCGCGGCCCACCATCTGGATCATCGTGCACTTGAACGAGCTCGGCCGCAGCAGCACGACGCAGGAGGTGGGCGGGTGGTCCCAGCCCTCGGTCAGCACCGCGACATTGACGACGATGCGCGCCTCGCCCCTGGCGTAGGCGGCCAGGACCGAGCGCCTCTCCCCCTCCGGCATGTCGCCGGTCACCATGACGGTCGGGACGCCGGCCGCATTGAAGGCGGCAGCGACGTGCTCGGCGTGGCCGATGGTGGAGCAAAAGGCCACGGTCTGGCGGCCGCCAGCCTTCTCCTGCCAGTGCTTCACGACCGCGTCGGTGACCGGCACCGTGTCCATGACGCGGGCGACCTCGCCCATGTCGAAATCGTCGCCGCTGCGCCGCACGGCGCGGAGCTCATCCTGGACGCCGACATCGATGATGAAGGTGCGCGGTGGCACCAGGTGGCCGGAGGCGATCAGCTCGCCGAGCCGGATCTGGTCGGCGACGTTCGAGAAGACCTGGCGCAGCCCGATCTTGTCGCCGCGGTTCGGTGTGGCCGTGACGCCATAGATGCGGCAGGCCGGGTTGCGATCCAAGGCGCGGTCGATGATCCGGCGATAGCTGTCGGCGACAGCGTGGTGCGCCTCGTCGATCACCAGCAGGTCCAGCGCCGGCATCGCCTCGAGGTTCGCCTGGCGGGTCAGGGTCGGCACCATGGCGAAGGTGACCTGGCCGCCCCAAGACTTCTGACCGGCGTCAACCACCGAGGTGGTGACGCCCGGGTTCAAGCGGCGGAACTTCGCCAGGTTTTGCGCCGTCAGCTCATCCCGATGCGCGAGGACCGCAGCCTTCGCGGCGCCGCTGCCGATATGCTCACCCACCGCCGCCGACAGCATGATCGTCTTGCCGGCGCCGGTCGGGGCGACGCCGAGGGTGTTGCCGTGCTCGCCGAGCGCACGGAGGCTGCGCTCGACGAAGAGCTTCTGGCGGGGGCGGAGCATCATGCTGGTGCAGCCCTCCCTCAGCGCGCCCAGGTGGGACGCGGATCCGCACCGGCCGCGGGCTGCTGTGCCGAGGCCGGGAAGGCGCCCTGGTGCATGGCCGGCGCGGCGGGCGGCGCCGTGTGCGCGGGCGGGGCATAGGCCGGTGGTGCGTATCCGGCCGGTGCGGCAATGCGTCCCATCGCCTGCGCGTAATCGCGATGGTCCGGCGTCACCGCCATGCGGATTTCGTTCTTGGTCTCGCCGCCGGCATCGGTGCCGTGCTCGATCTTCGCCACGAACTCGAGGCCATCGAGATCCGCGAAGCCGCCGATGCGGCGCGCCGCCTGCGCTTGGGGCGAGACATCCTTGTCGGAAATGCCGCGCGCGGAGTTCAGCATTCCGCGCAGGAAGCTGCGGCCCATCCCCGCCCATTCCGGCCCCTTCGGGCTGTGGAGGCCGATCAGGGTGAAGATCTTCCGCTTGGCGTAGGGCCCCTCCAGCACGGTGAACTCGCCATTGAGATAGACGGCGCCGGTGCTGCCGCGCGTGGCGTAGCCACCGGTCCAGCCCTGGCTCGGCTCGTCGAAGCCG
>JAYRJZ010000032.1:0-50403 GCA_041906015.1 Roseomonas sp.
ACCGGCTTAGCGTGCTTTATTTTCCGTTTTCTGAGACGACCCCTTCGTGGATGAGCAGGTCGCCGCGCGTGGCTACAGCACCAGCAGCGAGTATGTCCGCGAGCTGATCCGCAAGGACCAGGAGCGCGAGCGGCTGCGTGGCCTGCTGCTGGATGGCGCCGCCTCGGCCCCGACGGCGCCGGCCGATGACGCCTATTTCGACACGCTCCGCCGCCGCGTTCGCCAACCGCGGGCGTGACCGCCAAGCCGGTCATTCCGCGGGAGGCCGCACAGCGGGACATCGACCAGGCCATCGCCCACTACGCGGCGGAAGCCGGCGAGCCGGTCGCGCTGGCCTTCATTGACGCGTTGGAGCAGGCCTTCCGGCGGATCGCGCAGCATCCGGCGGTGGGCTCGCCGCGCTATGCCTTCGAGTTGCGGCTGGAAGGGCTCCGTGCCTGGCCGCTGCGGCGCTACCCGTATCTGGTGTTCTACGTCGAGCGGGAGGACCACCTCGACGTCTGGCGTGTGCTGCATGCGCAGCGCGACATTCCTGCCTGGATGCAGGAGCCCGAAGGGCTGTAGCTCCTGGTCTACCCTGATCCAGGACCACAGTATGGCCTGGCGTTGCCGTCGCGTGCCGCGGCGACATCGGCAAAGATGCGATCATCACCCTCAAGCACGGCGGCCTCGCCGGTTGTCTCCTGCCAGCGCCGCACGATGACATCGGCATAGGCGGGATCGATCTCCAGCAGCACGGCGCGCCGCCCTGTGCGTTCGGCCGCGATCATGGTGGTGCCCGAACCGCCGAAGCAGTCCAGCACCGTGTCGCGCGGCTTGCTGCTGTTGCGGATGGCACGCTCGACCAGCGCGACCGGCTTCATGGTCGGATGCAGGTCGTTCCGAGCCGGCTTGTCGAAGTGCCAGACATTCCCCTGGTCGCGCGCGCCGCACCAGTAGTGCTGCGCGCCGGCCTTCCAGCCATAGAGCATCGCCTCGAACTGCTGATGGTAGTCGGCGCGGCCGAGGGCGAAGGTGTTCTTTGCCCAGATGATCGTGCTCGACCACTTCCCGCCGGCCTCCTGCCAGACGCGATGCAGCGTCGGCCATTCGGAGGAGGACATGCAGACGTAGCAGGCGCCCTTCGTGACCGAGAGCAGGTTGGCCAGTGCAGGGCGGAGGAACTCGGGAAAGCCACCGCCGAGCGCATCGTTGGCGATGGTCATGCGCGCCGCAGTGCCGCCCTCGTAGGCCACATTGTAGGGCGGATCGACGAAGCCCATGTCCGCCAGATGCCCGGCGCCGAGGGCGCGCTGCACGTCGATCAGCTGCGTCGCGTCGCCGCAGAGCAGCCGATGGTCTCCGCAGCGCCAGAGGTCGCCGGTGCGCGTGACGGGTGCCACCGGCGGCGGCGGGGCTTCGTCGGCATCCTCGCCGAGCCCGGCATCGGCCGCGGCCGCCAGCAGCCGGTCGAGCTCCATGCCGGAGAAGCCGAGCACGTCCAGGTCGACCACCGCCTCGTCACGGATGCGGGCGATCTCGGCGGCCAGCAGCGCCTCATCCCAGCCAGAGTTCAGCGCGATCTGGTTGTCCGCCAGGCGCAGGGCGCGCGCCTGCGCGGGAGAGAGATGGCCGAGCCGCAGCACCGGCACGGAGGCGAGCCCCAGCTGCTTCGCCGCCATGACGCGGCCGTGGCCGGCAATGAGCACGCCCTCGGCGTCCACCAGCACCGGATTCACGAAGCCGAACTCGGCGATGGAGGCGGCAATCTGCGCCACCTGCGAAGGGGAATGCGTGCGCGCGTTCTCGGCATAGGGGACCAGCTCCGCCACTGGCAGGCTGGAGACCACGAGATCAGGCTGCATTCGCGGTGACCTCCTGCCTCGCTGCGGCAACGGCGTCGTAATCGCGGCCATCATCGGCGAGCGTCACCAGCGTTTCCGGATGCAGCATCCGCCAGCGGGCGATGGCCAGGTCGACATAGGCCGGTGCCAGCTCTATCGCGCGAACGCGACGCCCCGTGCGCTGGCCCGCCAGGATGGTGGTGCCGCTGCCGCCGAAGGGTTCGAACACGACTTCGCCTTCGTCGGTGTAGGTGCGCATGAGGAACTCCGGCAGCACCACGGGGAACACCGCGGGGTGCTCGGTCTCGATGCCGCGGCCCTTGTGGCGGGTCAGGCGCAGCACGTTGTCGGGGATCCGGAAGTCCTGCACTGGGAGGCCGGCATGCTGGTATTCGGAGATGGTGCCGTCGGCGGCGCGAAGGCCGCTGCCCTTGTTCGGCGTGCCCGCCCATTTGCAGGGCACGATCTTGTTCGCCTGGCGGGACTGGCGGTTGAAGTGGAAGACGAACTCGAAGGCGGGCGCGAGCCGCCCGTTCCAGTCACCCGGCAGGCCCGGCCCCTGGTCCCAGGTGTAGAGCCCGAAGCGCCGCCAGCCGCGGGCGCGCATCCAGTCGAGCCAGCCGGTCCAATAGGGCTGCCATTCATTGTCACGATGGATCAGTCCGAGGTTCACCAAAGCCTGGCCATCGGGCCGCATGGCCGCGTCGAGGTGCTGGAACACGCCCTGCATCAGCGCATCCCAATCGGTGACGCCGCCCGTCGTGTAGTCGCGCTGGTTCCCATACGGCGGGCTGGTGAACAGCAGCGCGGCACAGTCGTCGCCCATCACCCGCGCCACGGACGCCGCGTCGGTGCTGTCGCCGCAGAGCAGGCGATGGTCGCCCAACAGCCAGAGGTCGCCGGGGCGAGTGACGGCCTGGCGCGGCGGAACCGGATCGGCATCGGCGGGGTCCTCCGCCGGCCATTCATCCGTCACCGCCGCCCCAGACCCGCCGCCCCCCTCGGCGGGATCCGCGGACGGAGCCTCGGGCGCGTCGCCGTCGGACACGGCATCTCCAGCCGCCGCGAGGATGTCCGCTAGCTCATCCGCCGAAAAGCCGAGCGCGCCGAGGTCGATGTCCGGCACCGCCTGCACCGCGGCTAGCGCATCGCGCAGCAGCGCCTGGTCCCAGGTCGCATTCTCCGCGATGCGATTGTCGGCGAGCCGCAGCGCCTCTTTCTGCGCTGCGGACAGGTGCCGAAGCACGATCACCGGCACCTTGACCATGCCGAGCGCGGACGCCGCCTCGAGGCGACCATGGCCGGCGATCAGCACGCCGTCCTCGTCCACCAGCAGCGGATTGGTGAAGCCGAAGACCAGCATGCTGGCCTTAATCTGCTCCAGTTGCTCGGCGCTGTGCACGCGGGCGTTGCCGGCATGCGGGCGCAGCTCCGCCACCGGACGCAGCAGGATCTTCGCCGCCATCCAGGGAAGCGTCATGATGCCATCCGGTTTGCAGGTGGTTTGCAGGGCAGCGGCCCGGCGTCGGTTTGCAGCTAACGGTTTGAAGCGGCGGGAGAAGGCTGCAAACCGCAAACCATATTTCCGGCCTGGCGCTAGCGATGTTGCGCGCTTCCGCCCCCCGCATACGCCGGGCCCAGGAAGGACCCTGCGGCTCGCGAGCCACTGTCTCGATCGAGCGACGCTGTGGCTGGCGAGCCGCGGTGCAAAAGGCTGCACCCGCAATTCGTCATCGTGGGGAGAGTCTACGAGATGCGGATTCCGCTCGGCCAGCGGGTGAATTGTAACAGCGCGGAGCGGCCGCGCGTCGCTGTCTCAGCCCTTCGCAGCCTTGCGCTTGGCCTTCTTGAGGCCGCCCAGCGCCGCCGTCTTCAGGGCCGGGCTCGCCTTGAACTTCACCGTCGCACCCGCCTTCACGGGCACCTTCTCACCCGTGCGGGGGTTCAGCGCCGTGCGCTTCGGCGTCTCGCGCACAACGAAGGCGCCGAAGTCGGGGATCGTGAAACGGCCGCTCGCGACGATCTCACCCTTGATCGCCTCGATAATGTCGCCAGCCAGCTTGGTCGCCGCGACACCGGACAAGTCGGTGGAGTTTGCGATGACGTCGGTCAGGAACTTCTTCGACACAGACTGGATCTCCGTTGCAGAGCGCGTGCCATAGCGAAGCCAAGGCAGACTGTCAGAAACCATCGCGGCATGGCTGTGCAGGCCACCCTGACTACAGCGCGTTGCGCGCTCGCTCCACGGCGTCCCGTGTCGCGACCAACGCCGCCAAGGTGATGCCCGCCTGCTTCACCGCCGCCGCCTCGTCGGGATCGACGTAGGATACCTGCTCCTCGGCATCGACAACGCCGGACGCCAGCTGCTCGTGCAGTTCATCGAGCCGGGTCTTGACGTCACCCGTATCGGCATCCGCCTCTCCAAGCCACTCGCCGACGATGAGCTCGACCTCGCGCGCCATGCGCGTTGGCTGAACCCCACGCGTCGCCATCGTCTGCAGACGCATCAGCGCTGCATCAAGTGGGCGCGTCGCCGCCCGACGACGTGCTGCCATGACCATCCTCCGTTGAGAGCACGGACTCTCTACCATGTTCTTGTATTGTTCTCATAGGGGCGATATGGGTCCGCATGCCCGATGGCGAGCCGCCCCGCCTTCCTCCGCCGTGGCTGAGCGTCTCGACGCTGGCCGCCGCACGGGCTGCGCGGCGACCTCCCGATCCCTTCACCAGGGTCGACACCAGCAAGGCTGTCCACGACGCCATCCTGGCCCATCATCCGGCCCTGCCGTTCACGCTGATCGGCGAGGCGGTCGCCTTCGTGCTCGGCATGGAGTGATCGGTCAGGCGGCCCGCTGCCGCGGCACGAGGCCGTAGACCACCGCCAGCACGCCGAGCGCCGCCACCAACATGCCCTGGGCCTGCGCGTGACCAACGCTCCGCCCGCCCCAGCCCTGACGCAGCGCCCATTCACGCACGGAGCATTCCAGCCCGACCACGTGCCAGACGCAGGAGCCGGCCGCGCTCTCGAAGCCGCCCAGCGCCATGACTGCGCGCGCGACCTGCTCCCGGGCAGCGATCTGGCGATCGGTGAGGGAATCACCGGAGCCGCCTGGAATGCGCATCAGCGGCATGGCGCGCAGCTGATCCAGCGCCGCGACGCGGAACTGCCGGCGGAACACGGCACCGGCATCGTGCATCTCCTGCGTGATGGTGCCGTTGGCGAGCATCTGGCCGAGGGTGTCGACCGTGCGGCGATGCACGACCGGCAGGCCGGTTTCGGGATCGGCCTCACGGATCGGCTCCGAGAACCCGCCATGCTGCATCCGCCACTTCGACGGCCCGAGGGCCTCGTTCCGCTTCGAGGCCTTTGCCTTACGCTTACCGGCCATGGGTGTTCTCCTGCTGCCGCGGGCCCCAACGGCGCACGGCTTCGCTTTGGATTGCCTGGCGCAGCCAGGGATCGGTGATGTCCTCGAGGTGCAGCGAGACGACGCCCTGCTGCTGCCAGACCTGGCAACGCAGGGTTTCCATCTCGCGCGTGGTGGTCGGGCTGCGGCTGCCGCGGTCGAGGCAGGAGCGCGGCGAGCGGGGGGCACCGGGAAGCGTCACGCGCCGACTGCCGCCTTGTGCGTGTGCGCGCGGACGTCCCCTGGAGGGAGGAGAAACTTCAATAATAATAATACTTCAATGGGTCTCTCTCCTGGCCCGAGCGCGCATGCGCATATGCATTCGCCTGCGCGCGTGAAAAATTGAGTTATTGAAGATCTCGCGGAGACCAGCCCTGTGCTTGGGGTCCGGAACGCGAGATACGTCATGGCGGCGGGATTCTTCATCGCTCACTTCTCCGGATAGGCACCGCGGCGGCTGGGGTTGTCGCCGTGTAGAAGGTGGCCGGTTTCGTTGCGCCTGCTTCGATTTCCGCGACGACGAGACCCGCCTCGATCAGCGAGGCGATGATTTCCTCGCGCTCGCGTCGCGACAGGAATTGCGATCGCCTGGTGATGTCGCTGCGCGACTGGCGTCCGCCGTCGCGGATCATCTCCAGCAGGCGCTTGTGTTTCGCCTCGGTGTCGTTGTCCGAGACCCTGCGCTCGGCCTCGCGCAGCAGAGTGCCGATACAGTGCTCGACCAGCGCCGAGGCCCAGGTGACGTCGCGGGCCTGGGTGGTGGGCCGGGCGGGATCACGACTGACGGCGGCGATCATCGCCAGCTTCGCCACGTTCTCGGCGTATCGGCCGAAGAGCGCGGTGGCGTAAGTGCCTCGGTGCGACCGCAGGAGCTCGGTGGCCTCGCGTCGCGCGCGAGCCATGACCGCCTCAGCGTCCGCGGTCAGCGGCACGGTGTAGGCATGGATCGGAGCCGATGATTCCATGGCATCGGCGATGTTCCCACCATGGCTGTGGCCGGGCACGCCGCGGGCGATCCCCTGCAGAGCCGTCACCAGACCGGGCGGCGGATCCATCGCCGCCGGGTTCTCATTGCGCTCCGGGTAGTCGTCGTCGGTCAGGAAGACCAGGAAGCGCGCGATGGAGCCGTCCGCCAGCGCGCCGCCTTCCAGGGCGGTCCACAGCGGGCCCGGGACGGTGACGCCCCAGATGCAGGCGCAGGGCTGCTCGATGGTGACGCGCGGCCGCGCCTTCTGGTCGGCGTACTCCGTGCCGATGTAGGGCTCGGCGGCCGAGGTGTAGAGCTTGGTGAGCTCCGACCAGATGGCCGCCTTGTGCGCCGGCGCGCGCTGGTTCAGGACCAGCTTCAGGAATTGGCCGAATTCGTCCACCTGGAACAGGCGTGCGGGATGGCGCTGCAGCGACGTCAGCAGGCCGGCGGACGAGGCGAGATCCTCGCCACCGAGGTATCGGTCCAGGCCCGCGGCGTAGATTGCGCGCTTCGCGCATCGCCGGGCATGGTCCTTGCCGCCGCCGCTGTCGGCGATGCCGATGGCGTAGACGTTGCTGCGCAGATCGGTGGGGGTGCGATAGCGGCGGCCGGCGATGGCGCCGACCAGGCAGATGGCGGCACCGAGGGAGAGGAACGGCTGCGGGCTGACCGCGCTGGCCGTGGCGTAGTCCACGAACATGCGCAGCGTGCCATCCACCTGCAGCAGATCGGAGGGCACGCGATAGGGCTTCGGCGGCGGCGCGATCGGCAGCGGCGCGACTGCGACCTTCGCCAGCAGGCCGGCCGCGGGATGCGGCTGTGCCGCATGCTCCGCCGCCGTGCCGTTCAGCGTCAGAGCAGGATCAGGCACCCAGCCGCGCTGCTCGGCCAGCCAGTAAATTTTCCCCGCGCCGACGCTGTGCGGCCGCAACGAGGCCCAGCGCCGCTCGGGGGTGTCGGATCGACCGGACTGGCCCGACTTCCCGGACCGCCGCGACCAGTCGAGCCAGAGGTCGCGCCCCTCCTCGCCGATCGCGGCCTTGATGGCGGCGCCGACGGTGATCCACTCGTTGCCCGGCAGGTCGTCATTCGGCAGCCAGGCCAGCGCCGCGGCGATGGCGTCCCGCGTGCCCTTCGGGTCGCTGGGGCCGCGCCAGCTGCTGGTGGGCGCGTCCGCAAGGATCGAGTTGACCCGAACCTCGTCCGGGACGATCTGCCAGGCAGCGTCCAGGAAGGCCGTGCAGCCGGCCTCGTCCACGACCGGCAATCGGGACAGCGGCAGCTCCACCAGGCTGTCCTCCGGCCATTCATAGGGGCGGCAGGTGTCCGGGTGGACGGCATAGGCGACGAATTGCTGGCCACGCGCCAGCAGCTCGAGGGGATGGCGCTTCCGGCCCGCGAAGGGCGTGGCGGCGCGATAGACCAGCAGCCGCTTCGGGGCGCGGCCGATGCGCAGGCAGGGGGTCTCGCCCAGCATGGACGTGGCGAGCTCGGCGATCTGGATGGCGAGAGCGCCATCCAGGATGTCGATGTCGATACCCACCACGGCGCCAGTGGCGATGCCGACGCCGCAGCCGGGCCAGCGGCGCCAGATGTCCACCTCGAAGGGCTTCGTCGGCCGATCGCAGTGACGCGCCCAGTCGGGGTAGGGTGACCACTCCCCGCCGGTGAAGCGCCCCGGCACCTTCGTGCCCGGCATGATGGGAATAACCGAATAGCCGTTATCGACCAGGCGCTCGCCGTAGTCCGCCATGAAGGAGGGAGCATCCGTCATTCGCTGCCACGCTCCTGTGCGGCAATGGCTGCGTCGCAGGCGCGCTCCAGCCGCAGGATTTCGGGATAGAGGGCGGCCATCTGGCGTGCGGCGCGTTCGAGCGCCTGGCGCGCCCGCTCCAACTCGGCGTGGATCCCGCGTGCGGGGCCGCGAATGTCCGACGCGAGCTCGCCGAGATGGTACGCAGCCCTGGCCCAGGGCGGCTGCTTGGCGCGTGGACGATACGGCTTGCGCGGCGCCGGAGCGCTCTTGGTCGCGAGGCCGGCCCGGACCTTGTCGATGTCCCAGGCGCCACTCGGCTCACGCGCGATCCGTCCGGCGCGTTCAGCCTTCTGCATCGCGGTGTGCGAGATGCCGAGCCGGCGCGCGACCTCCCGCGCCGAGGTCACGCCGCTCATGGGCGGCCACCAGCAGCGAGCGGCGGCGCCGGATGCCGCCCCTGATCCAGCAGGCGCGCCAGTTCGTCCTGGTAGGCGGTGATGACCACCTCCAGCAGCGTCAGCCACTCGGCCTCGGTCAGCACCGCGAGATCGGTCTTGCCGATGCTCTCCAGGTACTCGCCCGCCATGGGGCTGGCTGCCGCGATGGCAGCAATCTCGTGCTCGTCGGGATCAATCACGCCCCACCTCCGGCAGAGCGCGTTCATGCAGCGCATGGAACAGGCCGGCAGCGGCTCGCTGGTCCGCACGCGCGGATCGAACCAGCCAAAGCCGCGGGGGGTGCGAAGACGACAGGCGGCGCATCTCACACGAACCTCGCGGCGGCGATCTCGGTGTACTGGCCGGCCGGCCGCACCTGGATCGCGATGGGACGACGCAGATGGTCCAGCTGTTCCAGCGCCGCATCCACGGTCGCCGGCGGCGGCAGATTGCCGGCGCGGCGACGCCACCAGCCCACCGCCTTGTCGCGCGGAAAGCCGGTGTGCTCGAAGCAGACCCATTCGCTGTGCCGCGCGAGGCCGCATTCGTAGGTGACGCGCAACGAGGCCGGCTTGCCGGGCTTGTCGTGGCGCGCGTAGGTGATACCGGTGACATCGCACCAGGCGGCCTGCTGCTGCGTCGAGAGCAGCGCGTTCGACGCAGCCTGCGGCGCCACCTTCACCACCGGTGGGGGGAACTCGTGGTCGCACTCGATGCAGTGGCGGACGCTGGCGTGGTTGATGGTCTGGCATTCCGGGCAGACCTTGATCGGCGCCTCGCCGTCGCCGGCGGGTTCCTTCTTGCGCCCATCCACGGTGTCGATCGGGCCGTGCCGCGCCGTGTTGCCGGCGAAGTCCAGCACCAGGCAGTCGTCCTTGCCTTCGGCGAGGCGCGTGCCGCGGCCCACCATCTGCACGTAGAGGCCCACGCTCTTCGTGGGGCGGAGGAGCGCGATCAGGTCCACCCCCGGTGCGTCGAAGCCGGTGGTCAGGACATTGGCGTTAGTGACGCAGCGCAGCCGCCCCGCCTTGAACGCCGCCAGGATGCCGTCCCGTTCCGGGCCTGGCGTGTCGCCGGTCACGGTCTCGGCGGAGATGCCGTGCTCGCGGATGGCATCGCGGACATGGCGCGCATGGGCCACGCCGGAGCAGAAGACCAGCCAGGAGCCGCGGCCTTCGCCGTGCTGGACGATCTCGGCCACAGCGGCGCGCGTGACCTCGTCGCGATCCACCGCCGCCTCGAGATCCTTGGCGATGAACTCCCCGCCGCGGGTGCCGACGCCGCCGACGTCGAGCTGCGTCGCGGTCTGCTTCGGGACGACAGGGCAGAGATAGCCCTGCTGGATCATTTCCAGCACCGGCACCTGGAAGGCGATGTCGGTGAAGAGCCGGTCCTTGCCCTCGTGGAGCATGCCGCTGTCGAGCCGATAGGGCGTGGCGGTGAAGCCCACGACCTTCAGCAGACCGGCGTTGATCTCGTTCAGCTGGGAGAGGAAGGAGCGGTACATGCCGCTGTCGCCGCGGCCGAGCAGGTGTGCTTCGTCGATCAGCACCAGGTCGCAGCGCTGTACCTGCCGCGCGTGACGGTGGATCGACTGGATACCGGCGAACAGGATCTGCGCATGGATGTCGCGGCGCGACAGCCCGGCGGAGTAGATGCCGGCCGGCGCCTCCGGCCAGGCGCGCTGCAGCGCCATGAAGTTCTGCTGGATGAGCTCCTTCACGTGGGTGAGGATCAGAACGCGGGTGTCGCCGTAGGCGGCGATGGCCTCGCGCGTGAAGCCGGCGATGCACAGGCTCTTGCCGGTGCCGGTCGGCATGACGACCAGCGGGTTGCCGCTGCTGGCCGAGAAGTAGTCGTAGAGCGCCTCGATGGCGGCGCGCTGATAGGGGCGCAGAGAGAGGGTCATGCCGCCACCCCCATGGCCACAGCGTCCACCTTGCTGAGCCAGCGCCCGCCCGTCTCGCAGCCGGTGCAGATCAGCTCAGCGATGTGCGGCCCCTTTCCGGGCCCGACCCGATAGATTGTGCTGTGGCAGATCCGGCACGGCAGGTGCGAGACGATCTCGGACGCCACAGCAGCGGGAACGCCGTCACGCCATTCGGTGCCATCCGGCAGCCGGTAGCTGACCCAATCCTCACCGGCATCGATCTGATCGGCGGCCACGAAGTCGGGCAGGTAAAGGTGCGCTGCGCACCCCGCCTCGTGGTCGCGCCGTTCGAGCGGGGCCGCGTGCCGGGCGCAGTGCCAGTCGCCACCCTGCACGGGAGAGGCATGCAGGCAGGACCGGCAATGCCGCTCCGGTGCCGCGCCGGCATGGCAGACGGCGTGGTGGTCGCAGAAGCGGCACTGCCACCATGCGGGATCCTGGCTGATGCGGGCCGGCGGCCGGGGGGTGCCGATGATGCGCTCGGCCTTGGCCAGGATGCGCAGCCCGGCCTCGGCATCATGGCGGATGCGCTCCTGGTAGAGCTCGTCCGTGTCCTTGCAGACCGCCAGGTAGAAAGCCCGATCGAGGCCGGCGAGCTGCATGTAGGCCTGCATCTGCGCCCAGTGCAGCGGCTTGGAGGCCGCCACGCCCTCGGCCTTCAGCTTTGCGAAGGACTTCGCGCTGTGGGTCTTGAACTCGCAGACGTGCCAGGTCGTTGGCGCCTCAGGGAAACCGATCGCCACCGCGTCCATGCTGCCGCCGAAGTGGCCGGAGGCATCGCGCAGGTTCCACTGGCGCCCCGTCGCGGGATCCAGGTCCAGGACGGTGACGCCGATGCGGCGCAGGTCGGCGACAAAGCGAGCCTCGGCCAGATTGCCGGTGTCGAACAGCCGCAGCAGCCGGCCGGTGTGTCGGGCGCGGGTGGCCCAGCGGAAGGAATACCAGATGGCGCGCTCGCATTCGGTGCCGATCAGTGAGGCGCCGAGATGCGCGCGGTAGCCGCTATCCGCCCCCGCCTCATAGGCCGTGTAGATGGCGGTGACGGTGGGACATGCGGGCGGAGGAAGGGCGGCCATGACCTGATCCTGGTTCGAGGGAGTGAGGCCGGCAGGCGGGCGGCCTGCCGGCTGGTGATCAGGCATTGCGGCGCCAGGGCGGGGTCGCCGCCGCGCCGGTGCGGGCGGCCGGCGGAGGTGCCGCCGCGGCCGGACGGGGCCCCGGGTTGGCGGGGCGCGTGGCATTGCCGGCGGCGCTGCCGGCGTTGGCCGCCGAGTAGCCGGCCACCTTGTTCCGCGCCTCGCGGTGCACGCCGTATTTGTCGGGGCCGGCCGGCTCGACCTTCAGCGTCACGATCAGCGGCTTGAAGTGCAGTTGCTCGCTGTCGCTGACATGCACCTGGCCCACCGCGTGGCAGATGGCCGACAGCGTGCGCTGCGCGATCTCGACCGTCTGCTCGTTGCGGTTCACCAGGTTAAGCTGGTCGAAGATCTTCCGCCGCGCCGAGGGGCCCTCCAGCACCTCGAACACCAGCTTGAGCAGCTGCCCGTCGCCGGCCTTGGTCGGCAGCATCTCGCTTTCGATCAGATGCGCGAGGTATTTGCCGGGCGGCAGCACCTCGAGCGGGACGGCGGGGGCGACCTCGGTCGCATCAAAGGTTCCATTGAGGGATGCCATGGGTCAGCTCCGGGCTTCGGTGGTGGAGGCGGGGGCGGCGCTGGGCGGCGTCGCGTAGAAGGGAATGCCGGCGGCGAGGTCGGGCCAGGACAGCGGCAGCGTCTCGGCCAGCCCGAAGCGGTTCTTCGCAAGGAAGGCCGGGCGCTCGGCGGTGTGCAGCAGGCGGTCGCCGCCGCTCACGCCGCGGACCACCTTCTTGTTGAAGCCGACGTCCGACTTCAGCGTGCTGACGCGATAGTTCGCGAAGAGCACGGCATCGACGTGCTCCTGCACGAGGGCCGAGGCGCTGCGGTGCAGCTTGGGCTGGTACCGGTCGTAGGGTTCGGTCTCGGGGCTGTCGAAGCGCTTGATCTCGGCGTGGGCGATGAGGATCACGCCCATGCCGCGCTCGTCGCGCAGCGCGTTCACGCCGTCGAGGAAGCTGCGCCAGGTGTCGAGCGCGGCGAGATACCCCTTGCCGTAGCCGAAGGACTCGATGTCCGGCTGGTTGTGCGTCTGCGCCGTGTGCTGCCAGACCAGCGGTTCCAGCCAATCGAGGCTGTCCACCACCAGCGTCTCGAAGTCATGCGCCTCGGTGTAGAGGCTGCCCAGCGCCTCCATCACCGCGTCGAAGCTGCGCAGCACGCCGAAGGTGGAAGCGCTGATCGTGCCGAGCCCATCCTCGGTCTGGACCACCACCGGCCGCGGCGCCGAGGTCGCGAAGAGCGTCTTTCCAACGCCGGCCACGCCATAGGTGAGCAGCCGCGGCGGGCGCGCGTCGCCACCACGCCGCAGGGATGCGAGGGAGATCGCCATCAGTTCGCCTCCTGCTTCGCGGCGCGCGGCTTGGCTTTGATGACGTCGACCTTGATGTCGCCGCCGGCGCGCGCGATGACCTCGGTGAAGCTGTCGAGCGTCGGCTCGAAGGCGGCGACGTCCTTCGCCCGGGCGACGGCATCGCCCTGCAGCGGGATGACGACCTGGATGCGGAGCTCGTGCGCCATCACGCGGCGTCCTTCTGTTCGAGGGTGTAGGAGGGACGGCCGGTGGCGACGGTGCGCGCCGGCTCGAAGACCGCACGGATTCGCGGCGGCCACGCCGTGAAGCGGCTTTCCGGCACGCGGATCTCGGTGGTGACGTAGTCCGCGGGGTCCTCGCCCCACGCCACGATGGTGGCGACCGCCGCGGCCAGCTTCGGCTGGTCCCACGCCGCCTTCTTCGGGAGGTCTGCGACGACCTCGAAGGCGTCATCCGTGATGCGGACACGGCCGGTGTCCTTGCCCTCGGCACGACGGGCCGCGGCGGCGGGGGCGCCGTAGCGGGCGTGCAGCGCGTCGTGCAGCAGGTCGGCGAGGTGCTTGGCGTCGGCCTTCAGCGCCCCGACCTCTTCCAGCAGCAGCGCCAGATGATCGACGGGCAGGCGGGCGGCCTGCGCGGCGTCCATCTCGCGCAGCTGCGCCAGAGTCGTTCGATTGGTCATAGTGGTCCTGTTGGTTGAGCGGGTGGTGCTCATCGGATGGTGACCAGGCCGACGAGCCAGCAGAGCGCGATGAAGCCGCCGGCCAGAAGCGCGCCACTGGCCAGGTTGCGGAAGGCTTCGCCAATGGCGCGCGGGCGGAGGGTGTTGCGCGGGCTCACGGCATCACCTCTGCGATCGCGTCAGCTGGCGGCAGCAGGCCCTCCTCGGCCTGGCGCACGCGGCGAGCACGATCGCGATCGGCATCTGGGTCCGCCTGCGCGGCGCTGCGGCCGGCCACTTCGATCCATACATGCAGCGGCACCACGACCAGCGGCGTGGCGCGATCGCGCATCAAGAACAGCGCGTCGTTGTTGCCGAGCCAGCGCTCCAGCGTGCGGAAGCCGCTGCCCTCACCGCGCGCCTTGACCTCCGCCTTGAGCGGCTCGGAGCCACGGACGTAGAGATCCACGTCGGCGCCGTTGCCGCGATAGCGCAGGGCGCCGGAGAGCGGCACGCGCTCGGCCCGGATGCCGCACTTGCGGTGGACATCAACGATGGCCCGTTCGCGGCGCAGGCCCTTGTCGCGGGATGGCTTGCCCATCACGCGGCCTCGCTCCGGCGCAGATCGGTGACGGCCCTGGTTAGGACGCTGCGCGGCCGCGGCCGGACGATCAGCAAATAGGCGAAGCACTCGGGCGCGACGCGTCGTTGCAGGAGGCGACACTGCCCCGCCTCCGCCATCTGCCAGGCGCGGCGTGCAACGTCCTCGAGGTCATCGCGGCGTTCCGCCGGCAGGTTGGTGGCAACCTTGTCGCGATCGCGGGCGAGCAGGCCGATGTGATAGACGATGGCATCGCCGGGCGACGCGTCGGCGTAACGGTCGCACAGCCCATTCTCGGTGAGCACGACGTCGATCAGATCCTCGATGCTCAGCAGGATCTCGTTCGGCAGCAATTCGGGGGATGTGAAGCGCACCGGTCGGCTCTCCCTGTCACGCATGGTTCGGCATCTCCTTCTCTACGGAGAGGAGGGGTGACTTTTCCCACCGGGTCGGATGCGGTTGCTGACGCGCGACGCCAATCGCTGGGCGCATGCCCGACGCCCGTAGCCAGCAGCGGAGGTCGGTGACAGCGCGGTAGAAGGCTGTGCAGGAGCGCGCATCGGCACGCTGCGCGGCGGCGACATCCCCCATCGCAGCAAGCAGGCGCAGCAGCGCGCCTGGATGCAGGGGCAACTCAGCCGCGACACGCTGCAGATCCAGCCTCAGGTCCGCATCGGCGCAGTCCTGCTGCGTGGCCGACGCCCCTGCCGGGAACTGGTCGAGGTCGAGCGGCAGGCAGGTGACCCGCTGCCGTTGCCGCGCACGCACCTGGTCCGCGACGACCGTGCGGGCGACCACGCCCGCGAAGGTGCTCCACGCACCCCGCGCGGGATCGAATTGCGCCCGCCGCTCCAGCAGCGCGACCAGGATGTCCTGCCGCAGGTCGTCGCGGTCGGCGCGATGCAGGTGCCGGCGCCGAGCGGCGCGCGCCGCCTGGATGGTGGCGGTGGCCAGGGCGACCCGGAGTTCGGGGGCCTCCCACGGGGATGGTTGTCGGGGCGCGTCAGTACGTTGCGCGAGCATTTGATCCTCCTGCGGCGCCGGGTGATGGCGACGGCGGCAGGGGACCATGCGGATAGGAGGGCAGTCAGCCTGGAACGGGTAGGTATTCCTGGTCAGTAAATGAACGGATTTCCTGGCCGCCACTATTTTCCATTATGTCAATCTCTTAACCGCCCCGAACTGCGGCACGGACACCGTTTCGGTCATTTATTGACCGGCCGCAGGACAGGATGCTGGACTCAGTCGGCGGCTGGAACATAAACAGAACATCGCGTTACGCAGACGCGCAAACACCGAGGCCCCCGCCATGTCCGTTTCCCTGTCCTACCCGCATGACCCTTCGTCGAACGCCCCCCGCCCCCTGGCTGCGGGGACGGTCTGGGCGGTCGCAGCGCAACTGCGTCAAGCCGTCGCCCGGCGCGACAGCCCCTGGGCGCTTGACGCCAAGGACCTGGTGGCCGCCACCACCCGGCTGGACGTCAATCGGCATCGCGTGGACGTGCATTGGGACTTCGCCCACGCCGTCCACGATGCGGACCGCCAGCCCGTGCTCGGCATCTGCGAGACTGATCCGACCGCGCCGGGTATCGCCCTCGTCTCGATCAACACAGCGCTCCTGGCCAATCGCCCCGACCTGATGCTGAGCACCGTGGCGCACGAGCTGGGGCACGTCGTGTTCGATGTCCCCGCGGCCGCGGGTGATCCTGCGCGGCACTACCGGTCGGTCAGCGCCGGGCCGCACAGCTTCGATGGCGCGACCGTGCGCGAGGAGCGGCGCGCCAATGAGTTCATGGGAGCCCTGCTGGTGCCGCCGGTGCCGCTGCATCTGCGCCTGGTGGCCCACGCGCGTGCCGAACGGCTGCGCATGGTCCATGCGCCCCATCATGGCCGTGTCGGCTGCCGGGTGCTGGCCCGTGATACGGCACCGGAGGCGGTGGCCGGCGTCATCTCCGCCCTGGCGGGCGATTTCGGCGTCTCCGATCGCTTCATCGCCGTGCGCCTGCAGCGCTACCGCCTGATCGAGGGAGGCCGGCTGTGAGCTTCGGCAGCATCCTGCGCGAGCGGCGGACCGAGCTCAGCATCGGGCTGACGGACATGGCCGAGCGTCTCGGCATTTCCGCCGCGTACTGGTCGCGGATTGAGCGGGACCTCGAGAGCCCGCCGCGCGACCAGCTCATCGAACGCGCGGCGGCCATCCTCGGTGTGCAGATGGACGACCTGTACGTCGAGGCCAGGCGCCTACCGCCGGACATGCGGCAGGACATGGCGAAGGTGGTGCGGGCCTATCGGCGCCTGCGCGCGATCGAGCGGAGGTGATCGTGGCCAAGACCAATCGGCGAAAACCTTACTACACGCTGCGCGAGATCTACGCGCGGTGGGCCATGGATGCTGACGACATCTCCGCCTATGTGCTGGAGGGCGAGCTCTGTCTGTCCCTGCCCGTTGCAGCGTTGCTGATGGAGGTGAGCGACACCCATCGGGCAGCGGATGGGCGGGTCCGGGTCGAGCCGAAGGGACGCCAGCACCAGGTCGGTCCCATCGATCTGTCGCGCATCGATGCCTATGCGGTCCTGCAGAACGGTGCGGGCCAGATCGCCCGCTTTCTTAGCCCGGCTGGCGAGTTGCTGGAGCCGATCGACGATGCCGGCGAACGCCACGCGCTGCTCGTGAAGCGGGCCCAGCTGGTGGTTCGGCATGACGAACTGGAACGCTTCGAGATGGAGCATGATCTCGGTCGCGCCGATGAGCCGCTGCCACCAGCCGCCGTGCTCCCTCGTGCATGGCCGGCGCCGGTCGCACGCGGCGCGCCGCCCCGGCACGATTGGGAGGACTTCATGTGCGAGCTGGGCGTCATCGCCCACAATGAGGGGCTGCCCGACGTCCAGGCCGAGACGGTGCGACGCATGATGAACTGGTTCTCGGTCACCTATGGCCCCGACAACGTGCCGAGCGAGAGCGCCGTCAAGCAGCGGGTCAGCCGGTTCTACCATCGTCTCCGCGGCGACGATCCTCGCGCCGTGTCGCCACCGCCGCCGCGCCGAGGCGGGCCTGCGCCAGCCCATGGGAAGAACGGGCGCGCGAATACGTAAAGGGGAGGCAGGACAATGCGTGCTGGATCACGATGCCCCTGCCGAACCCGACCAATCACCACCTCCCGCCGCACCTCCGCGAGGTGTGCGACCTCCTCGCTCGCGGCCTGCTGCGGCTGCACAGCCGCGCTGCCGAGGAAGCTGCGCGCGACGCCGCGGACCGCGGAGAGCGGTTGCTACACTTCCCGGCCTCTCAGCGCCGTCATGCGAACCGGACCACCCGGAGAGACGCATGACGCGCACCACGAAGCCTAAGCCCAGCACCCCGCCGGCGTTCACCGCCCCCGCCATTCCGCCCGCCGGCGTGCTCGGCCGGCTGGCCGCCCTGAAGACCGCCGCCACGCCGGCGCTGAAGCAGCAATGGCGAGAACTCTTCGGCACGGAGCCACCGCCCTACAATCGGCGCTTCCTGGAGAGCCGTCTCGCCTATCGGATCCAGGAGCTCGCCTATGGTGGCCTGAGGCCCGAGACGCTCGCGCGCCTTGAGGTCCTGGGCGAGCAGTTCGATGGGGGCAAGATCACCGTCCGGCGGAAGCGCGCCGACGACAGGCCGATCGCCGGCACGCAGCTGATTCGCGAGTACCAGGGCGTCGAGCACGTGGTGACCGTGACGCGCGCCGGCTATGAGTACCAGGGGCGGCCCTACCAGTCCCTCTCCGCCATCGCCCGCGCCATCACCGGCACGCGCTGGAACGGGCGCGTGTTCTTCGGGCTGCGCCAGAGCCGGAGCGCGGCATGAAGCACGATGCGAAGGCAGCCGGCGCGAAGCCGGCGACCGTGCGCAAGCTCCGCTGCGCCGTCTACACCCGGAAGTCGAGCGAGGAAGGCCTCGACATGGAGTTCAACTCCCTCGACGCGCAGCGGGAGGCCTGCGAGGCGTTCATTGCCAGCCAGCGCGCCGAGGGCTGGGTGCTGGTGCGGGATCGCTACGACGACGGCGGCGTCTCCGGCGGCACCATCGAGCGCCCCGCGCTGAAGCGCCTGGTCGCCGACATCCAGGAGGGGCTGGTGGATGTGGTGGTCGTCTACAAGATCGACCGCCTGTCCCGCTCGCTGGTCGACTTCACCAAGCTGGTCGAGGTGTTCGACGCGAACAGCGTGACGTTCGTGTCGGTTACGCAGAGCTTCAACACCACCACCAGCATGGGGCGGCTGACGCTGAACATCCTGCTCAGCTTTGCCCAGTTCGAGCGCGAGGTCATTGGCGAACGCATCCGCGACAAGGTGGCCGCCTCGCGCAAGCGCGGCATGTGGATGGGCGGCTTCGTGCCGCTCGGCTACGACGTGCGCGAGCGCAAGCTGGTGGTGAACGACGCCGAGGCCGCGCTGGTGCGCCGGATCTTCCACGGCTTCGTCGAGTTGGAGTCCTGCACCAAGCTGGTGCAGGTGCTGCGCGCCGAGGGCGCCACCACGAAGCGGGGGCGCCCGCTGACCAAGAGTGACGTCTACCGGATCCTCAGCAACCGCGTGTACCTCGGCGAGGCGGTGCACAAGGGCACGGCCTATCCCGGCGAACACGACGCCATCGTCGCCCAGGCGCAGTGGGATGCGGTGCACGCCATCCTGCAGGTCAGCCCACGGGTGCGGGTCAACCGGACGCGGAACACCACCGCGCCGCTGCTGCGCGGGCTGATCTACGACAGCGAGGGGCACGCCATGTCGCCGAGCCACAGCCGCGGGCGGGGCGGGCAGATGTATCGCTACTATCTCAGCCAGGCGGTGCTGAAGGGCGGCGCGGCGGAGCGGCCGGCCATCGCGCGGCTGCCGGCCGGCGAGATCGAGGCAGCGGTGGTCGCCCAGGTCCGCGCGCTGCTGCGCCAGCCCGAGATGGTGGTCGGCACCTGGCGGGCGGCGCGTGCAACGGCGCCGGACGTCACCGAGCAGGAGGTGCTGCTGGCGCTGGAGCGGATCGAGCCCCTGTGGGACGAGCTCTTCCCCGCCGAGCGGGCGCGCATCGTGCACCTGCTGGTGGATCGGGTCGATGTCCGAGCCGAGGGCGCCGCGGTGCGGCTGCGGCTGGACGGGCTCGGGAGCCTGGTGCGGGACCTTACCGGCCAGGCCGCTGAGGCCGGGAGGGCTGCGGCATGAGCGACGCGGCGCAGACCCTCACGGTGGTCATCCCCCTCTCGGTGAAGCCGCGGGGCGGGCGGAAGGCAATGGTCACACCCGGCGTGCTGGCGCTGGAGCGCCGGCAGGACCTCACGCTGATCAAGGCGGTGGCGCGGGCGTTCCGGTGGCGGCGGATGCTGGAGACCGGGCGGTTCGGTACCATCAATGAGCTCGCCGCGGCCGAGAAGATCAACCCTTCCTACGTCTCGCGCGTGCTGCGGCTGACGCTGCTCGCCCCGGACATCGTCGAGGCGATCCTGGACGGGCGGCAGCCGGAGGGGATCACGCTGCCGAGGTTGATGGAGCCCATCACGACATGCTGGCCCGAACAGTTCGCTGTGCTCAGTTAAGCCGTTTGCCTCTCCGGCTTATCCGACCAGAATGTTCACCGCGCCCGGTCGAGGGCGTAGAGGTAGGCCATCGGGTGCTTGCGCATAGTCTCGCGCTGTTTAGCACTGAAGCCGCTTCGAAGACGGAACAGCTCCGCAACTTTCTGCACAGCGGTTGCTGCGCCACCGCCAGCAGCCGCCGCTGCAGCTAATGCTGTCGCCATCGGATCGCGGGTCGCAAGCCAGGAGCCGACGGTTACGACTGCAGTTACCACGACGGGCGAGGTGGTGACTTCGATGAGATTGGACCTGAGTGCGCTTTGCAAGTCGCGGAGGTCCTGCCGCATGTCGTCTGCGAACTGCCGCCGCAGTTCTTCGAGTTCATTCCTGCTCTCGACACCCTTCGTCTCCTCAATGTGCCGCACAACGCGATCGGCATAGCGGTGCCGCAAAGCCCGGTAGTCACCTCCACGGCGTTCGCTCTGTTCGCGGCGACGGAATTCAATGAGCCGGTCGATTGGTATGCTGGACATGTCGAGTAGTGAGAGGGTCAGCGGGACAACGCATGACTGCGCCGCCGCTTCAGGGTCACGATCGGCGACTAGACCATATGCGAGGAACCGGTCGGTCCAACGCGCGAAGGTCATACCAGCACAGGCGTCGGCCAGTTTGGCCATCACTGCAAGCCCCCCCTGCTCCTCAAGCGGATAATCGCCATTGGCGAGCGGCCGCCCAGTCAGCCGATGCTCCCGCAATAAATCCCACGTCTCGGGTAGCAGCTTCTGCGACCACATCTCGTATGAGCTGCCTGGCGGAGCATCCTCGCGATAGTAGACCCCGACCGAAGGTCCAGCCGCGAGCATTTCTTCGATGCGCTTATGGGCTGCGCGCTTTTGAGCTTTGTCGGGGTGCATTGCACTTCCAATAAGCTCCCACGCGGCGGCGACGTGGCGGTTTTGTTGATCCGGACGGAAGCCCTCCCAAGGCACAATGACCTTCAGTTCATCCCATAACAGCAGTGCTGAGCGGATGGTCGCAACGCTCCTGATGCTGGTATAGGGATAATAGACCGCTGAACGCACATCAGCCTCCGGGCAGACGTTACAAGGATAGCTACCGAAGGCGTAAAGTTGAAGGGGTCGGAGCGCGTCCCAGGCGCGCAGACCCGGCGATCAGTGAGCGCGATAGCTCGGGCTATCTCGGCATCCTGCAGCGGCTCACGGTGCCGGCGCCGGATCTCTCGTCGAGGCGATCCTGGATGGGCGGCAGCCGGGGGCGGGGATGACGCTGCCGGCGTCGCTGAGGCCGTTTCCAGTGGACTGGCCTAATCAACGCTGAGCCAGAAAGCTGAGAGGCTGTCGCTTCGAGGGACGTGGTGCGGCTGTGATCTATGTCTAGGCCATGATCCTTTCGAGATGTTGCTTTCGTTTCTCCCAATCGGGCATGACCCTTGTGAGCAACGCGAAAAATCCCCGTCCGTGATTGGGTTCCACGACGTGGCATAGCTCGTGGGTGATCACGTAGTCGATGGCTGTGGCCGGCGCTTCTATCAGGCGTAGATTGAGCAGCAGCCGGCCGGCTGCAGACATCGAGCCCCAGCGCCGCTTGATCTTCCGTACGATCAATCCCTTCGGGCGATGCGCTTCGGGATTGGCAAATCGGCGAAGATTGATCTCGAGTCGTTCTGCAAACTTGCGATGCGCACGCTCGCGATACCAACCTTCGACAAGCGCTTCAACGCTGCTCGGACGCTCCGGGTAGCGCGTGGTCACGTGGATGAAGCCTCTTGCGACCTTCACCGCTTCCGGCTCGCCTTCCGCGATCTTCAAACGGTGCTGCCGGCCGAGATACAGGTGCGTCTCACCTGCCAGGTATCGCCGCACCGGCGTGCTGGGCAGGAACTGCATGAAATAGCGCTGCTGCCGCCTGATCCAGGCGGCGCGCTTCCTGACTTTCGCATCAACGGCCTCTAGCGCGGCTTCTGCCGGTGCAACAACGACCACCGACGCATCCGGCTCGACGGCGATCTCAAACGTCCGGCGGTCTCGCCGCACGAGCCTAAACTCGATGAGATGCGCGCCATATCGGACGCTGCGTTTCTCAACGCTCAATCTGGAAACCTCGCACGGGCGAGGTCCATGATCTTCGCCTCCAGCTCGTCAAGCACGTTGACCGCTAGCTCGATGCTCTTCTTGTCGCGCAGCACATCAAAGAAGTAGTCGTCGATGGCGTTACGCATGTTGTTCTGTGCCACGTCATTCGACCAGACATCCACGATGTGGTGGGCCTTAATGATCTCGATGATGGCCAGAGCGATGCGGGCGACCTCGTCGGCATCGATTGCCTTACCGTCCGTGTCGGTGAGCTTTCCGTCAATCAACCCGAAGAAGGCCTGACCGTCCTCACTGTCACGGATCGGCGGTGGCACGTCGCGTCCACGATCCTTGCGCGCCACTTTTCCGGCGAGATCCAGCACGCCATTGAGGTACTCGACCTCTGACAGTCGCTTGGCCCGGTACTCGCGGATAGTCTCCTCAAGCAGCTCAGAGAACTGCCGATAGAATGCCGGGTCCTCGTCCATCTTCTCGGTAATGGCGCGCCGTGTCGCGCTTGCGATGCGATCGGCCTTGGAACCCACTGAGACGCCCTCGTCCTCCACGACTGCCTTCAGCGCATCTGGGTCGTTGATGTTCACCAGCTGAATGATGGTCGTCGCAGGCATGGCCGCAACATGGTCATCCAACAGCTTCTGGATCTTCGGCTCGAACTCCTTGAGGTCAACGACCTCCTGGTACCGGAGCTGGACAGACCGGCGCAGCTCGTTGAACTGCTTCCAGTCACGCTTCATCGAAGCGATCTTGGCGTCGTCGAACACGTCGAGCAGTTTGTCGGACGACAGGCAGATGTGCAGGCAACGGCTGAAGGCGCGCAGGCGCTCGTAGAAGTCCTGACGGATGGCCTCGTCAGCCAGGAACTGCTCGAACTGCTCCATGTCCTTCTTGTTCTTGACCGACTTGAACAGATCCCACAGCTGCTCATGCACCTGCGGCAGCTTACGGATTTCCTCGCGCACATCGTGCACGGTGCCGGCCAAATCGCCCGCCTCGAAGCCCTCGAATGCGCTGTAGGTGCTTAGCGCGCTGTCCAGCTCGCCCAGTAGCCCCTCATAGTCGATGATGAAGCCGAACTGCTTTTCGCCTTCATCATCATAGAGCCGGTTCACCCGTGCTATGGCCTGGAGCAGGTTGTGTTCGCGCAGCGGCTTGCAGAGGTAGAGGACCGTATTGCGGGGCGCATCGAAGCCTGTCAGCAGCTTCGAAACGACGATGAGGATTTCCGGATCACCCGGACCCTTAAAGGCATCGATGATCTGCCGATTGTACTCCTCCTCCGTCTTGTAGCGCGCCATCATGCCGTCCCAGAACTGGCGGACGAGGTCCTTGGACGCCTTGTCGACATCCTCGTTGCCCTCGTTGTCGTCCGGCGGCGAGATGACGATCTCGCTCGAGACATGACCGATATCGTCCAGCACCTGCTTGTATCGCACAGCCGCCGCCTTTGACGGTGCGACCAACTGCGCCTTGAAACCAGTTCCTTGCCAGTGCTGGCGGAAGTGCTCGGAGATGTCGAACGCCTTGGCGTGGATGGCCTGCCCGGCTTTGCCCAGTGCGTCCATGCGCGAGAACTTGCGCTTGAGGTCAGCCTTCTGCTTGTCGGTCAGCCCTGCGCTGATCTTGTCAAACCAGTTGTCGATGACATTTCCGGCCAGCTGCTGTTCAACCAGTCGGCCTTCGTAGAGCAACGGCACAACCGCTCCATCGGCAACGGCCTCATCGATGGCGTATTTGTGGATCAGCCCACCGAAGGTGGAGAGGGTGTTCTTCTCCTTCTTCAGCAGCGGCGTGCCGGTGAAACCGAGATAGCAGGCCTGCGGTAGCAGCCGCCGCATCCTGGTGGCGAATTGGCTGTGGCCACCGTATCGGCCCGTCTGCGTGCGATGGCTTTCATCGACCAAGACGAAGATGTTGCGGTCGGTGTCCGCGCGCTCGTTGCCGCGAACTGCGCTATCGAACTTGTTGATGATGGTCGTGACCAGAGGAGCCTTGTCGCAAACGAGCTCCACGAGATGCGCGCCGCTGGTCGCGCGAATGGGCTCCATGTCGCAGGACTTGAAGGTGCCCTTGATCTGCTTGTCCAGGTCATCGCGATCAGTCACGATGATGATGCGCGGGTTAGAGATCGCCTTGTCCAGCGCCAAGGCGCGTCCGAGCATCACCATGGTCAGTGACTTACCTGAGCCTTGGGTATGCCAGATCACGCCGCCCTTGCGCACGCCGTTCGTGTCGAACTGCTTGACCCGCTCCATCGCCTTGCGGATGCCGAAGAACTGCTGATGGCGGCAAATCTTGCGGAGGCCGCCATCGAACACGGTGAAGCGGCGGACCAGGTCGAGCAGCCGTTTCGGTCGGCATAGGGCGTACAGCGTACGATCCTGCGCGGTGACGGCGCGTTCACCTTCGGTTTCCAGCGCGTCGAAGAAGGGTCGTGCCGCGGCGAAGTCGCCAGAGAAGATTGCGCTTGCTTCGGCGCTGGTAAGCTTCCTGTTTGCGGCGGGGGCGATGGCGCTATCCGTGTCCTCCTCATCGCGCCATGTCTGCCAGAACTTCAGTGGCGTCCCGACGGTCGCGTAGCGTGCTTCCTGCCGGTTCATAGTCATCAGCAACTGCGCGAAGTGGAACAGCTGAGGGATGTTATCCTCGTTCTGGTAGCCCACGAGTTGGCTGCCAGCCTTCTTGAGGTTTTCGGTCGGGCGCTTGTTCTCGATTGCCAGCGCCGGGATGCCGTTGATGAAGGCCACGATGTCGCAGCGTTTGGTCTGCGTGCTGCCCGTGCGCTCCACCGCAAACTCGGCGGTGACGTGGAAGGTGTTGTTCTCCGGCGTCTCCCAGTCGATGAAGCGAAAAGAGAAGCTCTTGCTGTCGCCGCCGATCGTCTTCGTGATGGTCGTGCCCAGTACCAGCGTGTCGTAGATGTCCTGGTTGGTGCCACGCAGCCCCTTCAGCCGGTCTGGGCTGGGCTTTAGCCGACGCATGGCTTCATGCGCGTCCGCCAGGTCGAACGAGTAGTCGCGCCCACGATGGCTGAAGCGGTTGATGCGCAGAAGGCTGTCAGCTAGGACGTCGTCGAGAACGACATTGCGGGTTCGTCCGCCGCGCAACGACAGCGCATCGGCCTGAGACAGTGGCTGGAAGCCAAGCGCGACCAACAGCTGCAGGGCCGGGATCTGCGACTGGTGCTTTTCGGCAGCGTCGAACGTCATAGCTGCCGACCACCGCACGAGGGTTTGAGGGTGTCCGGGCACCTGCCTCGATGAGGCGCCACTTGACTTTTAGGCCGCAGCGTGCCTACCTCCCTCCCGAGTTCACTGCCTACCGGCCGTGAACCTATCGAGGCTTCGGACGCTGAGCCAGCGTAGCAAATCAGCGTCCACCTTCCCTTATCACAGAGCATTGAGGCAGTCCTGCAGCGTCCAGGGTGGCGATGACTTTATCTTGCCGATGCTGTTGTTGGCGCAGAAGCAAGTCACGAAGCGCGCCTTAAGCTTCATCTCTTTGGCCATGCGCAGCGAAATCACGACAACAAAGTCGTCGATCACCACGGTCACGCGGCGCGTGGGATCACAGCAGTTGCGTTTCTTGTCCCAGCCTTGAAAGCGCAGCGCTTGCCGGTCCGCCAAGGCCGCCGCAATCCAGTCCATGCGCATAACGCGATCGGGTGAGAAGACGTCGTTCTCGCCCCGACGACCCGAGCTCTCGAAAAAGGCGTGGTCGAATTCCTCCTTGCGGAAGAAGACCGGGATGCCGTCGTGCGTGACGATCCCCCCTCGGCAAAGAGTGCGCTCGTAATGGGCACGATAAGCCGTCTGGTCCGGGAGCTTGAGCAGCGGAGGCATCACCATCCGCCTCCGAGCCGGATCCGAAAGATATTGAACTTCTCTTCGTGCTTGGCCGTTGGGCCGAGCCGCGGGCGGTTCAGGCGACGCTCCAGGTGGCCGACCACTGCTTCCTTCGCGGCGCCCAACGCCTCCCACGAGTTCATCCGGGCCGACGCCGCCCCGAGGAGGACGTCGCACAGCTGAAGAGGCACGACCTGGGGCGATGGCAGCGACTGGACGTCGCGGACGATGGAGGTGCGGTTGGCATTGCTCAGAACGCGCCGTAGGGTGGGGAGCCGTGTGCGGTCACGGTTCTTCTTCAGGTCGCAGAAGACCGTGTATTCGTTGTTGTCCAGGATCCAGTGATGCAGGACCTGGTAATAGAACTTGTAGAATCCCAGCTCGGCGTCGCCGTTGTGCAGCTTGACGTTCATCTCGGTGCGATCGACCGCAATGCATCTGAACCGCAGGTCGAGGCCGAAGCTCATGAACAGATCGATAAGGTCGATGTAGAAGGCCTGCCGTGCGGGGGAGACCTTGCGCCACTTCATCTCCCCATGGACGTTGTGCATGTCGCGCAGCTGGGCGATGCGCGCTTTCAGAGCCTCGCGGAGATCGGCCGGCAGCCAGAGGCTGCCGATCATCAGGTAGCGCCCCTTCGGGTGCGCGGAGGTGAAGAGATCGGGGAGAGTTTCGTCGCAGAAGACCTCGAACTTCATGGAGTGACTCTCCATTCGCCGGTCAGCAGCTTCTGCATCAGGCCGCGCTTCTGCTGCTGGAGGAGGTGCAGGGCTCGACGCTCAAGATCCACTTCGCGATCTGCTTCAGCCAGGATCTCCACGATGTGATCTTGTTCTTCCCGGGAAGGAAGCTTCAGCTCAGCAGTGAGGAAGTCCTCAGGCGCAACCCGGCGGGCCTTTCGCTGGCCGCGCGCAAGATGTACTTGCTGGCTATAGAATTCAGGGCGAGTCAGATACTCCAATAGCCACCGCGGATTCACAACGTCCGCAATCTCGAAAGTCGGCAAATCGAGTGTGGACTGCAATCCATCAAGCTCAATCGGTATTATCGCGAATGCGCCATTCAGAAAATCTAACTTGCTGTAGATGAGCTGACCCGATTTTCTCCGAAAGTATCGAGTATTCGCGCTTCCTTGGATTTTATCGACTTTTTCTACTGCACCCTTGCCGTATAGACGAACCGAGATCTTTCGCGCTGTGGCGCCGTCATTCCCAAGTTCGCGGCTTTCCGAAAGGAAATCGGCGAACTTGCAAGGGCGGCCACTACGTCCTGATTTCTCAATCAGCCAGGATCTCATCCGATCTCGCCGTGCAAGCTTTAGTTCTACCAAAGCCGATTGTTTTCCGGTGGCATAGTCCCACGCACGTAGAAGTTCAGCGATCTTGCGCTGCTCCTTGATTGACGGAAGTTCGACAAGCTGTCCTGTGATGTCCTCCTTGTGGACGTGGACGAGAGACGATTTGAAGCCGTGGGCGTTCGCTTCAATGCGACGCGTCGCCTCTTGCAGCGCGAGGTAGAGCCAGTATCGGTCGATGCCAGGGTTGGGCACGATCCGAAAGATATGCTGGTTCAGAACACCGCGTGGACCCGGCCAGATGGTCGGGCCGAACGAGACACCCTTCACGCCTGCCCACGCGAACAGCAGATCACCAGGCTCGATCACCCACTTGGGGTTCGGCTCGCCATCGAAGTAATTGAACTCCCGCGATCCGTTGAGATTCTGGATGCGGATGATGGGCAGGCCTTCACGCTTCCAGTCGCTCGGGCGGAAGCCGTTGCCGTTGGTGAACTGGCATAGCTCCCCGATGGTGACCTGCTTACGCGTCTCAAGCATCGACGCCGAGCTCCCGCAGATAGCTGGCCATCTTCGCCCGCACCTCCGCCAGGTCCTGCTCAACGCGAACGATCTCGCGCTGGAGTGCTGCGACGTCGATCTCCTCCTCAGCCTCAAAGGTATCGACGTAGCGCGGGATGTTCAGGTTGTAGTCGTTCTCGGCGATCTCTGTGGGGTTGGCCTTGTGCGCGTAGCGGGCTTCCTCCCTGCGCTCGCCGTAGGTCTCCAGCACGCGCACGACATGAGGTTCTTCCATCACGTTCTGCGTTTTGCCGGGCGTGAAGTCGCGGCTGGCATCGATGAACAGCACGTCCTTGCGCGCTTCGTTTGGCCCACCCTGCTCGCGCGAGCGGTCGAAGATCAGGATGGCGACAGGAATGCCGGTGGTGGTGAACAAATTGGCTGGCAAGCCAATCACCGCATCCAGCAGGTTTTCTTCGATCAGCGCCTTGCGGATGGCGCCCTCTGATCCACCGCGGAATAGCACGCCGTGCGGGACAATCACCGCGACGCGGCCGCTCTGGCGCTTCGCGATCTCCACCATATGCGTGATGAAGGCGTAGTCGCCCTTGGACTTGGGCGGGATGCCGCGCCAGTAGCGCTTGAACTGATCTGACGCGGCGTGCTCCGCGCCCCACTTGTCCAGACTGAAGGGGGGATTGGCGAGCACCACATCGAAGCGCATGAGATGGTCGCCTTCGACCAGCGCCGGGCTGTTGAGCGTGTCGCACCACTCGATCCGGGCGGCGTCTTTCGCGTGCAGGAACATGTTCATCCGCGCCAGCGCCCAGGTCGCCCCGTTCACCTCCTGCCCATACAGCGCGAAGTTGTCGGAGCCGACTTGCTCGGCCGCGCGGATCAGCAGCGAGCCGGAGCCGCAGGCGGGGTCGCAGATGGTGTTGCCGGGCTCTGGCGCCGCCAGGCGGGCGAGGAGCCGCGATACGGCGGCGGGGGTGTAGAACTCGCCTGCCTTCTTCCCGGCGTCAGAGGCGAAGCGTGAGATCAGGTAGATGTAGCACTCGCCGATGATGTCCTCGGTCACGCGCGACGGCCGGAGATCGAGGGCCGGCTTAGCGAAGTCCTCCAGCACGTTCTTAAGGCGGCGATTGCGATCCTTGACGCGCCCGAGATTGGCTTCCGAGTTGAAGTCGATGTTGCGGAACACGCCTTCCAGCTTGACGCGGTTGGCGTCCTCGATCTTTTCCAGAGCGATGTTGATCAGCTCACCGATGTTCGCTTCGTTCCTCGCCGCGTAGAGGTCGTAGAAGCTGGCCCCTTCCGGCAGCACGAACCGCTCGCGCTCTAGACGCCGCCGGATGCGCGCCTCGTCACCGCCATACTGGCGCCGATAGGTTTCGAGGTGGTCGTTCCAGAGGTCAGAGATGTACTTCAGGAACAACATCACGAGGATGTAGTCCTTGTATTGCGCCGGATCGACGGCGCCGCGGAAGGTGTCGCATGCCGACCAGGCCGCCTGGTTGACCTGCTGCTGGGTCAGTTGGTCGCTCATCGGCGGCTCTCCCTGTTATCGGTGCTGGACCGCTTGCGATGCGCATGTTCGGCAAGCAGGCGGTTGGTGTGGTCTTTCTTCAGCGTTGCGAGTTGCCGCATGAGCTCGGCCTCGCGCGCAGCGAGATCGGCGACGATCACGATCAGGCGCTGCGTCTCGAGATCGGGAAGGTCGAGCTGCAAGTCGTCGAGGCTCGCTTTCGACACCATCCGCAAGCTTGTGCCGCGTGCGCTCACGTCGAAGTACCTCTGCGTGGTCGGCTGATTGATCGCCCACGCCAGGTATTCCGGCAGGACGACGCTCGGATGGGGGCGCAGGATCATCAGCGGCAGCACGGCGATGGCCGGCTCGGCAAAGCGCTCGTCCAGCGCGACCGCGAGATTGAGGTCGCCCCGAGATCGGAACAGCACATCGCCCGCCGACACTGCGTAGCGCTCGGCAGGCTCCGCGAGGTGCGCGCGGGCGAGTTGGTCGGGATCAGCGGCGCCGCCTTGGGTCAGATCGCGCAGCTGAATCACGGGCACACCGTCAGGCGCCGGCTCCAGGCGGGAGCGGGCGGTGTAGCCGATCTGAACTGAGCAGACGTCGCGAAGGCGCATGGAACTCTCTGTAGGCTGCTTACAGAGATAGTTGTGCCATAATCGCGCGTCAAGCAGGACATGCTGTAGGCGCTCTACAGAAGTCGGTGGACGATTTGATCGGCGTGGGCAGCTCTGGGTTACGGGCCTCAGCTCTTTGACGTCGAAGCGACCTGCGCAGGTGGACGCGGAACTGCAGGCGCTGCCCGCGCTATCTCTGCCGGCGGCGGAAATGCAGGTTGGCGTTCATCTCAGGAAGGTGGGTAGCGCGACGAGTGTTCGCGGTGGAAGTACGGATTTCGGGCGAATCAAATTCGCACCATCGCCAAGGCCGACCGCGCTGAAGCCGGCCTTTGACCTAGGTTTTTGAGGTCCGTACCAGATCGGCCAAGTCAGCAGGTCCGGAGAGAAATGGCCTCCGGAGAGCGATCTTCCGCCGTCTCCGCGCCGGGTCAGTCAACAGGTCTGCCACGAAAACCCCAGGAAACCTGCCACTCAGCGCGGTGTGCGGTCTGGCGGAGAGTGCGGCTCGTATGGAAACTGGCGGAGGAAGTGCACCCGGATTCGAACCGTCGCCACCCCTGACCCCTTGAACAGCTGGGTTGTCTCGATCCACGAAGGCAACTTTGCCAGAGTATGGGTCCGTGTACGCTCAGCGCGCCCCGACCACCACACGGGCCCCTATAGGCTCGTGAGTCGAGCGGTATCGAGTTGCGACTCGCTCGCCACTCGCCGCGCGGTTCACCACGGCAGCTTCCGCAGCACGCAAGGAGGGGAGTTCCCGTTCCCAGCGGTCACCTCCTCGCCCACTCCCGTACCCGTGCTCGAACAACCTCCGCATGTGGTGTTGGTCGAACCCCAGCGCGATGGCGCCAGGATGCTCCAATACGATGCGGGCCAGGTTGAACTCCAACCCGTGCCGATGGGCGAAGCCGTAAGCTACTCGCAGGACCGTGCCAGTGTTGGTACTCACGGCCGTCGAAAATGCACGCGCGGCCACCTGAAGGGTCCCATCCTCCACGACGCCGAAGTCGGGCTCGATCGTGTTGTTCATCAACACGAAAAGCCGCCCGCGCCTGGGGTGGGGAAGCAGGCGCTGGTGGGACCGCAGGAGCGCCTCGGGAACGACGAGAAGGTTGCCGGTCACGCCGCCGTCGACGTGCATCTCCGAGAACCGGCGGCCGAATGCCTCGACCTCGATCATGACCGGGGGAAACACGCCCGGCACACTCGCCGAGGCAGCGAGCACGGAGCGGAAGAGCCCCAGGGCGCGCGGATGCCCGCTGGTGGCGATCGCGCCGAGGTCCCAGATGACGGCGCGCTGGGCGTCGAGGTTTGTCGTGAGCACCAGGAGCCGGCGTCCGCGAGCGTGTTCCGCCGCCACGTCCGCGAGCATTCGTTCGTCGGCGTATCGGGCGATGAGGTCGCGTAGCGGCTCAGGCCTGACCAAGCCGGAGCCTAGGAGCCCGGCGGGCCCCCGGAACTGCGCCAATTCCCCGGCAGCGCCTTCGGCGAAGACAGCCCGGAGGTCCCGGTCACGGCTCGGACCGAGGAAGGCGAAGGGAGCGATCAGCGCCCCAACGCTGACCCCGGTCACGACCGTGAACTCGGGGCGGTCGCCAGCCTCGGACCAGCCGGTCAGGAACCCTGCACCGAATGCACCATCGGCTCCCCCGCCCGAGAGCGCAAGCAGGTCGAAGCTCGGGGACGTCCGCAGTACCTCTGAACGAGCCAACTCCTGCGCCCTTGGTCGGAGCGCGTCGGTCGGAGTGTCCGCCCAGAAGCGGCTGTCGGGCATGCCCGGGACCTGCGCTACGGCCTGCTCCTCCGCCGTGAACGGGACGCGGGGCGCCGAGCACCCTGCGAGGAGCAGGACTGTGAACGCCGCCGCCTGGAGGCGCACCATCCATTCCGCACCCATGCTCTCGATCCAATCCTGGATAATTCCGGTGGGGTGGTCGGCGGAAGCCCCGCCTCGGGCGGCACCTCTCGCGTTGGCTGCCGCTGCCTCGGCTCGGCCGCCGTTCAGGTATCCGGCGCGAGCCATCGCGCGATCTCCGGCCATACCTCGGTCAGGGATCTTGATCCCATGAAGAGGCCGACGTGGCCGCCGGGTACGAGCCGCTTCTCGATTGCGTGCCCAGGGGTACCAAGGAGCCGTTCCGCGTTGAAGACCTGCTCGGCCGTAGTCACGTCGTCGGCCTCCCCTGCGAGCAGATACGCCGGGCAGGTGGCGTCCCCGAGATCAAGCCTGCGACCGAGGCCGCGAAGCGCAGGTTCCGCTCGGTCAGGGCGAGCCGGTTTTGTGTCGCTTGACTTGCCAACGCCAGGGGCCAGAGGAACGGGAGATCGCTGGTTGGTGGTCGCTGCTCCCCTGGATGCGCACGGCCTTCGATTGCTGGCCGGGAGATCATCTTTTCTCCTCTCGTCGGGGCTGAAAACGCCATGCGCCGGCGGTCATGCATCGCCCCCGGGGGCGACTGTCGCTTCGGCCAGCGGCGGTTCCGTTGCCTCCGGCGGCACCAGCATGCCGTCCCGGAGCAGGACGATCTGGTCGAGCAGGCCGAAGATCTTCTCGTCATGGGTCACGACGATCACGGCGGTGTCGTTTTCGCGCGCGACCCTGCGCAGCAGTTCGATGACGATCACCGCGCGCTCAGAATCGAGCGCCGCGGTAGGTTCGTCGGCGAGAATGATCCGCGGCTGGTTGGCGAGCGCACGCGCGATAGCGACGCGCTGCGCCTGTCCGCCCGAGAGCTGCGCCGGGATGGCGTGGCCCCGGTCTGATACCTGGAGATAGTCGAGCAGCTCCGCCACCCGCTGCCGTGCCGCCGCCTGCGGCCAGCCCGCGAGGTCGAGCACGAGGCGGACATTCTCCTCCGCGGTCAGGAATGGCAGCAGGTTGTGGAACTGGAAGATGAAGCCGATCTTCTCAAGGCGCAGCCGCCTGAGATCCGACCGCCGCCAACCGCCATCGTAGACTAGCTCGCCATCGAGCATCATCGAGCCCGCGCTCGGCTCGATGATGCAGCCGATGGCGTTGAGCAGCGTGCTCTTGCCCGACCCGCTCGGCCCGAGCAACCCGACCACTCTGCCGCCATAGAGGTCGAGGTCGATGTCGCGCAACGCATCCACCCGCGCCGAGCCGCTGCCGAAGTGCTTGGACACGCCGCGCAGTTCCACCCGCTTTGTGCCGCGTGGAGGCATCGGAGTGGCGCCGCGTGAGGGAGGCAGTTCCATCTCAGCCCCCGAGCGCCCGCGACGGGTCGATGCGCAGCGCAAGCCGTACGCCAAGCGCACTGGCGACGAAGCAGACCACCAGCGTCGCGCCCCCCAGCGCAAACGCATCGGTCGGAAGCAGCACCACCCGGCGCGGGAACACATCCACGAGATTCACCAGCAGGCCGGCGCCGGAGAAGAACCCGATCACCCCGATCGCCAGTGCCTGCTGGAGGATCAGCCCGACGATCGTGCGGTCGGGGGCGCCGATCAGCTTCAGCGTGGCGATTTCGCGCGTCTTATCGAGGGTGAGGGTGTAGACGATCAGCGCGATGATGACGGTGGAGACGATCAGCAGCGTCGCGGTGAAAAGGCCGATCTGCCGCCGCGCCTTCTCCACCACCGACTCCAGCAGCATCGCCTCCTGCCCGGCCTGGGTCAGCGCCGAGAGATGCTTCCACCGCCGCACCACCTCGGCCGTCGCCTCGGGCGACGCGCCCGGAGCGAGGCGTGCAATCACTGCGTTAACCGTGGGCGGCCCCTGGGTGATGCCGCGCGCGGCCTGGGCGCGGGCGGCGTCGCCCTCGAGCTCGAATTGCAGCCGCTGGGCGTCTGCGAGCCCCATGTAGACCACCGGATTGCCGCCAGAATCGACTTGGCCGTCGGTCAACCCGACCACGATGAAGACATTGCGTCCGAGCTGGATCGAGGTGCCAAGCGCGATCCCGGCGCGCCGATCGGCGATCAGTTCATAGTGGCTGCGGGTGATCGGTCGGCCGGCCACCAGTGGCGGCGGCTGGCCCGGGCGATCGAATTCGTAGCCCACGACATTGAGGCGCAGCCGTCGCTCACCGAGGCTTGCCTCCACCGACTGGTAGGTGACTGCGCCTGCAGCCACCACGCCCTCGAGCCGAGCGATCATGTGACGCGTGTCTTCGGGCAGGCGGGAGGATTCGGCGAAGGGGCCGCGGCTGCCGGCTTCGACGACCCAGAGCTGCACCTGTGGGCTGCGCACCAACACCAGTGCATCGTCCACCAAGCCACGATAGATCCCGATCATCGACAGCACGATGCCGAGCAGCAGGCCGACGCCGAGGCAGGTGAGCAGGAAGCGGCCGAGATTGTGGCGAATGTCCCGCAAGGCGAGGTTCATGGCACCCCGCGCAGCGGCTTCGCGACCGCCCCGCGCCCCTCGCGCAGCCCGGGCCGCCGCTCGGCCACCACCTGCGCGCCGGGCGGCAATGCATCCGCCGGGACCTCGATCTGGCCATCCAGCGTGCGGTGGCCGAAGGTGATCCGGCGGCGGCGCAGGCGCCCCTCCTCCACGGTCCACAGCACGCCGCTGCGCGCATCCGCCTCCGCGAAGGCCGTGTGCGGCACCAGCAGCGCCTCGGGCAGCCGGGAGGTGGTGACGATGGCCTCAGCCTGCTCGCCGAGATGGAAGTCGGCGGGGCAGTCACGGCATATGATCTCGGCCCGACGCTCCTCACCGATGCGGTCGTTCTCGATGCCGATCCTGGCCACCTCGCCGTGGAAATCCACCCCGGGCAGGGAGCGCAGCCGCAGTACCGCCGGCTGGCCGACCCGCAGGCGGCCGGACAGCGCTTCGTCCACGAATACTCGCACCCAGACGGTGTCGGGATCGATGAGGTCGAAGACCGGGTCGGCAGCGCGCACCGGGTCGCCCGCCTCGCGCCGCCGCGCCACCACCAGGGTGGCGAAGGGCGCGGTCAGGACGTGCTGGTCGAGCAGCGTGCGCTCACGCACCAGCGTTGCCTCGGCCTGGGCCAAGTTCGCCTGCGCGACGCGGATGCGGCTCGTGGCCTGCGCGCGCTCGGCAATCGCGGTCTCGGCGGCGGTCGCCGCCTCCTCGGCCGCCTGTTCCGACACCACACGGGTGCGGACGAGTTCCTGCCGGCGCATGCTGGTGCGCTGCGCCTGAGCGAGGACCACCTCCGCTCGGTTCAGGGCGGCATTGGCCTCCTCCAGCGCCGCCCTGGCCTGCGCCACGCCAGCCTCGGCCTGGGCAAGCCGGGCTGCCTGCTGGCGGGTATCGAGTTCCGCCAAGACCGCGCCCGCTGCCACCCGGTCTCCCTCGTCAGCGCGGAGCGCACGGACCGTGCCGGCTGCTTCGAAACCAACGCTGGATCGGATGCGTGCCTCGATGGTGCCAAGCCCATAGACCTCGACAGCGACATCGCGGCGGAGCCCCGCCATGGTCACCGCCACTGGTCGGAGGAGCGTCAGCCAAACCGCGGCGAACCCGATCGCGGCGGCCGCGAGCACCGCGAGCGCCAAGCCCGCGCGGCGGCGCAAACGCCAGTTGCCGCTCCGGTCGTGCCGCCCGACTTGCGCGCCCGCAGCAGGAGGCGTGGCGTGGGGGAGTGGACGCTGCCGCGCCGTCGCTGGCACCCTACCGGGCGCGGCGCCGGACTGCGGCGGCACCAGCCCCGCGGTTCCCTCGGTCTCAAGCATCGTCTGGTCCATCTGCGGGCACGCTGGCCTTCGGGCTCACGCTGGGCAGCCTCGCCTTGCGCATGGTATGGCTTTCCTGCTGGCGTTGTTGCCTAGAAGGAGCATGGTGGGGACGCCTGTAGGACTCTGCGACTTTAGTCACCCTCGCCTGCTTTTTTGGAGGAGCCTGCATGTCCTCGGCTCTTGCCGCGGCTCTCGGCCGCATCCCCTATTTCGCCGGGCTCGACCATGGCACCCTGATGCGCCTCGCCGCCGAGGCGCGCGAGAGGCGCTGCGCAGCCAGAGAACTTGTGCTGACCGAAGGCGAGCCCTGCCGCGGCTTGTCGTTCGTCGTGCGTGGCAACGTAAAGGCATTCAAGATCGCGCCGGACGGCCGTGAGCAAGTGCTTCGGATCCTGGGCCCGGGCCGCACCTTCAATGACGTCCCGCTGTTCGACGGTGCCCCCAATCCGGCAAGCGTCGCGGCGCTGGAGGATGCAACGGTGGTGGGGCTGCTGCCGGCGGCACGTCTGCATGGCCTGATTGCGGAGCGTTCGGACGTCGCGACCGCGGTAATCGGCGTGCTGGCCCGCCGGTTGCGGGCGGTGACCGAGATGGTGGAGGACCTGGCGCTGCGCGGCGTGGGGGCGCGGGTGGCGCGCTTGCTACTGGAATGCAGCCGTGGCAGCCCGACCATGGCCGAGGGCGCCGGCGAGGATCACGGCACCCACCTGACCCAGCAGCAACTCGCGGCAATGACGGGTACGGTGCGCGAGGTGGTGCAGCGCGCGCTGAAGGCGTTGGAGCGCGAGGGTGCGGTCGCGCTGGCACGCGGGCGCATCCGCGTGCTGGCGCCCGAGGTGCTGGAAGCATGGAGCAGCACCGGCCGCGGCGACGGCTGAGGCGGCCAGCTTTCAGCGAGCCGCTGCTGGGGCGGAGGATCCGCCGCTCGTTTACGGCTGCTGGCTGCAGCTGTCCGGCCCAGGTAGGGCGACGCTGCGTCCGCTCATGAATCACGGCAATCGCCGCTTGGTCACCTGCACCGACAGCGTGGCAGCCCCGAGATCGAAGGTCGCAGGTGAGATGTTCCTAGCCATGACGCGCACGGTGTTGTTGGACCAGGTTGCGGCGTCGAGTTCGATGAACCGCGTCGAGGAAGCGAGCGCAGCCTGGGCGATGTCCCCCTGCCGGGCACCGGCGACGGTGACATCGATTAGACTCGTGGCACCGGGCGCCAGGCTCGGCAGGTCCCACACCACCTCCGCCGCGAACTCCCGCTGCCCGATCGGCAGCGCCGGCGTGCCACAGAGCAGCGCCGGTGCGGCCTCGGGCAGCCCGTAGAGCCTGAGTGCCTCGACCTCGATCTGCCCGTCAAAGCCGACGATCCCCACCTGAGCGAAGGCGACGCCCGATCCGAACCGCACCGTCATGCGCTTGTTCAGCGAGGCGTCCGCCATGGCCGCACCACCGGTCCAGGCCTTGGACGGGACGTTCCACAGCAGCGTGGTGATCGACGCCAGCGCGTCGCCGGCGACGTTCTCGCGCACGTTCATCGCCGCATCGAAGCAGCGCACGAAGATCCGCCCGCCATCCGCACCACCGACGAGGGAATGCGCGAGGGCGAACTCCTTCGCCTGGCCGCACTCCACCACGAAGGCCACCCCCCGCTGCGCCTCAAGCAGCAGCCCGCGGGCAGTCGGCGTGATGTCGTCCAACCCGTTGAAGGACAGCCCGACCAGCGTGGTGGCGCTGGTGGTGGAGGTCGCGACCACCGCCAACCCCTCGACGCCGATCTCCGTGGCGCTGTGGCGGAAAGCCTGCGCCCGGACATTCGGCACCGCCCCCAGCAGCCGGAGATGCCGCGACGCCGGCGCGCGGTGGCGGTTGATCACCGCATTGCCGCAGCGGGTGGCGGTCGCCGCGTAGTCGATGCTGATTGGCGGCGGGGGCGAACTCGCCAGCGATCGGCACAGGCCCCGCGGGCCATTGGGAGATCGGGCATTCGCGAGCCCGCCGAATCAAAGGGCTTTTGACAAGGCAGTCCATCTGACGCAGCCTGCGCGGAACCAAGGGGAGCCCTTTCCGCAGGGCTGAGATTCCGCGAGCGACGCGGTCACCCTTTGAACCTGATCCGGGTCATGCCGGCGAAGGGATGGGCAATCGGCACGGGTCCTCCGTCCACCTTCCTTCGTGCAATTCATTCGAGGGAGGCCACCATGCCCGATACACTTCCGCCGCTTCATCCCGTGACGACGGGGCCCCTGCCGGCCAGCCGTAAGATCCACGTGGCCGGCCAGCTTCATCCGGGCATCCGCGTCGCCATGCGCGAGATCGCGGTCTCGGGCGGGGAGGCGCCGCTGCGCGTCTATGACACCTCTGGCCCCTACACCGATGCCGCCATCCGGACCGACATCGGCCGCGGCTTGGCCCCGCACCGGCATGACTGGATCCTGGCGCGCGGGGATGTGGAAGCGATCGCGGGGCGCGAGCAGAAGCCCGAGGATGACGGGCTGAAGCCGGGCGAGGAGCGCCGCGTGCCGCTCTTCGACCGCGCGGGCCGCCAGCCGCTGCGCGCGAAGGCCGGGCGTGCGGTGACGCAACTCGCCTATGCGCGCGCGGGCATCATCACGCCCGAGATGGAGTACATCGCCATCCGCGAGAACCTGGGCCGCGCCGCCGCACTCGGCACCGCGCGCGACGGTGAGAGCTTCGGCGCCAGCATCCCCGACCACGTGACGCCCGAATTCGTACGCGATGAAGTGGCGCGCGGTCGCGCGATCATTCCGGCCAACATCAACCACCCAGAAAGCGAGCCGATGATCATCGGTCGCAACTTCCTGGTGAAGATCAACGCGAACATCGGCAACTCGGCCGTGTCGTCGGGCGTCGCCGAGGAGGTGGACAAGCTCGTCTGGGCCATCCGCTGGGGGGCAGACAATGTGATGGACCTCAGCACCGGGCGGAACATTCACACCACGCGCGAGTGGATCCTGCGCAACTCACCCGTGCCTATCGGCACCGTGCCGATCTACCAGGCGCTTGAGAAGGTGGGCGGCCGCGCCGAGGAACTGACCTGGGAGATTTTCCGCGACACCCTGATCGAGCAGGCAGAGCAGGGCGTGGACTACTTCACCATCCATGCGGGCGTGCGCCTCGCCTATGTGCCGCTGACGGCCCAACGCGTCACGGGGATCGTCTCGCGCGGGGGCTCGATCATGGCGAAGTGGTGCTTGGCGCATCACAAGGAGAGCTTCCTCTACGAGCATTTCGCCGAAATCTGCGAGATCATGCGGGCCTATGACGTGTCGTTCTCGTTGGGCGACGGGCTGCGCCCGGGCTCCATCGCGGATGCCAACGACGCGGCGCAATTCGCCGAGCTGGAGACGCTGGGCGAGCTGACCAAGCTGGCCTGGGCGCAGGATGTCCAGGTGATGATCGAGGGCCCCGGCCACGTGCCGATGCACAAGATCAAGGTCAACATGGAGAAGCAGCTGGAAGCCTGCGGCGAGGCGCCGTTCTACACCCTCGGCCCGCTGACGACCGACATCGCACCCGGCTATGACCACATCACGAGCGGCATCGGTGCGGCCATGATCGGCTGGTTCGGCTGCGCCATGCTCTGCTACGTCACGCCCAAGGAGCATCTTGGCCTACCCGACCGCGACGACGTGAAGACCGGCGTGATCACCTACAAGATCGCGGCCCATGCGGCGGATCTCGCCAAGGGGCACCCGGCCGCACAACTGCGCGATGATGCGCTCTCACGCGCGCGCTTCGAGTTCCGGTGGCGGGATCAGTTCAACCTCGGCCTCGACCCCGAGACGGCGGAGAAGTTCCACGACCAGACCCTGCCGGCGGAGGGCGCCAAGCTCGCGCATTTCTGTTCGATGTGCGGGCCGAAATTCTGCTCAATGAAGATCAGCCAGGAAGTGCGCGAGGCCGCCAAGGCGGGGATGCAGCAGATGAGCGAGAGTTTCCGTAGCAATGGGGGGGAGATTTATCTTCCGCCAGTGCCAACCAGTGGGTGAATCGAGGCGTCGCTCTGCGTCCAACGCGCTGGCTGGTGATGCATCACGGCACATGCCGCTTTACCACGCCCACCGATAGCGTCGCCGCCGCCGGATCGAACGTCGCCCCCGAGATGTTCCGCGCCATCACGCGCACCGTGTTGTTCGACCACACCGCGGCGTCGAGCTCGATGAACCGCGTCGACGACACCAGCGATGCCGTTGCCAGATCGCCGGCCCGCGCCCCGTTCACGGTGAAGTCGAGCAGCGATGTCGCGCCGGGCGCGAGGCTCGGCAGGTCCCACGCCACCTCCGCGGCGAAGTCCCGCTGGCCGACCGGGAGTGTGGGCGTGCCACAGAGCAGCGCCGGTGCCGCCTCCGGCAGCCCGTAGAGCCGCAGCGCCTCGACTTCGATCTGTCCGTCGAAACCGACGATCCCGATCTGCGCAAAGACGACCCCCGGCCCGAGCCGCACCGTCATGCGCTTGTTCAGCGAGGCATCGGCCATCGCCGCGCCGCCGGTCCACGCCTTGGACGGGACATTCCACAGCAGCGTGGTGATGGAGGCCAGCGCGTCGCCGGCGATGTTCTCCCGCACGTTCATTGCCGTGTCGAAGCACCGCACGAAGATGCGGCCACCGTCGGCCCCGCCGACCAGCCAGTGGGTCAGGGCGAACTCCTTCGCCTGGGAGCACTCCACCACGAAGGCGAGCCCCCGCTGCGCGGCGAGCTGCAACCCGCGCGAGGTCGGCGTGATGTCGTCCAGCCCGTTGAAGGACAGCCCGGCCAGCGTGGTGGCGGAGGTGGTCGAGGTCGCGACCACCGCCAGCCCCTCGACACCGATCTCGGTCGCGCTGTGCCGGAAGGCCCTGGCTCGGACATTCGCCACTGAGCCGAGCAGCCGGAGATGCCGCGACGCCGGCGCGCGGTGGCGGTTGAGCACGGTGTTGCCGCAGCGGGTGGCGGTCGCGGTGTAGTCGATGCCGACCTGGTAGGTGTTGGACCAGGCGACCTCGTACTCGCAGTCCTGCGCCGCGGCGGTGTGCCGGGCGACGATCGGCGAGCAGGCCTCCATGCGCAGCGCCCGGCCAATGATCGCCGAGCCGCTGGTCTCGTTGAGGAAGGGGATCGCCACATTGGGATCGAGCTGGCGCAGTTCGAAGTTCGGCGCGTCGAACACATGCCGGTTGTGATTGGAATAGGCGCCGTCCGCCTTGGACAGGCGGATCCCGAAGCGGTCCAAGCTGGGGTTGATCCCGGTCGCCACGGCGAAGTGCCCGCCATAGTAGCGGAGGGAGGTGTTCCAGGCGGTGGCCGTGGCGCAGTGGATGTCGAGGCCGATGCGGTTGTTGAGGATGCGCCCCAGGTGGAAGGTGCTGTCCTCGACACCGCGACCGTCGCCGAGGGTGCGCAGGCCGATGGTGAAGCCCGAGACCAGCCGCAGCTCGACCACCGAGGCGTCGATGTTGCGCACCAGGATGCCGATATCGGTCTCGTCGAGCCAGTCGGACTGGGTGGCACGCACGACCTGCAGCCCGGCATAGTGCTTCTCGCCGTTGCGGGTGGTGCCGCCGTCGCCGAGGGTCAGCACGGTGGCTGCGGCGGTGCCGGTGTAGCGGAGCACCCCGTGCATGATCAGGCCGCGGGCGCCGCCGCAGAGGATGACGCCGGCGGAGACATTCCAGGTGCCGGGCGGGATGACGGCGAATTTCTGGTCCGCCGCGGCGCGGTCGAAGGCCGCCTGGATGGCGGCGCGATCTTCGGCGACGCCGTCGCCGAGGCCGCCGAAGTCGGACGGCAGCACGGTCTCACGGTCGCGCAGGTATTTTGCCAGGTCGGTCTTGCTGACCGCGCTGTCGAGCACCAGCAGGTCATCGATGCGGGCGGGCATGGGGCCTCCGATCAGAGGGCAGTGGCGGAGACCGGGCCGGCCAGGGCGGAGACGTTGCCCTCGGCGGAGACGGCACGCAGCCAGTACCAACGCCCGTCACCGGCGGTCAGGCCAGTGCGGTCCCAGAAGAGACTGGTCGGTTCGTCCGGCAGCTTGGCCGCGGCAGCGAGGCTATTGCTGGTCGCTTCGAACACCTGCAGCCGCACGGCATCGGGCGGGAAGCTGCCGGAGAGGCGGATGCCGCCACTAATCGCCGTCGCCGTCGGCGCCGCCACCGTGGCCGGGACGAGGGCCTGCCGCCAGCCGGACACGGCGCCGCTGCGCGCCACGGCGCGCACCCGGAAGCCGGTCGGCTCGGCGGTGGGGATCGCGGCGGCGGTGGCGCCGAGGGAGCCGCCATAGCCCTGCCAGGCCGCCACCGAGGCGGGCTGGAACTCCACCTGGTAGCCGGCGAGGTGGGAGGAGCCGACCGGGGACCAGGAGACGGCCAGGACGGCAAAGGCGGTCGCCTGCGGCGTCTCCACCGTGATGCTGGCCGGGGCGGCAATGACGCCCGGGTTGGGCAGCACCACGGCGGGATTGCTCCCGGTGGCGCGCTCATCGACCGCCGGGTTCCAGCCCCACACCGCGGCGTCCTCCTCCTCCAGGGTGAGATCGACGCCGCCCTCGGCCGCCAGCGACCAGGCGGTGACCCGCGCCGGAAAGGGTGTCAGGCGATCGAGCGCCACCGTCGCCGCCTCCCAGGGCCGCAGGCGCAGCGCCGAGAGGTTGGCGGGAAAGGCCACGGTGCGCTGGCGGCGGTTGCGCTCCAGCTCGACCTTCATCAGCCGCTGCACCGTGCTGACCGAGGTGGTCAGCGGGAATTCGAGGTCGCGGTAGATCATCTCGCCACCGTCCTGGGCGACGTAGTTGCTGGCCAGCAGCGGCGGGGCGTCGGTCGGCTGCCAGTTCGCCGCCGGCTCGACATAGACAGCGCGCACCCCGTTGAAGAGATCCCGCCGCGGCCGTGCCCCCTGGATCGTGACGTCGCCGCGGAGGTCATTGGGGGTCAGCGTCGCGGCCGGCAACGCCGGCGCCCCGGCGTGGATGAAGAACCGTCCCCCACTCACGACCAATGCCCCGGCCATGGCGGCGGCGAGCTTGCGGGTGATGGCGATCTTGCCCTCGGCCAGCGACAGCACGCCGTTGGCGGTATAGCGGCGCTGGTAGACCCCGGCGCGGGTGCCGACCAGCTCGTCGCAGATGTTGGCCGCCGCCATCAGGGCGGGGATATCGATGTCGGCCCACGACGCCCGCCAGCCGAAGGGCGCGGTGAGGTACCAGGCGAGCAGCAGGGCGGGATTGTCGGACCAGCCCGTCACATCGGTGCGCGGGTCGAGGATGGTGTCGGCGCCCTCGACGATGGCGGCAATGTTGGGCGGGCCAGCGGGGAAGGCCTCGGCGGTGAGCTTGAGGCGGACGGCGACATAGGCGCGACCGCGGCCGCGATGCTCGCTGGTCCACTGGCCGCCGGTCTCGGCGATGAGGTTGGCATCGGCGGCCTGGTCGGGGTCGCCGAGATGGCGGTCGATGCGCACCAGCCCGGCAAGCGATCCATCGCTCTCCAGCTTGTCGCCCAAAAACACCTTGCCGATGGCGCGGACGCGGTGCGCGGCGAGCACGACGACGGAATAGAAATAGCCGTCGGTGCGGCCCTCATCGTCGGTCGCCGAGTGCAGGAAGACGATCGGCCCGGAAACCTTGCAGCGGCCGAGGACGATCTGGTGCTCGGTGACCGGCTGGCGGAAGGCCTGGGTGCGGCCGGCACCCGGCTGGCCGGCGTCGAAGCCGGCGATCGCCGCCGCCTGCGGGCTGAGGCTGGCCTGCTTTTTCTGCTTTTGCGGAAAGACCGACTGGCCGATGGCGGAGACGATGAAGGCGGCGCCGGCGCCGACCACGGCACCGATGATGCCACCGCCGACCGCGGCCGAGGCCACGCCGGCCGCGGCGACGGCGATGAGGGGAACAGCGGCAGGCATGAGTCCCAGCCCTCCGAGGCGTCAGTCGATGCGCCAGGCAGCACTGCAGGCAGAGAGCGGGACGCGGATCAGGCCGCGGGGACCGACGAAGGCCGCACGGCCACCATCCACGACGATGCCGAGGCGGGGCGGGTCACCCGCCAGGACGACATCGCCGGCACGAGCGAAGCTGGGTGGGATGCGCGGGAAGCCCGCGTTGTCCGCTGTCGCCTCCAATGAGGGCAGGATCCTGGGATGCGGACGCGCACCGGTCACTGCGTGGACCGCGGCCAGGGCAAACCGCCCGCAGTTCCATCGGTGGGCGTCGAAGGGACGCGCCTCGGTCGCGGCCAGCAAGGCTGCCAGCCGCGCAGGCCAATCCGGCAGCCGGGCCATCAGCTGACGGGCAGCCGGATCTCCGCCTCCTGCAGGGCGGGGACGAACTCGAAGAAGCGGTCCCCCGGATACTCGGCCTGCTGGTCGGCATCGGTGTAGCGCCGCACCTCGGCCCGCTCGAGGTCAACGAGGCGGCTCTCGCAGGTCAGCGAGATGCGCGGCTCGGCCCCGTCCACCACCTGCATGGTGTCCATCAGCCCGGCCCAGAGCGGAAACGGATCGGCGACGAAGGCGCCCTCGGCATCGAGCAGCACCCCCCACAGCCGTGCCGGGCGCAGCCGGAAGGACTGCTCGGCGAGCGCGATGTCCACCACCTCCTGCGGCACCGGCGAGAGGGTGAGCGTGATGCGCACCGCGCGCAGTTCGGCGGTCTCCTCGATGTCGGAGACGGCGCCGATGGTGCCCATGCCCTCATAGGCCACCCCGGCCCAATGCAGCGGCCCGAGCCCGGTCCAGGCGCGGATCGGGTCGGAGGCGAAGTCGAGCTCGACCAGGACGACGGGCGTGGCCACCGGCGCGGTCGCGGCGGCGGCAGCCTGGGGCGAGAGGCGCGGCGTCGCGGTGATGCCATCTGTCACGGCAGGGCCTCCTCCAGGCGGATGGTGATGGCGGTGAAGCGACCCGGGCGGGTCGGGTTTATCCCCTCGTCGTCGGAGGCGAGGCGCATGGCGACGGTCGGCGTGGTCAGCACCAGCGGCTCGGCCAGCGGGGCGGCGGCGCGCAGCGGCGGGGCGATCGGGATGGTCGCCGTGCCGGTGCCGGAGGCAGTGACCGGCTCGGTCGCCATGTAAAGCCGGCCAGCGAGGCCGATATGATCCCCGGCGCCGACCGCCACCGCGTTGGGCCACCAGCCCTGCGTTTGCAGGGAGAGGGCACCGCGCGCGGCACCGGCCGCCAGCGACGGCGTGCCGGATCCGACCACCAGCCCCGTCCCGTCGGTGAAGATGGTGGCGTCCGAGAAGGAGTAGGGCCCCGAAGGCACCTCGCCCTGGCTGCGCGGATCGCCGGTGCGGTATTCGCGCCGCCAGTCCCAGATCCGCACGGTGTTGGCCGAGCCAGCCAAGGCAGCGAGCAGGCCCTCCAGCATGCCGGCCTGGATGCGGTTGAGCGGATCGAAGCTGGCCTCGGCCATCCATCGCGCGCCGTCGCGGCGCAGCACCTGGGTGGCGCGGCTGACCGGCGAGACGAAGCGCAGCGTGTTGTGCTGCAGGTAGAAGCTCAGCCGCGACGGCCGCAGCGCGGCGGGCCAGGCGTATTCGGTCATGACTCGCCCTCCCCGCTACCCGCGCACCGTGTCGTAGGCGGCGCCGCCGCGACGGATGGCGTCCAGCGTCATCGCCGAGGCCTGGCGAGCGATCTGCCCGGCGAGCAGCCGCAGTCGGGCCTCGACGCCGGCATCGGCGCCGCGGGCGTCGATGGTGATGCTGGTGTGGATGGCCGGGCCGCCGGCGACCGGGGCGACACCGTTCGGCAGCACCGTCCCGGCCTGGCGCGGCACGAACCACTCGGGCCCGCGCTCGCCGACGACATAGGGCTGGCCGGCCGCGACCGGCCCGCCCTCGGCACGGAACAGCCCGCCGAGCCAGGAGCCGACATCGGTGAACAGGCTGTCGAAGGAGATGCCCGACAGCCCGGCGGAGACGGCATTGCCCAGCGGCTCGGTGATAACCTTGCGCGCGAGGATGCGGGTGATGTCCTGCAGCAGCCCCTCCAGCACGGAGGAGAACTTCTCGCCTTTGACGATGGCGTCCTCGAAGGCGCTGGAGAACGTCAGACCCAGCTCGCGGACGGTGTCGGAGGTGCGGGAGGCGCCCTCCTCGACACGGCGCTCGGCGCGTTCCAGTTCCTCCATCGCCGCGACCGCCTCGCGCTGGATGGTCTCGTCCGGCACCGCCCGGCCGGCCCGTTCGGCGCGCTCCACCAGGCTGGACAGGGTGGCCATCCGGCGCTGGTAGCGCTCATAGGCGGTCTCGTTCTGCTGGATCAGCCGCTCGCGCTCGCGCAGCAGCTCGTTGAGCTCGCGCTCGGCCTCGCGCGCCTCCCGCGCGCCCTCATTGCTGGCACGGCGGACGGCGGCGACGCGCGGCTCCAGCCGGCGCAGCGCCTCGTCACGCTCCTGCAGCGCCAGGGTCTCGAGGCGGGTGCGCTCGGCCGCGGTGACGCCACCCGCCGCCTCCGCCTCCCGCAGTCGCCGGACGCGCTCCTCGTACTCCCGGTTGATCCGGAAGCGGTCGTCGAGGTCGCGGGTGAGCTCCTGGACGTCCTGCGTGGCGCGGCGGCGCCGGGCCTCGGCGGCGGCGGTGGCGGCGGTCTCCTGCTCGCTGCGCTGGCGTTCGCCGGCGGCCTGCTCGCCGCGGGTGATCTCGGCCTGCAGCTCCGTGTATTGCCGGCGCAGCTCCTCCAGCCGGGCCGCGCGATCGACCCCGGCCTGCTGCTCGGCGGTGCCGACCAGGCCGGGGCGGATGCTGCCGCGGCGGACCGGGGCGGTGAGGCTGGCGCGGCCGTCCTGCTGGCTTTCCAGCCGGGCGATCTGCGCCGCCAGCGCCTCGGCCTGGCGGCGCATGCCGGCGAAGCGTTCCTCCTCGCTGAGCAGGCCGGCGCCCTGGCGGACGCCGTCCACCGCCCGGGCAGCCGCGGAGAGGGCGCGGGCTAGGCCGTTCGAGAGCCCGATGGCGCGATCGAGCTGACCCAACAAATTCTCGGTCGCCGCCGTCAGCTGCCCGAAGGCACGGCCGAGGGAGAGTGGCGCCTTGTCGAGCTCGGCACCGAGCCGCTCGGTCGCGCGCAGCAGCGCCGGAAACACCCGCTCGGCGGTGAGCTTGCCCTCGGAGCCGAGCTTGCGCAGTTCGCCGATCGAGACGCCGAGTTCCTTGGCCAGCCCCTCGGCCAGCAGCGGCATGGCCTCGAGGATGGAGCGGAGTTCGTCGCCCTGCAGGACGCCCGAGGCGAGCGCCTGGGCGAGCTGCAGGGTGGCACTGCTGATCTCCTGCGTGGAGGCGCCGGAGACGATGGCGACGCGCTGCAGCCCGCCGACGAGGCGGACCACCTGGTCGGAGGTGGCACCGATCTCGCGGGCGGCGATCGAGAAGCGCTGGAAGGCATCGACGCTCTCGGACACCGCGACGCCGGTGGACAGCGCGTTGCGGTACAGCGCCTCGTATACCTGGCCGGCGCGCTCGACCGAGCCGGTGGCGTTCTGCAGACGGGAGAGGCTCTGGGTGAGCGCGTCACCGGCCTGGACCAGGGCGCGCGCGGCGACCGCCACGCCGGCAAGCTGGATGCCGCGCGTGGCGACGTCGAGCAGGTCCAGCGAGCGCGACGCGCGCTCGGCACCACCCTTGATCTGGTCGAGGGAGCGCTGGCCGGTCTCGCCGACCTCGCGCAACCCAGCCTTGACCCGGGCGGTATCGTCCAGCGAGAGGCGGACCGAGACGCGGCGGGTGGCGTCGGCCATGTCAGGTCGTCTCCCCCTCGCGACGGGCGGCAGCGCCCTCGGCCATGCCGATGCGGATGGCGAGCAGCAGTTCGGCGGCGGTCCAGCCGGCGGCGCCGAGGTCCCGTGCCGCGGCGAGCGCGCCGGCGGTATCGAGCGTCAGGCCGGCCATGGTGGCTTCGGCGCAGGCGGTCCCGGCGGACCAGCAGGCGTGGCCCTCAAGGCTGGCGGGCGCGTGCGCGGCATAGGGGCAGGCGTCGGCGCAGTCGCGCCCCAAGGTGGCGCAGCCGCGGCAGTAGTCGGGCCCGCGGCCGAAGTGCCAGGCGGCGCGGGCCCTCAGACGTTTCCCTCGGCGGTCACCGCGGCGACCGGCGCCGTGGCGCGGTCCCAGAAGGCGGCGGCGATGTCGTCGAGGTCCATCAGGCGCTCGACCGCCTCGGGCGAGAGCGGCAGCTTCTGGCCAGCAGCGTCGCCGACGCCCTCCCAGGCGGTGACGGCGTGGCGGGCGAGTGCCTTGACGAGGAAGGCGAAGGACAACCCGCGCGCCATGTCGGGATCGAGGTCCGGGTCGGCGAGGCGGATCGCGGCGAGACGGCGCGCGGCGGCGGCCTGCGCGGCGGCCATGACGGCGGTCGTCACCGGCCGGATCTCGACGCGCACGCCGCGCGGCAGGTCGAGCCAGTACGGCTCGGCCGGAAGGTCGAGGGTGAGCATGAAGTACTCCGTTTGGGGAACGTGCTTGGGGCGCTGCGCCTGCACGCGGCGCGAGAGGCGATCCGGCCAGAGCTTGCGCTCATCGCCGACGTGCAAGCGACCGGTGCTGGGTCGTGATCGATGGTGCAGTGCTGAATCCGCGGAGAGGGCGGCTTGCGCCCCTTCTTGGACCTTCGAATCCAGCCCGCCGAGGTCCGCCTATTGGGGGTGGAGCGGCCGTATGCTGCGGTTTCACGGGCCCGGCAGCGTTGCGCCCGTCTAGGACGGCTGGCGCCGCTGCTCACCTTCTCGAAAGCGGACATCCCTGCGCAAGTGCTGCTCCCGCAGGAAGATGAAGAGGCCAGCGCCGATGATGATGGCGGCCCCGGTCAAGGTCAGCGGTCCGATGACCTCGCCGAAGAAGAGGTATCCGAAGATCATGCCCCAGAGGATCAGTGTGTACTGGTAGGGCACGACCACGGAAGCCGGGGCCAACCGCAGCGAGTGGTTGACGCAGAGGTTGCCGCCGAGCGAGCCGATGCCGAGAAAGAGCATCAGCACGAGGTCCAGGGCCCCGGGCGGCGTCCAGCCTTGGGCCAGCACCAGCGCGCCGCCGAAGAGGAGGGCCGCCAGGAGCTGCGCCGTCATCAGCACCGTCCCCGGCGCGCCCGCCAGCTTGCGGGTGGCGATCAGGAACAGGGCGTAGCTGAAGCTGCCCGCCAGGGCGCAGACCGCACCGAGCGAGATGGTGTCGGGCGAGGGATGCAGGGCCAGCACCACGCCGCCGAAGCCCACCGCGACGGCCGTCCAGCGGCGCCAGCCCACCCGTTCGCCCAGCAGGAAGGGGGAGAGGGCGGTCACGTAGATCGGGCCCGCCATGTAGTAGGTCATGACCTCCGCCAGCGGCAGTTCGGTGAGGGCCCAGAAGAAGAGCGCGGACTCCAGCGTGGAGAACACCACGCGCAGCAGCTGCAATCCCGGGCGCGGCGCCCGAAGAAAGGTGTAGGGACCAGTTCTGCGGATGGAGGGCGCCATGGCGCAGAGCCCGGCGATGCTGCGCACCAGCAGTAGCTGCCCGACCGTGTAGGCGCCGACCAGCCACTTGCCGAGCGTGTCGTTGACGGCGAAGAGCAACACGCCGAGCAGCATCATGGAGATGCCGCCGATAGCGCCCGTGGGCATGGCGGCCAGGCGCAGGACTGCGGACACGCTGATGTATACCTTCGCGATACGTCTTCGCGGCAGTTCTTGCCCGGAATGGGGGGAGCCGCCTCGCACCAGTATCGAGACGGCATCCCGCTGCAAAGCCCGTGATTGGCGCGACCGATGCACCGGCATGCTTGCGCCCTGCCGCCGCAAGCTGTTGACGTCCCGCCATCCGCGCGCGCCGGCTGGAGACTGTGCGGGCGCCGAGAAGCCTAACAACTGTGCCGCTATCGAGCGTCCAGACGAAAGAGAGATGGATCATGCACGGGCTTGAGAAGGCTGCTCGCGATCGTCTACTGGTTAAAGGCCGCTGTTAGTCGTCAGCCTTCGCGATAGAGGTGCCGGGACCCTTGCGCGAGACGCACCCATCGTGCCGCTGCGCGATGCGCGCTGCTGCGATCACCACTTCCTGCCCTTCGGTGCTCAGGCGATCGAAGATCGTCAACAACTCGGCTCGCCGCTGAGCGGCGGGTCCGACCGAAAATGGATGCGGGATGGAAACAGCAGAAAGATTGTCGGGCACGCACCGGACCCCGATTCGTTAGAGACAGCGGCATCATACCATGGCGTGGAATTCCACCGCAGGTTGCTGGTCGGTGCTGCAACACAACGACCTCTCGCTGGCGGTCGTCGGCACCTCACGCGTATTCCGTCCCCGCCTGCTGGTTCCTGAGCACCGCGGTCATCATGCACGTCGCCGTGGCGTTGAAGGCCGCGCGGAACTCGAAGCTGGCCTCGACGCCGCCCGGCCCTTCGACCGGGGTCTTGGCCAGCGCCAGGTAGACCTCGTGCAGCGTGAAGGTGAGGCTGCGGTTCGCGTCGATCGCGTAGCTGAAGGCGAACTCTGCCGACGCGTTGGTCTGCGCCTGGGTCAGCAGCGTGGTGTCCGCGAAGCGCGCGGTGATCTGGCCCGTGGCGCGCGCGATGCCGGGATCCACGCCCTCCACCTTCCGATCGGCGCGAATGGTGCGCACCATCTCCATGCCGTTGGCATAGGTCAGCCGCGCCCCGGTCACCTGCGCGAGTGCTGAGCCGTTCCGGCTGATCGCGCCCTGCGCCTTGTTGAAGGCGGTGTAGGCGGCGGAGGTCGGCGTGCCGCCCGAGCTCGAGGCACCGCGCGTCGAGCCCTGCCCCATCAGCCCAAAGGTCGCGGTCGCCGGACCGGTCGGCGAGAAGTCGATCTCCAGCGTGTCGGCGCGCACGCCGGTGCAGAGGTCGTAGTTCGGCACGTCGGGATAGCCGATCTCGATGCTGTTCGAGGGCAGCGCCGCGGCGCCGGAACCGAAGCTGTGGATGAAGTTCGGGCTGGTGCCGGTGGTGGTCGGCGCGCCGAGCAGCAGGCGCAGCCAGTGGCCGATGTTGTTGAGGTCCACCGGCACCACCGCCTGGCCCTGCACGGTGACGGTGTCGAGGAAGGGTGCGGCGGGATCGCGGCTGCTGCCGACGCCGATGACGTCGGCATCGAGCAGCGGCTGCTCGGCGCCGAGGTCGCAGGAGAGGAACGGCATGCGCAGCCAATCGCCCGATGGCGCGGTGCCATAGGTCGCCTCGGCGATCATGAGCAGACGGCAATTGGCGCCGATGGCACGGGGCATCGGAGGTCTCCGGGATCAGCGGGAGGAGGAAGCGTCAGGCCAGCGGCGAGCCGGGGACGGTGAAGAAC
>JAYRJZ010000033.1:0-48848 GCA_041906015.1 Roseomonas sp.
AGCGCGGCGGCGAGCTTCGTCCCCGACCGTCCGCGCGCGCCGACGGCGAGGCCGATCACGAGATCCGCCGGCTCCACGGCCCCGGACCCGGCCAGCGGGTCCCAGCCTGTCCAGGCGAAGGCGATGCCCTCGGCCGCGGGCGGGGCGGCGCCCGCGCGGGCCTCGCCCGCCGCGCGGTATTCGACGCGACGGCCGGCGGCGGCCAGCGCACCCACCACATGGCGCGTCAGCGGTCCGCCGCCCGACAGATCCAGCACGCGCAGGGCGCGGCCAGGTGGCCAGGATGTGGCGAGGGAGGCGATCGCCGCCTCCATCACCGCCGCGATGCGGGCGAAGGCGCCGCATTCGGCCGGCGGCGGCACGGCCATGCGGGCTTCCCCGGCCAGCGTGCCGGGCAGGGTCTCGGCGGCGCGGGCCAGCCAGGCCATGTCGAGCGCGAGGCGCGGCTGTTCGGCCAGCACGGCGCGCCAGATCTCCTCGGCCGGCGGCAGGGATTGGTCTTCCGCCAGGCGCCAGCCGGACCCGTTCTCCTCCGCGAAGCCGGACTCGGCGAGCGCCTGCCACAGCGCACGGCGATAGGGCGTGGCGAGCGGCGGCGCGCCGGGCAGGGCAGCGATGGCCGCCGTCGCGGCGAAGCCTTCCAGCAGCAACGCCGCCTCGGTCATGTCGGTGGCGGCATCGGCGGCGCGGGCGGCCTCCAGCGCCGCCTCGGCATCGAGTGGGGCCGGGGTGGGGGGCAGCGGCGCGGCGGGCAGCGGGTCGAGGCGGAAGGCGCTGTCCGCGATATCGCCGCGGCCTGGCAGGCGGATGCGTTGCAGCCAGACGTCGCTCGCCACCGCGACCAGGGCGCCGGCGGCGTTGCGCAGCACGAGATCGGCAGCGACGAAGCGCTCCCCGCGCCGGGTCAGGGCGACCTCGGCGGTCGCGGGGGGGGGGGCGGCGCCGAGTCGCGCGGCCAGTCGGCCGATGCGGACCGGCACGAGCGACTGCCCCTCGCCGCGCATCACGGTCGAGAGCAGGGCGATCAGCCCCTGCAGCGCGCCGTCCAGCAGCACGGGATGAAGGATGAAATCCCCGGCGGGCGGGGCGGCTTCCGGCAGGCGCAGGGTGACGCGGGCGCGGGCCTCGGCGTCGTCCACCCGCACCGCCTGGACCGGTCGGAAGGCCGGCCCGTAGTCGAGGCCGCTGCGCGCCGCGAGCGCGATGACCTCCGTGCCGGCCACGGTGCGGCCGCCCGCGACGGCCGGCTCCGGCGCGGCGGGCAGGCGCGGCAGCGCGGCGATGTGCCCGCGGGCGGAGAGCGACCAGGGCTCCTCCGCGAGGCGCCGGCGGCTTTCCAGGGCGAAGCCCCCCTCCTCGTCGGTCAGCACGCGCACTTCCCGCGTGCGGTCGGGTTCCAGCGGCAGGGGGCGCAGGATGGCGAGGTCCGAGACCTCCAGCACCTCGGCCTCCGGATGCCGCGCGGCGGCGGCGGCGAGGGCCATCTCCGCCATGCCGGCGGCGGGCAGCACCGCCTCGCCCAGCAGCTTGTGGTCGGCCAGCCAGGGATGCAGCTCGGCATCGAGCCAGCTCGTCCAGGCCCTGGCATCCTCCCCTTGGCGGATGCCGAGCAGCGGATGGTCGCGCCGCGGCCGGGTCAGCGCCGCGCCCTCGGTGGTGCGCGGGAACCAGGTCGGGCTCCGCGCGAAGGGGGTGCGGGGCAGGGCGGCGCGCTCAGCCGGGCCGATGAAGGCCGGCCCTTCGCGCGGATCGGCCCCGCGCGCGATGGCGCGGGCGGCGATGGCGGGGAAAGGGTCGCCCGGCGGGTCGCGCCGCGTCAGCGAGGCGAGCACGGCGGCGCCTTCGGTATCCTCGCGCAGGCTTTCGCGCAGATAGGATTGCAGCACGGCCGCCGGGCCGATCTCGATGAACAGCCGTGCGCCCAGGTCGGCGGCGGCGTGGACGGCATCGCGGAAGCGGACCGGTTCGCGCAGGTTGCGCCACCAGTATGCCGCGACCGCCTCCGCCCCGGCCAGCGCGGCGCCGGTGACCGAGGAGATCATCGGCAGCGCGCCCGCCTGCGGCGCGAGCGCCGCAAGGTCGGCCAGCAGCCCATCCCGGACCGGCTCCATCGCCGCGGCGTGGAAGGCGTAGTCGAGATCGAGCGGCACGGCCGAGACGCGCGCCTGTTCCGCCGCGGCGCAGAGCCGCGCGATGGCCGCTGCCGGGCCGGCCGCGGTGATGGCGGCGGGACCGTTGATCGCGGCGATTTCCAGCCCCGGTCCGTGCGCTGCCAGCAGCGGCGCCGCGGCCTCGGCCGAGGCGCCGATCGCCGCCATGCGCCCCGTCCCGCGCGTCGCATGCTGGTGGCGCGACCGCGCGACGATCAGCCGGGCCGCCTGGTCGAGCGGAAGAATCCCGGCGCACCACGCCGCGGCGACCTCGCCCACCGAGTGGCCGAGTACCATCGCGGGCCGGATGCCCTGCACGGCCAGGGCACCGACCACGCCGACCTGCACGGCGAACAGCAGGGGCTGGGCGACATCCGTGCCCGCCAGCATCGGCGCCGTCACGCCGCGCCTGAGCAATGTCAGCGGCGACCAGCCGAGCAGCGGCGCGAGCGCGGTATCGGCCTGTTTCATCGCATTGCGGAAGGCGGCGTTGGTCCGCAGCGCTTCCCGCGCCATGCCCGCATGCTGCGCGCCATTGCCGGAGAAGACGAAGGCGATGCTGCCGCGCACCGCCTGGCCCTGCTCGGCGGCGTGGCGGTCGCCCTGTGTCCAGGCGTCGAGTGCTTCGGCCAGTGCATCGCCATCCGCCCCGCGCAGCACCAGCCGATGCGGGGCGAGGTCGCGATGCCGCGCGACGCCGCGCGCGAGCGCCGCGCCGTCGCGCCCCGGCAGCGTCTGCCGCCAGCCTTCCGCCAGCAGGCCCAGCGCGGCTTCGGACCGCGCTGAGAGCACCAGCGGCGGCACGCCGCGCGGCCGGCCGGCCGGCTGGGTCTTCGCCGCCGGCGCGCGGCCGAGCAGCACCGTCGCATTGGTGCCGCCGAAGCCGAAGGAATTGACGCCGACCACCGCATCCTCGCGCGGCGAGACGGGCGTGAGCACCGTCGGGACGGCGAGATTCAGCGCGCCGAAATCGATCTCGGGGTTGGGCTCGTTGAAATGGAGCGAGGCGGGGACCGCGCTCTTCTCCAGCACCAGCATCGCCTTGAGCAGCCCGGCCATGCCGGAGCCCGCTTCCAGATGCCCGATATTCGTCTTCACCGAGCCCACGGGCAGGGCGGCATCGCGATGCCGCGCGATGGTGGTGCCGATGGCCCAGGTCTCGGCGGGGTCGCCGACGCGCGTCCCGGTGCCATGCGCTTCGAAGGCGACGATGCGATCGGGCGCGATGGCGGCGCGCGACAGCACGCGCTGCATCAACGCCGCCTGCGCGGCGCGGTTCGGCAGCGACAGCCCGATGGTGCGCCCCGCGGCGTTCACGCCGGAGCCGAGCAGCACCGCGCGGATCGGATCGCCGGCGGCGAGCGCATCCTCGAGCCGCTTCAGGATCACCACGCCCGCGCCCTCGGCGCGCACATAGCCATCCGCCGCCGCGTCGAAGGCGCGGCAGCGCCCGGTGGGGGAGAGCATGCCCGCGCGCGAGAAGCCGATGAAGGAATAGGGCGAGAGCAGCATGTTCACGCCGCCCACCACCGCCGCTTCCAGATCCGGCTGGTCGGCAAGCACCAGCGCCGCGTGATGCAGCGCGACCAGCGAGGAGGAACAGGCCGTGTCGATGGTCTGCGCCGGCCCGCGCAGGTCGAAGACGTTGCCGATCCGGTTGGCGAGGATCGACAGCGCATTGCCGGTCATGAAGAAGCGGTCGCCGGCAGATGGGTCTTCCAGGCGCAGTTCGGCGTAATCCGTGGAGGACCCGCCCGCATAGACCGCGATGGATCGCCCGGCGAGCCGTTCCGCAGGCCAGCCCGCATCCTCGAAGGCCTCGGCGGCGACTTCCAGCAGCAGGCGCTGCTGGGGGTCCATTTCGGCGGCTTCGCGCGGGGACAGGCCGAAGGCCGGCGCGTCGAAGCCGGCGGCGTCGCCGATCGTGCCGGCGGCGAAGGTATAGGCGCGGCCGGGTTCCGATTTGCGCGGATGCCCCCAGCGGCGCTGGTCGAAGCGCTCGGCCGGCACCGTGGTGACGGCATCCCGCCCTTCGGCGAGCAGCGACCAGAAGCCGTGGAGATCCGATGCGCCCGGCAGCCGGCAGGCCGCACCGACAATCGCGATCCCGCCCGGAGGAAGGGGCGCGCGAGCGGACGATCTGAGGCGCCTCGATCCCTGCGCCGTCATCCGCGCGGCCGACCCAGCCCGGGGCAGTAGGCCGGGCGGATCATCGCAGCACCGGGTGCGGCGTGGCCAGGGGCTCGGGGGCGACGGAGGTGTTGCCGGCGCGGCGTGGCGCCGAGCGCGGCAGCGTCGCCGCATGGCGCGCCGCGACGTCCTTCAGCAGGCCATCCACCGCCCCGAAATGCTGGGTCCAGTCCGGCGGCAGCCAGCCGCGCAGGCGGAAGAGCTGTGCGGCGCGCGACCGGCTGTCGGGCGCGGCGTAGTCCAGCACCATGCGCCGCCAGCCGGCGCCATCGAGTGGGTCGAGATACTCGGGGACATCGCCGCCGACCTCCCGCAGTGCCGGCAGATCCGAACAGATGGCGGGCGCGCCCACGGAGAGCGCTTCGGCCAGCGGGAGGCCGTAACCCTCCGCGAAGGAGGGAAAGAGCAGCGCCCGGCTGCCCGCCAGCAGCCCGGCCACGGCGGGATCGGCGAGCGAGCCGGCCTCGGTGACGAGGCCGCGCAGCAGCGTGCAGCGTTCGAGCAGGTCGATGACGTTCTCGTTCTCCCACCCCCGGCGGCCGACCAGCACCAGGCGCGGCGCGGCCGGACCCCACTTCTCGGCGAAGTCACGCCAGAGATGGAGCAGCAGCAGGTGGTTCTTGCGCGGCTCGATGGTGCCGATCGAGACGAAATAGGGTTCCGGCGGCTGCACCTTCGGATCGGTCGCGGGCACGGGCGTCTCGATGCCGAGCGGTGCGACCACCACGGCCGGCGGATCGGCCTGGCGCACCAGATGCGGTTGCAGGATCGCGGCGGTCGCCGCCGAATTGGCGATGATGCCGGAGGCCAGCGAGGCCACGGTTTCGAGGCGTCGCAGATGCTGCATGGCCACGCCGGGGCGGGCGTATTCGGGGTGCGTGGCCGGGATCAGGTCGTGCACCAGCGGAATGAAGGCCGCCCCGGCCGCGCGCAATGCGGCGATCGGCTCGGGCTTTTCCATCAGGCGGTGGGAGACCAGCAGGAAGAGCGTGCGGCGTTCCCGTTCCATCACCTGCGCCAGGCGCCCCCGGCCACGCCCCAGCGTCAGGCCGAGCAGGATCCGGCGGCCAAGGCGGAAGGCAGCGCGCCGCGAGGCTTCGGCCTCCGCCGTGCCGGTCCAGCCCTGGGTAAGCAGCGCCGCATATTCCGCCACCAGCCCATGCGGGACGGCGGCATAGCCACCCCAGGGGCCGCGCGCGCAGAAGGTCACGTCTGACGCGCCGCGCGCCAGCCACTCGGCCGCATAGGCGGCTTCGACACGGTCGATCCCCGAGGGCGCCCTGCGGCGGCCACATGCGAGGAACCGGGACACGTCCAGGATTACGTGCACGGCACCACCATTCCCTGTCGGCCGATACGGCCCAACATCGACCCGTTCGGCGATGCGCCGGCGGATCTCTCGAACGATATGCGACGCCCCTTCTGTCCGGGGCCCGCACATTGCGGTGACGTTTCCCTTGCCGCCATGATTATCACAGTTTCCATTCTCCGGCAGGGTCAGCGGAACACGTATGGTTGAATAGATGTGTCTTTGCGCACGCAGGGGCGGTATCCGGGCCAGCCAAGCCGCGGACGCTGGCGGGTTTGCGGGTTTGGCGGCACCATCCAGTCCATGACATCAAAGCAAGGTGAGGTTATGGGCATCTGGCATCGTCAGGCGCAACCCGACGAGATGGAGCGGCGATTTCAGGGCAGCCTGCCCGGCCTGTTCGGCATCCGCATCCTCGAGGTTGGGTCCGATTTCATCCGTGCCGAGATGCCGGTCGATGACCGCCACGTCCAGCCCTTCGGCATCCTGCATGGCGGTGCCTCGGTCGTGCTGGCCGAGACGCTGGGCAGCATCGCGAGCAGCCTGACGCTGCCCGAGGGCAAGCGCGCCGTCGGACTCGAGATCAATGCCAATCACGTCGCGCCCGTCGCGAAGGGGCAGACGGTGACGGCGCTGTGCCGGCCGCTGCATGTCGGGCGCACCACCCAGGTCTGGCAGACCGAGATCCATCGTGCCGATGGGCGGCTGGCCTGCGTGTCGCGCCTGACGACGGCGGTGATCGACGTGCGCGACTGACACCCGGCGTTGCCGCCCGGGCGCGCCGCCGATAGCCTGCGCGGCGGAAACGCTGAACGTCGCCGGCCCCTCATGACTGCCGAGGAGACCGTGCGCATGCATCCCCTGTCGATCCCGCCCGAGATCGTGGCGCGCGTGGAAGCGCGCTGCGGCCGCGCCCATCCCTTCGAGGATCTCGATCCGGCGCGGACCGCCTTCGTCGTGATCGACATGCAGGTCGGATTCATGGACCCGGCGATCAGCCATGCCTGCTGCCCGATGGCCGAGTGGATCGTGCCGGCGGTCAACCGACTCGCCGCGGCGGTGCGCGAGACGGGGGGTGGCGTCTTCTGGGTCCAGAACACGCATGACGAGTCCTGCGAGGCGGAATGGACGGTCATGCAGCGCATGGTCACGCCCGCCGCGCGCGCCCGCCGCAATGCGGCGATGATGGAAGGCACGCCGGGTCATGCGCTGTGGCCCATGCTCGATGTGCGGGCGGCGGATGAGAAGGTCCTCAAGCGCCGTTTCAGCGCCTTCATCCAGGGTTCGTCCGACCTGCCGCAGCGCCTGCGCGCGCGCGGCTTCGACACGGTGCTGATCGGCGGCACCGTGACCAATGTCTGCTGCGAGAGCAGCGCGCGGGACGCCATGATGCTCGACTTCCGCACGGTCATGGTGGCGGATTGCAACGCGGCGAACAGCGATGCGGAGCACAATGCGTCGCTCGCCGCCTTCTGGAACATCTTCGGGGATGTCATGACGAGCGAACACATCATCGACAGGCTGCGCCTCGGCGCGACGGGGAAGCAGGCGGCGTGAGCACCAAACCGAAGGTCGCCATCATCGGCACGGGCGGCACCATCTCCTCGGTCGGCCGCGGGCCGCTCGACATGGTGGATTATTCCGCGACCGGGCAGGTGCTCGACGTGACGGGCGTGATCGCGCGCGTGCCGGAACTCGCGCTGGTGGCCGACGTCATCCCGGTGCCATTCAAGGCCATCGCCTCCACCGCGATCGCCTGGGCGGAATGGAAGGAACTCGTGCTGATCTGCGACCGTCTTGTCGCCGAGCATCCGGATCTTGCCGGAATCGTCATCACGCATGGCACCGCGTCGTTGGAAGAGACGGCGTATTTCCTCTCACTGACCTTGAAGATTTCGTTGCCCGTCGTGCTGGTGGGGGCGCAAAGGCCGGCCTCGGCGCTGTCGGGCGATGGTCCGGCGAATCTGGTCAACGCCGTGCGGGTCGCCGCCGATCCGGGCGCGCGCGGACTCGGCGCGCTGGTGCTGTTGAACGATGAGATCCAGGCGGCGCGCGAGGTCACCAAGACCTCGACCATGCGGCTGCAGACCTTCCGCACGGCGGATTTCGGCGTGCTCGGCCAGGCCGATGCGGATGCCATCTGCTGGTATCGCCGGCCGCTGCGGCGACTCGCGCCCGATACGGAGTTCGATGTGCGCGGCCTCGATGCGCTGCCGCGTGTCGATGTGGCCTATACCTATGCCGGTGCGGATGGCGCGGCGATCGACGCCTTCGTCGCCGCGGGCGCGAGGGGCATCGTCGCAGCGGGATTCGCGCCCTCCTTCGTCACGCCGGCCATGGCGGCGGCGCTGGAGGCCGCGGTGGCCAAGGGTGTCGTCGTGGTGCTGTCCACCCGCGCCGGGTCGGGGCGCGCTGCGCGCACGACGCGGGCGCAGAAGGCCGGCTTCATCGCCGCCGACAACCTGACGCCGCAGAAGGCGCGGATCCTGCTGGCCCTGGCCCTCGCTTCCGGGGCGATGGATTACGACCGCGTCTTCGCGACGTATTGACCGGGCCTGCCGCCGCGGATGACCTTGCGCGGCTGCAGGAGTTCGCCGGCCGATGGCTGATCGTGCCTGGGTGCGGCTGCCATCGGGGCGGCGGCTGGACCTTCTCTCGCCCACACCCTTCGACTGGACCGATGCGGATCTGGCCACGGGCCTCGCGCGCACCTTCCGCTGGGGCGGGCATTCCGCCTGGCCCGAGCCGCTGTCCGTCGCTCAGCATTCATTGACCGTGCTCGCGCTGCGCCGCACCCGCACGCGGCACCGGCTGACGCCGGTGCAGGAACTGCGCGAACTGCTGCACGATGCGGATGAGGGGCTGATCAACTTCGACTGCATCTCGCCGCTGAAGCCGTTCCTCGGGCCGGGCTTCGCGGAACTGCAGGCGCGTCTGCTCGCGGTGATCGCCGCACGCTACCGCCTGCCGGCCTGGAATGCGGAGGAGAAGCGCGCCCACAAGGCGGTGGATATCGCCGTCGCGGCGGCGGAGGCGGTGCATGTCGTCGGCTGGACGGCGCAGGAGGTGCGCGAGACGCTCGGCATCCGCGCCGCCCCGATGGCGGTCGATCCGCTCGCCATCCGTTACGGCGAACGGCCCTGGCGGCCTTGGCTTCCCGATGTGGCGGCGGCGCGGTTCCTGGAGGAGCTGAACGCCCTGCAGGCGCGGGCCGAGAAGGGCGCATAGCGACCGCCGAAAGCTTGGCCCCCCGTGTCCTGCCCGCGAAGATCGTTGGATCTCAAACGAAGGGGCGCGGATCAGCAGGCCACTGAAAACAACGGCTGGTGATGCGAGAACGAAGTCCCCAGGACGTCGGAATCGGGACACTAGCCGAGCGGACGATCCCGCGCGATCATCCCACCCAGGGAAATCGTCCGAGAGAGGATTGGAACGCGCATGACTGCCGCGGTGCCGGTTGCCGGCCGTAAATTCATCATCGTCGGGGGCGCGAGCCTCGTCGGTTCCGCCACCGCCGCCGAGCTGCTCGATGCCGGCGCCGCCGAGGTCGTGCTCTTCGACAATTTCTCGATGGGCTCCGAGCAGGCCATCGCCCATATCCGGGACAATCCGCGGTTGAAGACCGTGCGCGGCGATGTGATGCGCCTGCCGGACCTGCTGCGCGCGATGGAAGGCTGCGACGGCGCCCTGCTGCTCGCCGCCTACATGACGCTGAACATGGACCGCGATCCCTGGGGCGGGCTCGACGTCAACATCCGTGGCGTGCAGAACGCCTTGGAGGCGGCGCGGGCGAACAAGGTGAAGAAGGTCGTCTTTGCCTCCTCCAACGCCGTCTACGGCTATGGTCCCGGCGTGAAGGGCGACCTCGTCGAGGACACGCCCTTCCATTCCGTCGGCGCGCCGCCGGCCGCGATCCTGTATGGCGCGACCAAGATCATCGGCGAGCAGCTCTGCCGTGACGCCAAGCGCCGCTTCGGCCTCGACTACGTCGTGCTGCGCTACTCCACCGTCTATGGCGAACGGCAGCACTACCGCGCGGCCAATGCACTCTACATCATCGAGACCTGGGACAAGGTGAAGAAGGGCGAGCGCCCGCAGGTCTATGGCGATGGCTCCGAGACCAAGCACTTCGTCTATGTCGGCGACCTGGCGCGGGCCAACCGCATGGCCTTCGAGGCCGACGCGACCGATGTCGCGGTGAACACCTCCGGACCGAAGCCGGTCACGACACTCGAACTCGTCCAGATGGTCACGAAGCTGGCCGGGTCCGACATCGAGCCCGAATTCGTCGGCGACACGCCGGGCAAGGTGCGGCTCACCTCGGGCGGCGCCTTCCGCATCGCGCATGAACAGGCCTTCAAGGCGATCGGCTGGAAGCCGCAGGTCGCGATGGAGGACGGTCTGAAGCGCCTGATGGCGTGGATCGACAGCAATGAAGGGAGGACGTCATGACCATCACCCGCCGCGGCCTCGTCGTCGCCGCGCTGGCGGCGCCGGGCATCGCGCCCGCGCTCGCCCAGGCCAACCGCTTCCCCGACCGACCGGTCGAGATCGTCGTCGGCTTTACCGCCGGCGGGGCGACCGACCTCGATGCACGGGCCGTGGCGCCGCTGCTGGAAAGGCGGCTGGGTGGCACCGTGGTGGTGGTGAACCGGCCCGGCGCGGGCGGGGAGGTGGCGCTCGCCTCCGTCGCCCGTGGGCGGGCGGATGGACACACCCTCGGCACCACCAACATGCCCGGGCTGCTGACCATCCCGATCGAGCGCCGCGCACAGTTCAAGCTGGACGACTTCGCGGGCGTCGCGAACATCGTGACCGACCCCAACACCATCACGGTGCATGAGGACAGCCCCTACCGCTCGGTGCAGGACATCCTGGCCGCCGCGAAGGCGCGGCCGGACGGGCTGACCTTCGCGTCCACCGGCATCGGCACGGATGACCATCTGCTGCTGGTGCTGATGCAACGGGCGACAGGGACGAGCTTCACCCATGTCGTCTTCCAGGGTGATCCGCAGTTGCTCACGGCGATCCTGGGCAAGCAGGTGGATGTCCTGGGGCTCAACCTGGGTCCGGTCTCGGCCAATCCGGACAAGCTGCGCACCGTGGCGATGGCCGGCGCGTCGCGCAGCCCCTTCCGGCCTGAGGTCCCGACGCTGAAGGAACTCGGCATCGACGTGGTGATGGGCTCCGAACGCGGCATCGTCGCCCCGGCGGCCACGCCGCCTGCCGTCATGGCCAAGCTGCGGGAGGCCATGGCCGATGTGGCGAAGGACCCGGAATTCATCCGCGTGATGCGCACGCGCTTCACCGAGCCGGATTTCGAGGATGGCGAGGCCTGGTTCACCCGTCTTCGCGGGCTGCAGGAAGGCTATCGCACCCTGTGGGAACGCACGCCCTGGGCGCAGCGATAGCCGGCGCGCGGGTCAGCGCAGCGGGACCGGGACAGGTTCCACCTTGTGCTGCCCCGCGATGTCGGCCTTGAGGAAGACGCGGGCCGGGACCGAGAAGTCGGTCTTGCCCGCCAGGCTGATCATGTGGTCGCCCGGGGAGCCCGTTGGCGGACCCTTGTGGCTGTCGTCGTGGTGGTCGACCCAGTTGTTGATGAACATCTCGCAGCGGTCGGTCAGCGCGACGAACTCGACATAGACGCCCTGCAGGTCGGCGGTGTTGTAGGACAGGTCATAGACCCGCGCCGGGCCGTCGAAGCGGAGTTCCTGCGCGATGGCGCCGACCTCGGCCACCATCTCCTGCATCCCGGGCATGCCGAGGGCGTAGGTGGACCCGCCGCCAAGCTTCGCACCGAGATAGAGGTTCAGCCCGGTGCCCGTGCCGGAGCGATGGCCGGTGACGAAGCGCGCGAACTTCTTCGCGTCACGGTCGATCTTGCCCGGACCGTAGCCGGTCGCCTGGTGGAAGCCGAACAGGCCGGTAGTGGTCTGGTACAGGATGGCGCGGCAGGCGCTGATGCTCGGGAAGCCGATGCGGGTGGGCGAATAGCCGAATTCGTATTCGCCAAGCAGGACGGTGTTGCTCGTGAAGCCAGACACGCGATGGTCCTCCGGATGAACGGGGCGTACAGCGACGTCCGGCCGCGACCCCGCTCAGCGCATGGGTCGATGGTGCCTCACGGGGGGGAGAGGTCAAGGCTGTCCCGGATGAAGCCGATCAGCGGATCGACCAGCGCCGAGCGGCCTTCCGCATCACCGAACAGGCACATCTCGGCCGTGCCGCAATCGGGCAGGCCGGGCAGTTCCTCGAGCCCCGGCGGCAGGCCGGCACGGCCGAGCACCGTCGCCGCGAAGCCCGCCTGCGCCGCCGCCGCGACACCGGGCAGGGAGGCGGAGGTGAAGACCACCTCGAAGGCCATGCCGGCCCGGGCGAGGGCTGCCAGCGCCCGGTCGCGGAACATGCACCCCTGCGGCAGCATGGCGATGGGCAGCGGGCGATCGGCGGGCGGCGCCCAGCCGGGAGCGGCAACCCACACGATGGTCTCGGTGAAGAGCGGCCGGCCTTCCGTCTCGCCGTCACGCCGCTTGCCCAGCACCAGGTCGAGCGCGCCATCGGCCATGGCCGCCCGCAGTTCGTGGCTGCGCCCGACCTCCACTTCGAGGCGGACGTCGGGATAGGCCTTGGTGAAGCGCGCCAGCACCGGGGCGAGGTTGCGCGGGATGAAATGGTCCGCGACCCCGAGGCGCAGCCGGCCCGCAACCGGGGGGGAGATCATCCGCCGCACCGCCTCGTCGTTCAGGGCGAGGATGCGCCGCGCATAGGCGAGCAGCGTCTCGCCTTCCCGCGTCAGCGCGACGCCGCGGCCGCCGCGTTCCAGCACCCGCTTGCCGAGGATCTCCTCGAGCCGCTTCACCTTCAGGCTGATCGCCGATTGCGTGAGGCCAAGTGCGGTGCCCGCGGCCGTGAAGCCGCCCCGCTCGGCGACTGTCACGAAGCCGCGCAGCAGGTCGAGGTCGAGGTCCGGGATGCGCATGGGGAAGGAGGAACCACCTTGCGGCCGCGCCGGTCAATGCGCGCGAGGGGGGCCGTGGCGGCGCGCGCCGGCCTGGGCATGAGGCCGATCGACCGGCAGCCGCCAAGTGGGCAGGGGCAGGGACAAGGCCCCTATCGCATCGGCCCAGGTCTTCCTATACGCCCCACCCCGGCGCGCCTGTTCCGGCGCCTCCACCGCCGGCGGCGGCACTGGGGGCGCTTTTCATGGATATTTGACGTCTTGCTTTTTGTTGTCCCTCAAGGGTCCGAATTCGACATGGCTTATACGTCCGGGATCGAATTCGCCACGAAATCGAAACGTCCTTGGATTCGCGGGGCCGGGGCGTCACAATCTGCACCCAGAAGGCGGTGATCTTGGAATCGAGCACACGGACTTCGCATGAGGTGCCGAAGGGCGCCAACCCGGGCGTATTGTCAGGCGCCCCCCCGGTGGATGGCCAGTTTGTCGTCCCCCGGCCCGTCACGGCGCTTACCTTCACCGGCGAACGGATGACCTCGGCGGTTGGCGGGCAGATCGCCTTCGAGCATTTCCACCGCTATTGCCTGGCGCGCGACCTGGTAGCCGGGCTCGACGTGCTCGATGTGGCATCAGGCGAGGGCTATGGCTCGGCCCTGCTGGCCGGCGTCGCGCGCAGCGTCGTCGGGGTGGAAATCGATGCCGATACGGTCCGTCATGCCGAGGCTGGCTACCCGATGGCGAATCTGCGCTTCCTGGCGGGCGACGCGCTCGATCTGCCGCTGCCCGATGGTTGCGTGGATGCCGTGGTCAGCTTCGAGACGCTTGAGCATCTCCGGGATCAGGAGCGCTTCCTGGCCGAGATCCGTCGCGTCCTCAGGCCAGGCGGCCTGGTGCTGATTTCCACCCCCGATCGGCATGTCTATTCCGCCCCGGGTCAGCCCCCCAACCCGTACCACTGCCGCGAGCTCACGGTACCGGAGTTCCATGATCTCCTCGCGCATCATTTCGCGCATCACCGCCTGCTCGCCCAACGCGCCGCGATCGGTTCCATCATGGCGCCGCTCGATGGCGAGGGCGCCTGGCGTACCTATGAGAGCCGCGGCGATGCGCTGATCGAGGCGGAATCCGGCCTGTCGCGTGCCTTCTACCTTATCGGCATCGCGAGCGACGGGCCCTTGCCGCCGCTCCGATCCAGCCTCTTCTGCCAGACCATCTCGATCGACGCGCTGCTCGCGGCGTCGAAGGCGCTGTCGGTGGAGCAATCCGCGCGGGCCGATGCCGATGCCGCGCGCGAGGCGGCGGAACGCGACGCCGTGGCAGCGCGGGCCGAGGTCGAGTTGGCCCGGCGCGCCACCGCGCGCGTCAGGCTGGAAGGGGACACGGCGCTGCGCGAGACGCGGCGCCAGGCTGCGGAGCTGCAGCAGCAGATCGATCGGATCCGCTTCAGCATGAGCTGGCGCCTGACCGCACCCTTGCGCTTCCTGGCGCGCCGCTTTCCTCGCCTGGCGCGATTGGGTCGGCGCGCCATGCGCGCGACCTACTGGACCCTGACCGGCCAGTTGCCGAGCCGCATCCGGCAGTACCGCGCTGCCTGCGCCGCACGCTGCGCGGCGGCGACGCTCGACCTGCGTGCGGCGCTCGGCCTGCCGCCGGCGCTGGCTTCGGTGCCGGCGCCCGAGGCCATCGTGCTGCCCGATCCCGGCGCAACGCCGCGCGTCAGCGTGATCATCCCGACCTATGGGCAGGTGGACTTCACCCTGCGTTGCCTCGCCTCCATCGCCGATGCGCCGCCTGCGGTTCCGATTGAGGTGCTGGTCGTCGACGATGCCTCGGGCGATCCGCGCGTCGCGAGCCTCGCCGGGGTGCGCAACCTGCGCCTGACCCGGCGGGAGCAGAATCTCGGCTTCCTGCGCTCCTGCAACGCCGCGGCGAAGGAGGCGCGCGGCGAGCTGCTGTTCTTCCTCAACAACGACACCGAGGTGATGCCGGGGGCGATCGACGCGCTGGTCCGGCTGCTGGAGGCGCGGCCGGATGCGGGCATGGTCGGGTCGCGGCTGCTCTATCCGGACGGCGTGCAGCAGGAGGCAGGCGGCATCGTCTGGCGCGACGGATCGGCGTGGAACTACGGCAACCGCGACGACCCCCGAAAGCCCGAATACAACTACGTGCGGGAAGCCGACTACATCTCCGGCGCCGCCATCATGCTGCCGCGGGCGCGCTGGGACGAGATGGGCGGCTTCGACGAGGCCTTCCTGCCCGCCTATTGCGAGGACAGCGACCTGGCCTTCCGGTTGCGCGCGGCCGGATGGAAGGTGCTCTATCAGCCGCAATCCATCATCATTCACCACGAGGGTGTCTCGCACGGGACGGACACCACGAGCGGCATCAAGGCCCACCAGGTCGCGAACACCCGCAAGCTGTTCGACCGCTGGCGCGACACTTTGGCGCGCGAGAGCCTGCCGTCGGGCGAACGGGTGATGCGCGCGCGTGACCGCTCGATCGGGCGGAAGGTCACCCTGGTCATCGACCACTACGTCCCCCAGCCGGATCAGGATGCGGGTTCGCGCAGCATGGTCGCGTTCATGGAGGCGCTGCTCGCCACCGGCCGTGTGGTGAAGTTCTTCCCCGCCAACGGCGCGCGCTGTTCCGGCTATACCGAGGCGCTTCAGCAGCGCGGGATCGAGGTGCTCTACGGCCCCTGGGCGGGCGATTTCGTCGCGTGGATCGAGGCGAATGGCCTCGAAATCGACGAGGTGCTGCTTTCCCGCCCCTCGATCGCCGTGCCGTTGCTGCCGGCGCTGCGCCACTTCTGCCGCGCACCGGTGGTCTTCTACGGCCATGATCTGCATTTCGCGCGCATGCGCTCGACCCCCGGCGCGATGGACGATGCCGCGAGCCGCGCCGAGATCGACGCCATGGAAGCCATGGAACGGAGCGTCTGGCGTTCGGTGGACGAGGTGCTCTACCCCTCCCAGGACGAGGCCGATGTCGTGCGGGCGCTCGAACCCGGTGTCCGCGCGCGCGCCATCACGGCCTATGCGCTGCCGACGCCCGCGCCGGTGCGCGAGCCCCCGCCGCCGGCCGACGGCGGGCTGATCTTCGTGGGCGGCTTCGCGCATCCGCCGAACCAGGATGCGGCGGTGTGGTTCGTGCGCAGCATCCTCCCGCTGGTGCGTGCGCGCCATCCCGGCCTGAAGGTCGTCCTGGCCGGATCCCACCCTTCGGCAGAGGTGCGGGCCCTGGCCGGGGACGGCGTGGAAGTGACCGGCTTCATTTCCGACGAGGAACTCGGCCGCCGCTATGCCGCGGCGCGGGTCGCCGTCTGCCCGTTGCGCATCGGCGCGGGGGTGAAGCTCAAGGTCGTCGAAGGCATGCATCGGGGCCTGCCAGTCGTCACCACGCCGGTCGGGGTGCAGGGGCTACCGGGCCTGGAGAGCATCGTCGATGTCGCCGAGGAGCCGGCCGCGCTCGCCGACGCGCTGATCCGGCTGCTTGAGGACGATGATCTCTGGCGCCAGCGCGTGGCCGAGCAGACGGCGTATGTCGCGGCGCATTTCTCCCCCGCGGCGATGCGCGATGCGCTGGACGCGGTCTTCGCGGATGCCGCGCGCGCCCATGGTCATGCGGCCTGATCGCGGCAGGCCTTCGCCGGTCGGGATGGCGCGTCCGCCGGATCGCGCGGGGGCCTTGCGCCACGCTGTTCGAGTGCGCCATGGACGGGATCTGCGACCCATTCGCAGGAAGGTCCGGGCGGTTGCATCCATGCGGTGGCTGGATCATGAAGACGTTACCCGTCACGCGCCGGCCGGTATCGTTGTGGGCAGGTCCGTCCTTCCGCCGGGCGCGGGGTGGTCGAGGCGGGTGGACGCCGCTGACGCGGGACGGTGCTGCGGCGGGGCGCAAGGGAAGAAGCACGGGGCATGATCGCCAGAATGCCGGTTGAAGGACGACAGAGCCCGATGGGGCGCGGCGGGCTGATCCGCGCGCGCGCGCCGCTGCGGCTGGGGCTGGCCGGGGGCGGCACCGATGTCTCGCCCTATGCGGATGTCTATGGCGGCGCGGTGATGAATGCGACGATCGATCGCTACATCTATGCCAGCGTCGCGCTCATCGAGGGCAAGGACGTCGAGTTCGAGAGCCACGACCTGGGCATCTCGATCCGCATGCCGGCGGATGTGCCGCTGCCGATGAACGGACAACTCGACCTGCACAAGGCGATCTACAACCGGGTCGTACGGGATTTCTGCGGCGGCCGTCCGCTGCCGCTGCGGATCGCCACCTATTCCGAGGCGCCGGCGGGATCAGGGCTCGGTTCCTCCTCGACGCTCGTCGTCGCGGTGCTGCAGGCGCTGAGCGAACTGCTCGCCCTCCCGCTCGGCGAATACGACATCGCGCACCTGGCCTATGTCATCGAGCGGATCGACCTCGCCCTCGTCGGCGGGCGGCAGGACCAGTACGCGGCAGCCTTCGGCGGCTTCAACTTCATCGAGTTCCGCGACAACGACGCGGTCATCGTCAATCCCCTCCGCATCCGGCCGGAGGTGATCATGGAACTCGAGGCGCAGACGATCCTCTGCTTCACGGGCGTGAGCCGCGAGAGCGCGCAGATCATCGCCGAGCAGTCGCGCAACGTGCAGCAGGGTGCCTCGCGCTCCATCGAGGCGATGCACCAGCTCAAGGCCTCCGCGACCGAGATGAAGGAGGCGCTGCTGAAAGGCGACCTCGCCGGCGTCGCGCGGACGATGCAATCCGGCTGGAGCAGCAAGCGCGAGATGGCCTCGGGCATCAGCACGAACGCGATCGAGGCGGCGCTCGACGCGGCACTCGGCGCGGGGGCGAGCGCGGGTAAGGTGTCGGGCGCCGGCGGTGGCGGCTTCATCATGCTGCTCGCGCCGCTCGACCGTCGCCGCGCGGTGCTGGACGCCCTCGCGGCGAAGGGCCTGACGGCCCAGGCGGTTCGTTACACGACAGATGGAGCCATGGCATGGCGCACGTGACGGAAATCCAGGATGCCATCCGCGTGACGGCGCGGCTGCTGGAGGAGATGGCGACCGACGAGGCGCTGTGCGAGGCGACGCGCCAGGCGGTCGAGATCAGCGTCGCGGCGCTGCGCGCGGGGCGCAAGATCCTCTTCTGCGGCAATGGCGGCAGCGCGGCCGATGCACAGCATTGGGCGGGCGAGCTCGTCTCCCGTTTCAACTACGACCGGCCCGGCCTGGCGGCGATCGCGCTGACCACCGACAGCTCGATCCTGACGGCAATCGGCAACGACTACGGCTATGACCGCACCTTCGCCCGCCAGGTCGAGGCGCTCGGCGTAGCCGGCGACGTGCTGTTCGCCATCTCCACCTCCGGCAATTCGCCGAATGTGGTGGCGGCGCTGGAAGCGGCACGCGCGCGCGGCATCGCCACGGTCGGCTTCACGGGCCAGGGCGGCGGGAAGATGGTCGCGCTCAGCGACGTCATCATCCGCATCCCGAGCACGAGCACGCCGCGCGTCCAGGAAGGCCATGAGGTGCTTGGCCATGCGATCTGCGCGATGATCGAGGCTGCGATCTTCCCGCGCCTCGCGGCATGACGCCACGCGAGGCCATCATCCTGGCCGGGGGCTTCGGCACGCGCCTGCGCGCCGTGGTCAGCGACGTGCCGAAGCCGCTCGCACCCGTGGCCGGGCGGCCTTTCCTGCATTGGCTGCTCGACGGCCTGGCGCGGCAGGGCATCGCGCGCGTGATCCTCGCCACCGGCTATATGGGCGATGTCATTCACGAGATCCTCGGCGACACGCATGCCGGCATGACGCTGGTCCATGCGCGTGAGGAGACGCCGCTCGGCACGGGCGGAGCCTTCTGGGCGGGGCTGCGCCTGGCCGAGGAGGAGCGCGTCTTCGTGCTGAACGGCGACACCTGGCTCGGTGCGCCCCTTGCACCACTCGCCGCCGAGGCGCCGCAGGCCGATCTGGTGCTGGCCGTGCACCCTGTCCCCGACCGCGCCCGCTACGGCACGGTCCGCATCGAGGGCAACCGCATCCTCGGCATGGATGAGAAGGGGCAATCCGGACCGGGACTGATCAACGCCGGTCTCTACGTCGCGCGTCGCGACCTGCCGGCGCGCTGCCCGATGCCGGAGGCCTTCAGCCTGGAAGCGGAAGTGCTGTCACGCCCCGCGGGCCTCGACCTGCGGGCCTATCGGACGGAGGCACCCTTCCTCGACATCGGGACGCCGGAGGATTTCGCGCGCGCCCAGCAGTTGATTCCGGCCTGGGCTGGCGCATGAGCGGTCGCCCCGCGCTGTTCCTCGACCGCGACGGGGTGATCAACCACGACAGCGGCTATACCCATCGCATCGCGGAGTTCGTCTTTCGCGATGGCATCTTCGCGCTCTGCGCGGCGGCCCAGGCGCGGGGGATGGCGATCGTGGTGGTGACGAACCAGGCCGGCATCGGGCGCGGCTACTACACGGAAGCCGACTTCCAGGCGCTGACCGATTGGATGCTGGCGCGCTTCACGGCGCAGGGGATCGCCATCGCCGGCGTCGAGCATTGCCCGCACCATCCGACCCAGGGGCAGGGGCCCTATCGCCGCGACTGCGCGCGCCGCAAGCCGGCGCCCGGCATGATCCTGGATGCGAGCGCCACGCATGGGCTGGATCCCGCGCGTTCGATCATGGTCGGCGACAAGGCGAGCGACATGCAGGCAGCTCTCGCGGCGGGCATCCGGACGCGCATCCTGCTGACCGATTCCGCGGAGGAAGCGGCGGCGGCCCCCGTTGGCACGGTGGTGCTGGCCGACGGTGCGCTGCGCGAGGCCGCGGCGTTCATCGCTGCCTTGCCGCCGGATGATGCCAGGCCATGACGGCCATGCCGACCTGCGCCATCTGTGGCGGTACAGAATACACCGACCGCGCGGTGCTGTGGGATGCCCTGGCCGAAGGCTGGGGCCTCACGCGGGCCGAGCGCCACATCGTCGACCGGCAGCAGGGCACATGCTGCACCGGTTGCGGCGGGAACCTGCGGTCCATCGCGCTGGCCGACGCGATCCTCGCCGAATGCGGATGGGCCGGCACGCTCGCGGACTTCGTCGCCAGCGAGCAGGCCAGGACCCTGCGCGTGTTCGGGGCCTATCCGGCCCTGGACATGCAGGCGATGAGCTTCGCGGATGGCAGCTTCGATCTCGTGGTGCATTCGGACACGCTGGAACATGTGCCCGATCCGGCGCGGGCGCTACGCGAATGCGCCCGCGTCCTGACCCCGCAGGGTGCGCTCTGCTTCACGGTGCCTGTGGTGCCCGGGCGGATGACGGTGTCGCGGCAGGGGCTGGCGCCGCTGTATCACGGCGATCCCGCGGACCCGACCGAGGATCTGCTCGTCCACACCGACTATGGTGCCGATGTCTGGCATCTGGCGCACGAGGCCGGGTTCGCCGCCGTCACCTTGAGTCGCTTCGACGATGCTCTCGCCATCACGGCCAGCCGCCGCAGCCACCGTCCGCCAGCCACCTTCGCGCCACCGGTGGAGGACTCGGCCCGACGCGAACTCCAGGCGGTTCTGAACAGCCGATCCTGGCGCGTCACGGCGCCGCTGCGCGCGATTGTTGCGGCGGCGAGGCGTTTGCGGCGAGACTAGCCCCTGAATTCAGGGGAGGAAGCCCGGTCGGATGAGCATCGCGGAGGCGTGCCCGCTATGCGGCAAGGGCGCGCTGCGCCCCCTGCGGATCATCGAGGGCGTGCCCTATCTCCGCTGTGATGGCTGCGGGTCGATCCTGGCCGAGCAGGCCTTTCTCGAACGCACCATGGCGGGCGAGGCGCGCAGCTACGATGCCGGTTACTGGGCGGCGGAACTCAAGGCCGCGCGGGCGCGCGGCTATGGCGCATCGCTGATCCGCCTCGCCGAGGTCTTCATCTATGCCAGGCGGCCGAGGCGCCGTTTCCTCGATGTCAGCTGCGGTGCCGGCACGCTGCTCGACGCGGCCGCCGAGCTGCTGCCGGAGATTGCCGGCACCTTCTGGGGGATCGAGCCATTCCCGCCCCCGGCGGCGTTCCGGGCTCGGCATGCGAATTACCGGATCGGCTATCTGCGCGACCTGGAGGGACGCTTCGACGGTGGTGTCTGCATCGAGGTGATCGAGCATCTGCCGCCGCCCATTCTGCGGGCCATGCTGCGGGAACTCGCCACGGTCTCGGAACCCGACGCGCTCTGGTACTTCAACTCCGCCCAGCCGGACTTCGTGCTGCGCGACGATCCCGGATATCTCGACCCCTACACGCGTGGCCACATCGCCAGCTACTCGGTCGAAGGACTGCGCCCGGTCTTCGCGGAGGCCGGCTTCACCCTTCATGCCCTGCCGGGCAGGGACTGGGCCTTCCTTGCCGAATACGGACGGCACGAGCCCGAGGATACCAATGCTCTCCTCGATCGGATCTGGCATGTGCTGCCGGAGAACCGGGAGGCGCTGAGCAGCGCGCGATTTGGCGAGTTGCTGTTCGCCGCCGGCCGCGAAGGCGCGCGCTGCTACATCGAGGCGGCGACCGCGTCCTGGGCCATCGGCGAGAGGCGCGATCTGCTGACGACGTCCGAGGCGCTGACGGCGGCGTTGAGGGCGACGATCAGCCGGCAGGCGGCGGCGGAACAGGCCATGGCCACCGAACTGAGCCTCGCCCTCCGTCAGCGGCAGGGGCTGGAGGAACAGCTCACCGCGGTCCTCTCAAGCACCTCCTGGCGAATGACCGCGCTTCTTCGCAGGGTCGTGCGGCTCCTGCGCGGAGAGCGCCCGGCCGGGCCGGGCGCGTCGCCGACGCCACCAGGGCTCTGACATCGAAGGGCTGTCCGACGTTCCGCGCTGCCACGCGCGCAGGCCGCTTGCGAGGTCGGCCCGGCCGGCGCGACCGCCTCGGTGGCCTGCTTCAGCGCACCGCGAGATAGGCGAGGCGCTTCATCTCCCGCCGGCTATGGGTGATCGCGTTCAGGATCAGGCCGACCGCGAAGGACAGCATCGCGGAGAGGACCAGCGCGGAGGACAGCACCGCCGTCGGCAGCCTGGGCACCAGGCCGGTTTCCAGGAAGGTGAGCACGACCGGGATGCCGAAGCCGATCGCGAGCAGCAGGAACAGCAATGCCAGGGCCGAGAAGAATTCCAGCGGGCGCTCCCGCTGGATCAGCACGCCGATCATGCGCAGGATCAGGAAGCCGTCGCGCCAGGTCGCGAGCTTGCTCGTCGAGCCCTCGGGCCGCGCGCCATAGGGGGCGGCGATCTCGCCGACCGGCAGCTTCAGCTCCAGCGCGTGGATCATCAGCTCGGTCTCGATCTCGAAGCCGCGGCTCATTGCCGGGAAGCTTTTCACGAAGCGGCGCGAGAAGATCTTGTAGCCCGACAGCATATCCGCCGTGCGCGACCCGAAGATCGCCCCGACCAGCCCGGTCAGCACACGGTTGCCGAAGCGGTGGCCGCTGCGATAGGCGGCCTCCGCCGTCTCCTCGCGCGCGACATTGACCATGTCGTAGCCGCCCTCGATGGCGGTGGCGAGCAGGCGCGGCGCGGCGGAGGCGTCGTAGGTCGCGTCGCCATCCACCATGATGTACCAGTCGGCATCGATGTCGGCGAACATCCGCCGCACGACGCTGCCCTTGCCGGGAATCCGCTCGAACCGGACTTCCGCACCCGCGGCGCGGGCGACCTCCGCGGTGCCGTCCGTCGAGTTGTTGTCGAAGACATGGATGCGGGCATCCGGCAGGGCCGCACGGAAGCCCTCGACCACGGCGGCGACGGTCAACGCTTCGTTGTGGCACGGCACCAGGACGGTGACATTTGGACGCATCGGAGCCATCACTTCCCAGCGTTCTCGACCTTAACGAAATGCCATCGCGGCCAGACCGCAGCGATACCATGCGTTCCGACAGGAATCCTGCACGAGCCTAGGATCCGCCGCAGGACACGAAGCGGCGCAGGAAGGGAACGGCATGGTACGTCAGTTCCACCTGTGCATCGCCGCCCGGAATCCCGATGGAACGGAGTGCATGGGCAAATGGCTCCACGTCACGCGGCGTGCCATTCACGCACGCACGCCAGCCGGGTGCGAAGCTGTCGCCAATTACGAGTCTTGCCGGAGCAGCCGCGCGGCACCGATACGACAGGCGCGTCGTCCCTTCAAACAGGGTCTCGCAACGGCCGAGGATGACAGGCGCAGTGCCTGTCTCACTGCTGTCTGCGACGAGCAGTGCTCGTGGATAGGCGTATGGGAGCTCGAAAAGCCGATATGCACCGTTCCCCGCGATTTCCCGACCCCCGCTGGCCAGGACAGTATCGCGCAGCGTGGCCATTTGCGCGCCGAACGCACCGAAATCCTGAGGGTGTGCAAGGATGTGGGCCTGCAAAAGAACAAATCTCAGGCCCAGCCACCGATAGGGCTCGGCGTCGTAGGATGGCGCCAACATCGAAAAGCGCTTCACCTCGTCGCCGAGGTTCTGACCGCCGAAAACGTCGACATAACGCTGCAGTTTGAAGGGGTTGTAGCCCTGAGACAGAGGGAATCCCAAGGCCATCGGTGCGAGCCGTGAGAAATCGCCTCCTACGACCTCTGTTCGCCATGTTCGTCCGCTAGCCCGCATAATTCATGAGGGCGGTCCGATTGCGCGGACGGTGGGCATGCGGCGCTGGAACGGAGACGCGGTCGCGCTCGATCCCCGTCGGCGCTGCGGCCGGCCTGTTGGTGCGTATCGCGGGGTTGGTGGGTTGTGGTTCCGGGGCTCGATCGGGGCGTCCGCCCCGTTGCTCAGCAGGCGAGCCGGGGCAGTCGCTCGAGAGCGAGGCGCAGGATGGCCTTGTCGGGACAGGCGCTCGGCAGGTGCAGCATGACGCGGGACTTCAGCGCGACGACGCGGGTGGCCAGTTTCACCAGACGCAGCCGCAGGGTGTCGAACTGCGCGACGCGCCAGGTCGAGCGCTTCGGCATCAGGCTGCGCAGCGACCACAGCAGCCAATAGGCGCCGGTGTGCAGCATCAGGCGGAACTGGTTGGCGGCAGCGCGGCAGCACGAGGTGCGGTCGGCGGCGAGATGGCGCTTCCATGCCTTGATGTGGTTTTCGGCCTGGCCGCGCCGGCAATAGAGGTCCTCGTAGATCCCGCGCGCGGTGCCGCCGGCGAGGTTGGTGACGACGAAGCGCGTGTCGGTGCCGTGCGGGCCGGCCTCGGCGCGGGCGATGATGCGCTCGACACGGGTCCAACTCGCGGCGCCGTCGTGGAATTCCTTGTAGCGCCGCAGCTTCTCCCCGCGCGGTGCGCTGGCGTGGCGACGGGCGGTGCTGGCTTCCAGCGCCTCGACGTGCCGGCGCAGCGTCGTGGTGGCGGCGACGCTGAGCAGGAAGTCGATGCGCGCGGCGCGGCAGAAATCCAGCACCTCCGGCGCGCAGTAGTGGCTGTCGGCGCGGATCAGGATCTCGATGCGAGGCCAGTGGCTGCGGATCTCCGCCACCAGGCGGCGCAGGAAGGCACGCGCCTCGGCCCCGGTCGGGCGCCTTGCCGGGCGCAGCATGGCGGCAACGGGACGACCCTCGGCGTCGAACACGATGATCGGCTGGAAGCCGTATTCGTCGTAGTAGGCGTTGAACAGCCGCAGCTGCTGCCCGCCATGGACGGCGTCGAAGGTGTCGTCGATGTCGAGCGTGATGCGACGCGGCACCTGGCGGAAGCTGGCGCAGTAAAGCGCCACCATGGTCCGAGCCATGCGGACCAGTTCGCGCCGTCCCGGCGTGTTCTCGAGGCGCGATAGCGTAGGCTGTGAGCAGAGCGCGGCCGCGTCGGGCAGGCGCCCGTTGGCCAGCTTGAACAGCGGATCGTGCCGAAGGCCGTCGGCATCGTTGCCGTCCTCGTAGCCGGCGGCGATCATCAGCAGGCGGAAGCGCAGCATGTCGGAGAGGCTGTGCTGGATCCGATCCGGCGCGCGCGGATCGTCGATGCAGGCGGCGAGACGCCGGGCGACGCCAAGGCGCTCCTCGACCTCACGCAGCGCCAGCAGACCGCCATCGGACGAGAGGGCGCCACCGTCGAAGCGAGCGATGATCGGCTTGCCCTGGACCGGTGACAGGCCAGGCAGGGGCGGCGTAGTTTGAGCGTCGGCGGGCATGGTCTCCGTAATCGGCTGGATTATGGTGTCGCAGCCGAATCCTATGGCCGATCAACGGGTTGCGCCATGTCCGCCAACCCTGATGAATTTTCCGGGCTAGCCTCGTTCAGGTGGCGCATGATTTCGCCGCTGTCTCCTCCTGTCGAAGGCCAGCGGCGAAGGACACGGAACATGGAGGCCATCTCCGACGTCTGGTAGCGGCTGGAAAAGAAGCCGAAGCGTCCGGCGGTGGTCAGATCTGCGGTCAGCAGAATCATCGCGGCGAAGGTGAGCACGATCTCCCGCCGGCGTCGGGGAACCAAGAGGTAGAGAGCGATCCCGGTCGCGACGACGCATGATGCGCGGAACGCGAGGGCGCTGCCCGCATAGCCCAACGCGCTGAGGCGCCCGAGGCGCTCTGCATAGGCGAGGAGTGACGGAACGAGGGCGAGGAGGCCGATTGCGACGCCGGCGGGTAAGACGAGGCGACGGTGCCAACTCCGTCGGCCGTCACCGGGTACGGACGCGAGAGCGACGGCGAGCGCACAGTAAAAAACGAAGAAGTAGGCGCCATCCGATGGCCGGCGGAAGAGGCTGAAGCCGGGGACTGTTTCAAACAGAAAGGTGAAGACAGGTCCCCGGGTTCCCATCGCGAACAGCAGGGCAGCGAACCCACCGAACCATGTCAGGCGAAGCACCAACGGCGGGCGATCGGACCTCGCCATTCCGAATATCACGGTGCAAAGCGCGATCACGCCAACGTAGAGATATCCTTCAGTCGAATCGACAGGCGACCACGGGCCAGAACTGCCCGGCAGCGTACCGAAAAGGCCCGGTATCACGATCGACAACAGCGCAAATGGCGGTAGTGAGGCCGGGGCACTGTCGGCAGCCGTGAAAACCTGGCGGTTCGAGTAGGAGACGGTTTCCATGATCGTTGACAGCGTCGGCGCGGTTAACAGCGCCGCAAGGACAGCGCCCGACAGAACGGTCAGAGTCGCCGCACCAACCCGCGGCGCGCGACAGAGTTCGAACATCAGCAGCGGTGAGAGCAGGAACGGCGCGAGGAAGACTAGGTGATTGGGGTTCCAGCCCAGGAGTGCCGCGACGAGCCCTAGAACTACAGCGCGCTTCACGCTCGGATGTTGAACCGCGCAGCGGAAGGCAAGCACAAACGCAGGTAGCATGCCATAGGTGATGATCTGTGGCACATGCTGCAGGCGACTTGTGGCGACGCCAGCAAGCATGAAGACGATCGCACCGAGCGCTGCGGTGGGCTCCCGCGCTCCGTGTTGGCGGGCATAGGCATAGATGCAGAGGGCGCCGCCAAGGGCGCAGGCCAAGGTCGTTAGATCAAAGATCCAGAGTCCAAAGGCCGGGCCGCTCAAGAGCCCGGTCAGCACATGAGGCGAGAAAATGAGGCCTTGGGGATCCCCGAGCACGGGCTGGCCGCCAAACGCCAGAGGGTTCCAGACGGGCGACTGCCCTGCCCGAAGCGCGGAGACGATGAAGGCAACCTGGGGAAAGAACGCATCGATGCTGTCCCAGGGAATGAACTGCTTGCCTGAGATCCAGTGCCAACTGGCGATGATCCAGGACAGGATGATCGCCAGCGGATACAGACTCGGATGATCCCAAGGCCCTTGCCCCAACTTCCTCAAGTAGGCGTAGCTCATCAGTCGCATCCAATACCTCGTGCTCCGCGCTTGATCTCAGCGTACAGAGACGTACGCGGCGCTGGTAGTGGCCGTGGATATCTACGCGCAGATCCTGGATACCTCTTCATCGCGCCCGCAGCGTCTGTCCAAATCAGAACCGCACCGGCAGGCTGATGGAGCCGAACTGTGCCTTTTCGTAAGACGGGCAGAATTCCGGTATCCGATGCCGCATCGGCGGTCAGCGCACGCGCACGATTCGTATGATTATCGTGATGCTGGGTCATCATTTCGTTCATTCGGGGAAGGTGCCGCGCGCCGCCGGAGCCGGCGCGCAGGTCGATCGTCTCTCCGCCATTGACCGCCGGCTTGGCGGCGGATGCAGGCGGGCCCGCATCCGGCGGCGGTCTCGGCATGGCCCAGAAAAATGATGAATGCTTCTCAATATCAATTGAGGAAGCGGCGTCGTTGGAAAGACGGTGCTCCTCATGCTACTTTTTTTGGCATGAGGGGCTTTGCCAGAATTTTCGGTAATGGACAGAATTCAACCGGATCAACAGTGCTTGATCCCAATATCCAGTTCCTGGATGAAGATCTGGCGCAGATTTCGGCTCGTGTCATCGGCAGCATTGCCGCGGCCCGCTGGCAACAGGAGCAGGCACAGGCCGCATTGGCCAGGGCCGAGGCGCGCCGCGCGGCGATCGAGGACAGCACGGCCTGGCGCCTGACAGCCCCCTTGCGCCGAGCCATCGCGGCCTTGAGTGACGCGGCCGGGTGGCTGCGCGGCAGGTTGACGCCGCTGCGCGGAACGAAGCCGACCGTTGCCGCCGAAGATCCAGACCTGTCGCCCAGCGCCGACGCTGCGGCGACGCTGAAGCAGCAATGTCGCGACCGGTATTCACGCCTGCTCGACGACTTCCTCGCGACCGATGCCAGGCTGCGCCTGCCGGCAGCCGCACCGCCGCGGGTCAGCGTCATCCTGGTCCTCTTCAACCAGGCGGAGCTGACCTTCGCCTGCCTGTCGGCGCTGGCGCAGAAGGCGGGCAGGGGGGCGGAGTTCATCATCCTCGACAACGGCTCCTCCGACCGCACGGACCAGCTCCTCGACCGGATCGACGGCGCCACGGTGCTCCGGATGGAGGAGAACCTGCACTTCCTGCGCGGCGTGAATCGCGCGGCGAAGGAAGCCAGCGGACCGTATCTGCTGCTGCTGAACAACGACACCGAGGTTGCGCCCGGCGCCATCGACGCCGCCGCCGCGCGCCTCGATGCCGAACCCGATCTCGGGGCGGTCGGCGGGCCGATCCTGCGCCTCGACGGCACGCTGCAGGAGGCCGGCGCGATCATCTGGCGCGACGGGCATACCGAAGGCTACGGCCGTGGCGCCGACCCGGAGGCATGGGAGTTCGGGTTCCGACGCGATGTCGACTACTGCTCCGGCGCCTTCCTGATGGTCCGGCGCGACCTGTTCGAGGCGCTTGGCGGCCTCGACCAAGCCTATGCCCCCGCCTATTTCGAGGAAACCGACCTGTGCATGCGCATCAGGCAGGCCGGTTTCCGCGTCGGGTACGAGCCCGCGGCGCGCATCATGCATTTCGAATATGGCAGCGCGTCTTCCGGCGGCGAGGCGCCGGCGCTCTACACGAGGAACCATCGGCTCTTCGTCGAACGCCACCGCGAGACGCTGGAGCGGTCGCATCTGCCGCCCGAGGCCGGGGCGCTGAGGGCCCGCATGCGGCGGGCGGCGCCCGGTGCGGCCCTTGTTCTCGATGCCCGCCGCGCCGGGGGGCTCATGGCGGGATCCGGTTCGGGGCTCGCCGAGCGCCTCGATGGCGGCGGCGTCTTCGTGACCGAGGCTCGTTTTCCGAATCTCGCCGGAGAGGCCGCCGGCGGCCTTCGCCGCCCGGCATCGTGGATCGAGCAGGCCGATCTCTCCTCCCCCGACAAGGTGGCGGCCTTCGCGGCGCAGCGCCACGGCTACTACGACGTCGTCATCGCCCTCGGGGATGGGGACGAACCCCTGCTGGATTCCGCGCTTACGGCGATCCGGGCCGGCGATGCGACGGCGACCTTGGTCGATCTTCGTCGCCCCGGCGACGAGGCGCGGGACGGAGGCCATCGCCGCGTGCCGTGAGCGGGCAGTGGGCGCGTGGCGCCCGGCGCCGCCCTTTACTCCGCCTCCAATGCCCGCCACGCCGCCAGCAGCACGCGCCGCCGCTGCGGCAGGCGTTCCGGCAGCACGGTCGCCGCGGCGATCCGGTCCAGGCGGAAGTGGCGGAAATCCTGGCGCAGCTCGCACCAGGCGGCGAGCACCTCGCTCGCCGCGAAGAAGCCGATGATCACGGGCCAGACGACCCGTTCCGTCGCCGCCCCCGCCTTGTCGCTATAGGCGAGGCGCAGCTTGCGCTCCTCCCGCAGCGCCTGGCGGAGGGCGGCGAGCGGGGCCGATCCACCCTTCTCCCCCGCCACGACCAGCCCGCTATCCGTCGCCTCCTCCTGCCGGGGGGAGGGCAGCACGGCGGCGATCTTGGCGATCGCGTTCTCGGCCGCCTCGGCCAGCGCCGCGTCGCCGCGCACGGCGGCGAGTCGGAGGCCGAGGATCAGCGCATCCGTCTCCGCCGCGTCGAACATCAGGGGCGGGAGGAAGAAGCCCGGCCGCAGCACGTAGCCGATGCCGGCCTCGCCCGCGATCGGCGCGCCCTCGGCGACCAGGGTCGCGATGTCGCGATAGACGGTGCGCGGCGAGATGCCGAGTTCCCGTGCCAGGACCGCGGCGGCCACCGGCCGGCGCCGCCGCCGCAGCGCCTGCATCAGGGCGAGCAGCCGAGCGCTGCGCGCCATCTACAGCACCAGCGCGCCGATGATGGCCCCGGCCACCAGCACCCAGAGCGGCGAGAAATCGGTCCGCCAGACGAAGAGCGTGGAGCAGACCGTCACCGCCACGGCCACCCAGCCGATCGCCGCCCCCTGCGCGAGGATAAGGCCCGAGGCAGCGATCAGCCCCACCGCCACGGGCACCAGCCCCCGCTCGACCACCCGCAGCCAGAACCGCCCGGCGAGCCGCGACCGCAGGCGGGAGAAACCGAAGGCCATCAGCGAGGTCGGCAACGTCATCGCCATCACCGCCGTCAGCATGCCCAGCACCCCGCCGACATGCCAGCCGAACAGGCCCACCACCAGCACGTTCGGCCCCGGCGCCGCCTGGGCCAGGGCGAAGCGGCGCGCGAAGTCGGCATCCGACATCCAGCCATGCACCTCGACCACCAGCCGGTGCATCTCGGGCAGCACGGCGATGCCGCCGCCTACCGAGACGAGCGAGATGGCGCCGAAGCCGAGGACGAGCTGCCAGAAGATGGTGGGCGTGATCATGACCGCAGCACCCGCCAGGCACAGGCGATGCCGATGGGCCCGAGCCCCAGCACCACCCAGGGCAGGGGGACGCGGAAGATACCCGCCGCGACCAGGGCGCAGAGCCCGACTGCCAGCAGGGACGGGGGCGGGCGGATCTTGCCCGTCATCTTGGCCGCGGTGCCCATCACCATCCCCGCTGCGGCTGCGGCGATCCCGGCCAGCACGCCCTTGACCAGCGGCACCTGGCCATAGGCGTCGTAGAAGGCCGCCAGCCCCGCCAGCAGGATGAGCGGCCCGCCGAACATCCCGGCCGGCGCGGCGATGGCCCCGGCCGTGCCGCGGAAGCGGTCGCCCACCATGATCGCCGCGTTCAGCGCATTGGGGCCTGGCAGCACCTGCCCCAGGCCGAGCGTCTCGGCGTATTCCTGGTCGGTCAGCCAGCGCTTCTCCTCCACCAGGACGCGCCGGGCCCAGGCGTTGATCCCGCCGAAACCAATCAGTCCGATCTTCCCATAGACCAGGAAGAGGTCGAGCACGGTCGGGACAGGGCGTGGCGGATCGGCGTCGGGCATGCCGCGACAGGGGACCGCGCGCGCGGCATCCGATCAATCCCCCTCCCCTGATGCGCAGATCTGCTTTTCGCGCAACCCGGATCGGCCTAAAGGCCGCTCGATACGGCCAGGGCGATCCCTGGCCAGGAGAGAGACGAACCGAGATGACCACTCGCCGGACCCTGATGGGCGCGCTTGCCGCGACCCTGCCCAGCCTGCCCGCCCTGGCGCAGGAAGGCCCCTTCCCGAATCGCCCGATCCGCATCCTGCTCGCCTTCGCGCCCGGCGGGGGCACCGACCTGATCGCGCGGACCGTCGCCGCGGCGATGCAGGGCGTGCTCGGCCAGCCGGTGGTGGTGGAGAACCGCCCGGGCGCCGGCGGCAACATCGCCACCGAAGCGGCGGCGACCGCGCGGCCTGATGGCTACACCATGCTGATGGGCAACCACGGCCCGATGAGCGTGAATGTCTCCCTGTTCCGCAACATGCGCATCGACCCGGAACAGGCGCTGGAACCGATCGGCCTGGTCGCGGACGCGCCGCTGGTGGTCGTGGTGGGCCCCAAGTCGCGTGCGCGGAATCTGGGGGAACTGCTGGCCGAGATCCGCGCCGCCAACGGCCAGGCGACCTATGGTTCGGCCTCGAACGGTTCGGCGAGCCACCTCGCCGCGGCGCTGATGCTGCAGATGGCCGGGCTGCGGGCCGAGCACGTGCCCTTCCGCGGCGCCGCGCCGGCGCTGACGGACGTGGTCGCCGGGCATCTCGACTTCATGATCACCACGCTGCCCTCGGTGGTCGGGCTGATCAATGGCGGCCAGGTGCGCCCCCTGGCGGTGACGGGCGAGGGCCGCATCGCCGTGCTGCCGGAGGTACCGCCGGTCGCCGACACCATCCCCGGCTACAAGGCGACGGCCTGGTACGGGCTGCTGGTGCCGCGCGGCACCCCGGCCGATATCCGGGCGAAGCTGTTCGACGCCATGCGCCAGGCCCTGACCAATCCGGATGTGATCCGGCGGTTGCGGGACGAGGGCGCGGAGCCGTCCAGCATGGATGGCGCCGCCTTCGCCGCGCTGATCCGCTGGGAGCGGGAGCGCTGGGCCGAGGTGATCCGGCAGGCGAGCATCACCGTCGACTGACGCGACGGCCGGGTTGGGCATGCGCCGCACGGCGCATGCCCGAACGGGCCGTCAGGCCTCGACCAGGCGTTCTTCGGCGGCGCGGACGATGGTGCGCAGCCGCGCCATCACCCGCGGCGCCAACGCGCCGGCGGCAAGGGCCGGGCGGGAGAGCGGCAGCCGCTCCACCTCGCCGGAGCGGGCCAGCAGGGCGCCGAGCGGTTCCCTGGCGAAGAAGAAGGTCTCCAGCTCGGCCGTCCCGGTGCAGGGCGCGCCATAGGGCGCGGCGCCGTCGGACCATTCGCGCCGCGGGATGTCGGGGGGCTGCGTGGCCTCCACCGTGACCTGCGCGCCGGGGCCGAGCAACATCTCCCGGAAGAAGAACACCACGAAGGTGTAGGGCCGCGTGCTCTGGAAGCAGCAGTATTTGGCGACCGGCGACTGCGCGCGGATATTCAGGTAGGCTCGTGTCTCCCCGCTGTTGACCGTGAGGCCGAGCAGCACGCCTTCAGGCAGGTCGATCCGGCTTCCCGCGCCGAACACGCCGAACCGGCCCGTCCTCAGCGTGGTCTGGCGCTCCACCGTTTCCGCCGCGACCTCGGCGGCGGGCAGGGTGAAGAAGCTGCCGGCGTCGACCGAAGCAGCGAGACGCTTCGGCGGGAGGGTCGGCGCGATGCTCACCAGCAGTTCCGAGACGACGATGTTGGCGACCTCGGCCGCGATGTGCATCGTGTCGTTGGGCCGGAACAGCGCGGCCGGCGCGCAGGAGAGTTCGACGCAGGCCTCGGTCAGCAATTCCCGGAAGGAGAGGAAGTGCACGCCGGATTCCAGCGCGAGCTGGCGGTGCATCTGCTCGATCGGATCGAGGACGAAGAACTTCCGCCGGGGGAAGAAGCCCAGGAAGACGTAGCGCGGGCCCGCAGGCAGCATGCGGTAGAACACGCGGGCCGCGTTCTCCCAGTGATCGAGCGGCATCTGATCGTAGCAGAGCTCGTTCGTCATCAGATCGATGAAGACGTAGTCGTATTGCCCGACCGGGATCCGCGACAGGATCTGGAAGATGGCGAGGTAGGTGCCGGAGGTGCCGCCGAGCGACATGTTCTGCACGTTCTCGGCGCCGAAATGGGCGATGATCGCGGCGCTGGCCCCGCCGCGCAGCACCATGTTCGAGGTTCCGATGATCAGGGCCTTCGGCATTCGTCACTCCTGCCGCACGGGGCGTTGGTCTGAAGGAATCGGCCCTGAAGCATCGGCGATGCCAGCCGGCGAGCAGTGTAGGAGCCATTCCGCGACAGGTTGAGTCGACTGAATTGGCGGTGATCGCGCACAGCGCCGGGCGGGCTTGGAGCCGCCAGGGGAGGGGCCTCGGCCGGCGGCGGCCGCGCCGCGAGTCGAGCGGAGCTGTTCGCAGGCCGGCTGGTTTGATCGCGGAATGAGCGGCGGCGGATCGCACGCGCCCCCGGTGCCGCTGGCCTGGCGGCCGGCATGGGCGGAGGGTGATCATGGGCCCTGGCGCTCCTTGTCTTGTGTTGCTTGCGGGCTACATGGCGGGATCAGGCGGCAGCGTGCGAGGGCCCTGGGGACCCTGGCCGGCCGCCGCCCCTTGACCGGCCCCGCCCGGAACGCCTAGGCCGCGCGACGCTTCCATGATAAGCGCCGGGCTCCGCGGGGGCCCGGGGCGCGAGTCCGGCCCGGCCGGGCGGAACGCAGTCGGCATTTTCGCACGGGCGAGGCCCGGCAGAACGGAGAGAGTAAACGCGATGAGCGACACCGCCGAGAAGGTGAAGAAGATCGTCGTCGAGCATCTGGGCGTCGAAGAGGCGAAGGTGACGCCCGAGGCGTCCTTCATCGACGACCTGGGCGCGGACAGCCTCGACACGGTCGAGCTGGTCATGGCCTTCGAGGAGGCCTTCGGCGTCGAGATCCCGGACGATGCGGCCGAGAAGATCACGACCGTGAAGGACGCGATCGACTACATCGAGAAGCAGAAGGGCGAGTAAGGCCCAAAGACTGGCCCGGGGGGTAAAGCGCGTGTTCCAGAACGGTTTTTCGCCGCGACGTGTTGTCGTAACCGGCATGGGCATCGCCTGCCCGCTCGGCCTTGGTGTCGAGCATGTTTGGAAGCGGATGCTGGCCGGTGAATCCGGCATCGGCAGCATCCAGTCCTTCGACGTGACGACGCTGCCCGCCAAGATCGCCGGCCAGATCCCGGTCGGCGTGAAGGCGGACGGTGCGCTCGACATCAATGAGTGGATCCCGGTCAAGGATCAGAAGAAGATGGATCGCTTCATCCAGCTCGCGCTCGTCGCGGCTGCGGAAGCGGTCACCGATTCGGGCTGGGCGCCCGAGGAGGAAGAGGAGCGCTGCCGCACCGGCGTGATGATCGGCTCTGGCATCGGCGGGCTCGAGACGATCGACGAATCGGCGCGCCTCGCCGCCCAGGGCAAGCCCAAGCGGATCTCCCCCTTCTTCATCCCCTCGGCGCTGATCAACCTCGCCTCCGGCCAGGTCTCGATCAGGTACGGCTTCAAGGGCCCGAACCACGCGGTGGTCACGGCCTGCGCCACCGGCGTGCATGCGCTGGGCGACGCGGCGCGGCTCATCGCTCTCGGCGATGCCGACGTGATGGTCGCCGGCGGCGCCGAGGCGGCGGTGTGTGAACTGGGCGTGGCCGGCTTCTGCGCCGCGCGCGCGCTGTCCACCGGCTTCAACGACACCCCGACGGCGGCCTCCCGCCCCTGGGACGAAGGCCGCGACGGCTTCGTCATGGGTGAGGGCGCGGGCGTGCTGGTGCTCGAGGAGCTGGAGCACGCCAAGGCACGCGGCGCCAAGATCTATGCCGAGGTGATCGGCTACGGCATGTCGGGCGATGCCTACCACATCACGGCCCCGGCCGAGGGTCATGACGGCGCCTTCCGCTCCATGAAGGCGGCGCTGGCCAGCGCGAAGCTCTCGCCGGCCGATGTGCAGTATGTGAACGCCCACGGCACCTCGACGCCGCTCGGCGACGATCTGGAGCTGGAGGCGGTGGAACGTCTCTGGGGCGATGCCGGCAAGGGCCTTGCCATGTCCTCGACCAAGTCGGCGATCGGGCATCTGCTCGGGGCCGCCGGCGCGGTGGAGGGGATCTTCTCGATCCTCGCCATCCGGGACAAGGTCGCGCCGCCCACGCTGAACCTCGAGAAGCCCTCGCGGGAAAGCGTGATCGACCGCGTGGCGCTGGAAGCCCAGCCGCGCAAGATCGACGTCGCGCTGTCGAACTCCTTCGGCTTCGGTGGGACCAACGCCTCGATCGTGTTCCGCGCGGCGCCCTGAAGCGCCTTTGCCGGGTCCTCGGATGGCGGGGCTCCTGTGGCGGGTGGGGGAGGGCGTCGCCCCTCCCCACCAAGGGCCGGAGGGGCGGCCGAACCCTCCCCATATCCGGCCCTAGCGATGCGTCTCCGCCTTCTTCTCCTGACTTTCCTGCTCGTCCTGCTGCTGGCCGGCGGCCTGGCGGCGACGGCTGCCTGGCGCGCCTATAGCGGCCCCGGTCCGCTGACCGAACCGGCCCAGATCGTCATCCCCCGCGGCGGCACCGAGCGCATTGCCGGCGCGTTGGTGGAGCGCGGCGTCATCCGCGACCCACGGCTCTTCGCCGCCGCCGCCTGGCTGACGCGGGGGCAGGGTCCCCTGCGGGCTGCCGAATTCGCCTTCCCGGCCGGGGCGCCGCTTGCCGAGGTGCTGCGCATCCTGCGCGAGGAGCGTCCCATCCAGCGCCGCCTGACCATCCCGGAGGGCCTGACCGCCCACCAGATCCGCGCCCTGCTCGACCGTACCGAAGGCCTGACCGGCGAGACCCCTCCCATCGATGAGGGCGCCCTGCTGCCGGAAACCTATTCCTACGAATGGGGTGAGAGCCGTGCGGCCATCGTCCGCCGGGCCGATGCCGCCATGGACCGCGCCTTGGCGGAGGCCTGGGCGAACCGCGCCGCCGATCTTCCCTTCACGACCCCGCGGGAGGCACTGGTCCTGGCCTCCATCGTCGAGCGCGAGACCGGCAAGCCCGAGGAACGCCCCCGCGTCGCCGGTGTCTTCGTCAACCGCATCCGGCGGGGGATGATGCTGCAATCCGACCCGACGGTGGCCTATGCCGCGACGGGCGGGGCGCCGATGGACCGGCCGATCAGCCGGGCCGACCTCGACCGCGACCACCCGTTCAACACCTATCGCATCCGGGGCCTGCCGCCTGGGCCGATCGCGAGCCCGGGCAAGGCGTCCCTGGCCGCCGTCCTGCGGCCGGAAGACAACGACTTCCTCTATTTCGTGGCCGATGGCAGCGGCGGGCATGCCTTCGCCCGCACGCTGGACGAGCACAACCGCAACGTCGCCCGCTGGCGCGCGATCGAGCGCGGGGACAGCGCCGCGCCCAAGGTCACGGCGCCCGCGCCGGCAGCACGCTCTCCGTCCGCCCCATCAGCCGGTAGGCGATAAGACCGATCCATTCGCGGATCGCCCATTCGAACTGGCCCAGGCGCTCGGGGAAGGGCGCGTCGTATTGCGCCGCCCATGTATGCCCGGTGCGGAAATTCACCGGCCAGGGGACGATGTCGCGGAAGCCCGCGGCGCGGAACACCGCGACCGAGCGCGGCATGTGGGAGGCCGAGGTCACCAGCAGGAAGACCTGGCCAGGCTTGGGGTCCAGCAGGCGCGCCGTCAGCACGGCGTTCTCATGCGTGTTGCGGGCCTGGTCCTCATAGATCACGCGCTCGGGCGGCAGGCCCATGGCGGTCCAGAGCTGGCGGGCGACATCGGCCTCGGTCAGTCCGCCATGGACGAAGGAGCCCTGGCCGCCGGTGAAGACGACGCGCGCATCGGGGTAGCGGCGGGCGAGAATGACGCCCTCCGTCATGCGTTCCGACGCGCCGTTCAGGGAGGGGATGCCGCGCGCCTCGGTGATGTTCTGCTCCACCGCGCCGCCGAGGACGATGATGGCGTCCACATGCGCCGGCGCCTCGGCCGGGCGGGGGAAGCGGTCCTCGAGCGGCATCAGCAGCCACTGGTTCACCGGCGTGACCACCAGCAGGGCGAAGAAGCCGAGGGAGAACAGGATGAGCCAGCGCCCGAAGCGGCGCCCGCGCCAGACCAGGAACAGGCCGATGAAGCCGAGGATGATGGCGAAGTGGCCCGGCCGCGCCGGGAACCACAGGATCTTCGACAGGGCGAACAGGATGTCGGTCACGGCGTGCTAGCTGCCTGAATTCTGTGGCGCGAAAACGGCCGTCGGCGGCAGGGCGTCCAGCGCGGCGAGGAAGGGCTCCAGCGCGGGGGACCAGGGCGTGCCGGCCGGTGGCTCGGGTGCCAGCCACAGGTGATGCTCATGACCGACCATGCGCGAGATGCGGGCCATGCAGGTCCGAAGCTGCATGCCGCCACGCAGGGCCGGCACGAGCTCGATCACTCGCCGGCCGGGCCGTGCCGCGGCGAGGAGGGCGAGCCCCGCGCCATGGGGGGCCACGATGGTGCGGGCCTGGCTGATGCGCGCGACCTGCTCGGCGAAGGGCAGTTGGGACATCACCGCGATCTCGAAGCCGCGCGCGGCCAGGGCCTCCTCCAGCGCCGCCTCATTGGCCAGGGGGCGCTTCCGGCTGTCGCGGCGGGAGATGTAGATATCGCGTCCGGCCTCGCCGCCCTGCGACACCGAGCGGTCGCGCAGGCGGGTCAGCAGCGGGCCCACCGCTTCGGGGCGCGCCAGCAATTGCAGCCCGCGATCGGCGACGTAGAGCTGACGCACCAGCACCGCGCCGCCGGCTTCGATCGTCGACAGCGGGCCGGCGGCGCCGAGGGTCAGGCTCTCCCGCACGAAGCGCGCCGCATCGTCGCGGATCAGGATGGGGATGTCGCCCGCTGCCTCATCGAGGCACCAGGCGAGGGACGGGTAGTATTCGGCCAGCCAGTGATAGACGTTGTTGTGCGTCTCGATGGCGAGGGCCGCGGCCGGGACGACCGGCGCGTCCGCCTCGGCCCGGCGCGATTCCTCGGGCACCGGCGTGCTGAAGGAACGGTAGACCGTGCCGTCCCGTGCCCAGAGCTGCCCGTGCCGGTTCACGAAGACATCCGGGATGATGCGAACCTCGGGAAAGGGCGAGGATGGGATCTGGCGATCGAAGGCGCGGAGGACCTCCTCGGCCTCCGCATGCAGCACGGCCGGCAGGCCGGGTGCCGCGTGCAGCGTGACCGCCGCGCCGAGCGGCCGGGGCGTCGCCCCCCGTTCGCCGGCGAAGTGGCGGCCGGCCGGCACGGCCGGTGGCGCCGCCACGGGCAGCAGTCGCAGGGCGAGTTGCCGCGCCTGGTGATGCACCAGCGAGGCGGCATCGCTGCGTCCCTGTACTTCCTGCAGGGTCACGACGATCTGCTTGAGCCGGGCCGTCTCGGTCATGATGCGAGGATCGCTCAGCAGCACGGCCATCGCGGCCTCGCCCTTCGCGGCGATGGCCAGCCGCCAGGCGGCGTGGATACGGCGGGGGATGGGCATGTCGGCCGCCATGGCCAGCGCCGCCGCCGCCCGCACGAAGCGCGCATCGTCCAGGTCGAGCGCCGCGCCGAGGATGCGGATCACCGCATCGGCCGGGCAGGGCGTGCGCAGCAGGGGCCGCGTCGCGGCAGCGGCGGCCGCGGCATCGCCTGCGGCGGCCTCGGCCAGCACCTGGGCGACGATGGATGCCGTGGGATCGATCACAACCGTGGCGGGGACCGGACTAGCACCCATGTGATCGCCGCTGCAAAATACGCCCTTCCACGCCGTGGCCCAATGCCAGCAAACAGAAGTCGTCGCCGACCGGCAAGGTCCATCAAATCGGGGCCTGTTCGCGACAGACCGTTCATCCGAGGTGATTGCACGACGATGCCCGATACCGCCGACATCACGGCCACTCCATCCAGCGTCTCCGATGCGGCCACTTCGGCCGGCGACAAGCTTGCCTTCGTCCATATTCCGAAGACTGCCGGCACGTCCTTCACGCGCGCCCTGGTGGTCGGATGGCCACGCACGCGCATCGTCGGCACCATCGAGGAATTCCGTAGCATCGAGGCGGAGGAAGCCCGCTCCCTCGACCTGATCGCGGGGCATTTCTTCGCGCATCAGCTCGAAGTGCCGAAGTGGCGCGGCTTCCGCCCGCTGACGGTGCTGCGCAGCCCGCGCGCGAAGCTGATGAGCTCCTATCGCTATGCGCGATCGATGGTGCTGCGGCACGGGATCGAGGGCACGCCACAGATGCGTTTCTCGGCGAAGGCGTCCTTCGCGGAATACGCCTTCTCGATCCATGGTGTGCGCGACCGGCACTCGCAGATCTACAATCTCGGCAGCATCGGCGGCGAGAATCCGCACGATGTTCCGATCGCCGACCTGCTCGCACGGGCGAAGGCGCGCATCGAATCGCTCGAGGTCGGCACCGCGGATCGCCTGCAGGATTTCTCCGACTACCTGTTCCGCCGCTTCGGCAAGGGGGACGGGCCGACGCTCGAACGCCTCAACACCGCGGAGGATCTGGAGGAGGTGGATTTCGAACTGACCTCCTGGCAGGACACCGCGCTGCGCGAACTGATGCGCCCCGATGAGGAACTCTACGCCTATGCCCGCGCATTGTTCGCCGCGCGCGTCGAGGCGCTGGAGACGGGAACGGAGATGCTCGGCCTGCCGGTCGCGATGCCGGAACCCGAGCCCGAGCCTGTGGCGGCGAAGGCGCCGCACCGCATGCTCGTCGGCACCTTCCACAAGAGCGGCACGATCCTGATGCTGACGATCCTGCGTGGGATCGCCGCTGAGCTCGGCTATCGGCTCTGGGTGCACAGCGCGCGGCCGGAGCCGGAGGATTGGGACATCATGTTCCATGCCCATTCAGCTTTCCCGGCGGCGGTGACGGAGCAGCCGCATCGCGCCGTGGTGGTGATCCGCGACCCGCGCGACGTCATCATCAGCGCGGCGCTCTATCACGCCCGTACCGATTCCGATCGCGACCCCTGGCTCTACGTGCCCGATCCGCGCTTCGGCGGGCGCAGCTATCACGAGACGATCGCCGCGCTGCCGACCGATGCCGAGAAGTTCGTCTTCGAGATGGACAATTTCAGCCGGCGGACCATCCAGGGGATGCGGCGTCAGCTTCAGGCCTCCCGGGACACGATCCGCGTCCGCTTCGAGGAGCTGATCACCGATGTGGAGCTGAAGGAGTTCCGGCGCATCTTCACCTGGCTCGGCATCCGGGAGGCGGATATGGACAAGGCGCTGCAGATCGCGGAGCGGTCGAGCCTCTTCTCCGGCCAGGTCGCGTCCAAGCATGTGCGCAGCGGCCGCCCGGCGCAGTGGCGCGAGCATTTCACGCCGGAACTTCACGCCGAGTTCCGCAAGCGCTTCGGCGATATCGCCGAGGAGCTCGGCTACCCGCCGGCGTGATGGGGTGGTCGGCGCGGCGCTGAGGCGCCGCGCGGGACCCCCTACGCTTCGCGCAGCGCCTTCTCCTCCACCCGCAGCGCACGGTCATGGAACTGCGCGACCGCCGGGCGATGGGCGATGGAGATGAGTGCGGTGCCGGGCAGGCTCTCCTTCAGCTTCGCGTAGAGCCGTTCCTCGGCGGCCGGGTCGAGGCTCGCCGTGGCCTCGTCCAGGAACAGCCAGTCCGGCTTCAGGAGCAGGGCACGGGCAAGGGCGAGGCGCTGCTGCTCGCCACCCGACAGCCGCCGGTCCCAGACCTCCGCCTCATGCAGGCGCGGGACCAGGTGGCTGAGCTCGGCCGCCTCCAATGCGGCGGCGACGGCCTCATCAGTGAAATGAGCCTCGTGCTCCGGGTAGCAGACGGCGCGTTTCAGGCTGCCGAGCGGAATGTAGGGCCGCTGCGGCAGGAACAGGCTGCGCCCATGCGCCGGCAGCGCGATGCGACCCGACCCGAAGGGCCAGATGCCCGCGATGGCGCGGAACAGCGTCGACTTGCCCGACCCCGAGGCCCCGGTGATCACCACGGAATCGCCCGGCGCGATGCTGGCTTCGCCCTTGTCCAGCAGCACGCGGCCGTCGGGCAGGGAGAGGGTCACGCCCTTCAGCGTGAGTTCCGGCGCCTCGCCCTTGGCCACGGCCGGCCCGCCATCGGCGCGCTTTGCCGTGGCCACGGCACGGGTGAAGCCGGTCAGGCGTTCCACCGTCGCGCGCCATTCGGTCAGGCTGGCGTAGTTGTTCACGAACCAGGACAGCGCGCCCTGCACCTCGCCGAAGGCGCTCGAGGTCTGGATCAGCCCCCCGAGCGGCATCCGGCCGGCGAAGTAGCCCGGCGCGGCGACGACGATCGGGAAGACGATCGCGACCTGCGTATAGCCCGCGGTGAAGAAGGTCAGCCGCTTGGTGGCGGTCATGATCGACCACCAGTTTTCCATCAGCGCGCGGAAGCGCTGGGTCAGGCCGCGCTTCTCATCCTCCTCGCCGCCATGCAGGGCCACGCCTTCGACATTCTCGCGGAAGCGGACCAGGGCGTAGCGGAAATCGGCCTCGACCTTCTGCTGGGTGAAGTTCAGCGCGATCAATGGCTTGCCGATGACATGGGCGAGCAGCGTGCCCGCCAGCGCGTAGATCAGCGCCACCCAGACCATGTAGCCGGGGATGTCCACGCCGAAGACGGTGAGCGGCCCCGACAGCGACCACAGCACGATCACGAAGGAAGCGAGCGTGACGACCGAATTCATCAGCCCGAGCCCGAGCGAGAGCGTGTCGTCCACGAACATGCGCGCATCCTCGGCGATGCGCTGGTCGGGGTTGTCGGTGACCGGGTCGGTCAGCGCCATGCGGTAATAGGCGCGATCGCCCAGCCACTGGTTCAGATAGACTTCGGTCAACCAGCGCCGCCAGCGGATCTGCAGCGCCTGGCGCAGATAGAGCTGGTAGACCGCGATCAGGATATAGAGCGCGGCGACGATGGCGAAGGAGGGCAGCAAGCCCTCATCCTCCGTGCGGTGCCAGGTGAAGAGCAGCGCGATGAAGGCATCCCAGTCCTTCGCCTCCAGCGCATTGTAGAAGGCCCGCTGCCAGTAGGTGAGCAACACCGTCATGCCCACCAGCGACAGGTTCAGCGCCACCATCACGGCGAGCAGCCCGCGCGCCTTCCAGCGATCCTCGCTGGACCAGTAGGGGCGGGCCAGATGCCAGGCATCGCGCAGGAAGGGGCCGAGGCGTCGCATGGAACTCTCCTTCAGGCGCGGCTGCGCAGGCGGATGACGCCGCGGATCTCGGCTTCCGGATCGACCGGCTTGCCTTTGCGGAGGATGTCGATCGTGCCTTCGCGGGCGAGGACGATGGCCTCGCGCCGGATGCGCGTCAGCAGGGATTGCCAGTTCTCGGTCGCGAGCGTCTTCGCCACATCCTCGGGCGAGACGCTCTTGCCCGGCGGGCAGGCGGCGGTGACGGCGAGGATGGCCTCGCGGATGGCGGGTTCGGTCATGGCGCGGTCCAGGTGGCGGTCATGGTGCCGGCGGCGTCCCAGGCGAAGCGCGCCCGGCGATGCCCCGCCGGGTGCAGCAGCAGCCAGTCGAGCGTCGCGATGGTCATCAGCAGCGCCACGAAATGGGCGCGTCCGGCTCGCGGATCGTCCGGCGCGGTCGAGGGAGCGGCCAGGGGCGTGCCTGGCGCATGGGCGGCAGCGTAGGTCATGCGGCTCGACTCGCGGCTGCTCGCCCAGGCCTCCTCGGCGAGGGCGTCATCATCATGCAGGCGGAGGCTGCCGGCGAGACGAAGCTGCATCCGGGCGGCGGGATCGTAGCCCAGCAGCGCGGCGCGCGGCTCGGCGCGGAGTTCCGTGACCTTGGGGCTGCGGCTGTCGGTGTGGATGCGGAGCCGGCGCGTGGCGGGGTCGAAGGCGCGCAGGATGACGGTGCGCAGGGCCGGTGCGCCATCGCGCGCGATGGAGGCGAGGGCGGGGGTGTGGAAGGGGCTGTGCCGGTCGGCCACGCCACGGGCGAGGGCCTGGAAGGCCAGGTCCAGGGCCTGTGTCAGGTCGGGCGGAGAATCGTCGGGCATCGGCGCCGGTATGGCGCGGCGGGCGCCGGGCGCAAGGGGCGGTGTGTTGGCGGGGGCGTGTCGCAGTGGGGCGAAGGCTGATTGGAGAGGGGCGCCGCCCCTCTCCAAGCCTCACCCCGCCAAAGGCCGAAGGGCCTTTGGAAACCTCGACCTGGCGTTGGGCGGGCAGGGTGGTGACGACCGGGGAACCCGGTTCTTGTCCCTCGGCGTGACCAAATCCTGGCATTCGGGCACAGGGAGGCATCGCCATGCCGAAGCGGCCAATGTGCCTCAATGCCCGGTGACGGTTTGCAAAGGCCTTGGGCCTTTGCTGGGGTGAGGTCCGGAGAGGGACAAAGCCCATCTCCGGCCTTCCGCTATGCGTATGCGCGCTCCACCAGCGGCCCGGGTGCCGGCGCGACGGCGATCTCGCGGATGATCTTCCGCCGCACGGCGCCGGCGAAGGCGTCGTAGCCTTCGGCCACCATCAGGAAGGCACCGGGCCCGCCGATCACCTCGTCGCGGTAGTACTCGTCCACCGGCGGCAGGCCGGCGAGCAGGACGGCCGGCTGCGGCGACTTGTCGAGCACGGCGAGCCCATTCAGGACGATACCCTTGTCCAGCGCTTCGGCGCGCGCGGCGGCAAGCGGCCGGCCGGAATTGTTCACGCCGTCGCCCGAGACGTCGACGACGCGGCGCATCCCTTCGTAGCGCTGCCCGAACTGCGCGGAGGCATAGTCGATCGCACCCGAGATCGAGGTGTAGAGGTAGGTTTCGCGGGAAGCGCCGTCGATCGCGCGGGCGAAGCGCTCGCAGGAGGCATGGTCCTCCAGCTTCATCCAGGGCACGAGCGTGTTCTGGATATTCCAGTCGGACCAGACGAACATGGTGACCGCGATGGCGCCGAGCGGCCCGCCGGCGATGCCATCGGCCAGGCGCGGATCGCGGAAGGCCTCGGCATAGCCGCGCATCTGCATTTCCATCTCCTCGGCATCGACCGAGCGGGAGACGTCCACGGCAAGCACCAGTTCGATATCGACCTCGGTCGAAGCGAGGGCGTTGCGGCTGGTGATCAGGGCCGGAGCGGCAAGGCCGGCGGCGAGAAACAGGCGGCGTGGCAGCAGGCTGCGCGACATCAGAGAACCTCCGATCGGGCCGTGCGTCCGGGTGATGTCCTTCCCTTCGCCTTCTGTGTGAAGGTCGTGTGGCGCAGATGCCAGATTCTATTGTGCAGCGCAACAAGAGAGTGAGCGAGGCTGACCAAATCTGCGCACATAACAGGCAGGCCGTGGCGCGGGCGCCACGGCCTGGGGTAGGCGGGAATTGTCGGAAACAACGGCCGGATGCCATGCGGCCGTTGATAATATTCCTATGTCGGCGTCCCGCCGACACCTCAAGCGGAAGCGTGGCGCGGCGGTGCCTCAGGACACCGTGATGAACCAGTCGGCCGAGACGTCAGTGGTCTGCACGCCCTCGATGTAGACGGTCTGCGGGCCGTAAAACATGCGTACGCCGGTGCCCTCGGCGAAAGCGCTGCTGCGCATGGCGTCGGCCATGACGATATCGTTCGCCAGCAGCAGGTCACCCTCGCCGTGGTCGAAGTCGGTGATGGTATCGCCGTTCAGCATGATCATGAAGTCGGTGCCGATGACGAAGACATCGGCACCGGCACCGCCCGTCAGCACGTCCGCATCGTAGCTGCCGTCGAGCGTGTCGTTGCCATGCCCGCCTATCAGCGTGTCCCAGCCATAGCCGCCGCTGATGCTGTCCGCCCCCGCATCGCCATGGAGGAGGTCGTATCCGAAGCCGCCGAGGATGATGTCGGCGCCGGTCCCGCCATGCACCAGGACCGGGCTGAATGAGCTGACGGCACTGATCACGTCGTCGCCCGCCCCGCCCAGGACGCTGTCGCCGCCGGCTCCGGCCATGATGCTGTCATCGCCCTCGCCGCCGATCAGCCAGGCCGGTCCGGCGCCGCTGACCAGGGTGTCCGCTCCCGCACCGCCGTTCAGGCGCCCACTTCCGGACGAGCCGTTCGTCAGGAAGTCGTCGCCCTCCTCGCCCTGGATGATGTTGCTGCCGTCGCCGCCGTCGATCGAGTCGTTGCCGCTGCCGCCGAGGACGCGGTCGTTGCCGTCGCCGGCGCTGATGGTGTCGTTCCCGCCATCGCCCCGGAGGATGTCCGCACCCTGGCTGCCGAGGATCGAGTCATCGCCCTCCTCGCCGCGGATGAAGGCCGACGTACCGGCCGAGGCATCGAGGGTGTCCGCGCCTTCGCCACCCCAGATCTTGTCGCTGCCGAGGCCGCCGGTGATCAGGTCGTCGCCCGCATCGCCGAAGAGACGGCTGTCGCCGGAACCGCCGCCGGTGATCGTGTCGTTCCCCTCGCCGCCGCGGATCGTGTCGTTGCCGCCGCCGCCGCCGATGATGTCGTTGCCGATGCCGCCGGTGATGAAGTCGCCGCTGCTGCCGCCCAGGATGCTGTCGTCGCCATCCTGCCCGTGGAGCTTCATCGCGCTGAGGGTGCCGACCAGCGTGTCGTTGCCGGCGCCGCCCACCAGGACGTCGCCGACGAAGCCGGCGGTGAGGAAGTCGGCACCGCCGAGCCCGAGGAGCCTCTGCGCCACGCTGTCCAGATTGGTCAGCGTGTCATCCCCGGATGTTCCCGATATGGCCAAGTCGCATTCTCCTCTGCTGCGGCCGTGCGGCGCGGCATCGGCAGGCCATGCGCGGCGATCAACGGCACGAATGCGGTCGAGGATCCGCGAAGGTTGTTGAGATGCCCTTAATGCGGCGTCTCAGAAGCCGCCGCCCGCGGCGAGCCAGGCCGCTTCCGCGGCCGTGCTGGTGCGGCCCAGCGCGGCGTTGCGGTGCGGAAACCGTCCGAAGCGCGCGATCACCGCGCGGTGCCGCCAGGCGTAGTCGATCGTCCCGCCCGGCGTCGTCATGCGTGGATCGTCGCGCAGCCCCTCGAACAGCGCGACCGACAGGTCCTGGTCGGCCATCGTCTCGGCATGTTCGAAAGGCAGGTAGAGGAAGATGCGCTGCGTCGGCGTCAGGGCGAGGTCGAGGCGGTGCCGCAGCACCGCCTCCCGCGCGATGTCGCGCATCAGCGGATCGGCCGCGAAGGCCCGCGCGCTGCCGCGATGCAGGTTGCGCGGCGCCTGGTCGAGCAGGATGGCGAGCGCGAGCGCGCCCTCGGCCGTGTCGGCCCAGCCGCGAAGCGCGCCGCCGGCGGCGGCTTCCGACAGCGAGCCGAGCGCTTCGCGTACCGCCGCGTCGAAGCCATCGTCGCGTTTGAACCAGGCCTCCCGGAAGGTGTCGGGGCCTTCGGTGAACCAGAAGTGCAGGACGGTATCGGGTGTGCTCATGCCAGGGCTTTGGCCAGGATGCGGACCGAGTGCAAGGCCTCCCGTCCGGTGAGGTCGGCGATCTGGTGACGGCAGGAGGTGCCGTCGGCGATGATGAGGGCCTCGGGTGCCGCCGCGCGCACCGCCGGCAGCAGGGAAAGCTCCGCCATGGCCTTGGATGTCGCGATCGTCTCGGCCTGATAGCCGAAGGCCCCGGCCATGCCGCAGCAGGAGGAGGCGATGGGGGTCACCGTCAGCCCGGGGATGCGCTTCAGCAGCGCGACGGCCGGCGGGAAGGCGCCGAAGGCCTTCTGGTGGCAGTGGCCGTGGATGTGGATCTCGGCCTTCAGCGGCTTGAGCGGGAGCTCGGCCTTCTCATGCTCCAGGAACTCGCTGAGCAGGAAGGCACGCGCCGCGAGCGCGCGCGCCGGCTCGCCCGGCAACAGCGCCAGGAACTCGTCGCGCAGCGTGGTCAGCGAGGAAGGCTCGATACCGATGATCGGCGAGGTGACGGCGGACAGCGCATCGAGCGTTCGCCGCGCCTCCGCGCGCGCCTGCGCCACCAGGCCGGCGGCGAGCAGCGTGCGGCCCTCATCGAGCGGCCGCGTCCCGCGCGCGGGACGCGCGATGGCAGGATCGTAGCCGGCCGCGCGCAGCACGGTGATCGCGGCCCGCAGGTTCTCCGGCTCGAAGTACCGGTTGAACACATCGGGCAGCAGGATGACTTCGCGATCGCGGCCATCCGGGGCGCGCAGCTCGGCATCGTGGAAGGAGGACCAGACGAAGCGGGGCAGGGATCGTTCCGCCGCCAGCCCCAGCAGGCGTTCGGACAGTGCAGCGAGGCCCGGGACCAGGTCGCGCGCATTGGCGAGCGGCGGGAACAGCGAGGCCCAGCGCGCCCAGCGCGGCATGGTCGCGATCACGCGCTCCCGCCAGCCGATGCCATGCTGCGTCGCGCGCGCCGCGAGCACCTCGATCTTCATCCGCGCCATGTCGACGCCGGTCGGGCATTCGCGCTTGCAGCCCTTGCAGGAGACGCAGAGCTTCACCGCCTCTGCGACCTCGTCCGAGGCCAGTGCGCCCGGAATCTGCTTCGTCAGCGCCAGGCGCAGCGTGTTCGCGCGACCGCGCGTCAGGTGCTGCTCGTCCCGCGTCGCGCGGTAGGAGGGGCACATGACATTCGCGTCGAACTTCCGGCAGGTGCCGTTGTTGTTGCACATCTCGACCGCGCTCAGCAGCCCGCCGAGCGGCCCGGGATAGTCGGACCAGTCCAGCGCCGGCGTGATGGCGGGATCGGCGGCATATCCCGGCGCGTAGCGGAACAGCGTGCGGTCATCCATCTTCGGCGGGCGGACCACGCGCCCCGGGTTCAGCAACGCGGAGGGGTCGAAGCTGTCCTTCACCTCCTCGAAGGCGCGGGCGATGCGCGATCCGAACATCGGCTCGTTGAATTCGGACCGCACGATGCCGTCGCCATGCTCGCCCGAATGGCTCCCCTTGTATTCGCGGACCAGGGCGAAGCATTCCTCGGCGATGGTGCGCATCTTTCGCACGTCCTCGCCATCTTTCATGTTCAGCACGGGGCGCACATGCAGGCAGCCCACCGAGGCATGGGCATACCAGGTGCCCTTGGTGCCGTGCTTCGCGAAGACGTCGTTCAGACGCTCGGTGTAGTCGGCGAGGTCTGCGAGGCCGACCGCGCAATCCTCGATGAAGGAGACCGGCTTCCCGTCGCCCTTCATCGACATCATGATGTTGAGCCCGGCCTCGCGCACCTCGGCGATCGCGGCCTGGAAGCCGGGATCGGTGGCGCGCACCACGGCGTCCGGATAGCCGAGGTCGCCCATCATCTCCTCCAGCCGGTCGAGGTCGCGCAACAGCGGCGCATCCTCCTGCCCGTGGAACTCGACGATCAGCAGGGAATCCGGCTCGCCCTTCACCATGCGGTCGATGGTCGCGCGATAGATCGGGATCGACCGGCCGAGGTCGATCATCGTCCGGTCCACCAGCTCCACCGCCTCGGGGTTCAGCGTCACCAGATGCTGGGACGCCGCCATCGCCGCGCGGAAGGTCGGGAACTGGCAGATGCCGAGCATCTTGCGCGGCTTGATCGGCCACAGCTTGAGATCGAGCGCGGTGGAGAAGGCCAGCGTGCCTTCCGAGCCCACCAGCAGCCGGGCGAGGTTGCCGCGGCCCTCGGCCCGCGCGGCCGGCGTCAGCGCCTCGATGTTGTAGCCGCCGACGCGGCGGAGCTGGTGGGGGAAGCGCGCGGCGATCTCCTCCGCCTCCCGCGCGCCGAGCGCCCGCAGCCGCTGGATCAGATCCGCGATCGGTCCCGGCACCTCGCCGCCGAGATTGTCCGGCAGCTCCCCGAAGGTGAAGCGCGACCCGTCCGCGAGCAGCGCGTCGATCGCGGTGACGTTGTCCGCCATCAGCCCGTAGCGGATGGATTTCGACCCGCAGGAATTGTTCCCCGCCATGCCGCCGATGGTGCAGCGCTGCCAGGTGGAGGGATCGACCGGATAGAACAGCCCATGTTGCTTCAGCGCGTCGTTCAGCGCGCCGAGCGTGATGCCCGGCTGCACCCGCGCGCGCTGTGCGCCCGGGTCCACCTCGATCACGCCGCGCAGGTACTTGGTGCAGTCCAGCACCAGCGCACGGTTGACGGTCTGCCCGCATTGCGAGGTCCCGCCGCCACGCGGCAGGATGGGGATCCCTTCCTCCCGGCACAGCGCCATCGCCGCCTGCACATCCTCGATCGTGCGCGGGACCAGCACGCCATAGGGTTCGACCTGGTAGATGGAGGCATCCGTCGCATAGCGCCCGCGATCGGCCGCCGAGAAGAGCACCTCGCCCTGCGTGTCGCGCCGCAGGCGGGCGGCAAGGCGGCTGTCGCCGAGGCTCGGGCGGGGGATGACGTTCATCGCGGCGTTTCCAACTGCGGTCGCGCGGAAACTAGCGGCGATGTGCGCCGCTGTCCGATGCATAATCCTCGTCGCAGGAAGAAGCCGTGCTCATTGCCGCGGCGATGGAGCCGCTGGATCGGCACCGGCCCGCACCCCCACCCGGCCACCCACGTCAGTATCCTGGAATGGGTGCCCGGGTGGGGGTGCGG
>JAYRJZ010000153.1:0-6731 GCA_041906015.1 Roseomonas sp.
GGGGCGCTGCGCCTCGCGCCGCTTCATCCGCGCCCAGCCGCGCACCTTGGTAATCAATTCGGTACGGAAGGCCGGATCAGCCGCGCCACCGCCGGCCCCCTGGGGCTTCGGAACGTAGTCCGACGCACCCGCCGCCAGCGCGGCGATCGCTTCCTTCGCGCCGCGCTGGGTCAATGCCGAGGCGACGATCACCGCCGCCTGGGGCGCGGCCTTCAGGATCAGCGGCAGGGCGGTCATACCGTCCATCACCGGCATTTCGAGGTCGAGCAGCACGACATCGGGCTTCGCCTCGGCCAGCGCGGCGAGCGCCGCCTTGCCATCCGCCGCGCGGTGCACGACGCGGATTCCGGGTTCGGCATCGAGCAACCGCGCGAGGATCGCGCGCACCGTCGCGCTGTCGTCGCACAGCATCACCCGCACCTCCTCCGCCGTCCGGGGCGGAAGGGTCATGCCGCGTCCTCCAGCAGGCCGGCCTGGGTGAACTTGTCGCGGATGATCTCGGCGTCGAAGGGCTTCATCACGTATTCCTGGGCGCCGGCTTCCAGGGCTTCCAGGATGCGCGTCATCTCCGCCTCGGTGGTGCAGAAGACGATGCGCGGCTGGTCCGGGCCGAATTCCGCGCGCGCGGCGCGCAGGAAGGTGATGCCGTCCATCACCGGCATGTTCCAATCCAGCAGCACGCCATCCGGCAGGGATTCCCGGCAGGCGGACAGCGCCTCCTGCCCATCCTTCGCCTCGCGCACCGTGAAGCCGAAGCCCTCGATGATGCGTCGCGCGGCCTTGCGCACCACCAGGCTGTCATCGACCACCAGGCAGCTTCGCTGCGCCATCGTCGCCTCCCTCAGCCGATCGCCAGCACGCGCCCGACATCGAGGGCGATGACGAGTTGCCCCTCCTGCCGGTGCACGCCGCGCGAGACGTCCCGCCACAGCGGATCGAGCGTCGGCGGATTGGCGGTGAAGTTGCGCGCGGGCAGCGGCACCACCTCCCCCACCTGGTCGACCAGGAAGGCGTAGAGTTCACCGCCCTGCTCGACGACGACGCTCATCGCGGGCGACGCATCGGCCTCCCGCGGCGGCAGGCCGAGCCGCAGCCGCAGGTCGAGCGCGGTGACGATGCGCCCGCGCAGGTTCAGGCTGCCCGCGACCTCACCCGGCGCCATCGGGATGCGGGTGATGGCGTGCGCGCCGAGCACGTCCCGCACCATCAGCACAGGGACGGCGCAGGCCTGGCCCGCGACAGTGAGCGTCAGGAAGACATCCTCCTCCGGCGTGGTGGCGAGATGGGCGGGCGTCGTGGCCGTGGCGGCCATGGCGGTCTGCATGGTCGTGTTCTCCCTTCAGGCCGCGAGCGGCGCCGACAGGCAGTCGGCGAGCGAGCGCAGCAGCGCCTCGCGGTCGTATTTCGCGACATAGTCGGTGAAGCCGGCCTCCCGCCCGCGCGCGATGTCGGCGGGTTCGGCGCGGGAAGAGAGTGCGATGAGCGGCGCATCGGACCACGTGCCACCCGCGCGCAGCGCCTGCGCGAAGGCGATGCCGTCCATCTCCGGCATCTCGATGTCGGAGATGATGGCGTCGAAGGGCACGCCCTCCTCGCGCAGCTTCAGCGCGGCGGCCGGGCCTTCCACTGCCGTCACCTCATAGCCACCCGCCGAGAGCGCCGGCACGACGAGATGGCGGAAGAAGGCGCTGTCCTCCACCAGCAGCAGGCGCGTCCGCGCGGCATCCCCCCGCGCGGGGCGGCTTGGCCGGAACCAGTCATCCCCCGCCTGGGCCAGCCAATAGGCGGTGTCGATCACCTCCGTGACCCGCCCGGCGATGACGGCGCTGCCGATGAAGCCAGGCCGGCCCGTCCCGGGCTGGATCTCCAGTGTCTCGTCCAGCACGTCGAGGATCTCCTCGACGGCGAGACCCATGGCCCGGTCGTTCTCGGTGAAGACCAGCACCGGCTGGCGCGTCTGGCCTTCGGGCGGCATCCAACCGGGCGTCACCGGGACGACCGGCATCAGCCCGCCGCGATACTGCACGACCGGGGTGAGGCCCGACATCTCGATGCGCTCCCCGGGAATATCCTCGAGCCGCGCGATGAGGCCGAGAGGGACCGCCTTCGGCCCGCCATCCCCCGCGCGGAACAGCAGCAGCGCCGTGCTGGCATCGGAACGCATGCCGAGGGCGGGCACGCCGCGGCGCTCCTCCTCCGCCGCGCTGTCGAGCCCGACACCCGCCGCGCGCGCGATGCCGTTGGGGTCGAGGATCATGATCACCGACCCATCGCCGAGGATGGTGTTGCCGCTGAACATGGTGATGTGGCGCAGGATCGGTGCCACTGGCTTCACCACGATCTCCTCGGTGTCGAAGACGCGGTCGAGGATGATGCCGAAGGCCTGGCCGCCCACCTGCATCACCGCGACGAAGCCATCGTCCTCGGAGGCCGGCGGCAGGCGCAGCAGCCCGGCCAGCGAGACCAGCGGCAACAGCCGGTCGCGCAGGCGCAGCACGGCGGCGTCCTTGATGCGTTCGATGCGCGGTGCGCCATCCTGCGCGGCCCCCACACGCACCAGTTCCACCACGCCGATCTGCGGCAGGGCGAAGCGCTCCCCGCCGGCTTCCACGATCAGCGCCGAGGCAATGGCGAGCGTCAGCGGGATCTTGATGGTGAAGGTCGTCCCCTTCCCTTCCCGCGAGGCGAGTTCCACCGTCCCGCCGATCTTCTCGATGTTGGTCTTGACCACATCCATGCCAACGCCGCGGCCGGAGACCGACGTCACCTGCTGCGCGGTGGAGAAGCCCGGGGCGAAGATGAAGCGCAGCACCTCCCGCTCGCTCATCTGTGCGAGCTCGGCCTCGGTCGTGAGGCCGTTGGCGAGCGCCTTGGTGCGGATCTTCTCGACCGGCAGGCCACGCCCGTCATCGCCGACCTCGATGATGATGTGGCCGCCCTCGTGATAGGCGTTGAGGACGATCCGCCCGGTCTCGGGCTTGCCGGCGGCGCGGCGGTCGGCGGCGGGTTCCAGCCCATGATCGCCGGAATTGCGCACCATGTGCGTCAGCGGGTCGCGGATCAGCTCCAGCACCTGGCGGTCGAGTTCCGTCTGCGCGCCGCGCATGTCGAGCTCGATCTTCTTGCCCAGTTCATGCGCCAGGTCGCGCACCAGGCGCGGCAGCTTGGCCCAGGCATTGCCGATCGGCTGCATGCGCGTCTTCATCACCCCTTCCTGCAGGTCGGAGGTGATGTGCGACAGCCGCTGCAGCGGGACCGCGAAGGCATCGGACTGATGCGCACGGGCGAGCTGGAGGAGCTGGTTGCGCGTCAGCACCAGCTCGCTGACCAGGGTCATCAGGTCTTCCAGCACCTCGACCGAGACGCGGATGGTCTGCGGCGCGGCGGCACCGCCGGCGGCGGGGGCGGCAACCTCGGCGCCGGGCTCATGGACGACAGCTTCAGCGGCGGGGGCGGGTTCCTCCGGAACGACGGAAGCGACGGGCTCGGTGACGGCCAGGGGCTCGGGCGATGGGGCGGGCGGCGGCACCGCAGCGACCTCGCCCGCGGCCGCGGCGTTCAGCGCGGCGATCAGCGGGCCGTCCTCGCCGGCGGGCTCGCTGCCGCTCGCCTCGATGCCGCCGACGATCGCCTTCACCCGGTCGAGGGCAGAGAGAATCAGCGTAATGCCGGCGGGCGTGACCGGCAGCGTGCCATCGCGGTACTGCCCGAGCACGTTCTCCGCGGCATGGGCCACCGACTCGAGGCGCGACAGGCCGAGGAAGCCGCAAGTGCCCTTGATGGTGTGAACGAGGCGGAACACCTCGGACAGCGTGGGCTGATCGTCCGGGGACCGCTCCAGCCGCACCAGGGCCGAATCAAGGGCCACCAGGCCCTCATGCGTCTCGGTGAGGAAATCCGCCAGCAGGTCGTCCATCGCAGCCCTCGCGTTTCGAGGGGCGAAGGATCGCGCGGTCCTGCCGAAGAATCGGTAAAGCGCGGCCGGGGGCGCCGGGCCGGCGCCCCCCGGTCAGCGGGGCAAAAAAAGAGGGCGGCCCCGAAGGACCGCCCTCCCCTGTTCCTTGCGGATCAGGCCGGGATCAGAAGTCCATCCCGCCCATGCCGCCCATGTCGCCGCCGGGGGCGGGGGCCGCCGGCTTCGCCGGACGCTCGGCCACCATCGCCTCGGTGGTGATCAGCAGGGAGGCCACCGAAGCGGCGTCCTGCAGGGCGGTGCGCACGACCTTGGTCGGGTCGATGATGCCGGCCGCGACGAGGTTCTTGTACTCGTCGGACTGGGCGTCATAGCCGTACTCGTAGGTGTCGGTGCGCAGCACCTCACCGGCGACCACGGCGCCGTCCTTGCCGGCGTTCTCCGAGATCTGGCGGATCGGCGCCTGGATCGCGCGGCGCACGATCTCGATGCCGACCTGCTGGTCGTTGTTGTCGCCCTTGAGGCCGGCCAGCTTCGTCGAGGCGCGCAGCAGCGCGACGCCACCACCCGGGACGATGCCTTCCTCGACGGCGGCGCGGGTCGCATGCAGCGCGTCATCGACGCGGTCCTTGCGCTCCTTCACCTCGACCTCGGTCGAGCCGCCGACGCGGATCACGGCCACGCCGCCCGCGAGCTTCGCCAGACGCTCCTGCAGCTTCTCGCGGTCGTAGTCCGAGGTGGTCTCCTCGATCTGCGCCTTGATCTGCTCGCAACGGCCGGTGATGGCGGACTTCTCGCCGGCACCGTCGACGATCGTGGTGTTCTCCTTCTCGATCTTCACGAGCTTCGCACGGCCGAGCATGTTCAGCGTGACGGTCTCGAGCTTGATGCCGAGGTCTTCGGAGATCACTTCACCGCCGGTCAGGATGGCGATGTCTTCCAGCATCGCCTTGCGGCGATCGCCGAAGCCCGGCGCCTTCACGGCAGCGATCTTGAGGCCGCCGCGCAGCTTGTTGACGACCAGGGTCGCCAGCGCCTCGCCTTCCACGTCCTCGGCCACGATCACCAGCGGCTTGCCCGACTGCACCACCGCTTCGAGCAGCGGCAGCATCGGCTGCAGCGAGGAGAGCTTCTTCTCGTGGATGAGGATGTACGGGCTCTCGAGCTCGGCGATCATCTTCTCCGCATTCGTGATGAAGTACGGGGAGACATAGCCGCGGTCGAACTGCATGCCCTCGACGACGTCGAGCTCGGTCTGGATGGACTTGGCTTCCTCGACGGTGATGACACCCTCGTTGCCGACCTTCTCCATCGCCTTGGCGATCATCTCGCCGATCTCGGTCTCGCCATTGGCGGAGATCGAGCCGACCTGCGCCACTTCGGCCGAGGTCGTGATCTTCTTGGTCTTCGCCTCGAGGTCCTTCACGACCTCGGCGACGGCCTTGTCGATGCCGCGCTTCAGGTCCATCGGGTTCATGCCGGCGGCGACCGCCTTCGCACCCTCGCGCACGATGGCCTGGGCTAGCACGGTCGCGGTGGTGGTGCCGTCACCGGCGAGGTCGTTGGTCTTCGAGGCCACTTCGCGCACCATCTGCGCGCCCATGTTCTCGAACTTGTCGGCCAGCTCGATTTCCTTGGCGACGGTCACGCCGTCCTTCGTGATGCGCGGGGCACCGAAGGACTTGTCGATGACGACGTTGCGGCCCTTCGGGCCCAGCGTCACCTTCACGGCATCGGCCAGGATGTCCACGCCGCGGATCATCTTGTCGCGCGCCGAGGCGCCGAACTTCACGTCCTTAGCAGCCATTGTTCTCTACCTCTGAATTCTGTGTTGCGGTCGGGTCGAAGCGGCGGCTCAGGCGGCCAGCACACCCATGATGTCGGACTCCTTCATGATGAGGAGCTCCTTGCCATCGAGCTTCACTTCGGTGCCGGACCACTTGCCGAACAGGATGCGGTCGCCGGCCTTCACGTCGAGCGGGCGAACCTCGCCCTTGTCGTTGAGCGTGCCGGAGCCAACGGCGATCACTTCGCCTTCCTGCGGCTTTTCCTTGGCGGTGTCGGGGATGATGATGCCGCCGGCAGTCTTCTCTTCCGCTTCGATGCGGCGAACGAGAACGCGGTCGTGCAGGGGACGGAAAGCCATGATGTCCTCTCTCTCCTGAGCCTCAGGTTGATGACGGCTCGCCCTGGGAAGCCTGGCCGGTCGTCCGGAACGCCCCGGCCGTTAGCACTCCCCCCAGAGGAGTGCCAGCGATCTAAGCCTCGGCTCCGGCGCCGTCAAGCGGTTGTCAGCACTCGCCGAGCACGAGTGCTAACAGACTGAAACTAAAAGATTTATCTTGCGTTCCGGTGCAATGCACATGTCATCCTGATGACGGATGGGCCGCGCAAGACCGCCCACCGAGACAGAAACCGCACGGCAGACCACTCCCAAGGGAAAGGATTGCAAACGGTGCTGCAGGGACTGGAACCGATTCTCCGTATCCCCGACTGGCGGATGACCACCGCCGAGCTTCTCTATCACCTGCCGGACCATCCACACGTCCTGCAGGCCTATATCTGGCAGAAGGTGGACCATGCCCCGGACTTCCCGGAGCTGAGCCGTTTCCTGGACTTCTGGCAGCGCGAGATCGAGGGGCCGCTGCATTCGGTGCGCGTCGCATCGGCCGCGCTGACCCGGGCAGCGGAGCTGAAATTCGCGAACGGGGTCTTCACGCTGCATTAGGGCCGGCGGCCACTCCCCAACCGAAAGGGAGTGGCCGACGCACCGAGTCGCCCTACTGCCGGGACCGCGCCGTCTGCGCCTGGACCTGTT
>JAYRJZ010000154.1:0-6672 GCA_041906015.1 Roseomonas sp.
CGGCACCAGCCCGCCCCCCCGCCCGGCCACCCACGTCAGTATCCTCGAATGGGTGGCCGGGCGGGGGTGCGGGCTGGTGCCGGCATTCTCGAAGAGAGCTCAGCGCATGGCGAAGAGCTCCTGGTGGAAGTGCTCCTTCACCGGGAAGCCCTGGGCGGCGAAGTCATGCCGCAGCGATTCGCCGAAGCGGGCGGGACCGCAGAACCAGATGCTGGCCTCGCGCCAATCCGGCACCTCGGCGCGGATGCGTTCCCCATTCAGCCGCCCATGCCGCGCATCATGCAGCACATGCAGGCGCGCGCCGGCCTGCTGCGCATCGGCGGTCAGCTTGGCGATGGCCGCCGCGGAGAAATCCGCCGTCGGGTGAAAGAGGTCGATCGACGGCCCCTGCCATCCGGTCCCGCGCTCATGGGCGATCTGCTTCAGCCGGGCGATGAAGGGCGTGATCCCGATGCCCGCGCCGATCCAGATCTGTCGCGGCCGGTCGCATTCGAAGGTGAAGCAGCCATAGGGGCCCTCGACGCGGACGGCCTGGCCGACGCGCAACCGATCCGGCAAGCGGCTGGTGTGGTCGCCGAGCGCCTTGGTGACGAAGGTGATGCGCCGGTCCGCATCATGCCAGGCGGAGGCGATGGTGTAGGGGTGCGCACCCTCGGCGGCATCGGACATGGCGAAGGCGAACTGCCCGGCGCGATGGCCAGGCCAGCCTTCGGGAATGGCGATCTCGGTTTCGAGCACCCGCAGCTCGGGATACTGGGTGAGCGCGACGATCCTGCCCTCGACCTGGCGCGCCACGCCGACACGCCGCAGCAGCACGATGATGGCGGCATAGGTCCCGTAGGCGAGCAACACCGCCAGCACGACGCCGAGCGGCGTGAACCAGTAGGCGAACTGCGTCAGCACCACCGCGTGGAAGACCAGCAAGAGGTAGGAGATCGCCAGGATCCGGTGGGTCTTGAAGAACCAGCGATAGGGAAAACGCGGGATCAGGGCGAGGACGATCAGCGCCACCGCCGCGTAGAAGGCCCATTCGCCAAGTCCTTCGGCCGTGCCGCGCTGGCTGCGCAGGAAGGCTTCCACTGCATTGTCGATCGCCGGCCGCGGCCCGCGCGGCGGCCGCGCCAGCCAACCGAAGCCCACCGCCCATTTCGGCCCCTGGGACCACAGCCAGTGGATGATCGAGACGCTCAGCGCGCCGATGCCGAGCCATTTGTGGAGCCGGTACATCTTGTCGAGCCCGCCGCACCAGCGTTCCGGCCAGCGCGGGCGCAGCGCGAGGATCATCGCGACGCTCATGCAGGCCATGGCGAGCAGGCCCGTCCACTGGATCATGGCGTCGCGCAGGCGGAAGAAGGCCGCGGTCCAGAGCGCCCCCGGATCCGCCGCGACCCACAGCAGCGTGACGAGGCCGAGCAGCCCCCACAGGGCGAGGCGGATCGGCCTCACCGCCTGCGCGACCGACGGCGGAAGCGAACGACGAGGCCCAGCGGTGGTGCGGACATGACAATACTGGCTCCGGCGAATGACATTATACATTAGCGACGTCATCGCACCCGTGGCTTGATCTTGCTCAGTCGGCGCATGTCGATCGCGTTTCAGTCAGTATCGGCCTGTCGCGATCGCGTTGAATCGGATTGGATGTCGCGCCTGCCACGTGGGTCATGGAGTGACGCGCGGCATCAACAGGGTCGTCTGCGAGTGGTCCGCAGTGGCGCTGGCCCACAAGGCACTGGCGCCGGTCAACTCTGGCGGCACCGCTCGCTTGCCGGCGCCCCGCGCATCGGCGAGGGTCGGCCGGATCACTGAACGAAGGCTCTCGAGCATGGCGGATCGCACTATCCTCGTCACCGGCGCGGCCAGCGGCATCGGCGCCGCGGTCTGTCGCGCCCTGGCCGGCCCCGGCGTCGCGATCGCGGTGCATACGCGCGGCAACCGGGAGGGCTCGGCGCGCACCGCGGCCGCGGTGCGCGACCTCGGCGGCGAGGCCTATGAGATCTTCTGCGACCTTTCTCAACACGGCGCGCCCGAACGCGCGGTGCACGAGGCGGCGGGGTTGCTGGGCGGGCTCGACGTCGTCGTCTCCAATGCCGGCTTCGCCGACCGCACGCCCGTCGCGGCCCTGACCGACGAGGCCTTCGCGAAGAGCCATGACGCCATCGCGCTGGCCTTCCTGCGCCTCGCGCGGGAAGCGGGGCCGATCCTGAAGCAGGGGCGCGATCCGCGGCTCATCGCGGTGTCCTCCTTCGTCGCGCATCTCTTCCGCAACGACGTCACGACCTTCCCGGCCTCGGCGGCGGCCAAGGCGGCGGTGGAAGCGCTGGTCAAGGCGCTGGCGCTGGAATGGGCGCCGGACGTGACGGTGAACGCGGTTGCGCCGGGCTACACGCGCAAGGACCCGGGCGCGCATGCGGCGCTGTCCGCGCAGCAATGGGAAGCGATCACGGCACGCATCCCGATGAAGCGGCTTGGCACGCCGGACGACGTGGCGGCGGCGGTCGCCTTCCTGGCTTCGCCCGCGGCGGGGTACGTGACCGGGCAGTTGCTGCATGTGAGCGGCGGCGTCGTGATGTGACCGCATATCGGAGGGGCGCCACCCCTCCGAACTCCCTGCCAGGGGGCGACCTCCACAGCGGGATGTCGGCGCCTCAGGGCAGCAGGCGGAACAGCGTCACGTCGCGCTGCGCGCGGTCTTCCAGTTCCAGGGTCGTCGGCACCACATGGCGCGCGACGGGCGCCAACCCCTCGCGCGGCAGATAGGCCCGTCCCGGATCGGCCAGCAGCACCTCGGCGCCCGCGGCGGCCATGCCGCGCAGCCAGGGCAGGATATGCGCCGTCATCGGCGCCTCGTAGCAGACATCGCCGGCCAGGATGACATCCCAGCGGCACGCTGCGCCGACGATGTCGCCATCCGGCGTGGCCACCGCCACGCCATTCAGCGCGGCGTTCAGCCGCACCGCCGCGAGGGCCAGCGGGTCGATCTCCGCGGCCTCGACCAGCACCGCGCCGCCCTTCGCAGCCGCGATCGCCGCGATGCCGCAGCCGGCCGCGAAATCGAGCACCCGCTTGCCGGCGACGCGCGCCGGCTCGTCCAGCAGCAGCCGCGCCGTGGCCTGCCCGCCGGGCCAGGCGAAGGCCCAGAAGGGCGGCTCGATGTTGCGTTCCTTCAGCCAATCCTCGGTGGCCTGCCAGATCGGGGTGATCTCGCTGGCGAGATGCAGCGCGATCTCCGGTACCAGGGGTGCGCGGCCCACGGCGGTGTGGGCGCTGACGAAGGCCTCTGGGCTCACAGCCGTCCGATCAGGAAGGCCAGGGCAATGGCGAAGCCGACCTCGCGATTGGCGTGAAACAGGCGCAGGCACAGCGCGGGATCGTGGATGTCGAGCAGCACCACCTGGCGCGCCAGCAGCCCCGCCGGCAGCAGCAGCGCGGGCAGGAACCAGGCCGACAGCCCACCGAGCCAGCCCGCCAGCACCAGCAACGCCAGCGCAATGCCGTAGCAGGCCACCAGGAAGGGCCGCGTCCGCTCGCCGAATTGCAGCGCCGTCGATCCGATACCGACCAGCGCATCATCCTCGCGGTCCTGGTGCGCGTAGATCGTGTCGTAGCCGAGGATCCAGAAGAACCCTGCCGCCCACAGCGCGATCGCCGCCCCGTCCACCCGCCCGGTCGCCGCCGCGTAGCCCATCGGCCCGGCCCAGGAGAAGACAAGCCCCAGCACCGCCTGGGGGAAGTTCGTCACCCGCTTCGCCAGCGGATACAGCACCACCGGCACCAGGGAGACGACGCCGAGCAGGATCGCGATCGGCGGCAACATCAGCAGGATGACCAACGACACCGCCAGCACGCCGCCGAGGAAGGCGAGCGCCTGCTTCGGCCGCACCGCGCCCGAGGCGAGCGGCCGCCCGGCGGTGCGTTCCACCTGGCGATCGATGTCACGGTCCCAAAGGTCGTTCACCACGCAGCCGGCGCCGCGCATCAGCACCGACCCCACCCCGAACAGCAGCGTCAGCCAGAGCCCCCGCCCCCAGGACGGCGCCACCATCGCGAAGGCCCAAAGCCCAGGCAGGAACAGCAGCCAGGACCCGATCGGCCGGTCCAGCCGCATCAGCAGCGCATAGGGCCGCCAGCCCTCGGGCAGGCGCGCCACCCAACCGGCGGCGCGGATGTCGGTATATCCGCTCATGCGGCGTATAAGCGCCACCGAGGCCCAGCATGTCCACCCCACGACTCTTCACCGACGCCGCCCTCGCCGAAGGTGCGGAAATCCCCGCCACGCCGGCGCAGGCGCATCACCTCGGCACGGTGCTGCGGCGCGGCGCCGGCGATGCCGTGACGCTGTTCAATGCGCGGGACGGCGAATTCGCCGCGACCATCGCCGCGCTGCGCAAGGATCGGGGGGCTTTCCTCCTCGGCGAACAGCGGCGCGGGCCGGCGACGGCGGAACCCGATCTGCGGCTGCTGGTCGCCGCCATCAAGCGCGACGCCCTCGACTGGGTGGTGGAGAAGGCGACCGAGCTTGGCGTCTCGGTCATCCAGCCCGTCATGACGCGGCGCAGCATCGTCGATCGCGTGAATGCCGAGCGCCTGGCCAGCATCGCCCGCGGCGCCGCCGAGCAGTGCGAACGCCTCTCCGTCCCCGAGATCCGGCCGGCCCTGCCGCTGCATGCGGCGCTGGACGCCTGGGACGGGGCACCGCTTTTCGTTGCCGCCGAGCGCAGGGGTGCAATGCCGCTCCGTCATGCCGCCGCCGGGACAAGGCTTCCTCTCGGCTGGCTGGTCGGTCCCGAGGGCGGCTTCGAGGGGCGTGAGCTTGACGATGTCGTAAGTCGTCCCTTTGTTACCGGCGTCGCCCTTGGCCCCCGCATCCTGCGGGCCGAGACGGCGGCGGTCGCGGGCCTCGCGGTGCTTCAGGCACTGGCGGGGGACTGGGACGGGATCTGAACGCGCCGCGTCCTGCGGCCACCGCGGAAGGGCTGCATGTCGAATCCTGGCGAGTCGGACCCCACGCCGATCACTTCCGTGCGTCAGCTTGCAGACTGGTTCGCCGTGGGCAGCAAGCCGCGCGGGCAGTGGCGCATCGGTACCGAGCACGAGAAGTTCGGCTTCCGCCGGCGCGACCTCGTGCCCCCGCCCTACGAGCCCGGCGGCATCCGCGCCATGCTCGAAGGGCTGACGGCCTTTGGCTGGGAACCCATCCTCGATCGCGGCAACCCGATCGGGCTGACGCGTGGCCAGGCCTCGGTCTCGCTGGAACCCGGCGGGCAGTTCGAACTGTCCGGCGCCCCCCTCGCCTCCATCCACGAGACGCAGCAGGAACTCGACCTGCATCTGGAGGAGGTTCGCGAGGTCGCCGCCCCGCTCGGGCTGGGCTTCGCCCCGCTCGGCTTCCATCCGCTCGCGACGCGGGAGCAGATGCCCTGGATGCCCAAGGGCCGCTACGCGATCATGCGCGAATACATGCCGCGCGTGGGGCATATGGGCCTCGACATGATGCTGCGGACCTGCACGGTGCAGGTGAATCTCGATTTCGGCGACGAGGCCGACATGGTCGAGAAGCTGCGCATCTCCCTCGCCCTGCAGCCGCTGGCGACCGCGCTCTTTGCCAACTCCCCCTTCACCGAGGGCAAGCCCAACGGCTTCCGCACCCTGCGCGGCAAGGTCTGGACCGACACCGATCCCGACCGCACCGGCATCCCGGCCGTGGCCTTCGAGGACGGCTTCGGCTTCGAGCGATTCGCCGAGTGGGTGCTCGACGTGCCCATGTACTTCATCATGCGGGACGGGCAGTGGATCGACGCGGCGGGGATGTCTTTCCGAGCCTTCCTCGAAGGCCGTGCCGAGAAGCTCAAGGGCCACGAGGCGACGATGGGGGACTGGGCGGACCACGTCACCACCGTCTTCACCGACGTGCGGCTCAAGCGGTTCCTCGAGATGCGGGGGGCGGATGCCGGTGCGCCGGCCTTCCTCAACGCACTGCCCGCCTTCTGGGTCGGGCTGCTCTATGACGACGCAGCGCAGAAGGCGGCGCGGGCGCTGACGAAGGACTGGTCGGTGGCCGAGATGCGGGCGCTGCGCGAGGCGGTGCCGGCGGCCGGGCTGACCGCCACCATCGCCGGGCGCAGCCTGGTCGACGTCTCGCGCGACGTGCTCGCCATCGCCCGCGACGGGCTAACCGCTCGCGGGCTGCATGAGGCGATGTTCCTCGACCCGCTCGATGCCGTGGTGGCGACCGGCCAGACCCAGGCGGATCGCTGGCTGGAACGCTGCGCGACCGTGTGGGGCGGGGACGTGTCGAAGGTGTTCGCCGAAGCCGCCGTCTGACCGGGCGGGGCTCCACTGCTACTGGACCCTCTCCGCCAGGGGCCGAAACGCCTTGCTGGTCACCCCGCGACTTCCGCTGGAGAATTGGAGGGGCTTTGCCCCTCCAAACCACCCCAGCAAAGGCCGAAAGGCCTTTGCAAACCTCAAACTGGCACCGTGCGCTGTTGCGCGGATGAACGCCGAAACCCGCTCTTGCGCACGGAAGGTGCTTGGATGAGTGGGCATTGATGTCGCGCCCAGCGCCAGGTCCCGGCGGTCCAGGCCACACTGTGGCCTGGCGGGGTGGTCCGGAGGGGCAGCGCCCCTCCGGTTCCTGCCGAACCAAACCAACCAGGAAAGCCTTTCGGTCTT
>JAYRJZ010000155.1:0-6533 GCA_041906015.1 Roseomonas sp.
CCGGGAAGACGACCAGCGCGGCGCGCCCGACCAGCCCGGCGAGCAGCGCGGCACCCTGCTCGGCATCGTGATGCAGCAGCGTGGCGCCACAGCGTTCTGCGGCGCGGCGCAGAACGGCGGTCTGGCCGGAGCGGCCGCCGACATAGAGGATGGTGCGCGGCGCGGCCGTCGCGGGCCGGACCGGGGCGGTGTCGTCCAGCGCGGCTTCGGCGGCGGCGATCTCGCGACGCAGGGCTTCGATCTCCGCGGACCGCGCCGCGGCGTCGCGCGCGGTGGCGGCGGCACTCGCTTCCATCGCGGTACGGCGGGCTTCGGCGGCCCCGGCGCGGGCGGTCAGGCGGTCGCAGCGCGCCTGCAGGGCGGCGATGAGCTGGTCGGTCTCGGTCGCGGCGGCGGGGCTGGCGGCGCGACGGCGGGATTCCGCGGCGAGCATCTCCTGCAGGGCCCGGATGCGCGCATCGCGCTCGGTGATGTCGTCGCGCAGGCGCTGCTGCTGGCGCGCGATGGTCGTGCGCAGCGCGGCGATCTCACGGTCCTGCTCGGCCAGGCGGCGGATGTCGGCACGGTTCGCCGCGCCGACCAGGTGGGAGAGCATGTGGACGTCGCCGAAGGCATCCGCGATGAGCGCCTGGTCCGCCAGCGGATGCGTCAGCACGGCCCAATAGGCACCGGGGATGTCGCCTGCGGCGAGCGCCTCAGCCCAGAGGGCGCGCAGCGCCGCGATGTCCTTCGCCACCTCGAAGCGGCGGATGGCCGCGCGGTGGCGGTCGTCCAGCGCCTTGTTGATCAGCCGCGCGGCGACCCCCTGCGGCGCGCAGAGCCCGACCGCCAGGCCATGCAGCCGGTGGTCGGAGGATTCGCCCTCGGTCGGCTTCACCTTGCGCATCAGCCGGCGCAGCCCGTCGGTGGTCAGGCAGGTGCCGATGACCGAACAATGCAGGCCGGAACCGAGATCCCAGACGGCGCGGCGGCGCGCGACGCTGAGGGCCGCGATGACGGGCAGGGCGCGCGGCGGCGTTACCGGCACGCAGTCGCAGGCCTTGTCCTGGCCGAGCCGCAGCGCCCAGCCCGGCTGTCGTGCCGGCGCCTTCCGGCTGCCGGCCCGCGGGCCCGATCCTGGTCCGGTTGCTGCGCTATGTTTCATCACGTATAACGAAACCAGATGGAGGCCGACCAGGCAACAGGCTATGAGCCCGGCCGAGCCCCCCACGAGGCATGAGGAGCAAACGCCATGACCGTCGATGTGAAGCCGACCACCCACCCCTTCCTGGATGGCCGCCCGAAGCGGATGCTGATCGACGGCAAATGGGTCGAGGCGGCCTCGGGCAAGACCTTCGCGACGATCAACCCGGCGACCGGCGAGGTGCTGGCGCAGGTCGCCGAGGGCGATGCGGAGGATATCGACCGCGCGGTCGCCGCCGCGCGCGCGGCCTTCGAGGGGCCGTGGGGGCGGATGAAGCCCTATGAGCGGCAGGTCATCCTGCTGCGCCTCGCCGATCTGCTCGAGAAGCACTTCGAGGAATTCGCCTCGCTCGACACGATCGACATGGGTGCGCCGATCACCCGCACGCGCGGCAACCGCCAGCGCGCGGTGGGGATGCTGCGCTACTATGCGGGGCAGGCGGTCTCGATCCATGGCGAGACGATCGAGAACTCGCTGCCGGGCGAATTCGTCTCCTACACGCTGAAGGAGCCGGTGGGCGTCGTCGGCGCGATCATTCCGTGGAACGCGCCGCTGTCCTCCTCGGTGTGGAAGATCGGCCCCGCGCTGGCGACGGGCTGCACCGTGGTGCTGAAGCCGGCCGAGGAGGCGCCGCTGACGCCGCTGCGCCTCGGCGCGCTGTGCCTGGAGGCGGGCGTGCCGCCAGGCGTGGTGAATGTCGTGCCGGGCTTCGGCGAAACCGCCGGTGCGGCGCTTGCGGCGCATCGCGGCGTGGACAAGGTGGCCTTCACCGGGTCGCACATCACGGGGCAGAAGATCGTCCAGGCCTCGGCGGGGAACCTCAAGCGCGTGTCGCTGGAACTGGGCGGCAAGAGCCCGGACATCGTGTTTGCCGATGCCGATCTGGATGCGGCGGTGCCCGGGGCGGCCATGGCCGTCTTCGCCAATTCGGGGCAGATCTGCAGTGCCGGCACGCGACTGTTCGTCGAGCGCCGCGTTTATGACGAATTCACCGCGCGCGTGGCCGAATACGGCCGTTCCCTGCGCGTCGGCGACGGGCGTGACGACGCGACGCAGGTCGGGCCGCTGGTGTCGGTGGAACAGCTCGACCGCGTGACGGGGTATCTGTCGATCGGGCGGCAGGAAGGGGCGACGCCACTCGCCGGCGGCGAACGCCTGACGGATGGCGCGCTGTCCAAGGGCTTCTTCGTGCCGCCGACCGTCTTCGCCGGCGTGAAGGATGAAATGCGGATCGCGCAGGAGGAGATCTTCGGCCCGGTCATCTCCGCCATTCCCTTCGACGACATCGAGGAAGTGGCCCGGCGCGGCAATGCGACGCCCTTCGGCCTGGGCAGCGGCGTGTGGACGCGCGACGTGTCCAAGGCCCACAAGCTGGCGCGCGCGATCCGCGCCGGATCGGTCTGGATCAACTGCTACCAGGCGATGGACCCGGCCGTGCCCTTCGGCGGCTACAAGATGAGCGGCTATGGCCGCGAGGGCGGCAAGGACCACGTCAACGAGTATCTGAACGTGAAGGCGGTGTGGATCCGTACGGCCTGAGGCGGGCAGGGACGACCCCTGCGCTGCGGCGGTCGAGGGGCTTTGCCCCTCCAAGCCACCCCAGCAAAGGCCGAAAGGCCTTTGCAAACCTCCACCTGGTGTTGGGCATCACTGACAGGATCGGCGCCGAGATCCGCTCCTGCGCCCGAAGCGTGCTCCGAGGGCTCGGAATGGGCATGGCGCCCGACGCCAAATGCCGGCGGTCCAGGCCACACTGTGGTCAGGGGACCCCATCGACGTTGCGAAGCAACGCCGATGGGAACCCGGCGGGGTGGCGCGGAGGGGCGGCGCCCCTCCGGTTCCCACCCGTGTCATCAGCAAGGCCTTCGTAAACCGCGATCTGGTGCCCGCAGCATGCCCGCTACCGAGTCGAGCCGAGGGCAAAGGTGTCCCCCGGCGCCTGACGCAGCGCCAGTGCGGTAGACCCCCGCCCTTACCCGAACATCCGCGCGATCACCGCCGGATCGACCTCCTCGATCCGTGCCGGCTGCCACTTCGGCGCGCCGTCCTTGTCCACCAGCACCGAGCGCACGCCTTCGACGAAATCCGGATGCTCGTTCACCACGACGCGCGTCAGGGCGAGTTCCGTCGCGAGGCAACCCGCCAGGTCCTGCGCCGCCCCGCGCTTCAGCAGTTCCAGCGACACGCAGAGCGAGGTCGGCGACATGCGCCGCAGGATCTTCGCCTGCGCCGCGGCCCATTCCGTCCCTTCCGCATCCAGCGCGGCGAGGATCCCGAGCATGCTGTCCTGCCCGAAGCAGCGGTCGATCGCCTCCCGATGCGGCGCGAAGGAGGCCTCGGGCGGCGTGACCGAGAAGCTCGACACGGCGCCCGCCCCGTCGGCCAGCAATGCCTCGCGCAGGGCCGGCAGAGACTCACGGGGAACGAAGTGCGTCGCGAGACCCGCATGCACCGAATCCGCCCCGGTCAGCCGCGCCCCGGTCAGCGCGAGCCAGATGCCGACCTTCCCGGGCAGGCGTGGCAGGACATAGGACGTCCCAACATCCGGGAACAACGCGATCGCCGTCTCGGGCATCGCGACCAGCGCGTGTTCGCTGACCACGCGCGGGCCGTTATGCACGGCAACGCCGATGCCGCCGCCCATGCACACGCCGTCGATCAGGCTGACCCAGGGCTTGGGGAAGGTCGCGATGCCGGTGTTGACGGCATATTCCTCGGAGAAGAAGTCCTCGACCGCCGCGCGGTTGCCGGTGATCGACGCCTCGCGCACCGCGCGCACGTCACCGCCGGCGCAGAAGGCCCTGCCGCCGGCGCCTTCCAGCACCACCAGGCGCACGGACTCGTCGTCACGCCATTCGTCGATCGCCGCGGCGAAGGCGCGGATCATGTCGAGCGTCAGGGCATTCAGCGCCTTGGGCCGGTTCATCAGCAGTGTGCCGGCGAGACCCTCCCGCTTCGCGATCAGGCTGGGTTCGGCAGTCTCGCTCATGGTCATCGCTCCCTACTCGATGACAGCGGCGTTAGCGGCGCGGCCGGGCGTTGACAAGCCGGCCGCGCCGCCGGAGGTAGTGCCATGGGCGAAACGCTGGTGCGCTTCGAAGGCGTGCGGAAGACCTATGGCGCGGGCGGGCCCGCCGCCGTGCAGTCGCTGGACCTCGACATAGCGCGGGGGGAGCTGCTGACGCTGCTTGGCCCATCGGGATCGGGCAAGACCACCACGCTGATGATGTTGGCAGGCTTCGAGATGCCGACCGAGGGGCGTATCCTGCTCGAAGGCCGTGACATCGCGCATACGGCGCCGCATCGGCGAGGCATTGGCGTGGTGTTCCAGTCCTATGCGCTGTTCCCGCATATGAGCGTGGCGGAGAATGTCGGCTTCCCGCTCTCCGTCCGCGGCATCGGTCGGGCTGAACAGGATGAGCGGGTGCGCAAGGCACTCGCCATGGTGCGGCTGGACGGCTTCGCGGATCGCCGCCCGGCGCAGCTTTCGGGTGGCCAGCAGCAGCGCGTCGCGCTCGCCCGCGCCATGGTCTTCGAACCGCCCATCGTGCTGCTCGACGAACCGCTCGGCGCGCTCGACAAGGCGCTGCGGGAGGAGATGCAGCTCGAGATCCGCCACATCCACCAGCGGCTCGGCGTGACGATGATGTACGTCACCCACGACCAGGCCGAGGCGCTGACGCTGTCGGACCGCATCGCGGTGTTCGAGGGCGGGCGCATCCGCCAGGCCGCCGATCCGAAGACGCTCTACGACCGCCCCGCCGATGCCTTCGTCGCCGGCTTCGTGGGCGAGAACAACCTGCTGCCGGGCCTGGTCGAAACCCGCGACGGCGACGAGGTGACGGTCCGCCTGCGCTGCGGCCCGGTCGTCGGCGCCCAGGCAGTGGATTGCGGCGGCCCCGGTGCGCCCTGCCTGGTCGCCATCCGCCCCGAACGCATCGCCGTCGCCGGCGTCACCGCCTCGGATCTCGGCGAGGGCGCGATGCCCGCTACGCTGATGGAGGCGATCTTCCTCGGCGACCATGTCCGGCTGCGCCTGTCCATCGGCGATGGCGGGGAAATCCTGTCCAAACGGCCCGCCGGCGTCGGCAGCCTGCCCGTCCCCGGCGGCCCGATCGCCGTCGCCTGGCCCGAGGGCGCGGCCTTCGCCTTCCGCGACACCACGACCCAGGTCTAGAGTCCCGCCAACGCAGCCTGACGCCACGAAGGAGACGCCCCATGAAACGTCGCACCATCCTCAAGGGCGCCCTTGCGGCGACCGCCGTGCCGGCAGCGGCGCAGGCGCAGGGCCGGGACCTCACCGTCGTCTCCTGGGGCGGCGCCTATCAGGACGCGCAGCGGGAGGTCTATTTCCGCCCCTTCCAGCAGGCGACCCGCACCCGCCTGCTCGAGGAGACCTGGGATGGCGGCATCGGCGTGCTGCGCTCGCGCATCGCCTCGGGCGCCAACACCTGGGACGTGGTGCAGGTGGAATCCGAGGAATTGCTGATCGGCGCCGATGAAGGCCTGTTCGAGCCGATGGACTGGGCCGCGATCGGCGGCAAGGACGCCTATATCCCGCAGGCGGTCAACGATTTCGGCGTGGGCGCGATCCTCTACTCCTTCATCATGGCCTATGACCGGGCGCGCATGGCCCAGGGGCCGACGAACTGGGCCGATTTCTTCGACACCGCCCGCTTCCCCGGCAAGCGCGGCATGCGCAAGGGGCCGAAGACGACGCTCGAAATGGCGCTGATGGCCGATGGCGTGCCGCCCGGCCAGGTGTACCAGGTGCTGGGGACGCCGGCCGGCGTGGACCGCGCCTTCCGCAAGCTCGAGTCCATGAAGGCCGACATCGCCTGGTTCGAGCGGGGCTCCCAGCCGCCGCAATGGCTCGCGGCGGGGGAGGTGGCGCTGACCGTCGCCTATAACGGGCGCATCTCGGCGGCGAACGCGAGCGATGGGCGCAACTTCGCGATCGTCTGGACCAACAACATCTTCACCCTGGATAGCTGGGTGATCATGAAGGGCAGTCCCAACAAGGCGCGCGCGCTGGAATTCCTGAAATTCGTCGGCCAGCCCGCGGTGCAGGCGGAACTGCCGCCGAAGATCCCCTATGGCATGACGGCGAAGGGCGTGAACGAGAAGCTGCCGGCGACACTGCTCGCCGACCTGCCGACGGCACCGCAGAACCTGGAAAGCGCGCTGCACCTGAACGACCAGTTCTGGCTCGACAACCTCGACCGGCTGACGCAGCGGTTCAATACCTGGGTGTCGCGATAAGACCCCGGGGAGGGCTTTGCCCTCCCCCGGACCCCCACCCACCAAAGGCCGAAGGGCCTTTGGAAACCTCGATCTGGTACCCGGCATT
>JAYRJZ010000034.1:0-45792 GCA_041906015.1 Roseomonas sp.
GGGTCGGGCGTCGGCTCCGGTTCGGGAGGCGGCGGTTCCGGCTCCGGTGGCGGGGGCTCGGGCGGCGGCGGTTCGGGCGGCGGAGGCTCTGGCTCGGGCGGCGCGGGCTCGGGGGGCGCCGGCTCGGGCGGCACGGGTTCCGGCGGCGGTGCTTCCGGTGGCACCGGCTCGGGTGGCGGCTCGGCCACGGGCTCCACCATCGGCGTGGGCTCCGGCGCGGCGGCGGCGACGGGTTCGGGCTCGGGTTCCGGTTCGGGCGCGGGGGGCTCCTCCACCGCCGGCTCGGCCAGGGCCATGACGATCGGGATCTCCTCCGGCACCGGTGGCGGCGGAGGGACAAACGGCGCGAAGTACAGGAAGGCCACCAGGCCACCGTGCAGGATCAGCGCAACGCCGATGGCGATCACGCGCAGGCGTGGCGTGACGTCGGCCCCGGGCGGCAGGGGCAGCGCGACGGCCGGCGCTGCCGCGATCTTGGGTTGGCGCATGGCCATGGTTCAGCGCGCGGCCCCGCCGGCCTCGACCTCCGCGATCAGGGCGACGCGCGGGATGCCCGCGGCGGTGACGCGACCCATGATCCGCAGGACCTCGCCGTACTGCACCGTGCGATCGCCGCGCACATGCACGACGATCTCCGGGTCCGCCGCCTTCATCGTGCCGAGCCGTTCCGACAGGGCGCTCTCCGCGATCCGCTCCTCGCCGATGTGGATGAAACCTTCGCGCGTCACGGTGAGCACCACGGGCGGCTTGGGGCTGGTTGCGCGCGCCGCGGCGTTGCGCGGCAGGTCCACCGGTACGCCTGTGACCATCATCGGCGCCGCCACCATGAAGATGATCAGCAGGACCAGCATCACGTCCACGAAGGGCGTGACGTTGATCTCGGACATCGGGGCGGCGTCGTCCTCGTCACCGCTCTCGCCGCCGACGGACATGGCCATGATGCGTTACTCCGCCGCGCGCGCGATGTTGCCGCCGCGCGGGGGGCGGGCCGACAGCCGCGCGCCGATCGCCGAGATCGCCGCGAGGCCTTCCGCCCGCAGCCCCGCGACGCGGCGGGCAATGCGGTTGTAGCCAATGACCGCCGGGATGGCGGCGAAGAGGCCGATGGCGGTGGCGAGCAGCGCCTCTGCGATGCCCGGCGCCACAACGGCGAGGGAGGTGTCGTGCGACTGCGCGATGCCCTGGAACGAGCCCATGATCCCCCAGACCGTGCCGAACAGCCCGACGAAGGGGCCGACGGCGCCGGTGGTGGCGAGGAAGGCCGTGCCATGCTGGGCGCGGCGGAGCGCGCCGGTCAGCGTCTCGCGCATCGCGCGTTCGATGCGTTCGCGGTATTCGGCGCGGCTCTCCCCGGCGTCGCGGCCATCGGCCCATTCGCGGGCGGCGGCGCGCTGGATGCGGGCGGCGAGGCCTTCGCCATTCACCGCATCCGCGTCGCCGGTGGTGCCGAGCCGCTTGATCTCGCGCTGCAGGCTGCCGAGGAGGAAGGCCTTCTCGATCATGATCGTCCAGCAGACGATCGAAGCGAGGACGAGAGCCCCCATCACGCCTTGCACGACCGGCCCGGCCTGGGTGACCAGGCCGAGGATCGAATGGTCGGCGCCGGCCTGGACGACCTGATCCACCGGAGCGCCGGCTGCGGTGACGGCGTCGGGGGCCGTGCCGTCGGCGGGCAGGGAAGGCCCGGTCGGCGCCGTTGCCGTTGCGCCGGCGTCGGACGTGCCGGCGGGCATCGCCGGCGCATCGGCGGGCAGCGTCGGGGTGGCGGCTGGCGTCTCGGCGGGGGCTGCCGTCGCCGGGCCGGCCACGGGGGCGGTCGGTGCCGGGGCAGTCGGGGCCGCCGGTGTGGCGGACGTCACCGGCGGGCTCGGTGTCGCGGGGGTTGAGGTGGCGGCGGTCGGGGCTGCGGGCGCGGCGACGGTACCGGACGCGGGGGTATCAGGGTTCATGCCACCTCTGCCGAAGACGTGAGACGGTTGTGAGAACGGCCGATCGGCGCAGGGAGCCGCCGGCGCGGCCCTGGCCACGGCCTGCCGGTCGCAGGCATTCAGCGATCCGGACGGCTGATGATGGGCAGTCGTCGCGGCGGCGCGGCGCAAGGGCCGGGTTTCGCCCGGACGACATCCGGCCCGTCCATACCCGCCCTTGCAGGGCCGCGGCATGGCATGCGCGGAATGGCGTGTTCGGAACGAAACGGCACTGGGAAACTCCCGCCGGGGGCTACGCGATGCGGCGCAGCATATGCAAATGACATTGACTCGCAATAGCAAACTGTAACGGGAGGTCCGGCTTGGGCGGGTCGCAGCCATGCGGTGGCGCGGAAGCGGGTGGCTTTCTTGAGGTGCGGCAGGCGCCGGCGGCTGATCGGGTCAGGGCGTGCCGGACGGCACCGGCGCCAAGGCGGATGTCAGAGGCCCAGCACGCCCGCGGCCTCCGCCACCGCCGCCTCCAGCGCGCCCGGTGCGAAGGGCGAGGTCAGCCCCGCCGAGGCGACCAGCCCCTGGAACGGCATCGACCCGCCGCGGCCGCACAGCGCGACATAGGCGTCAAGCGCCGCCCTGGGGTCGCGCCGCGACCACACCCAGAACTGCAGTGCCACGCAGAGCGCCAGGGTGTAGTCGATATAGTAGAAGGGAGCGTTGTAGATGTGCCCCTTGGCCTGCCAGCGTCCGCCCATGGCCGGGTAGGCCAGGTCACCATAGTCGGTCCAGGGCATGTAGAGCCGTTCGAGGCGTTGCCACATGGCGTGCCGCTCGGCCGGCGTCGCATCGGGGTTGGCGTAGACCTCGTGCTGGAAGTGGTCCACGCAGACGCCATAGGGCAGGAAGGCCAGCGCCGAGATCAGGTGCATGGCACGGTAGCGGTCCGCCGCCGCATCGCCGACCAGCAACCCCATCTGCGGATGGGTCAGGTATTCGAGGCCCATGGAGTGGATCTCGGCCGCCTCCATGGTCGGCCAGAGATAGTCGACGCCCGGCAGGGCGCGGCTTTCCCAACACTGGAAGGCATGGCCCATCTCATGGGTGAAGACGCCGATATCGTGGTGGGTGCCGTTGAAGTTGGCGAAGATGAACGGGGCGCCGACGCTCGGGAAGGCGGTGCAGAAGCCGCCCCCGGCCTTGCCGGGCCGGTTCTTCAGGTCGAGGAAGCCACCGTCGCGCATCATCGCGTAGAAGGCCGCGAGCCGCGGGTCCATGCGCGCGAACATCTCCTGCGCCGCCGCCACCAGCGTGTCGTGGCCGCCGATCGGCTTGGGGTTGCCCGCGGGGTCGATCAGCGCCTCGTCCCAGAACATCAGGCGGTCCCAGCCCTGTCGGGCCCGCCGTTGTTCCAGGATGCGTGTGACGAGCGGCGTGACATGCGCCGCCACCGCCTCGCGATACCGCGCGACATCGGCCGGGCCGTAGTCCAGCCGGCGCATGCGACGATAGGCGAGCGGCGTGAAGGTCGCATCGCCCAGCTTCCGCGCCATGGTCGTGCGCAGCTTCACCAGCCCGTCATAGATGGAGTCCAGCTCCTCGCCATGCGTGGCGAAGAAGGACCAGCGGGCGGCCTCCGCCTCATGCCGCAGGGCGCGGTCCCGGTCCTCGGCGAAGGGCGCCAGGCCGGAGAGGTTCACCTCCTGCCCATGGACGCTCAGCTTCGCCCCGGCGAGAAGGGCGGTGTAGCGGGCGCCGAGCCGGCTTTCCTCCTCGCTCTCCGCCGCGATGACGGGATCGAAGGTGGTGATGTCGGTCTGCCACAGCGCGACGGCATGCGCCCCCGCCAACGCCTCGAGTCCCGCGCGGTCCGGGTCTTCCAGCAGGCGCCGCTTCAGGGCTGTCTCATGCGTCGCGGCCTCGGGGGCGAGCGCATCGGCGTATTCGCGCGCGGCGACCGCGTCCTTGTCGGTGGTGTCCTGGGCAAAGGTCAGGTGCACCAGCGCCGACCAGGTCTCGTATTCCCGCCGCGCCTGGTCCCACCGCACCAGGGCGCCGGCCCGGTCCCCGGCATCGAGCATCGTGGCGATCGCCGCATGGGCAGCGGCGAGACTCTCCTTGTCCGGGCGCGGGGCGCTGATCTCGGCGAAGCGAAGGGTCATGACGGGGCCGGCCTCCGAGGTTCCATCGCCACCTCGCGCGCCGGGGGCTCGCGGTCAAGCGGTGGACGCAGGGTTGGCTTGGCGGCACTGTCCGGGCGCGGAGGAATGCCATGGTCCGATTGATGTCCACCCTCGCCCTCGCCGGGCTGCTGCGGGAATCCGCCGCGGCGCTGGAAGCGGCGCTCGATGCGCCAGTGACGGTGGAACTGGCCCCCACCAAGGCTCTCGAGGCGCGCATCCGTGACGGCGCGCGCGCCGATGCGGCGTTGCTGACGGCGGAGGCCGTCGCCGCGCTGTCCGCGGCGGGGATCCTGGATCGCGGAAGCGCGCGGCCCCTGGCGCATTCGCGGGTCGGCCTTGCCGTGAAGGCGGGTGCGCCTGTCCCGGACATCGGCGATGTCGCGGCGCTGCGGCGCCTGCTGCTGGCGGTGCCGTCGCTCTGCTATTCGCGCGCCGGGGCGAGCGGCATCTTCTTCGCGGGGCTGATCGAACGGCTGGGCATCGCGGAGGAGGTCAACGCCAAGGCCATCGTGATCCCCGAGGGCTTCACGGCGGAGAAGCTGCTGACCGGCGAGGCCAGCATCGCCTTCCAGCAGATCAGCGAATTGATGGAGGTGAAGGGTATCACCGTGGCCGGTCCGCTGCCCGAAGGGGCTCAGACCGTGGCGGTGTTCTCCGGCGCGGGTTTCGCAGGCGTGCCCCAGGGGCGCGCGCTGGTCGAGGCCGTGGCGGCCTTGTGCACGCCAGACAAGCTGCGGGAGAAGGGGCTGGAAGCGCCCTAGCGAAGGGCGTTGGAGAGGGGCCTTGCGCCTCTCCGGATCTCACCCCGCCAAAGGCTGAAAGGCCTTTGGAACGAATACCTGGCTCAGGGCCCCGCGGTCGCGGCGTGGGCACGAACGCTCTCATCGGCCGGTGACGGTCCGTGAGGCATGTCCCCGGTCCGTACAGAGGGGCTAGAGCATTTCCGGTGAACTTGCGTTCACCTCCAAAGCTCTAGGCTATTGTTTTTGCGGGCATCTTCACCTGTCCGGATGAGTTCATCCGGACAGGATCTGCTCTAGGCCCCTCCAATCTCCGCCAGCCGCCTCATCCTGACTGGTCTCGGGGGAGGCGACCTGCCCCTCGTGACCGTCAGTCCACCGCCCGGTCGATCGTTCGCCCGGCGCGTTCCAGCGGCCCCTGCGGCGGGTCCACCGCGTCCCGCACATTCTCGGCCGCACGGTCGATGCGCTCGCCCACATTCTCGGCGGGGCCGTCGTCGCAGGCGACCAGCGGCAGGGCGAACAGGACGGCAGCGCAAGCCGTACGCAGGATCGGGGACATTCCGTTGCTCCATCGTGGTTGTGATGGAGCAACGCGGCCATGTGGCCACGGGTTGCGTCAGGCCGCGCCCCGCATCGTCTCTTCGGGCGCACGCCGATGGAGTGGGAAGCGCACGGAGATGCGCGTGCCGCCATCGCTCGTGATCTCCGCCGCGCCGCCCAGATGGCTCGCGACGCCCTCGATCAGGCGCAGGCCGAGGCCATCGCCATCCGTCTCCGCGCTGGGCTCGCCGAGCCCCACGCCGTCATCGGCGACGATGAGATGGGCCATCTCCTCCTCGATATGCAGCGAGATGCTGATGGTGCCGGTGCGGTTATCGGGAAAGCCGTGGCGCATGGCGTTGCTCACCGCCTCGGTCAGCAGCAGGGCCAGCGAGATCGCCTGGTCCGAGGCCATCTCGACATCCTCGGCGTCGATTGCGATGTCCACGCCGGTACCCGGTCCCGCGCCGAGCGCGTCGCCGAGCTGGCGGGACAGCTCCTCAAGGAACGGCCGCAGCGAGATGCGCTCGAAGGACTGGTGCAGATAGAGATGCCGATGCAGCGTCGCGAGCGCCTGCACGCGGTCGCGCGCCACGGCGAACTCGGTGCGGGCGGCCGGGCTGCGCAGCCGGCCTGCCTGCAGGCTCAGCAGCGAGGCCACGACCTGCAGGTTGTTCTTCACGCGGTGGTGGATCTCGGCCATCAGCAGGTCGCGCTGGTGCAGCGCGGCGGTCAGGGCCGTCTCGCGTTCCTGCAGGGCAGTGGCCGCGGCAATCAGCGCGCGGTCCAGCTCGCGCACCTCCTGCGGCCCGCCGGCGGTGGGGCCGGCGGGGAAGGGGCGGCCCGGCCGCCATTCCCGCACCCGGGCGGCGAGCTGGCGCAGCGGCCGCGACACGCCAAGCTCGACGCCGACCAGGATCGCGACGACGCAGGCGAGCAGGAAGACGGTGAGTTCCAGCACGCGGCGGAGGAAGGCCGCGCGGGCATTGCGTTCCGTCTGCTCCATCGACAGGCCGACGAGCAGGCGCAGCCGTGGGTCGAGCTCCTCCATCGACCAGGCGTGCAGCGTTCCGTCGCGCGCCGCGCCCATCCGGGTCATGCCCGGCCCGGCGAGCATATGCGCAAGCGTTTCGGGCGGCGGCAGCGACATGGCGCGGGCCGAGCCCAGAGGCAGCAGCGAGCCATCGGCATCCAGCAGCCAGACCTGGCTCTCGTCCGGTGCCTGCGGCGCGCGGTCGGTGCGCAGGAAGAAATCGAGATAGAGGCCGCCCACGACGATGCCGCGCAGTTGCCCCTGGTCATCGAGGATCGGCGCCGCGCCGGGCAGGACCGCGCGCCGCGAGACGAGACCGGTGGTGAATTCGCCGATCACCAGGTTGCGCGAGGCCCGTACAGCCTTGGTATAGTCCTGATCGGCGAAGCTCCGGCCACGCGTGGCCGGCAGCGCGCTGCACAGCAGCCTGCCTTCGGCGTCCAGCACTGAGAAATTGGAATAGCGATCCGGCATGAGGGCGCGGAGCTGATTGAGTTCGGCATCGCAAGCGGCGGGGGTGACGTCGAGAAGCCGGGCATTCCGCGCCAGTCCGGTCAGCACTTCGCGCAGGGCGCCAACGGCGGCGCCATGCCGCGCCGCGGCGACCTCCCGCAGGATGACGACATCGCGCAGGCCCTGTTCGGTGGCCGACTGGTAGGCATTCCAGGCGTTGGTGCCGGCAATGCCGGCGATCGGGATGGTTGCGGCGGCGACCAGGGCCAGGAGCCGGCCCCGCACGCCGCCGAAGATCTGCGTGCGCGGCGGTACCGCGCCGCCACCATTCACTTCCCGCGGTCCTGCTCGATCAGCCGGAGAAGCTCCGGCGGGATCGGCTCCCGCGCCACATCGTCGAACATCTGGTGCAGCCCGCGGCGGAGCCAGATATCGAAGGCGGCGTCCGGCACGGGTTTCTTGGCGCCGCGACCCCGCGCGGCACCCGTCCTGCTGGCCACCTTGCCGTTCCTCTCGTCTTCAGGCTCGTCCATCATATCCATGCCGCTGCGCCGCGGCGGTGGGCGCGGCGCGCTCCATGTTAGGCGGCAGGAAGGCCGCCGCGCCAGCATTGCGGCGCCGGCGGGCCGTGCGGCCCTGTTCCTCCTCACCGAGCAACTGCGCCTCGAGCGTGCAGCGGGCGCGGAAAACGCGGCATTTGGCCGTGCCGACGGCACAGCCCATGGCTTCGGCCACCTCCTCGTAGGACATGCCTTGGATCGCCACCATCACCAGCGCCGTGCGCTGGTCGGCCGGCAGCCGGGCCATGGCGCCGCGCAACTCATTCAGGGCCAGGTTCTGCTCCTGACCTGCCGGGCGGGCGAAGGCCTCGGCTGGCGCGTCGTCGATGTCCACCGTCTCGCGCAGCCGGCGACGGTCGGAGATGAAGCGGTTGCGCAGGATGCGATACATCCAGGCGCCGAAATTGGTGCCGGGGGTGAAACTCGACTGGGCCGCCAGCGCGTTGGTGACCGCGGCCTGCACCAGATCGTCGGCATCCGCCCTGTTCCGGGTCAGCGCCAGGGCCTGGACGCGCAACTTCGGCAGGAGCGCCACGAGCGCGTCATGGAAGGAATGGCCGCGGTCGCCGGCGACAACAGCCTGCTCAGGGGTGTCGATATCGGTGCTCATGCCGGACAAACGGGCCAGGGGGTGGCGCAGTTGCATCAGAGATATGCAAATTTCTTCTGACAGAATTGCAATTATTGCATGAAACGCTGCGTGCTGCGCGCCGTTTCGGTCGTCATGGGGAATTTGGCGCCGCGGATCGGCGAAAAGGAATCAGGGTCGCGCGTGATACAGTCGTGCCAGGCTGGCCCTGGCACGCGAAACGCGCGCCTTCACCGTACCCTCCGGCACGCCGGTGATCTCGGCCGCCGCGGCGGGGCTCATCTCCAACGCGGCGACGAGGATCAGCGCTTCCCGCTGGACGGCGGGCAGCGTGGCCATGGCCGCGTCCAGATCGCGCAACGCGTCCTGGCCGGATTGCTGCGGCGCCAGCGGCATTGCCTCGGGCGGCGGCATGGCGGCCAGGCCACGGCGTTCCACGCCGCGCCGCCGTTGCTGGTCGAGGAAGAGGTTGCGCAGGATGCGGCAGGTCCAGGCACGCAGATCGGTGCCCTCGGCCCAGGCATCCTGCCGCTCCAGCGCCCGCAGGACGGTGTCCTGCACCAGGTCGTCCGCCCGCGTCACGTCCCGTGCGAGGAACCGCGCGAAGGCACGCAGCTGCGGGACCAGGGCAACGATGGCCTCGCGATATGCGTCGGCCTGCTGCTTCATCCGCGGTTCCGGCGCATTGTCAGCATGTGTCCGACCATAGCCTTCTTCCGAAAGGTGCCAAGATGAACGCGATCCATCCGTCGGAGTTGCTGCGCGCATTGCCCTATGCGCGCCGCTACGCCCGCGCGTTGACGGGCGCGCGGGAAAGTGGCGATGCCCTCGTCGCATCCGCCCTGCGGATGAGCCTGCCCGACGTCTCGCCGCGGCTTGCCCTCTATGCCGCGGTGGCGAAGGCGGCACCGGCGGTCGCACCGGGCATCGGGCCTTCCGCCCTGCAGCGGCATCTGCTGCTGCTCACGGCGCTCGAGGATCTGCCGATCGAGGATGCCGCCCAGGTGCTGGACCTCGAGCCGGCGGCGGCGATGCAGGAACTCGACGCTGGCCGGGCCGCGCTGCGTGCGACCTCGGCGACCGATGTGCTGGTGATCGAGGACGAGCCGGTGATCGCGCTCGACCTGCGGCGCCTGGTGGAGGCCTGCGGCCACCGCGTCGTCGGCATCGCGGCCAGCGAGGCCGAGGCCGTGCGCATCGCGACGGCGAAGCGGCCCGGGCTGATCCTGGCCGACATCAACCTCGGCCGCGGCGGGGACGGCAGCCATGCCGTGGCGCGTATCCAGCAGGCGATGAGCGTGCCGGTGATCTTCGTGACCGCCTATCCCGAACGGCTGCTGACGGCGGAAGGCGTCGAGCCGACCTTCATCATCAGCAAGCCCTTCGAGCCGCTGGCCTTGGCCATCGCGACCTTCCAGGCGGTGAACGGCACGAACCGGCCGCCGGTCTGACATGGCCCGCCTCGCGCCGTCGTGTGGCGGCGCGCGGCAACCCAATTCCGGCGCGGGTGTTCTTCCGGCAGGCCCGCCGCAGCGGCGGACCGAGTGAAGGAGAACGCCATGAACAGCGATCAGATCGCCGGCAACTGGAAGCAGCTCAAGGGCAAGGTGAAGGAACAGTGGGGCAAGCTCACCGACGACGACATCACCGTCATCGAGGGCAAGCGCGACCAACTCGTCGGCCGCGTTCAGGAACGCTACGGCATCGCCAAGGAGAAGGCCGAGGAGCAGGTGAAGGCCTGGGAAGGCTCCCTTTGACCTGACGGGCCGGGATGGGCCCATGGAAACGCCGCCGGCACCCCCGGCGGCGTTTTTTCATGCGCGAAACCTAACCTCGCCACGCGGCGTTCATCACCCGCAGGGACCAAAGCGGAGAAACCCAATGCTCTACTGGACGCTGATCTTCCTCGTCGTCGCCATCGTCGCCGGCGTGCTTGGCTTCGGCGGCATCGCCTCGGCCGCGAGCGGCATTGCGAAGGTGCTTTTCGTGATCTTCCTGGTGCTGTTCCTGATATCCCTGATCGCGGGGCGCGGCTTCGCCGGCTGACCGGAAGCGCGCCTGACGGCACCGCGCCTCGGCCGGGGCGCGGGCTCGGCCGCCCGCATTCCGGCTGATCCCAGTGGTGATGCATGGCAGACGAGCCCAAGCACGAAGCGCCGGCTGGCCGCCCCGGCACGTCGGACCTGCGCGGTTTCTGGCGGTGGGTGCGGGCCTGGCTGGTAGCGCCCGACCGCGGCCATGCCCGGCTGCTGATCGCCGGCGTCGTCGCGATGACGCTGGCGCAGGTGCTGATCCAGATCCGCTTCAACACCTGGAATCGCGACTTCTTCGATGCGCTCGACAAGCGCGATTCGCGTGCCTTCCAGTACCAGATCGTCGTGTTCCTGGCGTTGGCCGCCATGTCGATGGCGGCCGCGGTCTATCAGCTCTACCTCAAGCAGCTGCTGCAACTGTCCTGGCGGGAATGGCTCACGCGCCGCCTGACGGGGGCGTGGTTGCGCGACTGCCGCCAGTACCAGCTCGAGGCCGGCGCGGCCGAGGCCGACAACCCCGACCAGCGCATCGCCGAGGATGTGCGCATCGCCGCCGATCTGTCGGTCGATTTCGTGCTGGGCCTGCTGATCTCGGCAAGCATGCTGATCGCCTTCGTCGGTATTCTGTGGTCGCTGTCCGGCCCGCTGGACATCGCGCTTGCCGGCATGAGCCTGCATGTACCTGGCTACATGGTCTGGGCCGCGGTGCTCTATGCGCTGATCGGGTCGGGGCTGACCTGGTGGGTGGGCCGGCCCATGGTGGGCATCCAGGTCCGCCGCACCACCGCCGAGGCGGATTTCCGCTTCGGGCTGACCCGCGCGCGCGAAAGCGGCGAGAGCATCGCCCTGATCAGGGGGGAAGCGGATGAACGCCGCGGCATCGATCGCCTGTTCGGCGAGGTGCGTGGCGTGTGGCGGGAGCTCATGCGCAGCCAGCGCAACCTGATGTGGCTGACCAGCGCCTACGGCACGCTGGCGATGATCTTCCCCACCGTGGTTGCTGCGCCGGCCTATTTCACCGGGGCCATGTCGCTCGGCGTGCTGATGCAGGTTGGCGCGGCGTTCGGCCAGGTGCAGGCGGCGTTGAACTGGTTCGTCGATCGCTTCCCCAACATCGCGGAATGGCGCAGCGCGACCTCACGCCTCGTCGCCTTCCAGGACGCGCTGGACGATCTCGAGGCGCTCGCCGCCGATCCCCATCAGCCCACGATCACCATCGAGGAGATCGCGGAAGGCGAACCCGAACGGCTGGAACTCGACCAGCTCGAAATCGCCTTCGCGGACGGCACCTCGGTGATCAAGGAGGCCTCCGCGACGATCGAGCCCGGCGAGCGCGTGCTGATCAAGGGCGAGTCCGGGACGGGGAAGTCGACACTGTTCCGCGCGATCGGCGGCCTGTGGCCATGGGGCGGGGGGCGCATCGTGACGCCGCCGCGCAGCGCCATGGCCTTCCTGCCGCAGCGACCCTACCTGCCGCTCGGCACGCTGACGGGCACGCTGTGCTACCCGGCACCGGCCGAGGCCTTCCCGGCGGAGAAGCAGATCGAGGTGCTGGAGCGCGTCGGGCTCGGGCACCTCGCCGGGCGGCTGGAGGAAGAGGAGCGGTGGGACCGTGTGCTGTCGCTTGGCGAGCAGCAGCGCATGGCGATCGCGCGGCTGCTGCTGCAGGAACCGCGCTGGATCTTCCTCGACGAGGCCACGGCCGCGCTCGATGAGGAGAACCAGGACATGATGATGACGCTGCTGATCGATTCCCTGCCGGATGCCGCCATCGTCTCGATCGGTCATCGCCCGGGGCTGGAAGCTTTCCACACCCGAACGCTGACGCTGGAGAAGCGCGAGGGCGGCGCACGATTCCGTCGCGCGGCGCCACGCATCGTCAGCGAGCAGACGCTGCGCCGGCGACAGCGCTTCCTGCATTCGCGCGCTGCGCTGTGATCACGCCGGCCGGCGCGCGGCGGGCTATTCCGCCGCGCTGGCCCCCATTGCGGCGCTGGCGCGCCGGAGGGTCGGATCGAACGGGTTCAGCCCCCGCGCGACTGCCGACGCCTCGCGCTTCAGCATCTCGGCGATCACCGCGCAGCGATCGGGCGTCAGCCGATCCGTCGTCGTGCCGATGCTGATGGCCGCGACCGCCCGACCGTCATGGTCGAGGATCGGCGCACCGATTCCACCCATGCCCGGGATCATCCCATAGGCGCCGCCGCAATAGCCCTCGCGCCGGACCTGGGCGAGCTCGGCACGCAGGCTGGCCTCGTCGGGGCCGCCGAATTCGCGCATGCGGGGCATGTTGTGGCGGATGATCTCGTCCTGCTCGGCGGGCGGGAGGAAGGCGAGGATGGCATTGGCGCCCTGCCCGATGCCGAGCGGCACGCGACCGCCGATATCGCCGGTGAAGGAGCGAATGGGCAGCGGGCCCGCGGTGCGCTCGATGCACACCGCGTCATAGCCATTGTGAACCAGCAGGAAGAGCGTCTCGCCGAGCGAGGCGGTCAGCCGCAGCAGCGTCGGGCGCGCCAGGTCCCGCAAGCCCAGCGCGTCCCCCGCGCGGGCCGCGAGGAGGAACAGGCCGAGACCGAGCGTATAGCGCTTGCTGCGCACATCGAAGGCGACGGCGCCTTCGGCGGCCAGGCTGCGCATCATGCGATGCACGGTGGGCCTCGGCAGGCCGGCGCGGGCCGAAAGTTCGGTCAGCCTGATGCCGCCGCTGCCGCTCTCGCCGAGCAGGCGGAGAAGCGCGAAGGCGCGGGCGATGCCGCCGATGCTGGCATCCGGAATAATTTCAGACAACGGGCGGACCCTCCTTTGATCCGCGGCTCGATTTCCATTGAGCGGAAAAATGCTCTCCGAGATACCGCTTGCAGAAAATAAGGCCTTGCGAACGTCCGGAATGCAACCGGATAGTCACAAGGTTCGTCCTTGGCGCGAAGGGAAAGACCAGATGGCGCGTTGGCGTGTCGGCGTGGATTCGGGCGGAACCTTCACCGATGTGTGCCTCTTTGATCAGGAGGAGGGACGGGTCGAGGTGTGGAAGGTGTCCTCCACGCCGGATGATCCGTCGCGCGGCATTGCCCAGGGCGTCGAGGAAGGCATGCGGCGCGTCGCGCCCGATGCCGCGCAGCCGGGCGAGGCAGTGGCCTATTTCGGGCACGGCACCACGGTCGCGACGAATGCGCTGATCCAACATCGTGGCGTGAAGACCGGCCTGGTGACGACGGATGGCTTCCGCGATCTGCTCGAGATCGGGCGGCAGAAGCGTCCGGATCTCTATGACATGCAGGCGGACAAGCCGCCGACACTGGTCTCGCGTGACCTGCGCCATGGCGTGCCGGAACGCGTGCGTCATGACGGGCGCATCGACCTGGCGCTGGACGAGGAGCGCATGCGCACGGCGGCGAAGGCGCTGAAGGAAGCCGGGGTGAAGGCGATCGCCGTCTCCTTCCTCTACGGCTTCATCCGGCCTGAGCACGAGAAGCGCGCCGTCGAGATCCTGCGCGAGGAGATGCCGGACGTCTTCATCAGTGCGGGCCATGAGATCGCACCGGAATTCCGCGAGTTCGAGCGTCTTTCGACCGTGGTGCTGAACGCCTATCTCGGTCCGGTCATGCGCAGCTACATCGAGCGCCTGACCCCGCGCCTGCGCGACATCGGCATGACCGCCACGCCGCATCTGACGCAGTCGAATGGCGGTGTCATCGGCTTCGGCACGGCGGCCGAGATGCCGGTCCGTGCCGTGCTGTCCGGCCCCTCCACGGGCGTGGTCGGTGCGCAGGCGATCGGCGCGCTGGCAGGGTACGAGGATCTGATCACCTTCGACATGGGCGGCACCTCCACCGACGTGGCGCTGCTCAATGGCGGGGCGTGCAAGCTGACCTCTGAGGCCATCGTGCATGGCTATCCGATCAAGGCGCCGATGCTCGACATCCACACGGTGGGCGCGGGTGGCGGCTCCATCGCCTATATCGACGCCGGCGGCTTGCTGAAGGTCGGGCCGCGGTCCTGTGGCGCGGATCCGGGGCCGGTGTGCTACGGCCGCGGCAATACGGAGCCTGCCACGACCGACGCCAATGTCGTGCTGCAGACGCTGAATCCCGAATACCTGCTCGCCGGCCGCATGAAGGTCGATCAGGGCCTGGCGAAGGCCGCGATCGGCAGGTTGGCGGAGAAACTCGGCCTCGGCGTGATGGAGACGGCGCAGGGGATCATCTCCGTCGTCACCGCGAACATGGCGCGCGCGATCCGCGTGATCTCCGTGCAGCGCGGCTATGACCCGCGCGACTACACGCTGATGGCCTTCGGCGGCGCGGGTCCGCTTCATGCGGCGCGCCTGGCGCGCGAACTCGACATGAAGCGCGTGCTGGTGCCGCCCTATCCCGGCATCCTCTGCGCCATGGGGCTGCTGCTGACCGATCTGCGCGCCGATTTTGCCGCGACGAAGCTGCTGCCGGCGACGGCGGAGTCCGTGGGCGAGGTGGCGGCGGCCTTCGACGGCCTGGCGACGCGCGCGAGCGAGTGGTTCGTGCATGAGGAGATCGCGCCAGGCGACCGGCACCTGACCCGTACCGCCGACATGCGCTATGCGGGGCAGAACTACGAGCTTGCCGTGCCGCTGCCGGAAGGCCCGATCACCGCGGCGACCATCGCCACCCTCGCCGAGGGTTTTGCCGAGGCGCACAAGCAACGCTACGGCTTCGTCGCGGAAGGCGAGCTGGTGCAGCTGGTGACGCTGCGCCTCGAAGCCACCGGCAGCGTGCGCAAGGCGGAGCTGAAGTCGTATCCCGATGCCGGCCCCGATGCCTCCGGCGCGATCATCGGCGAACGCAAGGTCTGGTTCCCCGAGGCCGGCGACTTCGTTGCCTCGCCCATCTACGCCCGCGACAAGCTGAAGCCCGGCAACACTTTCACCGGCCCGGCCATCGTCGAGCAGATGGACACCACCACCGTCGTCCTGCCTGGCATGACCGCGCGGGTCGATGCCTATCTCAACCTGATCCTGGAGGTGGCGGCATGAACGACGTTCCCGCGACGCACGCCCCCGTGCTCGATCCCATCACCGTCGAGGTGATCGGCGCAGCCCTCTCGTCGATCGTCGAGGAAACGGGCGAAGCGCTGATCCGCGCCTCCTACTCCACCAACATCAAGGAACGGCGGGACTGCTCCACCGCGCTGTTCGATACGGACGGCAATACGCTCTGCCAGGCGGAACACATTCCGATCCATCTCGGCAGCTTCATCGGCATCGTGCCGCACATCCTGAAGCTGCACCGGATCGAGGATATGAAGCCCGGCGATGTCTTCGTCGGCAACGATGCCTATGAAGGCGGCGGCACGCACCTGCCCGATATCGTGCTGGCCGAGCCGATCTTCGTGGATGGCGCGATCGTCGCCTGGACCGTGAACCTCGCCCACCATTCCGACTTCGCCGATCGCGGGCATGCGCATATCTACCAGGAAGGCCTGCGCATCCCGCCGGTGCGCCTGTACCGCGCGGGTGAACTGCAGAAGGACGTCCTCGACCTCATTCTGCTGAACTGCCAGGTGCCGCGCGAGCGCCTGTCCGACCTGCGGGCCCAGATGGCGGCGAACCGGGTCGGCGTGCAGCGCTTCCAGGCGCTGTGCGCCAAGTACGGCACGGCGACCGTGGCGGCGGCGGGCCGGGCGCTGCTGGATTATGCCGAACGTAAGATGCGTGCCGGCATCGCTGCCATCCCGGACGGCACCTGGACCTTCGAAGACGTCTTCGAGAGCGTGGAGGTCAAGGAACAGCTGCCACTGCATGTACGTATCACGGTGCAGGGCGATTCCATGTCGCTACATTTCGACAGCCCGAAGCAACTGCGCGCAGGCCTGAACATGACCTGGACGGCGCTGGCGGCGACTGCCTACTACGTCGTGAAATCGGTGGTCGATCCGACCATCCTGCCCAATGCGGGCCTGGCGCGGCCGCTGACCGTGACGGCCCCGTCCGGCACGGTGCTGAACTGCGCGCACCCCGCCGCGGTGAACGGCCGCGTGCAGACCTGCCAGCGGGTTTCCGACCTTATCCTCGGCGCCCTGGCGCAGGCGGTGCCGGATCGCGTGACGGCCTGTTCCAATTCCGTCTGCACCGTGGCGAGCTTCATCGGTCAGCGCGAGGAGGACGGTGCGCTCTGGGTCTATCTCGAGACCATGGGCGGCGGCGGCGGGGCGCGCGCGACCAAGGATGGCCTCGACGGCATCCACGTCCACGTCACCAATACCTCCAACCTGCCGGTCGAGGCGCTGGAGATCGAGTATCCGCTGACCCTGCTGCGCTATGAACTGGTGGACGGGTCGGGCGGCGTCGGCGCGCAGCGCGGCGGCATGGGGCTGCGGCGCGTCTATCGGGCCGACGCGGATTGCCGCGTGCGCGTCGATGTCTCGCGCCTCTCCTCGCGTTCCTGGGGCCTGCTAGGCGGCGGTGCTGGCGGTCATGGCGCGGTGGAATGCGGCCCCGGCGTGGTGTTCGACGGTGACAACGCCGTGCTGAAGCCGGGCCAGTGGTTTGCCATCGTCAGCCCCGGCGCCGGCGGCTATGGGCCGCCCGAGAAGCGTGACCGTGCCGCGGTTGCGCGCGATCTGGCCGAGGGCGCCATCTCGGTCGACACGGCGCGCGAGGTCTATGACTACACTGCCTGATCACTGAACTTCGTCACGTCTGGGCAAACACAAGAAGGAGAGTGAAGCATGGGACCGATTGTCACCCGCCGCGCCGTGCTGGCCGGCGCAGCCGCTGCTGGGATGCTGCCTTTCCTCCGCCTGCCGGGGGCGCGTGCGGCGACGCCGGGCGAGCTCACCTTCGGCCTGTCCAGCTTCCCGCCGAGCATCCAGCCCTGGCAGAACAGTGGCACCGCCGCCGCGACGATGAAGTTGCTGATGTATCGGGGGCTTACCTCCTACGCCGCCGACGGTTCGCTGCGTGGCGAGCTTGCCGAATCCTGGCAACCCATCGGTACGCAGGGCTGGGAGTTCAAGCTGCGCGATGCCCGCTTCCAGAATGGGGAGAAGGTCACTTCCGCCGATGTGAAGTGGACCATCGAGCAGATCGCGGCGGAACGTTCCACCGCCTATTTCCGCGCCGAGATGCAGGGGGTGGATCGCATCGAGACGCCCGATGACCGCACGGTGCGCATCTTCCTGAAGAACCCGGTGGCGACGCTGCCGGTGATGATGGCCTCCTACCACCTGCCGATCATCTCGCGGAATTCGCCCCGTGGGCAGTCCGTCGGGGCGGGGCCCTTCATCCTGAAGGCGCAGGAGCGCGGCGTCTCGCTGGAATTCGAACCCTTCGCCGGATTCCACCGCGCGGGCCTGCCGAAGCTGAAGAAGCTGAAGGCCATCGCCTATGCCGATGAGAATCTGCGCGTCGCCGCACTGCGGTCGGGCGATGTGGATCTGATCGAATACGTGCCCTGGCAGGCGATGGACGCGATCAGCGCCGATCCTGGCTTGAACCTCGACACCGTCGATGGCGCCTTCATGTTCCTCGTCTTCAACGGCTCGCGCCCGCCTTTCAATGATCCGCGCGTGCGCAAGGCGGTGGCGCACGCGATCAAGCGCGACGAGCTGGTGCGCGCCGCCTTCTTCGGTCGAGGCTCGCCGCTGATGCAGCTTCCCGTCGCGGAATCCAGCCCCTTCTACAACCCGGAATACAAGGAGGGCTGGAAGTACGATCCCGAATTGTCCAAGCGCCTGCTGGCCGAGGCGGGGCTGGCGAACGGCGTGTCGTGCTCGCTGCTCTCCACCGCCCAGTACGGCATGCACAAGGACACCGCGGAGGTGGTGCAGCAGCATCTCGCCGCCGTCGGCATCCGTGCCGAGCTGAACATGCCCGACTGGGCGACGCGCGTGGCCATCGGCAATCGTGGTCAGTATGACGTCGCGGTGATGGGCACGGCCGCGGACAGCAACGATCCGGACGGTATCGCGAACTTCATCGATGGCTCGCTCTCGCCGTCCTATGTCCGGAGCTTCGGCCTGAAGATCGACCGTATCACGGACCTGCTGCGGGCCGGCCGCGCCGAATTCGACGAGGCCAAGCGCAAGACGATCTATCGCGAGATGGAAGGCGTGGCGATCGAGCAAACGCCGATCGTTGGCCTGACCTGGCGCAGCCAGGGCTATGCCATGCGCAAGGCGGTGACGGGCTTCACGAATCTCCCGGGCGCGCTGACCTTCTATTCGGGCCTGACCTTCGAGACGACCGAAGTGGCCTGAGGCGGTGCTGAGCTTCGCTGCACGCCGGCTTGTCACTTCGGTGGGGCTTGTCTGGGCGGTCGCTACGCTGGTGTTCCTCGTGATCCATATGATCCCGGGCGATCCGGCGGAGTTGCTGCTGTCCCAAGGTGGCATCGCGCCCGATCCGGCGGCGGTGGAGGATCTGCGCGACAGGCTCGGTCTGAACCTCCCCCTATGGCGGCAGTATCTCGACTACATGGGTGGCCTGCTGCAGGGCGATTTCGGCCTTGCTCTGCAGGACGATCATCCGATCGTCGAGGAGATCGCCCTGCGCCTGCCGCGGACCCTGGAACTGGTGGGCATGGCGGGGCTGATCTCGGTGGTGTTCGGCGTGCCGCTGGGCGTGGCGGCCGCGCTGCGCGCCGGCGGGACGCTGGACCGCACGCTGTCGGCGGGGGCCGGTCTCGCCCTGTCCATCCCGGTCTTCGTTGTGGGCACGCTGACGGTGTTGGTGCTGGCGCAGCAGCTCAGGCTGGTGCCGGCCGGCGGCTATGTGCCCTTCGCACGCGATCCCGGGCGGCACATGCTGCTGCTGATGATGCCTGCCTGCACCATCGCAGTGGGGCTTGGCGCGGTGGTGTTCCGTGTCATGCGCTCCTCGGTGCTGGAGGTGCTGGAGCGCGAGCATGTCCGCGCCGCCCAGGCGCGCGGTGTCGCGCCATGGGCGATCATCCGGCGCCATGTGCTGCGTAATGCGCTGACGCCGGTCGTCACGGTCGTGGCGCTGCATCTCGGATCCCTGTTGGGCGGAACGGTGTTGGTAGAGTTCGTCTTCAATTGGCCCGGCCTGTCCGGCTACCTGGTCCGCGCGGTGGAAGCGCGCGATTATCCCGAGGTGATGGGCATCGTGCTCGTCATCTCCGCACTCTTCGTCCTGCTGAATTTCTGCGTCGATCTGCTCTATGCGGTGATCGACCCGCGCGTGCGGCACGGCTGATGCGGCGCGCGAAGCTGCGTCCCCTGCTGCTGCCCGGCGCGCTGGCTCTTGCCATCATCGCGCTGGCAATCGCCGCACCGATCCTGCCGCTGGCCGATCCGGTGCGGCAGGACGTGGCGAACCGGCTCGCCGGGCCGTCCGCCTGGCATTGGCTGGGGCAGGACGAATATGGGCGCGACGTGCTCTCGCGCATCATCTGGGGCGCGCGAGTGTCGCTCTCGGTTGCCTTCGCCGCGACGGCGGCGGCAGCCGCGATCGGCACGCTGCTCGGCATCCTCGGCGGCTATTTCCGCGGCGTGGTCGAATTGCTGACGGTGCGCTCCTCCGAGATCGTGCTGTGCTTCCCGCCGCTGCTGCTGGCGCTGCTGGTGGTGACGCTGCTCGGTCCGGGCGCCACCACACTCGTGCTCTCCCTTGCCATTCTGTTCGCCCCGGGCTTCGCCCGCGTCGCCTATGCGGAGACCCTCTCCGCCCGCGCCCTGGACTATGTCACGGCGCAGCAAGCCCTCGGGGCGCCGACGGGACGGATACTGGTCCGCACGCTGCTGCCGAACATCGCGCCGCCGCTGATCGTACAGTTCTCGCTGACCGTCGCCTCGGCGATGCTGCTGGAGAGCGGGCTGTCCTTCCTCGGGCTCGGCGTGGTGCCGCCGTCGCCTTCCTGGGGCCTGATGATCCGCGGTGCCCGCTCGGCGATGGAACAGGCGCCGTTGCTGCTGTTCTGGCCGTGTCTCGCACTGACCGCCACGGTGCTGGTGCTGAATCTCTTCTGCGACCGGCTGCGCGATGCGCTCGACCCGCGCGGGCGGGCGAGCGGCCGCCCGGGATTCCTGGGCCGCGTGCTGGTGCTGCCGCCCGCGCCCGCCACGCCCGCCGTGCCGGCGCTGCTCTCGGTGGAAGGCCTGACGCTCGAGGTCCCCGGGCCGCAAGGGCCGGTGACGGTCGTCCGCAATGTCGGCTTCTCTCTCGCGCCAGGCGAGACGCTTGCCATCGTGGGTGAGAGCGGATCGGGCAAGACGCTGACGGGTCTCGCCGTCATGGGCCTGTTGCCAGCGGCGGTGACGCCGGTCGCGGGCCGCATCATGCTGGCCGGACGCGACGGGGCATCGCGTGACCTGCTGCGCCTTGCCGAGCCGGCGCTGCGTGCCATGCGCGGCCGCGACATGGCGATGATCTTCCAGGATCCGTCGAGCAGCCTGAATCCGCTGCTGCGCGTCGGCGTGCAGGTGGGCGAAAGTCTGCGCGCCCATGGCGTCGCCGACGGCATTCGTGACCGCGTCGTCACGCTGTTGCGCCAGGTCGGCCTGCCGGACCCGGAGCGCGCGGCGGTCGCCTATCCGCACGAACTTTCGGGCGGGCAGCGGCAGCGTGCGATGATCGCGGCGGCCATCGCCAACCATCCGCGGCTTCTGCTGGCGGATGAACCGACCACTGCGCTCGACGTGACGGTGCAGGCGCAGATCCTCGCGCTGCTGGCCGAACTCAAGCGCGCGGAAGGCGGGATGGGCATGGTCTTCGTCACGCACAATCTCGCCGTCGTGGCCGAGATCGCCGACCGCGTCGCCGTGATGTACGCGGGCGAGGTGGTGGAGGAAGGCCCCGCGGCGGAGGTCTTCACCGCACCCCGCCATCCCTACACCGCGGCGCTGATCGCCTCGACGCCGGAAGGGGAGGCCGAGCGCCTTTCGGCCATACCCGGCGCCGTGCCGCAGCCCTGGGCCATGCCGTCCGGCTGCCGCTTCGCGCCGCGTTGCGCCATGGCCGAGCCCGCCTGCAGCGCCGAGGCTCCCGCGATGGTCGAAACCGGCCCGCGCCGCGCCGCGCGCTGCCGGCGCTGGAAGGAAGTGGCATGACCGCGCCGCTGATCCGCGGGGAAGGCCTCACCCGCGTCTTTCATCGCCGCGGCGGCTTCCTCGGCCGAGGCGTGCCGATGCTGGCGCTGCGCGGCGTCGATATCGACATCAACCGCGGCGAGGCAGTCGGCGTGGTCGGTGAGTCCGGCTGCGGCAAAAGCACGCTCGGCCGCGTCATGCTGCGGCTGATGGCGCCTTCCGATGGTCGTGTGGTGTTCGAGGAGCGCGACCTCGCCGCGATGGGCAGTGCCGAGCTGCGCGCGCTGCGGCGGCGCATGCAGATGGTCTTCCAGGATCCCTATGGCAGCCTCGATCCCCGGCGCAGCGTCGGCGCGCAGATCGCGGATGGCATGGTGATCCACCATATCGCGGAGGGGGCGGAGGCGACGGAGCGCGTCGCATCACTGCTGCAGCAGGTCGGGCTGGATCCGAGCCACGCGCAGCGCCTGCCGCATGAATTTTCGGGCGGCCAGCGGCAGCGCATCGCGATTGCGCGCGCCTTGGCCACGCGGCCTGACTTCATCGTCGCGGATGAGCCGGTCTCGGCGCTCGACGTGTCGATCCAGGCGCAGGTGGTGAACCTGCTGGCCGATCTGCGCGCCGAACTGGGTCTCGCGCTGATGTTCATCAGCCATGACCTGCATGTGGTGCGCCACCTGTGTGACCGCGTGGTCGTGATGTATCTCGGCCTGGTGATGGAGGAAGGTGCGGCGGCGGAGATCTTCCGCGCGCCGGCACATCCCTACACGCGGGCACTGCTGGCCGCGACGCCGTCGATGCATCATCGCGCCGCGACCGCACCGCTGTCGGGCGAGGTGCCGAGCATCGCGCGCCCGCCATCCGGCTGCGTCTTCCGCACGCGCTGTCCCATGGCGCTGCCTGCCTGCGCCGAATCCGTTCCCGCCCTGCGCCCGCTTCCCGGTGCCGAGGGCCGGACCATTGCCTGCCACCGCGCCGAGGAAATTGCCGCATGATGGATCCGACCGGCCGCGTGGTGATGGTCTCAGGCGCGACGCGCGGCATCGGCCGCGCCGTGACGGAGCGCCTTCTGGCCGCGGGCTACACGATCAGCGCCGGGGTTCGCGATCCGTCGCGCCTGCCGCAGCACGAGCGGCTGAGCGGCCATGTCTTCGATGCCGCGAAGCAGGGCAGCGCCGACGGCTGGGTTGCCGAGGCGATGGCGCGCCATGGCCGCATCGATGCGCTGGTGAACGCCGCGGGCATCAATCCTCGCGCGACGATGTTCGACGCTGATGAGGCGAATTTCGACGCCATGTGGACCGTGAACGCGAAGGGCCCGATGCGCGTGATCCGCGCCGCCTGGCCGCATCTGGTCGCGGCGGGAGAGGGGCGCGTCGTCAACATCTCCTCGCTGTCCGGCAAGCGCGTGCGCAACGACAATCTCGGCTATGCGATGAGCAAGTTCGCGGTGATGGCGCTGACGCAGGAGGTGCGCCGCCAGGGTTGGGAGCACGGCATCCGCGCTACCGCGGTCTGTCCTGGCTTCGTCGACACGGACATGACCTCGCACGTCACCAAGGTCTCCCGCGACGCCATGTCGCGCCCCGAGGACCTGGCGGCCCTGATCGAGGCGGTGCTGCGCCTGCCCAACAACGCGACGGTGGCGGAGTTGCTGGTGAACTGCCGGCACGAGGATACGCTGTGAAGCTGGTCCGTCTGCGCGATGCGCAACGTCCGCGCATCACGTTGACGCTCGAAGGATCGGCGATCGAGGCGATGGAAGGCGATACGCTGCTGACGGCGTTGCTAGCCGCCGGCGCCGGCCATCTGCGCTCAAGCGAGTTCGGCGACGGGCCGCGCGCGGGGTTCTGCCTGATGGGCGCCTGCCAGGATTGCTGGGTGGTGGTGCAAGGCATGGGACGCGTGCGCGCCTGTGCGACGCCTGCGCAGGATGGGATGGAGGTCCGTCGCGGATGAGGGTCGCGGTGGTCGGTGCCGGCCCCGCCGGGGTGCGCGCCGTGGAACGGCTGGTGGCGGCAGGCCTCTCGCCGGTCTGGGTCGATGAGGCGCCCGATGGCGGCGGCCGCATCTATCAGCGGCCGCCCGCCGCACTCGCGCGCGACGCGCGGACCCTCTACGGCTTCGAGGCGAAGCGCGCGACGGCGATCCACGAGACGCTCGATGCGCTGAAGCCGCGCTGCGACTGGCGTCCTGAAACGCTGGTCTGGCACATCCGACCCGGTGCGGGGGTGATGCAGGCACTGCACCGCGGCGCGCAGCAGACCATCGGCTTCGATGCGGCCATCCTGTGCACCGGCGCGATGGATCGCGTGATTCCCGTGCCCGGCTGGACGCTGCCAGGTGTCACGACGCTGGGTGCGGCGCAGATCGCACTGAAGGCGCAGGGTTGCGGCATCGGGCGGCGCGTCGTGCTGCTCGGTAGCGGGCCGCTGCTGGTGCTTGTCGCCTACCAGTACGTGAAGGCCGGAGCGGATGTGGCGGCGGTGCTGGATACGACGCCCTTCGCCACCAAGGCGCGCGCCGCACCCGGGCTGATGCTGGGCGGGACGACTTTCGCCAAGGGACTCTACTACACCGCCTGGCTGAAGCGGCGCGGCGTGCACATGGCGGAAGGCATCACGCCGATGGTCATCGAGAGCGATGGACAGTCCGTGGCGGCGATCCGATGGCGCGACGCGACGGGGCGCGAACACCACACCGAATGCGACGCCATCGGCATGGGCTGGGGCCTGAAGCCCGAGGCGCAGCTCGCCGACCTGGCCGGCGTGCCGTTCCGCCACGACGCGCTGCAGGCGAACTGGATCCCGGTGCGGGACCAGGCGGGCCGCACGCCGGTCGCGGGCATCTACCTCGCCGGGGACGGGGCGGGCATTGGTGGCGCCGATGTCGCGGAACTCGCCGGGCAGCGCGCGGCGCTGGCCCTGCTGGCGGATGCCGGCCACCGCATCGACCCGATCGAAACCGTCACCTTGGATCGTCGCCTCGCTGGCTTGGCGCGGTTTCGCGGTGCGCTGGAGCGTGCCTTCCCCTTCCCAGCGCATCTCGCGCGCGCGCTGCCGGACGATGCCATCCTCTGCCGCTGCGAGGGCCTGCGCGCGGGCGAGCTGCGCGCCGCGGCGCGCGCCGAGGCGGCGACCGGCCCCGCGCCGGAGATGAACCGGGCCAAGGCCTTCACCCGCGTCGGCATGGGGCGGTGCCAGGGCCGTGTCTGCGGTGCCGCGGCGGCCGAGATCCTGGCCGCCGAACTCGGCCGCCCCGTGCCGCAGATCGGCCGGCTGCGGGGGCAGCCGCCGGTGAAGCCGATCCCGCTGGTGGCGGCATGACGACCGATTGCGACGTCCTGATCCAGGGTGGCGGCGGGGCGGGTTGTTCGGCCGCGCTGCATCTTGCGCAGCGCGGGCTGCGCGTGGTGCTGCTGGAACGTGGGCTGGTCGGCGGCCAGGCCTCGGGGGTGAACTATGGCGGGGTGCGGCAGCAGGGGCGGCATCCGGCCGAGTTGCCCATCGCGCGGCGGTCCCGCGAGATCTGGGGCCGGCTGCCGGACCTTGTCGGCACCGCGGCGGAATTCACCGTCACCGGGCATCTGAAGCTCGCGCGCAGCGAGGCGGAGGAAGCCGAGCTGATCGCCTATCTCGATGTCGCCCGACAGCATGACCTGCCGTTGCGCATGGTCGGGCGCAACGCGATTCATCGGGAATATCCCTGGCTCGGGCCGAAGGTCGTCGCCGGATCCTTCGCGCCGGAGGATGGCGCGGCCAATCCGCGCCTGCTCGCGCCGGCGCTCGCGAATGCGGCGCGCGCCGCCGGCGCCGATATCCGCGAGCATGCCGAAGTCGTCGCGCATGCGCATGACGGCGCGCGCTTCACGCTGCGCACCAAGGCTGGCGAGGCATTCGCCGCCTCCGTGATGCTGAACATGGCAGGTTTCTGGGGCGGTGCCGTCGCCGCGGCCTTCGGCGAGCCTGTTCCGGTCGCGCCGCTTTCCCCCAACATGTTGGTGACGGAGCCGCTGCCCTATGTGATCGAGCCGAATCTCGGCGTGGTCGGGGGCAATGTCTATCTGCGCCAGATCCCGCGCGGCAGCGTGATCATCGGCGGCGGGCATGGCGAGAACGATCCCGCCATGCCCTGGTCGCGACCATTGCCCGAGGTGACGATCGCGGCCGCCCAACTGGCGATCGAGCTCGTGCCGATGCTCGCGGGCGCGCAGATCATCCGGTCCTGGAGCGGCATCGATGGCAAGATGCCGGACGCGATTCCCGTCATCGGCCGCAGCAGCACCACGCCCGGCCTGTTCCACGCCTTCGGCTTTTCGGGCCATGGCTTCCAGCTCGGCCCGGGGATCGGCGCGATCATGGCGGAACTCGTGGTGGACGGGCGGACCGACATCCCGCTCGACGCCTTCCGCATCGAGCGCTTCGCTCAGCCGTAATCCTCGTCGAGCTGCTGGAAGCGCGGCAGGTCCACCAGGGCGCTGAACTCGGCATAGGACATCATGGCGCCGGCGGAGGCGGCGGGCGTGCCGTCGCGCTTCAGCGTGGCGAGCGTCGCCGCCATGGCCTGCGCCGCGCTGAACAGCAGCGAGACGGCATAGAGCACCACTGCGAAGCCCATCTGTTCCAGCGCCTGGGCGGTCAGCGCGGTGGTCTCGTTCCCGTCCACGATGCTGACGACCTTGGGGCCGGGGACGCGGCGGGCGACGATCTCCACTTCCTCGATGCGCTTGATGCCGTCGATGAAGACCAGGTCGACGCCGGCATCCTGGTACATCAGCGCCCGGCGCACGGCCTCGTTGGGTCCGATGGCGGGCATGGCATCGGTGCGGCCGATCGCCAGGGGACCCTGAGCGGGGCGCGAGGCGATGGCGCAGCGTAGGCGGCGCGTTGCCTCTTCCGCATCGATCAGGCGGATGCCGGCAAGCTGGCCGCAGCGCTTCGGCGCGACCTGGTCTTCCAGATGCACGGCGGCGACGCCGGCCTGGGCGTATTCCTCCATGGTGCGCGCGATGTTCGCCGGGCCGCCATAGCCCGTGTCGGCATCCGCGATGATCGGGATGGCCACGGCACGCGTCATGTCGCGCGCATGGGTGGTCATCTCGGTCTGGGTCAGCAGGCCGATATCGGGGCGGCCGAGGCGCGAGGCGGTCGCACCGAAGCCGGTCATGTAGATGGCCTCGAATCCCGCCTGCTCGATCAGCCGCGCAGCCAGCGCATCGGGCGCCCCGGGCGCGGAAAGGATGCCGCCCGCGGCAAGGCGGGCGCGAAGTTGGTCGGCTGCGGTCATGGTGTTTCTCCCTGACTGGCAGCCTCTCCGGAACCGTGCCGCTTGTGAAGGGTTCGGAAAGGGATCTGCGGCGAGGCTGAGCGCGTTGTCCGCTGCAGGAGGCAGCCGCGCATGCAGTCATTCCAGGCCCTGACCGGCGGCCTCGCCCCGCGGGTGAAGGTGGTCGATATCGGCGCCAACCCGATCGATTCCGAACCCCCCTATGCCGGCATGCTGCGCGCCGGTCTGGCGGAGGTGGTGGGCTTCGAACCCAACCCCGCCGCGCTTGCGGTGCTGGAATCGCGCAAGGGGCCGCTGGAGCGCTACTTCCCGCATGCGGTGGGCGATGGTGCGCGGCATGTGCTGCATCTCTGCCAGGCACCGGGCATGACCTCCCTGCTGGAGCCCGATCCGGCGGTGCTGGCGCTGTTCCACGGCTTTCCCGAATGGGGCCGCGTGCTGGGGACCGAGGCGGTCGATACCGTCCGGCTGGACGATGTGCCGGAGACGGCGGGCGCGGATCTGCTGAAGCTCGACATCCAGGGCGCCGAACTCATGGTGCTGCGCCATGCTGAGGCGCGGCTGCGCGATGCGGTCGTGATCCAGGCGGAGGTCGAATTCCTGCCGCTCTACAAGGGGCAGCCGCTGTTCAGCGAGATGGAGCTGTTCCTGCGGGGACACGGCTTCGTGCTGCACCGCTTCTTCCCCACCGTGTCCCGCGCGGTGCAGCCGATGATGGTGAACGGCGATCCCTATGCCGGGCTCGGGCAACTCGTCTGGGCCGATGCGGTCTTCATCCGCGACCTGCTGCGGCTGGACGCGCTGTCGGATCGGCAATTGCTCACGATGGCCGCGGTCCTGCACGAGGCCTATGGCGCCGTCGACATCGCCTTCCGCCTGCTCGCCGAGCATGACCGCCGCACGGGCGGTGCCGTGGCGGCGCGATACCTGTCGGGGCTGCAGGCTCCTCTGCCCCAGGCCGCCTGACGGAGACGCCGCATGACCCTTCTCACCGAAGCCCCGCCCGCCCTGCGCACCGTGCTGCATGTCGGCTGCGGCATGGCCGATCCGCGCAAGCTGCCGCCCGCCTTCTTCGAGCCCGGTGCCTGGCGCGAGGTGCGGCTCGATATCGATCCGGGTGTCGCGCCGGATATCGTCGCCACCATCACGGATATGGGCATGGTGGAGAGCGGTGGCGTCGATGCGGTGTGGTCGGCACATAACCTCGAGCACCTTTTCGCGCATGAGGTGCCGCTGGCGCTGGCGGAGTTCCGCCGCGTGCTGCGGCCGGAAGGCTTTGCGCTGATCACGGTGCCGGACCTGCAACAGGCCGCCGAGCTGGTGGCCCAGGATCGGCTGGCCGAAGCGGCCTACATCTCGCCGGCAGGGCCGATCGCGCCACTCGACATGCTGTACGGGCACGGTGCGGCGATCGCGGCAGGCAACCATTTCATGGGGCACCGGACGGGCTTTACCGCCCGCACGCTGGAAATCGCACTGCGTCAGGCGGGCTTCGGTCTGGTGCGCGTGATTCGTGACAATGCCTTCGCGCTGTGGGCCACGGCCTATGCCGCACCGGGGCGATGACGCCACCCCACGCTAGAGAAAGTCCCGATGAGGCGGAAGCACCGGATCGGGTGAAGATGCTCGCAAGAACAGGGATTCAGCGGCGTCGCCGTGAACCACCGCGCCGGGAACGGCTCTATGGGCGCAGCAGGATCGTCTGATAGGCGGCTTCCATCCGCCGGGCGAAGCCCACCGTATCACCCAGGCTGCGTGCCCACGCATCGCCGGCGAGGCGTTGGCGCAGCGCGGCGCGATGCGCCGAGTCGGTCGCGAGGGCAACGGTCTTGGCGACATACTCGTCGAGGGTACCGGCGATACCGTCCGTTACGCCGAGCGTCGTCAGCAGGCTCGTCGCCATGCGCGAGGCGAAGGCGCGGCCTGCCAGCGTGACGATCGGCAGGCCCATGCGCAGCGCATCCGAGGCGACGGTGCCGGCGTTGTAGGGAAAGGTATCGAGGAAGAGATCGGCGAGGCGCAGCCGCGCCAGGTAGTGTGCCGGGTCGCAGCGCGAGGCGAAGATCAGCCTTTCGGGCGCGACGCCCGCCGCGGCGGCTTCCCGGCGCAGATTGGCGATGCCGGTCGCATTGTCCTCGGTCAGCCAGAGCGCCGCCCGCGGTGCGGCGCGCAGGATGGTCATCCAGGCCGCGAAGACCTCCGGCGTGATCTTGTAGAAATTGTTGAAGCAGCAGAGCAGGACCGCGTCCTCGGGCAGACCTTCGGCGGTACGGCTGATCGCCGGCAGTGCGTGTTCGCGCCCGTCATTCGCCTGGTAGCAGCCGGAGAGCGGTAGTGGCCGGGGCGCATAATGCCCGGCCTGGTCCGGCGGCACGGTGACGGCGTCGCAGATCATCCAGTCGAGTTCCGGCAGCGGCACCGGCCCGACATAGCCGAGATAAGTCGCCTGTACCGGTGCCGGCTTCCAGCGCAACGCGCCGAGCCGGGCCCCGGCGGTCAGTCCGTTGAGGTCGATCAGGATGTCGATCTCATCGGCGCGGATGCGGCGCGCCGCTTCTTCCTCAGTCAGATGGCCGATCGGGACGTGATGGTCCAGCGCGGCGAGGATGCGCGAGCGGATCTCGCTGCCATCCTCCGGTGTCGAGCAGTAGCCGAACACCTCGAAGCGGGTGCGGTCGTGGTGCTCCAACAGCCCGACGATCAGGAAGCCCATCGCATGACGGCAGAAGTCCGAGGAGAGGTAGCCGATTCGGATGCGTTCATGCGCATAGCCTTGTGCCGGCGCCAGCCGTCCTAAGGCGGTGGGGATCTTGCGGGCGATCCAGGCCTCCGCGATGCGGCGCTGGAGATCCGGATCGTCGGTCACGGCCAAGGCGCCGAGCGGGCCCCCGCGCAGCGTCAGCGCTTCGGCGGAAAGGCCTGGTATGCCGCCATCCTGCAACGGCCACAGGCACGCCTTCTGGCGCAGATGGGCCCAATGCTGGATGACATCGGGCTGATCCGGATCGGTCAGCAGGCTGGCATGCAGCGCGCGCTCGGCCTCGGCATAGCGGCGGCGCGTTTCCAGCAACCGGCCGCGATGGTTCAGCAGGGCCGTCCGAGCCTGGTCCGGCTGCCGCGCTTCCTCCCAGGCGGCGAGCGCCTCCTCCGGCCGACCGTCGGCTTCCAGCATCAGGCCGAGATTCACCGCTGCCTGATGTAGGTCGGGCTTCAGCGTCAGGGCCTGGCGATAGGCGATCATTGCCGCCGCCCGATCGCCTGCGTTGCCCAGCAGGGCGCCAAGGTTGAACCAGGCTGCGAAGCGCTGGGGCGAGGCGGGATTCGCCGCGAGCCAGGCCCGATAGGCTGCAATGCCCTGTGCCGGCGAAAGCGCTTCGAGGCCAGGCAGCAGGGCTTCCAGGGGTAGGCCCGAGAGACTGTTGGGGGCGGCATCCAGCGGCGCCATGGCGTCAGCAGCGTCCATCGTCGGGCAGCGGCGCATAGGCGTGCCGCGTGGCGCGTGCGGTGTGCCAGCGCGCGTCGGCATCCGGCAGGAACGAGACCTCGGCGCTGCCGTGATCCATGCTCGCGCCAAGTTCGAGAAAGGTATCGAGATTCCGCAGATCGGGCCGCGTCATGCGCCCATGGGCGAAGTCGTCCCACATGGTGCGGAACAGCCCTTCCAGTTCTCGCACGAGCCGTGGCGTATCGAACAGCAGAGCCGTGTCCCGCCCTGCGACCAGGCGGGCGCGCAGGGCGGCCATGGCCTCGCGATCCCGACCCAACCCGATCGCACGCTCGACATACATCGCCGGCGAGGCGCAGACGAGGTCGGACAATCCCGCTGCGTGGACGAGGCTCGCGCAGACGCGCGCCGCGAAGCTGCGCCCCGGCACGGTCAGCACCGGCACGCCTGTCCAAAGCGCGTCAGACGCCGTGGTGTGCGCCCCATAGGGCAGCGTGTCGAGGAAGAGATCCGCCAGCGCATAGCGCGCCAGGTGATCATGCGCCGCGACGATCGGCGCGAAGACGAGGCGATCCGGCGCGACGCCGGCGGCCACGGCATGGGCGCGCAGGCGATCCTCCACCTCCTCGCAGGATTTCAGCAGCCACAGCACGCTGCCCGGCACGCCACGCAGGATTGCCATCCAGCGTGCGAAGACGAAGGGCGTGATCTTCTGCGTGCCGTTGAAGGAACAGAACACGGTCCCTTCCTCCGGCAGGCCGTGATCGGCCCGGCGCGGGGGCACGGCACCTTCGGTCGGACGACGCCGGTCATTGGGCTGGTAGCAGGGCAGGCGCAGCACGGTTTCGGAATAGAAGCGCTCGCTGCCGTCGGGCACGATATGGGGATCGGCGATGATGTAGTGGTGGTACGGGCTGCCCATGCTGCCCGGATAGCCCAGCCAGTTGACGATGACCGGCGCCGGGCGGCGCGCGAGCAACCGCGTGCGGGCGCCCCGCGTGTGGCCGTTCACATCGACCAGGATGTCGATGCCATCGGCCAGCATCATCGCTTCCGCCGCGTCATCGTCCAGCGCATGGATGTCGCGCCAATGCTCGACGGAGCCGCGGATGCGGGCCTTGGTCGCATCCTCCTGCGGGATGCCGCAGTAATAGGCGAAGACCTCCATCACCCCGCGGTCGTGCAGCCCGAACACCTCGGCCATCAGGGAGCCAACCGCATGGTCGCGCAAATCGGATGAAAGATAGCCGATGCGCAGCCGGCGCCGCGGTACCTCCGCCAGGCGTGCGGCGAAATCCTCCGCGGTGCGGAAGCGCGGCGGCGGTCCGACATCCTCGCGGATATGGGCCGCGCCGACGGCGAGCTGCATCAGCGGATCATCCGACAGACAGGCCATGCTGAGCGGCGCGATCCGCCGCAGCAGCGCCGCGACGTCGTGACCCGCCAGCGGCACCAGGACCGGCCATTGGCACTGGCGCTGGCGCAGGCTGATCCAGTGCTGCACCACGTCCCGCTGCCATGGCGTGAGCTCCGCGACCTGGCGCAGCGCATCCTCGGCCGCGGCGAGTTGCCGTCCGCCTTCCAGCACCTGCGCCATCTGCTTCAGCGCCGTGGCCTTGTAGGCCATGGTCTCGGCCGTCACGCCGCCCAGGCTGCCCGAGACATGCGCCCAATGCCCATAGGCCTGCGCCTTGGCCCCCAGTCTTTCGCAGGCCGCGCCGAGATTGATGTAGGGCGGCAGGAACTCCGGCCTGCGGCGGATGGCGGCGGAGAACGCCTCCACTGCCCCGGCCAGGTCCCCGGTGTCGGCCAGCAGCACGCCGCGGTTGAAGTGGACCGCATGCAGCAGCGGATCATCGGGGTTCTGGCCCGCCCAGTCGCGATACAATTCCGCGGCCAGGGCACCCTGGCCAGCGGCGGCCAGCGCCTGCGCGCTACCCACCAGTTCGGCGATGCCCATTCTGGCCATGCCGCACTCTCCTTCGTGGTCGTCCGGGGCCTATCCGGGCCCGGATCAGGTAAACAGAGCGTTAGCCTGCGCTGTGGTCATCGCCCCGATCTGGGTGGTGGTGAAGCCGGCGACCTGGACGTCGGTCAGCGCCGCGATATCGCTGGTCTCAAGCGCGCCGATCTGGGTCGTGGTGAAGGCCGCGATCTGCGTCGTGGTGAGGCCGGCCATCTGCGTCGTCGTCAGCGCCGCGACGGCGGTCGTCGTCAGCGCCGTCACCTGGCTGGTCGTCAGGCCGCCGAGCTGCGCGGTGGTGAGGCCGGCCTCCTGCGTCGTCGTCAGCGCGCCGATCGCGGTGGTGGTCAGAGCCGCCACCTGGGTCGCAGTCAGCGCCGCGATCTGCGTCGAGGTGAAGGCCGCGAGCTGTGTCGTGCTCAGCACCGCGACATCGGTGGTTTCCAGCCCCTTGACTTGCGTCACACCCAATCCGCCGATCTGTGTCGTCGTCAGCGCGCCCACCTGTGTGGTGCTCAGTGCCGCGACCTGGCTCGAGCTCAGCGCGCGAACCTGTGTCGTGCCGAGTCCGCCCATTTGCGTGGTCGTCAGCGTGCCGACCTGTGTCGTGGTCAGCCCGCTTACCTGCGTGCTGGTCAGCGCGGCCACCTGGGTGGTGGTGAGCGCCCCGACCTGTGTCGTCGTCAGCGCGCCGACCTGGCTGCCTGTCAGGCCGCCAAGCTGCGTCGTGGTGAGGACGGCAAGGTCCGTGGTCTCCAGCGCCCGCACCTGGGTGGTGCTGAGCGCGCCGATCACGGCCTTCGTCAGACCCGCGATCTGCGTCGTCGTCAAGGCGGCAAGGTCGGTGGTCTCAAGTCCTAAGGTCTGCGCCAGGGTCAGGGACCCGATCTGCGTCGTGGTCAGCGCGCCGATTTGCGTCGTGGTCAGTGCCGCCACCTGCGCGGAACCGAGCCCGCGGAACTGCGTGGTGCCGAGGGCCGTGATTTGGGTGGTGGTCAGCGCGCCCACCTGCGTCGTGTTGAGCGCCCCGATCTGCGAGGAGGCCAGCCCGCCGAGTTGCGTCGTCGTCAGGGCCGTGACCTGGGTGGTGGAGAGCGCCGCGGTCTGGGTCGAGGTCAGGCCGCGGAGCTGCGTCGTGGTCAGTGCGACCAGGTCGGTTGTTTCGAGCGCGGTGGCCTGGGTACTGGTCAGGCCCGCGATCTGCGCGCTGGTCAGCCCCGCCACCTGCGTGGTGGTCAGGTTGGCGATATCCGTCGTGTCCAGCCCACGCATCTGCGCCGTGCCCAGGCCGGCCACCTGGGTCGAGGACAGCGCCGCGAGCTGCGTCGTCGTCAAGGCGGAGATCTGGGTCGAGGAGAGTCCCCCAAGCTGCGTCGTCGTGAGGGCACCGACCTGGGTGGTGGTGATGGCGCCGACCTGCGTGGTGGTGAGCCCCCCGAGCTGTGACGCGCCCAGTCCTCGGATCTGTGTCGTGGTCAGCACGGCAAGATCGGTGGTTTCCATACCGCGCAACTGCGTCGTGTTCAGTGCCGCCACCTGGGTGGAGGTCAGTGCGCCGATCTGGGTCGTCGTCAGCGCCGCGAGGTCGGTTGATTCCAGCCCCCCGACCTGCGCCACGCTCAGCGCCGCGATCTGCGTCGTCGTCAGCGCGGCAGCCTGGGTGGTGGTGAGAGCGCCGATTCGGCTGGCCAGGAGGCCCGGAAGGGCAGCGGTTCCGATGGCGCCAAGCTGCGTTGTGGTCAGGGCGGCGATCTGCGTCGTGGTCAGGCCCGTCAGCTGCGTGCTGGTCAGCGCCGCCACCTGCGTGGTGGTCAGGGCCCCGAGCTGCGTGGTGTTCAGCCCGCCGAACTGCGCCGTACCCAGGCCCCGGACCTGCGTCGTGCTGAGCACGGCAAGATCCGTTGTCTCGAGCCCGCCGATCTGGGTGGTGGTCAGCGATGCGAGCTGGGTCGTTGTCAGCCCACCGATCTGTGTCGTCGTCAGCGCGGCGACGTCGGTCGTATCCAACCCCTTCAACTGGATCACGCTGAGTGCGGCCACCTGCGTGGAGGTCAGGGCCGCCAACTGCGTCGTGGTCAGCGCGGAGACCTGTGCCGAGGTCAACCCGGCGATCTGCGTATTGGCCAGGGCGCCCACCTGCGTGGTGGTCAGCGCGCCAAGCTGTGTCGTGGTCAGGGAGCCGAGCTGCGCGGAGGTCAGGCCGCGTACCTGCGTGGTGCTGAGAACACCGAGATCCGTCGTCTCCAATCCCCGGAGCTGTGTCGTCGTCAGGGCCGCAAGCTGCGCACTGGTCAGCGCTGCCACCTGGGTGGTGGTGAGCGCCGCGATGTCGGTGCTCTCGAAGCCGGGCATGCGGGCGGGCAGCAGGCCCGCGACCTGCGTGGTGGTGAGCGCGGCCACCTGCGTGGTGCTCAGTGCCGCGATCTGCGTCGTGCTCAGGCCGATGAGCTGGGTCGTCGTCAGGGTGACGAGATCCGTCGTCTCCAGCGCCGCGACCTGCACGGTGGTAAGGCCGCCGATCCGCCCCGCCAATAGCCCCGCCACCTGGGTCGTGGTCAGGGCGGCGATATTGGTGGTGCTGAAGCCCGCGAGCTGGGCCGAGGTCAATGCCCCGATCTGGGTCGAGGACAAGGCGCCGAGCTGCGTCGTGGTCAGCGCGGCAAGCTGGCTCGACTTGAAGCCGAGGAGCTGCGTGCTGGTCAGCGCCCCGATCTGGGTGGTGGTGATCGCTCCGAACTGGGTGGTGGAGAGCGACGCGAGCTGCGTCGCCCCGAGACCGCGGATCTGCGTCGTGGTGAGCACGGCGAGGTCCGTCGTCTCGAGTCCGCGAAGCTGCGTCGTGGTCAGTGCGGCCGTCTGGGTGCTCGACAGGGCGCCGATCTGCGTCGTGGTCAGCGCCGCGATGTCGGTGCTGTCCAGCCCGGCGACCTGGCTGGCCGTCAGGGCTCCGACCTGCGTAGTGGTCAGGGCGGCCACCTGCGTCGTGTTCAGGGCGCCGATGCTGGAGGCGGCGATCCCGCGGACCTGCGTCGTGGTGAGTGCCGCGAGGTCGGTCGTCTCCAGGGCCGCAAGCTGCGTGGTGGTGAGCGCTCCGATCTGTGTCGCCGTCAGGCCGGCGACCTGCGTCGTGGTGAGATTGGCGATATCGGTCGTGTCCAGCCCGCGCAACTGCGCCGTGGACAGCCCGGCCACCTGGGTGGAGGTGAGGGCGCCGAGCTGCGTCGTTGTCAGCGCGGCAACCTGCGTGGTCGTCAGCTTCGAAAGCTGGGTCGTTGTCAGCGCGCCGATCTGGGTCGTGGTCAGCGCCCCGACCTGAGTCGTGTTCAGCGCGCCGACCACGGAACCGTTCAACGCACGGATCTGCGTCGTCGTCAGGACGGCAAGGTCCGTCGTCTCGAGGCCACGGGCCTGCGTCGTTGTCAGGGCAGCGACCTGGAGGCTCGTCAGCGCCCCAATCTGCGTTGTCGTCAGGGCGGCGATATTCGTCGTGTTCAGCGCCGGCACCTGGCGCAGGGCCAGCCCCGCGACCTGGGTCGTGGTCAGGGCGCCAACCTGCGTGCTGGTCAACGCTGCCACCTGCCCGGTTGACAGGCCGAGCAACTGCGTCGTCGTCAGGGTGGCGAGGTCGGTCGTTTCCAGTGCCTGCAGCTGGCTGGTCGTCAGCGCCGTGATCTGGCTGGATCGCAGGCCGGCGACCTGGGTGGTGGTCAGGGAGGCAATGTCGGTCGTGTCGAAGCCACGGAACTGCGCCGCGGTCAGGGCTCCGATCTGCGTCGAGGTGAGCGCGCCGATCTGTGTCGTCGTCAGCGCCGAGACCTGCGACGAGTTCATCGCCGCGACCTGCGTCGTGGTGAGCGAGCCGAGCTGCGTGGTCGTGAGGGCGCCGACCTGCGTCGTGTTCAGCGCCGCGACCTGGGCCGAGGAGAGCCCGCGAAGCTGAGTCGTCGTCAGCACCGCGAGATCCGTCGTCTCCATGGCGCGCATCTGTGCCGTGGTGAAGGCGGCGACCTGGGTGCTGGACAGCGCGCCCATCTGCGTCGTCGTCAGCGCCGTGATGTCCGTGGTGTCGAGGCCCGCAAGCTGGGTGCCGGTCAGCGCGCCGAGTTGCGTCGTAGTCAGCGCGCCGATCTGGGTGGTGTTGAATGCGCCGATCTTGGTCGGCGCCAGCGCCCGGACCTGCGTCGTGTTCAGCACCGCGAGATCGGTCGTTTCGAGCGCGCCGATCTGCGTCGTGTTCAGCGCCGCGATCTGCGTCGCCTTGAGGACGGCGAACTGGGTGGTGGTCAGCGCCTGGATCTGCGTCGTCGCCAGGCTCGCGATGTCCGCGGTGGTCAACGCCGCGATCGTCGTCGTGGTCAGCGCGGCGATCTGCGTCGTGTTGAGGGCGGATATGACAGGCATCGCAGACTCCCGGCAGGCCGGCACCCTGATGGGATGACGGCAGGCAGCCGCGATGGCGGCTGACAAGATCGAACCCCGGCTTGGACGTCCTGTCGGCCAGGTGTCCCGGACAGCATGCCGGCGGGGACGTTTCCCGACCGTAAATGGCCGGCGGGACGCTCAGGGTTCGCGCAGGCTCTCCTGCACGCCGCGGATCAGCGGCAGCAGCAGCGTGGCGAGCACGCTGCGCGTCCCGACATGGATCTCGGCGGTGACGGTCATGCCGGGCGTCGGCCGGGTGCCGGGCGCCAGGCCGCGCAGCGTGTCGCCCGTGATCGTGATCTGTGCGCGGTGGTGCGGGCCGGGCGGCTCACCCTCGGCACGCGGCAGCTGCGAATCCTGCGCGATGGCGCGCAGCACGCCGCCGAGGGCTCCATGGCGCTGGAACGGGAAGGCATCCACCTTGACCACGACGGTGTCACCCGGGCGCGTCTGGCCGATATCGGCCGACCGCAAGGCGATCTCCGCGATCAGCGGCGCGCCGGCGGGAACGAGGCTGATCAGGGGCTCGGCCTCCCGCAGGACGGAGCCTGCCGAACGCCGCGCCACCTCCAGTACCGTGCCGTCGTCCGGGGCGGTCAGCACCGTCAGCTCGGCGAGGCGCGTCGCCTTGACGAGGGATTCCTCGGCGCGGTCAAGCTCGCCGCGCAGCCGCGCCAGCTCCTCCATCAACTGCCGCCGCCAGTCGTCAAGGAAGCCCTGCCGTTCCGCCTGCTTCTGCGCGAGGGTGTGGCGGAGGGCCTGGAGCCTGCCCCGGTCCTGCTCCCGCTGCTGTTCGGCGGCGATGCGGCGCGCCCGCGCCTCGAGGAACTGCAGGCGGGAGCCGATCTGCCCTTCCAGCAGGCGCAGGCGCAATGCTTCGACATCGCGCGCGATGGCGACCTGCTCGGCGAGGGCGGCATCGGCTTCCTGCAGGCTGCGGATTGCCGCTTGCTGGCCGTCGATCTCCTCGGACAGAGCCCGCAGGCGTGCGGCAAGGAAGGCCTGTCGCTGCGCCTGAAGCCCGGCCTGGAGCAGGCTGTCGCGATCATCGGAAGCCGGTGGTGCTGTACCGGCGAGTTCCGCTTCGACCCGCGCCCGCTGGGCCAGGAGAAGGCGACGCTGCGCGGCCAGGGCGGCGCGATCGGCCTCGGCGAAGGCGGGGTCCAGCACCGCCAGGACCTGGCCACGCTGCACGATGTCGCCCGGGCGCACGCGGATCTCGCGGATGACCGCCCTCTCCAGCGGTTGCAGCACGATGGGCGGGGCGTCCGGCGTCAATCGGCCGGAACCCGTCACAACGACATCGACCGGCGCGATGGCGGCGAGGGCCAGCAGCCCGACGAACAACAGCGCGACCAGCCAGTGAAGGCCCCGCAGGATGCGCGGTGGCGGCTCCGCGATCAGCGCTTCCAACGGCTCCTGGAACGGCAGAGCATCCGCGACAGGGCTCGGCATGCGGCGACGGCGTGCCTGTGGCCGCGGCTTCATCGGCGCATGGCCCGAGGGCGTTCAACGTCGGAGCATGCACCGAGCCCATTCCCGATCGCCAGGATGAGATCTCGAGAAGCCATTCGGCCTTTGGGGGGAAGGGCACGGGCGGGGCGAAGCCCCTCCCGTGCCACCGGCGCGATGAGCATCATCGCAGATGCTGCGTCTGTTGCCGCCACAGATGGCGGTACACGTCGCAGCGCTCCAGCAGCGCCTCGTGCGGCGCGCAATCCATCACGCCGCCCTGGTCCAGCACCAGGATCGCATCGGCCCCGACCAGCGAGGACAGCCGGTGCGACACGACGATCAGTGTCCGTCCGCGTGCGATGTCCTTGAGGTTGGCCTGGATGATCGCCTCGCTGTCCGGATCGAGCGCGCTCGTCGCCTCGTCGAGGATCAGCAGCGGCGGGCGGGTGATCAGCGCCCGGGCAATGGCGATGCGCTGGCGCTGGCCACCGGAGAAATTGCTCGCACCTTCCTCGACCACGGTGTCGAGGGCGTGGGGCAGGCGTTCGATGAATTCCAGCGCGCCGGCCAGGCGTGCGGCCTCGATCACCTCCGGCAGGCTGGCGCCGGGGCGGGCGGCGGCGATGTTGTCACGCAGCGAGCCGCGGAACAGCAGGTTCTCCTGCAGCACCACGCCGACATGCCGCCGCAGGTGGTCGAGTTCGATGGTGCGGATATCCGCCTCGCCGAAGCGGATCAGCCCTTCCTGTGGCGTGTGGATGCCCTGGATCAGGCGCGTGACGGTGGTCTTGCCCGACCCGGACCGACCGACGATGCCGAGCACCTGGCCCTGCTCCACGGCAAAGGAGACGCGATCGAGCGCGGGCGTCACCGCCCCTGGGTACCGGAAGGTGACGCCCTCGAAGCGCAGCGCCCCGGTGATGGGTGGGCGCGACAGGCGCTGGCCTGCGCGCGCTTCCGGCGGCGTGTTCATCACCGTGCCGAGCATGCGGACCGAGAGCGCGGCCTCCTGATACTCGTTGATCAGCGTGACGATCTGCACGAGCGGGCCGGTGACGCGCCCGGACAGCATGGTGAAGGCGACCAGGGCGCCGATCGTCAGCTGCCCGTCGAAGACGAGGGTCGCGCCCAGACCGAGCACGGCGATCTGCATGAGCCGTTCGAGGACCGAGGTCGCGACGCTGCCGGCGGCGGAGACCCGCCCCACCTCCGCATGCGCGCGTACCGCGGTGGCGAGTTGCGTATCCCAGGCGCGCCGGCGCGCCGGTTCCAGGACCAGCGACTTGACGGCCCGCATGTTGTGCAGCGTTTCGACCAGATGAGCCTGGCGTGCGCCTTCCGCGGCATAGAGCGTATTCAGCCGTTGCCGGAAGGCCGGCACCATCACGCCGATCACCGCCGCGATCGCCGCCGAGAAGCCGAGCACCACGAGTGTCAGCACGCCGGAATAGACCGCGAGCAGCACCAGCAGAACCGGCAGCAGCGCCGCATCCAGCAGCGTCTGGAACAGCCGGCCTGTCAGGAAGTGCCGCAGCTTCTCGGTCTGCTGCATGTGCCGCACCAGCACTCCGGCGCTATGCCCCTCGAAGAACGCGAGCGGCAGCGACAGCAGATGCGCGAAGGTGCGTGAGCCGAGCCGCGCGTCGACCTTGTTGCTTGCCAGCAGCATCAGGCGTTGGCGGGCGTAGGCGAAGAAGCCGTCGAAGGCGGCGAGCAGCACGAAGGCGGCGACCACGACCGACAGCGTATGCCAGGCCTGGTGCGGCACGACCTTGTCGATCAGCACCTGGAAGAGCAGGGGGATGGCGAAGCCAATCAGGTTGGACAGCAGCGCCGCCACGGCAATGCCGGCGAAGAAGCCGCGATGCCGCGCGATCTCGGGCAGGAACCAGGCAAGGCCGAAGGGCCGTTCTTCGGCCATGGGCGTGGGCGGCCGGCACAACACCAGCGTGCCCGCCCAGCGTGCGAGGAATTGCTCGCGCGCGACAAGTTGCACGCCCGCTTCCTCCTCGGCCGGATCGAGCACGGCCGCGGCCGGGCTGCCATCGGCCCCAGGCATGACATGCACCAGCACCACCCAGGAGCCGTCCTGCTGTTGGGCGAGTGCGGGATATGCGGTGCCGAGCCCCGCCGCGGTGTCCCATCCGCAGCCCGTGAGTGCGCGCGCCTTCAGCCCCTGCCGGCGCAGGGCGTCGAGCAAGGCGGGGAGCATCGCCGCCGCTTCGGCCCGGGGCAGATCCTCGGGCGCGATCTGCCGGCCGTGATGCATGGCCAGCAGGAAGAGGCAGCGCAGGGCTGTGAATTCTGGCGCCAACATCCTGTCCGGCCCGGGATCACGCGCCATCCTGCCGGAGCCGGCCTTGCGGTTCGGTTAAGCTTCACGGCGGATCGGGCCAATGGCAGGCTGCCGCGCCGCGGGGCAGGGGGATGGAATGGACTGGCCGGTGCAGCAGGGCGTCCTCGCGCTGGGGGACCTGCCTCTTCACAAGGGTGGCGTGCTGCGCGACGCGCGGCTGAGCTGGCGTGCGCATGGCACCCTCGCCCCGGCGCGGGACAATGCCGTGCTCTACCCGACCAGCTTTGGCAATCAGCATGCGGACATGGAATGGGCGCTGGGCCCAGAGGGGATACTGGACCCCGAACGGTGGTTCATCATCATCCCTGACATGTTCGGCAATGGGGTATCGACCTCGCCGAGCAACAGTCCCGACTGGCCGCGTCTTGTCACCGCCTGGGACAACGTGGCGGCGCAGCGCCGCCTGCTGCGCGAGGTTTTCGGCATCGAGCGGCTGCACGCCATCCATGGCTGTTCCATGGGCGGGCAGCAGGCCTATCACTTCGCGGCCGCCTTTCCCGGGATGGTGGATCGCATCGTCGTCAGTTGCGGCAGCGCCCGGACGAGCACGCATAATCGCGTGTTCCTGGCCGGGCTGATCGCGACGCTGGAAGCCGCGCCGGAATATGACGGCACGGCGCTGTTCCACACCGAACCACGCGCCGCGCTGCGCGCCTTCGGCCGAATCTATGCCGGTTGGGGGCTGAGCCAGGATTTCTATCGGGAAGGATTGCATCTCTCGGCATTGGGCGCGCCGGATCTCGAAACCTTTCTGCGCACCGATTGGGAGGAGCGATTCGCCCGCCGTGCCGCCGCGGACCTGCTGGCGATGCTGCGCAGCTGGGATGCCGCGGACATTGCCGATCACCCGCACTTCGGCGGCGACCTCGCTGCCGCGCTGCGCGCCATCGATGCGGAGGTCCTGTTGCTGCCCTGCGAAACCGACCTCTACTTCCGCGTCGCGGACAGCGCAGCCGAACTCGATCATCTGCGGCGGGGCAGGATGCTGCCGATACCCTCCGTCTGGGGGCATCGCGCCGGCAATCCGTGGCGCGATCCCGAGGACACTGCCTTCCTGCGTCGCGCGGTGCAGGATTTCCTGGGAGCTTAGGCTGCGACGCATCGCGGCCTTCCGGTCGCGAAGAGTGTGCCTCAGCCGTCCAGAGGCGTAGCGCGCTTCTCGACATGCTCCCCAACATACAGGCGGAGATAGGCGAGCCGAGCGCGCAACGCCTCCTTCGCCATCTCCGATTCGATCGCGCCGCTACGCGCGAAGGACAGCGCCCAGATGGCATCTGAGATCGTGACCGAGATGTCGAACGCATCCTCGAGCAGCCTGCTCTCCGCCACGACGAAATGCTGGATGAGCTTGCGGTAGTAGATCGATCCGATACGCCGATTGGTTGCGAGATCCGCCGCGCGCAACTCCCACCCGTTCTGGGGGCCGAGGAACAGGCGCATCGCCACGGGATGCTCATGATAGAAGCGGAGCGACAGATCGGCATGGAAGGCGCAGAGGTCGCTCCATTGCGACAGGCTCTCATGGTCGAGCCGACGGGAGGCCAGGACCTCGAAGGCGGCATGGTAGCGCCGCGCCAGCTCCATCAGCAGCGCGTGGCTCGTCGAGAAGTAGTGGTAGAGCGAGGCCGGAGGCAGGTTCGCCTCCCTCGCGACATCCTGAAGGCTGACGTCGGCCGCGCTTTGACGTCGGATCACGAGGTCAGCGGCGTCGAGGATCTGTTCGATCCGCTGCCTTCCCCGTGCCTGGCGGTGAGGCGCGGCGGGTTCCTTCTCCATGGCTGAAGGCTCCGTTTCCGCGAATGCGGTCCTCGCCCAGGCTCAATCGCCGTAGGCGACCGGCGTCGTGTAGGCCGCGTCCTCGTGCCGCTGCCAGTAGAGATCGAGGATGCGCTTCGTCACTGGGCCCGGCCTGCCGTCGCCGAGCGGCTTGCCGTTGTAGGAGGTGATCGGCGTGATGCCGCCCGCCGTCGTGCTGGAGAACAGCTCGTCCGCCTCGTCCAGCTCCTCGACGCGCACCGGGCGCATCTCGCAATTCATCTGCAGGTCGGCGGCGATCTCGGTGACGGTTCGGCGGGTGATGCCTTCGAACATGCCTCGATCCGGCGTGGCAAGCGTGCCGTCCTTGACGACGAAGATGTTGTAGCCAGGCCCCTCGGTGATCGTGCCGTCGGCCAGCGGCAGCACCGTGGTGTGTGCATCCTGGTCATAGGCCTCGAACAGGCTCATTGTCAGGTCGAGCCAGTGGAAGTTCTTGATCCGCTGATCGAGCGATTCCGGCGGGATGCGCTGCGTCTTGGACAGAATCAGCTTCCACCCGTCGCGCCGCTGTTCCTCGTTGGCGATCCACAGGAAGGGCGTGACATAGGCGTAGAGCCGATTGCGGCACAGCCGCGGGTCGCGCGTGCCGGGCGGCTGCACGCCGCGCGAACACATCACCATGACGAAGGCGTCGCGATATCCGCTGCGGCGGACGCATTCCATCAGGATGTCGCGCAGTTCCTCATCCGCATGCGGCAGGGACATGCGCAATCCGGCGATCGACGCGCGGAAGCGGTCGATATGGTCCTGCAGGCGGAAGAAGCGACCCTTCCAGACATGCAGTGCGTCATAGGTGACATCGGAGCGCAGGAAGCCGCGGTCGAGGATCGGGATGCTCGCCTCAGCCAACGGCATGAAGGTGCCGTCCATATAGGCCACGCCCTGGGCGGCGGCCATTTCGTCGATCGCGTTCATGTTGCGCTGGTCTCCCGCCCTTCGAAGCCCGCCAACGCGCCGGCGACGCAGCGCGCGATGGTGTCCATGTTGTAGCCGCCTTCCTGCACCAGCATGGTGGGCAGGTTCAGCCCGGCGAGCTGCGCGCCGATGCGGCGGAAGCCCTCATAAGTCACCTTCAGTCCCTCGGTCGGGTCGGCCTCATGCGCATCGACGCCGAGCGAGACGACCAGCGCCTCGGCCTGGAAGGCCTGGATGCGCCTGCAGGCTGTCTCCAGGGCGGCGAGGAAGGCTTCGTCACCCGAGCCCTTCGGCAGCGGCAGGTTCAGGTTGAAGCCGAGGCCGTTGCCCTCGCCGCGTTCATGCGCATGGCCGGCGAAATAGGGGTGGTAATCGATCGGGTCGCGGTGCAGCGAGACGAACAGCACGTCGTCGCGCCGGTAGAACACGCCCTGCGACCCGTTGCCGTGATGCACGTCGACATCGATCAGCGCGACGCGCGCGAAGTGCTGCCGCAAATGCTGCGTGGCGATCGAGGCGTTGTTGAGGAAGCAGTTGCCGCCGCCCATGTCGGCGAAGGCGTGGTGGCCCGAGGGGCGGCACAGCGCATAGACGGCGCGTTCGCCCCTCAGCACATGTTCCGCCGCCTCGACGGCTAGGTTCGCGGACTCTGTCGCGACCGTCCAGGTGTGTTCGCCGATCGGCGCCCAGCAGTCATGCATGTGGTATCCGGCGCGCCCGACGATCGAGGTCGGATAGCCATTGTCCATCCCGCGCACCGGGAAGATGTAGGGGAATACATCCTCTGACGCGCCCTCGATCTTCCGCCACTCCACCCAGGCATGCCGCAGGAAGTCGAGATATTCCGGCGTGTGGATCGCCGCGATCGGCGCCATGCCGTGTGGCGGGGCGTTCAGCAAGGTGTGCCCATCTGCGCGCAGCGCAGCGAGGATGTTTTCCGCCCGCGTGGGCAGGTCGCGATTCGCGACGATCCGGCCATGCCGGAACGTCTGGCTGGGACGATGCCCGGCATGGTGGGGCGAAAAGAAGGCCTTCATCGGTGCGGATCCATCGGAGATACGAATTCGATAAAATTCGAGTCTCGTGACTGTGATCTGTCAACTCGGGCTGGGCAAGCGGATTCCTCGCCGCTGGTGCAGGGGATCGAGAAAGGCAAAGAGTTCCGTGAGGCCGTCGGCGGCTTCCAGGCTCGCATATCGGGATGCCAGCCCTTGCGCGGTGTTGTCTTAATTCGAAAAAGATCGGGGAGATCGGACCGCGGGATCGCAGCGAAATTCGGTGAGGCAGCAGCATTTTGCCAGTCCCGGCGCGCGCGTGTGCCCTCAGACGTGCGCTTCGGGGATAGCGGTGTGGACCGTGCTCTGAGCGACCCGATGCGCTCTTCTGTCGGAGCAGGGTCGATCGGCGCCGGGCAGCGCGGCCAAGCCGGCCAGGTTCAAGCCGAGAGCAAACCGGCGGGAGCGTGGCGATCAGCGGCTCGCCGGCGCCTCTGCGTCGCCGCGCAGCAGGACCATCACGGCGGCCCAGGCAGACAGCAGCGCCAGGCCGAACCAGGTCAGCGCATAGATGAGGTGGTTGTCGGCGAAGCGGATCACCGTCAGGCCGCCGACCGGATAGCGGCCCGGGGTCGGCGCGCCCTCCGCATCGATGAAGAAGGGAGCCGCATCCCCGAGGCCACGTTGCTGCGCGATGGCCGTGACATCGCGCGAATACCAGCGGTCCTCGGCCGGTGCATTGGAACGGAGGAAGCCACCGCCAGGCTCGCTCAGGCGCAGCAGGCCAACCACTCGGACAGGATCATCGCCGTTCGCTTCGCCGCGCATTGCGGCATCGCGCTGTTCTGGGGGGATGAAGCCGCGATTCACCAGAACCACCCCGCCTGCCGTTCGCAGCGGGGTCATGGCCCAATATCCGCTGCCGAGAACGGTCGTGGCCCGAACCAGTGTCTCACGGTCCCGCAGCCATTGGCCCTCGGCGACGACGCGTCGATAGGCATCTTGTGCGGAAATCCGGGGCCACGCCGCTCGGTCCGGAACCGGGACCGGGGCGGCGTGGATCCTGGTGTCGATCTGCGCGATCAGCGCGTGCTTCCATTCGCGGCGTTGAAGTTGCCAGACGCCGAGGCTGAGGAAGGCCGCGACCAGGAGCAGGGCCCCGCCGCCCGCCAGAAGCGGCCGGAGGCGGGGGGGAGCGGTCACGGACGGGTGCTGATCTCGTGCGGGGTCGGCATCATGTTGGTGTTCAGGTGATGCATCACCCACATCGAACCCGACATGGCGATGGCAACGACGATCAGGGTGAAGACCAGCGCGATCATGGTCCATCCGCCCTCGGACCGGGCGTTCATATGGAGGAAGTAGACCATGTGCACGATGATCTGCACCACGGCGAAGGCCACGATCAGGATGGCGGTCGGTGCGGCCTCGAGCGGCCGCTCCATCACCAGCCAGAACGGGATTGCCGTCAGAATGACCGACAGGACGAAGCCGATCGTATAGTGCCGCAGCGTGCCGTGGGCGGCGCCGCCTTCCGCGTGATGCGCGTCGTGGCTCATCGCAGCATCCCCATCAGGTAGACGAAGGTGAAGACGCCGATCCAGATGATGTCGAGGAAGTGCCAGAAAAGGCTGAGGCACATCAGGCGGCGCTGATTGGCCGCGATCAGGCCGCGCCGTCCGACCTGCAGGATCATCGTCACGATCCAGATCACGCCGAAGGTGACATGCAGCCCGTGCGTGCCGACCAAGGTGAAGAAGGCCGAGAGGAAGGCGCTGCGCTGCGGCGTCGCACCGATCGCGATCATGCCGGCGAATTCGTGCAGCTCGATGCTGAGGAAGGCCAGGCCGAAGACGACCGTCACGGCGAGCCAGAGACGCGTCAGCCCCGACCGCCCCGCCTGCATCGCCAGCATGGCGAAGCCATAGGTGATGGAGGAGAACAGCAGCATCGCCGTGTTCAGCGCGACCAGCGGCAGTTCGAACAGATCCCTCGGCGAAGGCCCGGCCGCGTAGTTACCGCCGAGCACGGCGAAGCAAGCGAAGAGGATCGCGAAGAT